>NZ_JBXANC010000001.1:0-797131 GCF_058801265.1 Pseudomonas sp. GW822-FHT03F08 | reverse complement strand
TTGAGTTTCAAGGAGTTTTCCGTTTCGACTGCGCCGGAAGTGGGGCGAATTATAGGCCTCCAGAATCTGCCGTCAACTCTTAATTACGCTTTTCTTTCAATAACTTGCCGACAGGTCAAAAAAGCACCCGATTCCCTCTATATAGAAGAAAGAGATACCACCCCTTCTATATAGAGGAAGCCATCAAAGCACCCCATCCTCTTTCATCGCAGCCACCGCCCCAGCCCCCAAGCCCAGCACTCGCTGCAAAACCTCCAGCGTATGTTCGCCCAGCAAAGGAGGCGCACGACGGTACTCAACAGGAGTCCGAGACAACCGAATCGGACTGGCCACCTGCGGCACCATCCCCGCCAGAGCATGTGGCAGCTCAATCGCCAGCCCACGGGATTTCACCTGCGGGTCCTCAAACACCTGCGACAGATCATTGATCGGCCCGCACGGCACACCCGCCTGCTCCAGTTGAGCCACCCACTCGGCGGTCGTCTTGAAGACCGTCGCCTGGCGGATCAGTGGAATCAGCACCGCCCGGTTCGCCACCCGCAGCTTATTAGTCGCGAAACGCGGATCATCCGCCCACTGCGGCTGCCCGGCCACCTCGGCAAATTTGCGGAACTGCCCGTCATTGCCCACGGTAAGAATGAAGTCGCCATCGGCCGTAGGAAAATCCTGGTACGGCACAATATTCGGATGCGCATTCCCCAGCCGTTTTGGTGCATTGCCCGTCGTCAGGTAATTCATCGCCTGGTTAGCCAGACATGCCACCTGCACATCCAGCAACGCCATATCGATGTGCTGACCGCCGCCATCGTGATCACGATGAGCCAGTGCCGCCAGGATCGCCACAGTCGAATACAGACCGGTCAGAATATCCGTGAGCGCCACACCCACCTTCACCGGCCCGGCGCCCTCATAACCTTCAGGTCGCCCGGTGAGGCTCATCAGCCCGCCGAGCCCCTGAATCATGAAGTCATAACCCGCGCGCTTGGCATACGGCCCGGTCTGGCCAAATCCAGTGATCGAGCAATAGATCAGATCCGGATTGATCGCCTTCAGCGACTCATAGTCCAGACCATAAGCCGCCAACCCACCGACCTTGAAGTTCTCGATCAGGATGTCCGACTTGGCTGCCAGCTCCCGTACAAGTTTCTGACCTTCGGGACGCGTGAAGTCGATCGTCACCGATTGTTTGTTGCGGTTGGCCGACAGGTAATACGCCGCCTCCGACGTATTCTCGCCGTAAGCGTCTTTTAGAAAGGGCGGCCCCCAGGCACGAGTGTCATCACCATTGCCCGGGCGCTCGACCTTGATCACTTCCGCCCCAAGGTCGGCAAGAATCTGCCCGGCCCATGGGCCGGCCAGCACTCGCGACAAATCCAGTACCCGCAGATGCGACAGCGCGCCCATGGTCGCTCTCCTATTAATAGAACGCCTGCAGGCCGGTCTGTGCACGACCGAGGATCAGCGCATGAACGTCGTGAGTACCTTCATAGGTATTCACCACTTCCAGGTTGACCAGGTGACGGGCCACCCCGAACTCATCGGAGATCCCGTTACCGCCCAACATGTCACGCGCCATACGAGCGATATCCAGAGACTTGCCGCAAGAGTTGCGCTTCATGATCGAAGTGATTTCAACCGCAGCGGTGCCTTCATCTTTCATGCGACCCAGACGCAGGCAGCCTTGCAGCGCCAGAGTGATCTCGGTTTGCATGTCCGCGAGCTTCTTCTGGATCAACTGAGTCGCAGCCAACGGACGGCCGAACTGTTGACGGTCCAGGGTGTACTGGCGAGCGGTGTGCCAGCAGAACTCCGCCGCGCCCAGCGCGCCCCAGGAGATGCCATAACGTGCAGAGTTGAGGCAGGTGAACGGACCTTTCAGGCCACGCACGTCCGGGAAGATGTTCTCTTCCGGCACGAACACGTTATCCATGACGATTTCGCCAGTGATCGAGGCTCGCAGGCCGACCTTGCCGTGAATCGCCGGAGCGCTCAGGCCTTTCCAGCCCTTCTCCAGCACGAAGCCGCGGATGTCCCCAGCGTCGTCCTTGGCCCAGACCACGAACACATCAGCGATCGGGCTGTTGGTGATCCACATCTTGGCGCCGGTCAGGCTGTAGCCGCCTTCCACTTTGCGTGCACGAGTAATCATCGCGCCCGGGTCGGAACCGTGGTTCGGCTCGGTCAGACCGAAGCAGCCGATCCATTCGCCGGAAGCCAGTTTCGGCAGGTACTTCTGCTTCTGTGCTTCGGTACCAAACTCGTTGATCGGCACCATGACCAGCGAAGACTGCACGCTCATCATCGAACGGTAGCCAGAGTCGACGCGCTCGACTTCACGAGCAATCAGGCCGTAGCTGACATAGTTGAGACCGCTGCCACCGTACTGCTCGGGGATGGTCGCGCCCAACAGGCCGACCTCACCCATCTCACGGAAGATCGCCGGGTCAGTCTTCTCATGGCGGAAGGCTTCGAGCACGCGCGGCGCGAGGCTCTGCTGGGCGAATTGCTCGGCAGTGTCGCGGATCATGCGTTCTTCTTCAGTCAGCTGTTGATCCAGCAGCAGTGGATCGATCCAGTTGAAGCTAGCTTTACCGCCCATGAGTGAGTCCTCGCAAATCGGGTGAATTAACGTGGCATTGATCCTAGGCCCGCTTCGTCATCCCGGCAAACGAGGATTTCGCATCCTGTTGTGCTAATTTCTCACTCCGAAACGTCGCGAAATGCCGATTGAGCGATGTATTAGTGAGGTTGACGTACATGCGCCGCAAGATACCCAGCACCACCGCCCTGATCAGCTTTGAAGCCGCCGCCCGTCACGAGAGCTTTACCAAGGCCGCCGAAGAACTTTCTCTCACCCAGGGCGCCATTTGCCGACAGATCGCCAGCCTCGAGGACTTCCTCAGCGTCGAACTGTTCCGACGCTCCCGTCGCGGGGTGAAGCTGACGGAAGCAGGTCTTTCCTACAGCCGCCGGGTTGCCACTCAACTCGACGCCGTGGAGCGCGACACCCTCTCGGTGATGGGGCAGCAAGGTACCAATGTGATCGAGCTCGCTGTGGTGCCCACCTTCGGCACGCAATGGCTGCTGCCAAGACTGAAGGACTTCCAGCTCAAGCACCCCGAAGTAACGGTCAACCTGACCAACCGTACCCGCCCGTTCCTGTTTGCAGACACCGACTTCGATGCCGCCATCTATTTCGGCGATGCCGATTGGTCGGGGACTGAATCCCACCGATTGATGGGTGAAAATCCGATGCCGGTGTGCAGTCCCGCCCTACTCGGCAGCAAGAACAGTCTCACGCCCGAAGAGATCGCCGATCTGCCGCTGCTCCAGCAAACCACCCGCCCCTACGCCTGGCGGCAGTGGTTCAACTCGCAGCACCTGAACATTCCCCGCGACATGACAGGCCCACGCTACGAGCTATTCTCCATGCTGGCCCAAGCGGCCATGCACGACATGGGTATCGCGCTGATCCCACCGTTCCTGATTCAACGTGAACTGGCCGAGAAACGCTTGGTAATTGCCAACCCGAACGCACTCTCCAGCATCAAGGCGTATTACCTGATGATTCCGGAGCGAAAGGTCGAATCCGCGTCACTCAAGGCATTTCGCGATTGGCTGGTGAACCAGGCACACAGCTACAACCTAGAAGGATAAAGGCTTTCAGCGATTACTAACCCCGTAGTCAGGATATTCAAAGCCCTACAGATATAACTATTTGTCGCAAATCGACAGACTGTATCCGAAAGTCGTACAGACGTCCCACAAGCGGCTGGCGACGTGGCTTTGAGCCTTCATTCGCGACTCATTACGACCTATTCACGTCACCGATGAGAAAATTCTTCAAATTCATCCACACTCCTTGCAAGGCACGGCCTGCAAGGGATTCAGCCAGCCATCTGCGACATTCGGTCACGGGATGACTTGTAGTTAATTTTCCGTCACCCGTCATAATCCCTTGAAGGGCATAAACTTCGCCTGCAAAATGCCGCGCCCCGCCCTGATTTGGCGGGATCGTGCTGATCGGCCGCCCCAGTCGCACCATCCGTAGTGCATGGGTTTACTCAATAAGATCACGCAGGAGATTTGACGTGCACATTGGTGTTCCTCTCGAAACCCAGACCGGTGAAACACGGGTTGCTGCAACCCCGGAAACCATTAAAAAGCTGATCAGCCAAGGTCATAAGGTCACTGTGCAAACCGGCGCCGGCGTTAAAGCCAGCGTTGTCGACAGTGCCTATGAAGCGGCAGGCGCAACCATTGGCAGTGCCAATGACGCGTTTGGCGCCGAGCTGATTCTCAAAGTGGTCGCGCCAAGCGATGCCGAACTGACGCTGATCAAGCGCGGAACGGTGCTGGTGGGCATGCTCAACCCGTTCAACAACGACACCATCGCGAAGATGGCCGAGTGCGGGATTACCGCGTTCGCCCTGGAAGCGGCGCCACGTACCTCCCGGGCCCAGAGCCTCGACGTGTTGTCGTCCCAGGCGAACATTGCCGGCTATAAGGCCGTGCTGCTGGCCGCTCACTACTATCCGCGCTTCATGCCGATGCTGATGACCGCTGCGGGCACCGTGAAAGCGGCGCGCGTGCTGATTCTGGGTGCCGGTGTGGCCGGGTTGCAGGCGATTGCCACGGCGAAACGTCTGGGTGCCGTCATCGAAGCGTCCGACGTACGTCCGGCCGTGAAGGAACAGATCGAATCCCTCGGCGCCAAATTCGTCGACGTGCCTTACGAGACCGATGAAGAACGCGAATGCGCGGTCGGCGTCGGCGGTTACGCCCGCCCGATGCCGGCGAGCTGGATGCAGCGTCAGGCCCAGGCCGTGCACGAACGCGCGAAGCAGGCTGACATTGTCATCACCACCGCACTGATCCCGGGTCGCAAGGCTCCAACACTGTTGAGCGCGGACACCGTGGCGCAGATGAAACCCGGCTCGGTGGTCATCGACCTCGCTGCAGCCCAGGGCGGCAACTGCCCGCTGACCGTGGCCGATCAGGTCGTGATCGAGAACGGGGTGACCATCGTCGGCCCGACCAACCTCGCCGGTGAAGTCGCGGCAGATGCCTCAGCACTGTACGCACGCAACCTGCTGGACTTCCTGAAGCTGGTCTTCACCAAAGAAGGCCAGTTCGAAGTGAACCTCGAAGACGACATCGTCGCCGCGTGCCTGATGTGCCGCGACGGCCAAGTCATCCGCAAAAACGCCTAAGCAGGGATTCAGACGATGGAAGAGCTTATCTCCCCCGGTATCTACAACCTGATCATCTTCGTGCTGGCGATTTATGTCGGTTACCACGTGGTCTGGAACGTTACACCCGCGCTGCACACGCCGCTGATGGCGGTGACCAACGCCATTTCGGCGATCGTGATCGTCGGTGCCATGCTCGCCGCCGCACTGACCGTCACCCCGCTGGGCAAGACCATGGGCACCCTCGCCGTGGCACTGGCAGCGGTCAACGTGTTCGGTGGCTTCCTGGTGACCCGCCGCATGCTTGAGATGTTCAAGAAGAAAGCCCCGAAAGTAAAAGAAGAGGCGCCTAAGTAATGAGCATGAACCTCGTCACGACGCTCTACCTGATCGCGTCGATCTGCTTCATCCAGGCCCTCAAGGGTCTGTCGCACCCGACCACGTCGCGTCGCGGCAACCTGTTCGGCATGCTCGGCATGGCGTTGGCGATCCTTACCACCGTCGGCCTTATCTATAAGCTCGGGGCTGAGCTAGCCACCGCAGGCATCGGCTACGTGATCGTCGGCCTGCTGGTCGGCGGCACCGCCGGTTCGATCATGGCCAAGCGCGTTGAAATGACCAAGATGCCGGAACTGGTCGCCTTCATGCACAGCATGATCGGTCTGGCAGCGGTGTTCATCGCCATTGCTGCGGTGGTCGAGCCGCAGTCGCTGGGCATCGTCAAGCAACTGGGCGACTCGATCCCGGCGGGCAACCGTCTGGAGCTGTTCCTCGGCGCAGCCATTGGTGCCATCACCTTCTCCGGTTCGGTGATCGCGTTCGGCAAGCTGTCGGGCAAGTACAAGTTCCGTCTGTTCCAGGGCGCACCGGTACAGTTCAGCGGTCAGCACAAGCTGAACGCGGTACTGGGTCTGGCGACGCTGATCCTCGGCATCACCTTCATGCTGACCGGCAACCTCGCCGCATTCGCATTGATGCTGGCCTTGGCCTTCATCATGGGCGTGCTGATCATCATCCCGATCGGCGGCGCCGACATGCCGGTCGTGGTGTCGATGCTCAACAGTTATTCCGGCTGGGCGGCGGCGGGTATCGGTTTCTCGCTGAACAACTCGATGCTGATCATTGCCGGCTCCCTGGTGGGTTCGAGCGGTGCGATCCTCTCGTACATCATGTGCAAGGCGATGAACCGTTCCTTCTTTAATGTACTGCTCGGCGGTTTCGGCAATACAGCAGACGCCGGCCCTGCCGGTGAGAAGGAAGCCCGTCCGGTGAAATCCGGTTCGGCTGATGACGCGACCTTCCTGCTGACCAACGCCGACACCGTGATCATCGTGCCAGGTTACGGTCTGGCGGTGGCCCGTGCGCAGCATGCGCTGAAGGAGCTGACCGAGAAGCTGACCCACCATGGCGTGACCGTGAAGTACGCGATTCACCCGGTGGCCGGTCGGATGCCCGGACACATGAACGTACTGCTGGCCGAGGCCGAAGTGCCGTACGACCAGGTGTTCGAGATGGAAGACATCAACTCCGAGTTCGGCCAGGCCGACGTGGTGCTGGTGCTCGGCGCCAACGACGTGGTCAACCCCGCTGCCAAGAACGATCCGAAATCGCCGATTGCCGGCATGCCGATCCTCGAAGCGTTCAAGGCCAAGACCATCATCGTCAACAAGCGCTCGATGGCCAGCGGCTATGCCGGTCTGGACAACGAACTGTTCTACCTGGACAAGACCATGATGGTCTTCGGCGACGCGAAGAAAGTCATCGAAGACATGGTCAAAGCGGTCGAGTAACTCGCGCGCTGCTTCCCCGGACGCCCCGACTTGTCGGGGCGTTTTTGTTTGCGAAAAACGTCGGACAATTTGCCGCGTTGTTGCAGATCCGGTAACGGTGTTTTACTTGAAACCCGCTGAATAGACGCCTCGTTTGCGACCTTGGTAGCGGGACAGGCGCCCGCGAAATTCACTAGACTGCGCATCCTGCTACTCGCTGCCCGAGAAAATAATCCATGTACCGTGACCGTATTCGCCTGCCTTCGTTGTTGGATAAAGTGATGAGCGCCGCCGACGCTGCTGCGCTGATCGAGGACGGCATGACCGTCGGCATGAGCGGCTTCACCCGCGCCGGCGAAGCCAAGGCCGTTCCCCATGCACTGGCCGAGCGAGCCAAGGTCACGCCGCTGAAGATCAGCCTGATGACCGGTGCCAGCCTGGGCAACGACCTCGACAAGCAACTGACCGAGGCCGGCGTCCTGTCCCGGCGCATGCCGTTCCAGGTCGACAGCACCTTGCGCAAGGCGATCAACGCCGGCGAAGTGATGTTCATCGACCAGCACCTGTCGGAGACCGTCGAGCAACTGCGCAACCAGCAACTGAAACTGCCGGACATCGCCGTGATCGAAGCCGTGGCCATTACCGAACAGGGCCACATCGTGCCGACCACCTCGGTGGGCAACTCGGCGAGCTTCGCAATCTTCGCCAAACACGTGATCGTCGAGATCAACCTGGCACACAACGCCAACCTCGAAGGTCTGCATGACATCTATATCCCGACCTATCGCCCGACCCGCACGCCCATCCCGCTGGTAAAAGTCGACGACCGTATTGGCAGCACCGCGATCCCGATCCCTCCGGAGAAGATCGTCGCGATCGTGATCACCCAGCAGTCGGATTCGCCGTCCACCGTGTCGGCGCCGGATGTCGACACCAAGGCCATCGCCGATCACCTGATCACCTTCTTCAAGCAGGAAGTCGATGCCGGACGCATGACCAACAAGCTCGGCCCGTTACAGGCCGGGATCGGCAACATTGCCAACGCGGTGATGTGTGGGTTGATCGACTCGCCGTTCGAAGACCTGACCATGTACTCCGAAGTGCTGCAGGACTCGACTTTCGACCTGATCGATGCGGGCAAGCTGAGCTTCGCCTCGGGCAGCTCGATCACGCTGTCGGAGCGGCGCAACAGCGACGTGTTCGGCAACCTTGAGAAGTACAAGGACAAACTGGTGCTGCGCCCGCAAGAGATCTCGAACCATCCGGAAGTGGTTCGGCGCCTGGGCATCATCGGTATCAACACGGCGCTCGAGTTCGACATCTATGGCAACGTCAACTCCACCCACGTCTGCGGCACGCGGATGATGAACGGCATTGGCGGTTCGGGTGACTTCGCGCGCAACGCACACTTGGCGGTGTTCGTGACCAAGTCGATCGCCAAGGGCGGCGCGATTTCCAGCGTAGTGCCGATGGTCAGCCACGTCGACCATACCGAACATGACGTCGACATCCTGGTGACCGAGGTCGGTCTGGCCGACCTGCGCGGCCTGGCGCCACGTGAACGCGCCCGGGTCATCATCGACAACTGTGTGCACCCGGACTACCGCCAGGCGCTGAACGACTACTTCACAGCAGCCTGCGCCATCGGCGGCCACACCCCGCACATCTTGCGTGATGCTCTGAGCTGGCACATCAATCTGGAAGAAACCGGGCGCATGCTGAAGGCGTAATCCGCACAGATTTTCCGCTGGCGCAAACACAGTTTCGTCAGCGGGATTCTGAAAACTTCCATTACCGTCAAAAACTGTACTGCTGTACCGGTCTTTTCCTAAGGCTTTTGCCTACTCGAATCACCGAATTGAGCAAAAATGCACCAAATAGGCGCAGACAGGTACAGTTTGCGCAATTTTGACCCGTACACCCCCCATAAACAGTTAACTGGTCACTCACAATACAAGTGAACTGTATCTAGAGAGTCTGGCCAAACGAGAGGATCATAGGCACCAGTTAAACCACTACCTAATCCCGCCACAAGCGGAAGGATGTCAACCATGGAACGTACACTCAGTTCCGAACTGTTCTTCGAAGACAAAGCTGCAAAAACCCAGGCTTCCCTGCCTCTGCGCGTTATCGCCAACCTGATGCTGTGGCAGCGCCGCATCTCCAGCCGCCACCAACTGGCTCGCCTGGATTCGCGTCTGCTGGCTGACGCCGGGATTAGCGAAGCACAACGCTACGAAGAGCTGAGCAAGCCGTTCTGGCGCTAAGTAGCGTCGCTGGCTCTGGTCGTTAGACCCACCGCCAGCAACCCGAATTGAACACACAAGACCCGTCGCGGGAAACCGCGACGGGTCTTGTCGTTTTGGCGTCGGAAAACATGCGGTACAGGTGCCTGCATCGCAGACAAGTACAGTTTAACTTTTTCAAAAACTGAACCAGTACAATTTCACTGTGGTGTATCTGCCGTGCTCATTGCATTCGGCTCAACATGACCTTCCGCCTCCATCGGCAAAAGGAAGACGTCATGAATCACTTACAGGATGTTTCAGCAGTCGCGGTCGAACGCTCTCCTCGCTTCGGTCTCCTTCGACGGCTATTCAGGGGTTTCTGGCAAGGTCTGGAGCGCGCCAGGACGCGGCGCCTGCTGGCTCAACTCGATGGGCGGGATCTCGCCGATCTGGGTCTCAGCCACGCCGATCGGCAGAACGAACTGGAGAAACCCTTCTGGCGCTAGCATTTTGCCCTCTGTGCGAAACCTCCCACACAGGCCTAATATCCGGGCAGAACGTGGCGAATGCCGTGCGACTGGCGTCTGACTTCCCAGACACCAAGCCACCTCTCAATACGATATTTCCAGAGGAGTTACACCATGTCCCGTCTTCGCCTGCTCAGCGCTGCCGCCCTGCTGGCCGTGGCTGCCAATGCCAGCGCTACCAGCTTCATCGTGACCACCGACGCCGTTGTTGGCGCGCTGAAGTCCTCTTCGGACGCGACTTCCGACGTCAGTTCTTCGCTGCGTGACAACAAAGTCGTGATCGCTGCCCGTGACGACGCTGCCAGCTTCGTTGCCAGCGAAGGCCAGATCCGCGGCGTGAAGCTGGAGAGTGCTCTGGACCTCATCCGCCATCAGGCCCCGCAACTGAATGCGACCGACGCACAACTGGCACAAGCCATTCTGGCGATCTGAGCCGGCATTGCTGGAAGGGACACGCCCGTCGTGTCCCGATGTTTCGCCGCTGGCTCTAGACCGGGCATTGCGCTAGCCTTGGGGCTCGCTAACAGCTCCTGAGACTCATGCGTTTTCTTTCAAATCTGCTTATCCCTTCTGTTCTGGTCACTGTCTGCTGGACGACCTCGGTCGATGCCTTTGACGTCTCGACGCAAAACACCGTTGTCAGCGGTTACGCCACCAGCATGGTGTCTTCCGCGCCTTTCGACCGTAAACTGCTGCTCGCCGCCCACGACGATGCGGCGGCATTCGTTGCCAGTGACGGCCAGTTGCGAGGCGCTCAGCTGGAATCCGCGTTGCATTACCTGCGCAAATCCCGGCCAAAACTTCATGTAAGCGACCTTGAACTGGCACAGGCAATTCTCGTCCAATAGTTATTCTTGCCCCCTCCGGAGTCGTTCCATGCGTAGCCCGCTGATTGCTGCCGCCCTTGGCCTGTTGTTGTTGGCCGATATGGCCCAGGCGCACACCCTGGTAGCCACCAGTAACATCATCGTTCGTGCCTCCCAGCGCACCATCGATTTCACTTCCGATACCACCACTTCGATCCGCGATTCGAAAATCATCCGCGAAGCCCACGATGACGCCGCCAGCTTCGTCGCCAGCAACGGTGATATCCGTGGCGCGCACCTGGAAGCCGCCCTCAACACCCTGCGCACCCGCGTGCCGGAAGCCCGCGACGCCAGTGATCAGGTACTCGCCGAAGCCATCCTCGCATTGTGAAGTCTCTCAGCGCCTGGCTGCTGGCCGGGGCGCTGCTGCTGATCGGCAGCAACGCCCACGCCAGCCTGCAACTGCGGCTCAAGACCGACGGCCTGAGCCCCGCCCAACAACAGGCCAGCCAGGCGTTGCTCGATGAAGCGATGCAGAAACTGCCGCCCAGCTTCATCGAACGCCTGGATCGACGCATCGATGTCGGCTGGACCGACGACATGCCCGCCAATGCCTATGGCCAGGCGACGCTCGTCTCCGAGCTGGACCTGAACCGCAGACTGCTCGCCAGTCTCACCGACGGCAGCGCGGCCACGCAAAAAACCAATCGCCCCCACGGCACCGTGCGGCAGGAACTGCTGGCCACGGTGCTGCACGAAATCACCCATATCTACGACCGCGCACGCCTGTGGCCGGCCGCCGAACGCACGCTGATCCAGCGCTGCACGCGCCGCAATAACAGTGCCGGGCTGATCGGCCTGCCGGATGAGTGTCGGGGTCAGAATGACCGGCGCTTCACCCTCAGCGATGACCCGCGCCTGCTCGATCTCGCCGGCTGGCAGCAATACGTCGGCCGCCGTGGCGAACGTGAACAGCACAACCGGCAGATCGCCCGCAGCCCGGACCTGTACGAGGTCTCCAGTCCGAAGGAGTTCGTCGCGGTCAACATGGAGTATTTCCTCCTCGACCCGAGCTACGCCTGCCGCCGGCCCGCGCTGTACCGCTATTACCAGGAACACTTTGGCTGGGCGCCGCCGGAAAAGGACACCTGCGCCAAATCCTTTGCCTTCCTCAATGCCGGCAACGACTTTGCCAAACAGCCGCTGGGCCAGGTCGATCCGGAGCGGGTCTACGCCATCGACTACCTGCTGGCCGAAGCGAACCAGAACTGGGTCAGCCGCTGGGGGCACAGCATGTTGCGCCTGGTGATCTGCGCCCCGGGCCGGCCACGCGGACCGGATTGCAGACTGGATCTGGACCAGCATCTGGTGCTGTCCTACCGCGCATTCGTCGGCGATGTGCAGCTGTCGAGCTGGGACGGACTGGTCGGAAAATACCCTTCGCGTCTGTTCGTCCTGCCGTTGGCGCAGGTGATCGACGAATACACCAAGACCGAACTGCGCAGCCTCGCCTCGGTGCCGCTGAACCTGTCCCGCAGCGAGATCGAAGACGTCGTCGAACACGCCGCCGAAATGCACTGGAGCTACGACGGCAACTACTTCTTCCTGTCCAACAACTGCGCGGTGGAGAGCCTGAAACTGCTGCGCAGCGGTAGCAACAATGCGCAGCTCACCGGCCTCGACAGCATCATGCCCAACGGCTTGCTGGAAGTGCTCAAGGGCCGGGGCCTGGCGGATACCAGCGTGCTCGACAATCCCAAAGAGGCGTTGCGCCTGGGTTACCGCTTCGACTCGTTCCGCGATCGCTATCAGGCAATGTTCGAGGTGCTGAAGAAGCAATTGCCGATCAAGCAGACCAGCGTCGAGGAATGGCTGTCGCTGTCTGCCGAAGAGCGGCGGCCATGGTTCGAACGCGCGGACCTGCGTACCAGCGCCGCATTGCTGCTGTTGGAGCAGGCAAGCTTCCGTCGCCAGTTGCTGCTGGCCCAGGATGAGGTCAAGCAACGCTACCTCGGTGCCCGGGAACTGGAAAACGGCGGCATGGACAAGGCCAACGCAACGTTGCAGCAGATCCTCGCCAACAGCGGCTTCCTCAGTCGCCCGGCAGAACTGCTCGACTCTCGTGGTTATGGCCTGCCACAACCCAGCGAGTTCAGCCGACTGGAAGCCGAAAGCAGTCAGCGCCAGAAACAGCTACTGGTGCTGAGCGGTGATCTGGACAAGGAAGTGCGAGCGCTGCTGGAACCGAAGCGGGCAGCGGAGATTGCAGCCAACGAGGCCAACGTGAAGCAGATCGGCGAGCATTTGCGCAAACTGCACAAAGCCTCGGGCGGCCTGGATCTGCCCTGAAAAACCACTCCCCTGAAAAACAAAAGACCGCAGCCTGCGAAAGGCTGCGGTCTTTTTTATTGCCTGCAAATCAGTACAGAACACCATCCAACACTTCGTAGACGATCCCGGTACCGATCGCGATCAACACGATATCGCCACCGGCCCGACGCCATTCATAGCCCGGATACACCGGCAAACGTCCCAACGCCCGGGCATCCAGCCGCTCGCCGTAATAGCCGTGCGGCAACGGCCGGCCGCGTTCCAGGCGAATACCCGGAGGCGGAGGTGCACCGCGAACGAAGTAGCCGTGATTGTCACGAATCACCTGACGCACCGGCCCGAAGTCGTGTGGTGGCGGGCCGCCACGGTGGCTGCTTTGCCAATCATGGTGATCGCCACCGCGATTGTCGTACTGACCCTGTTGCGGGCCGCCGTGGTCGTGATCGTCGCGTGGGTCAGCGCTGGCCAGCAGCGGCGTCGCGCTGATCATCAGCACGCCCAGACTGGCAATCAGACGTTTCGGCATTTTCATGGATTTTCCTCACTGCACTAACAGCAAAAAGGGACTCAGAACGTGGTTCTGAATCCCTCGGTCTTGCTTGATTAGTCTGTGCCGCGAGGTGCTAATTCCTCTGTATCAGGAACTTTACCTTCAGCTGACGCGGGCCTTACGCACGCCTTCGGACAGTGCCGAACACAGGCTCAGTACGCCGTCGATGGCCTGGTCCGGCGTGGTCGCGTTGGCGATGTGATCGATCAGCGCCGACCCCACCACCACGCCATCGGCCAGACGCGCGATGGACGCAGCCTGCTCCGGCGTACGGATACCGAAACCGATGCTGATCGGCAGGTCGGTATGACGACGCAGACGCGCCACCGCTTCCTCGACGTGTTCCAGAGTCGCCGCACCGGCACCGGTCACACCGGCGACCGACACGTAGTAAACGAACCCGGAGCTGCCGTTCAACACTTTCGGCAGACGTGCATCATCAGTGGTGGGCGTAGTCAGGCGGATGAAGTCGATGCCTGCAGCCTGGGCCGGGTCGCACAGCTCCGAGTTGTGCTCCGGCGGCATGTCGACCACGATCAGGCCGTCAACGCCGGCCTCTTTGGCTTCAGCGATGAAGCGCTCGACTCCAAATTTGTGGATTGGGTTGAAGTAACCCATCAGCACCAGCGGCGTGTCGCTGTTGTCCTTGCGGAACTCGCGGACCATCTGCAGGGTTTTGATCAGGTTCTGTTTGGCCCCCAAGGCACGGATGTTCGCCAGTTGGATCGCCGGACCGTCGGCCATCGGGTCGGTGAACGGCATACCCAGCTCGATCACGTCGGCACCGGCTTTCGGCAGGCCCTTGAGGATCGCCAGCGAAGTGTCGTAATCCGGATCACCGGCGGTGACGAAGGTCACCAGTGCGGCGCGGTTCTGTTCCTTGAGTTCGGCAAAGCGGGTTTGCAGGCGGCTCATCAGTGTTTCTCCTGCTTGGAAGTTTCCATGTGGTGCATGACGGTCTGCATGTCTTTGTCACCGCGGCCGGACAGGTTGACCACCATCAGGTGATCCTTCGGCAGCTTCGGCGCGCGTTTGAATACTTCAGCCAGGGCATGGGCGCTTTCCAGTGCCGGAATGATCCCTTCCAGACGGCAGCACTGGTGGAATGCCGCAAGGGCTTCGTCGTCGGTCACCGAGGTGTACTGGACGCGGCCGATGTCATGCAACCACGCGTGTTCCGGGCCAATGCCCGGATAGTCGAGGCCGGCGGAAATCGAGTGGGCGTCGATGATCTGGCCATCGTCGTCCTGCAGCAGGAAGGTACGGTTGCCGTGCAACACACCCGGTACGCCGCCGTTGAGGCTGGCCGCGTGCTTGCCGGTCTCGATGCCGTAACCGGCGGCTTCGACGCCGATGATTTCCACGCTCTTGTCGTCGAGGAACGGGTGGAACAGGCCCATGGCGTTGGAACCGCCGCCGATGCACGCCACCAGGCTGTCCGGCAGGCGACCTTCCTGAGCTTGCAGCTGCTCGCGGGTTTCCTTGCCAATCACCGCCTGGAAGTCGCGAACCATAGCTGGGTAAGGATGCGGGCCGGCCACGGTGCCGATCAGGTAGAAGGTGCTGTCGACGTTGGTCACCCAGTCACGCAGCGCTTCGTTCATCGCGTCTTTCAGGGTGCCGGTGCCGGCGACCACCGGGATCACCTCGGCGCCCAGCAGCTTCATGCGGAACACGTTGGCCTGCTGACGTTCGATGTCAGTGGTGCCCATGTAGATCACGCAATCCAGGCCAAAGCGCGCAGCCACGGTGGCCGTCGCCACGCCGTGCATGCCGGCGCCGGTCTCGGCGATGATGCGTTTCTTGCCCATGCGCCGCGCCAGCAGGATCTGGCCGATGCAGTTGTTGATCTTGTGCGCGCCGGTGTGGTTCAGCTCTTCGCGCTTGAGGTAGATCTTGGCGCCACCGCAGAACTCGGTCAGGCGCTCGGCGAAATACAGCGGGCTCGGACGTCCGACGTAGTCGCGCTGGAAGTAGGCCAATTCCTCTTTGAACGCCGGATCTTCCTTGGCCGCTTCGTACTCGCGGGCCAGATCGAGGATCAACGGCATCAGGGTTTCGGCAACGTAACGGCCGCCGAACGAGCCAAACAGGCCGTTGGCGTCAGGGCCGTTACGCAGATCGGAGGTGTTCGAAGTCTGGGTCATGGTTCGCTCCAGCGGATTTCACGAGAAGACAATGGCGTTCACTCTACCCCTGACCTTGCAGGCTGAAAACCGATAAGATCGCCACAACCTGTCAGGAAAACTCACAGATATCATGAGCCATGACCTTCCCCCGCTGAACGCCCTGCGCGCCTTCGAAGCCACCGCCCGGCTGAACAGCGTCAGCCAGGCCGCCGAGCAGCTGCATGTCACCCACGGCGCGGTCAGCCGCCAGCTCAAGGTGCTTGAAGAGCACCTGGGCGTCAGCCTGTTCGCCAAGGACGGTCGCGGCTTGAAACTCACAGATGCCGGTATCCGTCTGCGCGATGCCAGCGGCGAGGCGTTCGACCGTTTGCGCAGTGTTTGTGCCGAGCTGACCCAAAGCACCGCCGACGCTCCGTTCGTGCTCGGCTGCTCCGGCAGCCTGCTGGCGCGCTGGTTCATTCCGCGACTGGGAAGGCTCAATGCCGATCTGCCGGACTTGCGTCTGCACCTGTCGGCCGGAGAAGGCGACCTCGATCCGCGCCGCCCGGGACTCGATGCCTTGCTGCTGTTCGCCGAACCGCCATGGCCGGCGGACATGCAAGTCTACGAGCTGGCCAGCGAACGCATCGGCCCGGTCATGAGCCCGCTGTTCAGCGGCTACCAGCACCTGAAATCGGCGCCGCCCACTGCCCTGCTCGGCGAACCCTTGCTGCACACAACCTCACGCCCGCAAGCCTGGCCGAGCTGGGCGCAGCAAACCGGCCTCGACGCCAAGGCATTGAAGCTGGGCCAAGGTTTCGAGCATCTGTATTACTTGCTGGAAGCGGCCGTCGCCGGATTGGGCGTGGCGATTGCGCCGGAACCCTTGGTGGCCGAAGACTTGAAAGCCGGGCGCCTGGTCGCGCCATGGGGCTTTTGCGAAACCCCGGCGCAACTGGCGCTGTGGCTACCCAAGCGCGCCGCAGACGGACGCGCCCGGCAACTGGCGCAATGGCTCAAGAACGAGCTACGCCAGGCGGATCACTCGCCGCGCTTGAACAGCAGATAAGCGGCCAGCAGACCCAGTGCCCCGACCGCCACACCGGCAGTCGTCCACGGATGTTCCTGCGCATAATCACGGGTGGCGATCCCGGTTTCGCGGGTTTTGACTTTGACTTCTTCGTAGGCATCGCTGAGCAGGCTGCGCGAATGTTTCAGCGCACTTTCGGCGTTGCCCTTGAGCGCCTTGAGGGTCTTGCGCGACTCGTCCGAAGCGTCGTCTTTCAGGCTTTCCAGCGACTTGAGCAGACTCTCGATCTCCGCTTCCATGCTTTGCAATGAGGCTTTGCGTAACGAGGTGTTGGCCATGGTGGCTCTCCTGCATTGGTGATGAGTGGCGTGTGTTGTTTGGGACTTCGCGGGTTCTGGAAAGTGCAGAAAATCTGAACTCGCCTTTCCCGAAGCGAACGAAATCAACACTGCAAATCGCTGCTAGGCTCAATTCCACACGTCAAGGAGATCGCCATGAGTGACCATCACACCTACAAGAAAATCGAGCTGGTCGGTTCGTCCCCCAGCAGCATCGAAGACGCCATCAACAACGCGCTGGCCGAGGCCGGCAAGAGCATCAAGCATCTGGAATGGTTTGAGGTGGTCGATACCCGTGGCCACATCAAGGACAACAAGGCCGCCCACTTTCAAGTGACCCTGAAAGTCGGGTTCCGGATTGCCAGCAGCTGAGTTTGGTCTACGCTTCTGAACTTGCGCGCTGGCCGAATGCCATAGGAATGGCAAAGCGCTACAGGGTGAGCGCATCGGGTAAATCGCTCGATGCCCGCCTCTTTTAATCCGACCAGGGAGTGCGACCGATGAAGAAGTTCATGTTGGCAGTAGGTTTGTTGAGCCTTGCGGGTGGTGCGTTTGCTGCCGGCAAGCCCTGTGAAGAAGTGAAAGCCGCGATCGCGGCAAAACTGGATGCGAAACACGTCTCCGGTTATTCGCTGGAAATCGTCGATAAAGGTGCTGCCGCTGGCGGCAAGGTCGTCGGCAAATGCGAGGGCGGCACCAAGGAAATCGTCTACAAGCGCGGTTGATCGCGCCTGAAATGCAAAAGCCGACGCAATGCGTCGGCTTTTTTGTGCCCGGCTATCTTTTTTGCACAACTATCGGACTTCAGCCCTTCATCACCTGCGCCAGCAATTCGTAGGAATGCAGGCGATCGGCGTGTTCGTACAGGTCGCAGGTGAAAATCAGCTCATCCGCCTGAGTCTGTTCAATCAGCACCTCAAGTTTTGCGCGGATTTTCTGCGGGCTGCCGACCATCGCCAGACCGAGGAAATCACCCACCGCCTCACGCTCGTGAGGCAGCCACAGTCCGTCCATGGTTTTCACCGGCGGACGCTGCACCAGACTTTGCCCACGCATCAGCGCGAGAATTCGCTGGTACACCGAGGTCGCCAGGTAATCGGCCTGCTCGTCGGTGTCGGCGGCCACCAGCGGCACGCCGAGCATCACGTACGGCTTGTCGAGCACCGCCGATGGCTTGAAGTGGTTGCGGTAGACGCGAATCGCCTCGTGCATGAAGCGCGGTGCGAAATGTGAGGCAAAGGCGTAGGGCAAACCGCGCTCGCCGGCCAGTTGCGCACTGAACAGGCTGGAACCCAACAGCCAGATCGGCACGTTGGTGCCGGTGCCCGGCATCGCGATCACACGCTGATCCGGCGTACGCGGGCCGAGGAAACGCGCCAGTTCGGCCACGTCTTCCGGGAAGTCGTCGGCACTGCCGGAGCGTTCACGGCGCAGGGCTCGGGCGGTCATCTGGTCGGAGCCGGGCGCGCGGCCCAGGCCGAGGTCGATCCGCCCCGGATACAGGCTTTCAAGGGTGCCGAACTGCTCGGCAATCACCAGCGGCGCGTGGTTGGGCAACATCACGCCGCCGGAGCCGACGCGGATGGTCGACGTGCCGCCGGCCAGATAGCCCAGCAACACCGACGTCGCAGAACTGGCGATGCCGTCCATGTTGTGGTGCTCGGCGACCCAGAACCGGGTGTAGCCGAATTTTTCGACATGCTGCGCCAGATCCAGCGAGTTGCGCAGCGACTGGGCCGGGCTACCGTTCTCGCGCACCGGCACCAGATCGAGGGTGGAAAACTTTACGTCGGACAGTTGCTTCATAAACCTGCATCTCCGATTGAGGGCGCAGGTTTGTTCTTGGCGAACGCAAACCTGCCCAATTCATAAGCGTGTTCTGTGCAATAAGGGCATATACCCGAGTTTCAATAGCCGATCCGAAATTTCCTACTAAAAAAGTCAACGATTCAGATGAGCTGAACTTTGTCCCGGCGTCTATCCTCAGAAGCCTTGCAAGCAGAAACCCTGATGGCGCGGCGTTTCGCGCCGATTTGAGGAGGCACACATGGCTATCGTGAAGAAGGCATCCGCACATTGGGAAGGTGACCTGAAAACCGGCATCGGCTCGATCTCCACCGAAACCGGCGTCCTGCGGGAAGCGCCGTACGGCTTCAAGGCCCGCTTCGAAGGCGGCAAGGGCACCAACCCGGAAGAACTGATCGGCGCCGCCCATGCCGGCTGTTTCTCCATGGCGTTCTCGATGATCCTCGGCGACGCCGGGCTGAAGGCCGAAAGCATCGACACCCAGGCCGAAGTCACCCTCGATCAGGTTGAGGGCGGTTTCGCGATCACCGCCGTGAAGCTGATCCTCAAAGCTAAAATCCCAGGTGCCACCCAGGCGCAATTCGAGGAACTGAGCAACAAGGCCAAGGAAGGATGTCCGGTATCGAAGGTGCTGAACGCGAAGATCAGCCTGGATGCATCACTGGTCAGTTGATTGACTTGCGCCGAATCAGAACCCGCCAGGCAAAAATGTGGTCGAATAAATGACAGCAGCTTTCGCGCATCTTCGTGCGCGCTGCTCCCAGGAGCTTCAACCATGAAACGTTTTGCCTTGGCGGTTATCTGTGGCGTGCTGGCGACGTCGGCCTTCGCGGCGCCAAAAGATTGCGAAGAACTCAAGCAAGAGATCGAAATCAAGATTCAGGCGAATGCCGTGCCTTCCTACACCCTGGAGATAGTCTCCAAAGAGGAAGCCGAAAAGCACGACGTCGCCATGATCGTCGGCACTTGCGACAACGGTACGAAGGCCATCATCTACCAGAAGAACGACCGCTGATTCAGGTTAGATGGCGCAATAGGTGTCGCGATCCTCGGCAACAATTTCCCGCTTGGCGTTATACAGCCGGGCACTGGGAGTAAACATCAGGGAGCGACCCTCCAGCACATAACGCTGACCCGCTTCGAAATGGTCGAAGCGGATGGTCAGGTAGCACAGGCGCTCCACGGGGTCGTTCAACAGACCGCCGCCTCCACCAGGCGCCTCGAAATCGAAACGCACCAGCAACTCATGGCTGCCGGGCGTTACCTGGAAAAAACGTCCGTCAGTCAGGCGCTGCTTGTCGAGACGTTCGGCCATCAGCAATTTTCCGCCCGGGGTCGGCGTCGAGAACTCGACCCAGGCCATGTTGGGATCGACCGGAGGCATCGGCGTCTGACAACCGGCGAGTACACCGGCAACCAGTAACAGCATCGTCTTGCGCATGATGAATGTCCGTGAATTCGGACATCCAGCATAACGCCGATCAGGTGCGCTGACAGCCTGCCGGTTTGCCCTGACCGACTACGTTGCGCTGCTGGTCATAGAGTTTGGCCCACGGCCGGAAACCGATATTGCCGGCCTGGAGCTGATAGCGTTGGCCGGCGTTGAAGTCCTTGAATGTCACGTTCAACTGGCAATCGCGCCACAGGGGCTCCGCGTCGGGGCCGATGTTGGTTGCCTCCACCGGAAACTGGTAACGCACCTTCAGTTCATGACTGCCGGGTTGTACTTCGAAGTAACGTTTGTCGACGGCAGCCTTCTTGTCGACTTCCAGCGCTTGCAGCGCCGTGTCCTGTTGCCGTGTATCCAGGTCGATCCAGGCTTGCGTGGGGTCGGGCGAAGGCATTCCGAATCCGGCACAACCGGCCAGCGTCAGCAGGCCTCCCGTCAGTATCAACATGCGCATGGCGGAGCTCCAATGGGCGGGATAGTCTTGCGATCAGACTTTCCGGGGGATTTCTTATTGTGATCAGGCCGTTTCCAAGCCTTGGGTTACTTGATCGCGTTTTGCGGGTTTTGTTTCCGAGCACATTGCTTTTGCTGCTCAACGGTTGTTCCAGCGTCAGCTATTACAGTCAGTTGGCCTGTGGTCAGCTGCAATTGCTGCGGGCTCGCGAGCCAGTGGCCGAGGTGATCGCCGACCCGAGCCGGGACGCCACACTGCGTGCCCACCTGGCCCAGTCGCAGAAGGCCCGGGACTTCGCCAGCCAACACCTGCACCTGCCGGATAACCAGAGCTATCGCCTGTACGCCGATATCCATCGCCCATACGTGGTGTGGAACGTGTTCGCCACCCCGGAGTTTTCCCTGAGCCCGCAAAACCATTGCTTCCCGATTGCCGGCTGCGTGGCCTATCGCGGCTACTACAGCCAGAGTGCGGCGCGGGGCGAGGCGGCGATTCAGCGCTTGCAAGGCATGGACGTGTCGATTGGCGGCGTCGAGGCCTATTCGACCCTGGGCTGGTTCAATGATCCGATCCTCAACTCGATGATGGGCTGGGGTGACGAACGCTTGGCCACGCTGATCTTCCATGAGCTGGGCCACCAACGTTTCTATGTGAAGGACGACACCGAGTTCAACGAGTCTTACGCGACCTTCGTCGAGCAGGAAGGCACCCGGCAGTGGCGGGCGTTTCGTGGCTTGCCGCCAGAGAACGATGCCCAGCTCAAACGACGGGATCAGTTCATTCAACTGATCCTCGACACCCGAACCCGGCTGGAGAAGCTGTACGCCCAGTCGATGCCCGTCGAACACATGCGCGAACGCAAGGCTGCCGAGTTCGAACGGTTTCGCCGGGATTATCGGGCGATGCGCGACAGCCAGTGGGCCGGCGACAAACGTTACGACGCCTGGGTCAATGCGCCGCTGAACAATGCGCGGTTGTTGCCGTTCGGGCTGTATGACCAGTGGGTGCCGGCGTTTGCAGCCTTGTTCAGGCAGGTGGGCGGGGATTGGCTGAAGTTCTATGCACAGGTGGAGAAACTGGGCGGATTGCCGGCTGACAAGCGAAAGACAGCCCTGCGTGAGCTGGCCGCCCTTCGCTCCGATTGACGATCAGCGCTGCAGAAACGCCTGATGCAACTCGGCCAGGGTTTCGAAGTGATAAGCCGGCGCCTCGGCGCTCAGCTCTTCATGGCTGCCGAAACCATAACCCACTGCCGCTGCATCCAGACCGTTGCTGCGGGCGCCGATCAGGTCGTGCTTGCGGTCACCGATCATCAGCGTATTGGCCGGATCCAGCCCTTCTTCTGCGATCAGGTGGGCAATCAGCTCGACCTTGTTGGTGCGGGTGCCGTCCAGCTCGCTGCCATAGATCACCTTGAAGTGTTTGGCGAAATCGAAGTGCCGGGCGATTTCCCGGGCGAACACCCACGGTTTTGAAGTCGCGATATACAGCTGCCGGCCTTGGCCACTCAGGGTTTCCAGCAATGGTGTGACGCCCTCGAACACCCGGTTCTCGTACAGACCGGTAACCTTGAAACGCTCGCGATAGAAATTCACCGCCTCCCACGCCTTGGCTTCATCGAAACCATAAAACTGCATGAACGCCTGCAACAGCGGCGGGCCGATGAAGTGTTCCAGTTTGGTCAGGTCCGGCTCATCGATACCGAGTTTGCTCAAGGCGAACTGGATGGAGCGGGTGATGCCCTCGCGCGGATCGGTCAGGGTGCCATCGAGGTCGAACAGTACGGTCTGGTAATGCATGAAAAATCCCGGGCAATAGAGAGAAAAGTCAGAGCTGGTCGTAGCCTTCGGCCAGATGCAGGTCCTTGAGCTTCACGTAGTTCGCCGCGCTGTAGGTGAAAAAGGCGTTTTCCTTGTCGGTCAGCGGGCGAACCTGCTTCACCGGGCTGCCCACGTACAGGAAACCGCTTTCCAGGCGCTTGCCCGGTGGCACCAGGCTGCCGGCGCCGATGATCACGTCGTCCTCGACCACCGCGCCGTCCATGACGATGCTGCCCATGCCGATCAGCACGCGGCTGCCGACGGTGCAGCCATGCAGCATGACCTTGTGGGCGATGGTCACATCGTCACCGATCAGCAGCGGAAAGCCGTCCGGATTGAACGGGCCGGCGTGGGTGATGTGCAACACACAGCCATCCTGCACGCTGGTGCGTGCGCCGATACGGATGCGGTGCATGTCGCCGCGGATCACCGTCAACGGCCACACGGAGCTGTCTTCGCCGATTTCGACGTCGCCGATCACCACCGCGGAGCCGTCGACAAAAGCGCCTTTGCTCAAGCGTGGGGTGTGATTCTGGTACTTGCGAAGGGACACGATTAGTTCTCTCTCTGTCGCCGATAGCTGCGGTGGGTGTCGATTGTAATTAAGATGGGCGCATGTTTCTTCCAGCCAAGGTGCCAACCGTGAGCGTGAACAACCCTCTTCTGCAGTCCTACGACCTGCCGCCGTTCTCCGCGATCCGTGCCGAACACGTGCAGCCGGCCATCGAAACCATCCTGGCCGACAACCGCGCCGCCATCGCCGAGATCCTCAAGACTCAGGGCCAGAACCCGACCTGGGCCGGGCTGGTGCTGGCGATGGACGAACTCAATGATCGCCTGGGCGCTGCCTGGAGCCCGGTCAGCCACCTCAATGCCGTGTGCAACAGCGCCGAACTGCGTGAAGCCTACGAGTCGTGCCTGCCAGCATTGAGCGCCTACTCCACCGAAATGGGCCAGAACCGCGAGCTGTTCCAGGCCTATGAAGCCCTGGCCAACAGCCCGGAAGCCGCCGGTTTCGACGTGGCGCAGAAAACCATTCTGGAACACGCCCTGCGCGATTTCCGCCTGTCGGGTATCGACCTGCCGGAAGCCGAACAGAAGCGCTACGCCGAAGTGCAGAGCAAGCTGTCCGAGCTGGGCAGCCGCTTCTCCAACCAGTTGCTCGACGCCACTCAGGCCTGGACCAAGCACCTGACCGATGAAGCCGCCCTCGCCGGCCTGACCGATTCGGCCAAGGCGCAAATGGCTGCTGCGGCACAGGCCAAAGGCCTCGACGGCTGGCTGATCACCCTGGAATTCCCGAGCTACTACGCGGTGATGACCTACGCCCAGGACCGTGCGCTGCGCGAAGAAGTCTACGCCGCCTACTGCACCCGTGCGTCGGATCAAGGCCCGAACGCCGGCCAGAACGACAACGGCCCGGTGATGGGCGAAATCCTCGACCTGCGTCAGGAGCTGGCAAAGCTGCTCGGTTTCTCCAGTTTCTCCGAGCTGAGCCTGGCGACCAAAATGGCCGAATCCAGCGACCAGGTGCTGAGCTTCCTGCGCGACCTGGCCAAGCGCAGCAAACCGTTCGCTGCCCAGGATCTGCAACAGCTCAAGGCTTACGCCGCCGAACAGGGCTGCGCCGATCTGCAAAGCTGGGACAGCGGTTTCTACGGTGAAAAACTCCGCGAACAACGCTACAGCGTCGCCCAGGAAACCCTGCGCGCCTACTTCCCGATCGACAAAGTGCTGGGCGGTCTGTTCGCTATCGTTCAACGTCTTTACGGTATCGAGATCGCCGAACTGAAAGGCTTCGATACCTGGCATCCGGACGTACGCCTGTTCGAGATCAAGGAAAACGGCCAGCACGTCGGCCGCTTCTTCTTCGACCTCTACGCCCGCGCCAACAAGCGCGGCGGTGCCTGGATGGACGGCGCCCGCGACCGTCGCCGCACCCTCGACGGCGTGCTGCAAAGCCCGGTGGCCAACCTTGTGTGCAACTTCACCCCGGCCGACAGCGGCAAGCCTGCGCTGCTGACCCACGATGAAGTGACCACCCTGTTCCACGAATTCGGTCACGGCCTGCATCACCTGCTGACCCGCGTCGAGCATGCCGGCGTATCGGGCATCAACGGCGTGGCGTGGGATGCGGTCGAGCTGCCGAGCCAGTTCATGGAAAACTGGTGCTGGGAGCCGGAAGGCCTGGCGCTGATTTCCGGCCACTACGAAACCGGCGAGCCGTTGCCGCAGGATCTGCTGGAAAAAATGCTCGCAGCGAAGAACTTCCAGTCCGGCCTGATGATGGTGCGTCAGCTGGAGTTCTCGCTGTTCGACTTCGAACTGCACGCCACCCACGGTGACGGTCGCAGCGTCGCGCAGGTGCTGGAAGGCGTGCGCAACGAAGTCTCGGTGATGCGCCCTCCGGCCTACAACCGCTTCCCGAACAGCTTCGCGCACATCTTCGCCGGCGGTTACGCGGCGGGTTACTACAGCTACAAATGGGCGGAAGTGCTGTCGGCAGATGCCTTCTCCAAGTTCGAAGAAGACGGCGTGCTCAATGCCGACACCGGTCGCGCCTTCCGCGAGGCGATCCTGGCCCGCGGCGGCTCGCAGGAGCCGATGGTGCTGTTCGTCGACTTCCGTGGCCGTGAGCCATCGATTGACGCACTCTTGCGCCACAGCGGCCTGAGTGAGGACGCGGCAGCATGAGTGAGGCACCTGTGAAGACCAAAAAACGCTTTATCGCCGGGGCCGTCTGCCCGGCGTGCAGCGAGCCGGACAAGCTGATGATGTGGAGCGAAGACGATGTCCCGCACCGCGAATGCGTGGCGTGCGGCTACAGCGATACGCTGAACGCACAAGGGTTGTCGGTTCCAAAAGAGCTGGGCACGCGGGTCAACACCAGTGCGCTCAAGCCTGCACCGGACAAAACGGTTCAGGCGGTGCAGTTCTTCCCGAATCCGAAGCTGAAGAAAAAGCCCGACGAGCAACACTGATCCAGAACCACCTTCTGCCGAATCCCGGTGGAAGGTGGTATTGGCTTAACACCCGTCCTCTGCACTTGCTTCGTAGGCTGGCCGTTTCCGCCATGCCTCGAAGGAAGCTGCCATGCCTGACTCCAATCCCCTCCTGCAACACTGGACCCTGCCACCCTGGCCGGATATTCGCACCGAGCATCTGCTGCCGGCGATCAACAGCATCATTGCCGACAACCGACAAATCGTTGCGCAAGTGATCGCCAGTCAGGCCGAGCACCCCGGCTGGGATGATCTGGTGCTGAGCATCGATGAAGCGGATGCCCGTCTCAATGAAGTCCGCTCGATTCTCGAAACGTTGTCGACGGTCAGGTCCGACGATGCCACGTGGCTCGTGGAAAGCGCCAAGGCGCATCTGGCAATCAATCAGTATCGTTCCGAAAAATCCCGCAATCGCCCGCTGTACGAGGCCTACCAGCGTTTGGCGCGGAGTTCGATCGCGGCCAACTTCGATGAGTCACGCAAGATCGTGCTGGCGCGGATACTGCGCAAATTCAGGCAGTCGGGCATCGAGCTTCCCACTGAGCAACAGCAGGAACTGGCCCGGTTGAACCTTGAGATCGGCGGCCTGGAATCCGTGTTTTTGACCCACCTCGAACGCTGGACCGAGACCTGGAGCAAACGGATCGACGACGTTGCACTGCTCGCGGGTCTGTCACCGGCGATGAGGGATCGCCTGGCGCGCGCCGCACGCGAGGCCGGCCATGACGGCTGGCTGATCCGTCTGGATCAGAACACCTGCAATCACATCCTCAAGTACGCCGAGAACCGTGCCTTGCGGGAAGAATGCTGTGTGGCCTACGCGACCCGCGCCTCCGATCAGGGGCCGTTGGCCGGCCGCTTCGATAACGGCCCGGTACTGACGGCGTTGCTTGCCTTGCGCCAACAGAAAGCCCGTTTACTTGGCCACGAAAACGCCGCGCAACTGACGCTGGCAAAAACCATGTCCGGGACGACAGCGTGGGTCAGTGATTTTCTCCAGCGCCAGGTTGCGCAGTTGGCGCCGGCTCTCGAGCGGGACTCCATACAACTGGCCGCCTTTGCGTTGCAACGCGGCATCGACCGGATTCAGCCATGGGATGAAGACTTTCTCGCCGAACAATGGCGCCAGCAGCAGTTTCCCGGTGCGCTGGACGACCTGCGTGATTACTTCCCGCTCGAGGGTACCCTGCGCCGGCTCTGTCTGTTCTGTGAGCGAATGTTCGGGATCCGCATCGTCGAGCAAATCAGCGGCAGGCACTGGCATGACGATGTACGGCTGCTGGAAATCAGCGAGCACGAGCAAGTCATCGGCTACATCTACCTCGACCCGTTTCACCGCGACAACGCTGCGGATTTCGCCGGCACCTCCACGCTGCGCAACCGCCGGATCAATGCCGAAGGGCGCCCGGCGCTCCCCATTGCTGTGCTCTACAGCAATTTCACTCCGGCCACTGACAGCCATCCGTGCCGTCTCGAACTCGACGACCTGCAGGTACTTTTTCATGAGTTTGGCCACTGCCTTCAGCACGTACTGACGCGTTCACCTCATCACACCCTGTCCGGCATCCTGCAACTGGGCCATGAGGCAGCGGAATTCTCCGGGCAACTGTTCGAGCAGTGGTGTCAGTCGCGAGAGTTTGTGCTGTGGCTCGGCGCGCATTTCCAGACCGGCGAGCGCCTGAGTGCTTCACGGGTCGACGCCGCCCTGACGGCCAGTCAGGCCCACGCCAGCCGACAAAAAGCCTTGCTGCTGATGGGCGCGATCATCGATTTCGAGCTGCACCTGACCCACGGCGATGGGCGCTCTGTCGAAGCGGTTTGCGCCGACGTGCAGCGGACAATGGCTCACCTGCAACTACCGGGCAATCACCGGTTCGCCAATGGTTTCGATTACATGGTGACCCAGTACGACGCGTCGGTTTACGCCTATGTCTGGTCAGGGGTGCTGGCTCAAGAAGCGTTCAAACGCTTCAGTCATGACTGGGTGTTCAGGCCGCAGACCGGCCGGGCGTTCCGGGAAACGTTCTTTGCACCCGGGGCCGGGCGCCCGTTACTGGAAGCAGTGAAAGCTTTCGTCGGCCGGCCGGTCAGTGAAGACGTGGGTGCCGGCCGTTCGATCATCCGGCGGGTTACTTCAGATTGACGGTCTGGAACCAGCTCTTCATCGAGCAAGTAGCGAACGCACTGGTGCTGCAATCGCCATTGGCCAGTGCGGTACGCAGCTTCTCGACATCAGCCTGCATGACGTAGCGAACGCCGTCCTTGAAGTGACCGCTTTCACCGAAACCGCCCTGGGTCATTTCGTTCAGGGCGTCTTCCTTGCTCCAGCCTTGCACCACGATGCGATACATCGCGGCCATCAGGCCGGTGCGGTCGGAGCCGTGCTTGCAATGCATCAACACTGGGCCGTTGGCTTCGGCGGTCTGGATCGCGCGCAAGGTCTTGAGCACGTCGCTGTCATCGACATGATTGGTGCGATACGGCAGTTGCACCTGATTGATGCCAGGAGCGTTCAGCCAACTCGAATCCGCCTCTGGCAGAAAGTTGATGACCGTTGCCACTTTCAGGTTTTGCAGCAACGGCACGGCACCGGCGTCAGGCAGCGCACTGCGATAAAGCGTGGGCGACATCTGAAAGAAGTTGTATTTCACTTCGACCGGTTGCGCCCATTCCGGAGGACGAGAAACCGGCGCATCTGCGGCATGGGCCGGGATCGAGCCGAGCAGGGCAAGCAGCGAGAAACAGATCGCAGAGGAAAAACGCTTCAAGGACATGCTGAGTGGTGACCGTGTGGGATTCGTCAGTGAGGGCCGCAGCTTGAGGGTTGTCCAGTCAAATCCCTGTGAGGCGTTTGTCAAAGAAACGTGAAGCCAGGGATATCCTTCGTCGCAAATCCGGGCTTTTTTTCGGCTGAATCGATTCATCCGGTTGGTTAGGCTGCTACCATTTGTCACATCATGTTGCAGACGCGTCCCCCTTTTCCGGGTCATTTCCGGCCACGTCGCAACCGACCACTCAAAAGTCGTCCCCAGAAGCGGCTGATAACCATCAATGCCTGATGAGGTGCACCCCATGTCTGATCAAGATCGAGACAACCCGCGGCGTGAGTTTTTGCGCAAATCCCTGACCCTGATCCCGGTGGTCACCCTCGCCGGTACCGGACTCGGTAGCAGCGTGCTGCAAGCCGCCCCGGAAAGCGCACCGGCTGCGGCACCGGCAAAACCGGCCGGCGCTGACGCGGGCGTCTATCAACCGAACTACTTCACCGCCGAAGAGTGGGCGTTCATCAATGCCGCCGTTGCGCAATTGATCCCCAATGATGCCCAGGGCCCTGGCGCTCTCGAGGCTGGCGTGCCGGAATACATCGACCGCCAGATGAACACGCCGTACGCCGCCGGTGCCCTCTGGTACATGCAAGGCCCGTTCAATGCCGACGCTGCGCCCGAGATGGGCTGGCAGAGCAAACTGGTGCCAAAAGAGATCTATCGCCTCGGCATCGCCGCCACGGATCAGTGGGCAAAATCCCTCAATGGCAAAACATTTGCCGAGCAAGACAGCGCTACCCGAGACGATCTGCTCAAGCAGCTGGAAGCCGGAAAACCGCAATTCGACAGCGTTCCAGCGAAGATTTTCTTCAGTCTGCTGCTGCAAAACACCAAGGAAGGGTTCTTCTGCGACCCGATCCACGGTGGCAATAAAGGCATGGTCGGCTGGACCATGATCGGCTTCCCCGGCGCCCGCGCCGATTTCATGGATTGGGTGGAACGCAACGAGCAATACCCCTTCCCGGCAGTTTCGATTCGCGGCGAGAGGGCGTGAGCATGGCAACGGTAATGAAGAAGGTCGATGCAGTGATCGTCGGTTTCGGCTGGACAGGCGCAATCATGGCCAAGGAGCTGACCGAAGCCGGTCTCAACGTGCTGGCGCTGGAACGCGGGCCGATGCAGGACACCTATCCTGACGGCAACTATCCCCAGGTGATCGACGAACTCACCTACAGCGTGCGGAAAAAACTCTTCCAGGACATCTCCAAAGAGACCGTCACCATCCGTCACAGCGTCAATGACATCGCCCTGCCGAACCGCCAGTTGGGCGCGTTCCTGCCGGGCAATGGCGTGGGCGGCGCCGGGCTGCACTGGTCGGGCGTGCACTTTCGTGTCGATCCGATCGAGCTGCGCATGCGCAGCCACTACGAAGAGCGTTACGGCAAAAGCTTCATCCCCAAGGACATGACCATCCAGGACTTCGGCGTCAGCTATGAAGAGCTGGAACCGTTCTTCGATTTCGCCGAAAAAGTCTTCGGCACCTCCGGCCAGGCCTGGACCGTGAAAGGCCAACTGGTCGGCCAGGGCAAGGGCGGTAACCCATACGCGCCGGATCGTTCGAACCCGTTTCCGCTGGAAGCACAGAAGAACACGGTTTCTGCACAACTGTTCGGCAAAGCGGCCACAGAGGTCGGTTACAAACCCTACAACCTGCCTTCCGCAAATACTTCGGGGCCGTACACCAACCCTTACGGCGCGCAGATGGGCCCGTGCAACTTCTGCGGCTTCTGCAGCGGCTACGTTTGCTACATGTATTCCAAGGCCTCGCCGAACGTGAACATTCTGCCGGCGCTGAAACCGCTGCCGAATTTCGAACTGCGGCCCAACGCCCACGTCCTGCGGGTCAACCTCGACAGCACGAAAACCAAAGCCACCGGCGTCACCTACATCGACGGTCAGGGTCGCGAGATCGAGCAACCGGCGGATCTGGTGATCCTCGGCGCGTTCCAGTTGCACAACGTACGGCTGATGCTGCTCTCCGGCATCGGCAAACCGTACGATCCGGTCAGCGGCGAAGGCGTGGTCGGACGTAACTTCGCCTACCAGAACATGGCGACCATCAAGGCGTTCTTCGACAAGGACACCCACACCAACAACTTCATCGGCGCCGGCGGCAACGGCGTGGCGCTGGACGACTTCAACGCCGACAACTTCGACCACGGGCCACACGGTTTCGTCGGTGGCTCGCCAATGTGGGTCAACCAGGCCGGCAGCCGTCCGATTGCCGGCACCTCCAACCCGCCAGGCACCCCGGCCTGGGGCAGCGACTGGAAACGCGCGACCGCCGATTACTACACCCACCAGGTGTCGATGGACGCTCACGGCGCGCATCAGTCCTACCGTGGCAACTACCTCGATCTGGACCCGGTGTACCGCGATGCCTACGGCCTGCCGCTGCTGCGGATGACCTTCGACTGGCAGGAAAACGACATCAAGATGAACCGCTTCATGGTCGAAAAAATGGGCAAGGTCGCGCAAGCCATGGGCCCGAAAGCCATTGCCGTGCTTGGCAAGAAAGTCGGTGAGCACTTCAACACTGCGTCCTACCAGACCACCCACCTCAACGGTGGCGCGATCATGGGCACCGATCCGAAGACCAGCGCGCTGAACCGCTACTTGCAGAGCTGGGACGTGCACAACGTGTTCGTCCCGGGCGCCTCGGCATTCCCGCAAGGCCTGGGTTACAACCCGACCGGGCTGGTCGCCGCGCTGACCTACTGGTCGGCGAAAGCGATCCGCGAGCAATACCTGAAAAACCCCGGCCCGCTGGTTCAGGCTTAAGGAGCGATGACCATGAAGACTCTCGTTATCGCGACCCTGGCACTGCTCGGCAGCGCATCCCTTTACGGCGCCGAAGTTGATCAATCCTTGATCAAAAAAGGTGAATACCTCGCCCGTGCCGGTGACTGCGTGGCCTGCCACACGGCCAAGGACGGCAAGCCGTTCGCCGGTGGCCTGCCGATGGAAACCCCGATCGGCACGATCTACTCGACCAACATCACCCCGGACAACACCGGGCTGGGCGGCTACAACTTCGAGGAGTTCGACCAGGCTGTGCGTCATGGCGTCGCCAAAAATGGCAGTACCTTGTACCCGGCGATGCCGTACCCGTCCTATGCCCGTGTCAGTCAGGATGACATGCAGGCGCTCTACGCCTACTTCATGCACGGTGTTGAACCGGTGGCGCAGGAGAACAAGGCCAGCGACATCCCGTGGCCATTGAGCATGCGCTGGCCGCTGATGGGCTGGCGCTGGTTGTTTGCGCCGAAGGTCGAGGACTACAAACCCGCGTCGGACGATGCCGTCGTCAGCCGTGGGGCGTATCTGGTAGAAGGCTTCGGACATTGCGGCGCCTGCCATACGCCACGGGCCCTGACCATGCAGGAAAAATCCCTGAGCGCGGCCGAAGGCAGCAGTTTTCTGTCAGGCAGCGCGCCGCTGGAAGGCTGGATCGCCAAGAGCCTGCGCGGCGACCACAAGGATGGCCTCGGCAGCTGGAGCGAAGAGCAACTGGTGCAGTTCCTCAAGACCGGCCGCAGCGACCGCAGCGCGGTATTCGGCGGTATGAGCGACGTGGTCACCCACAGCATGCAGTACATGACCGACGCCGACCTGACCGCGATCGCCCGATACCTGAAGTCGCTGCTGGCCAATGACCCTGCCGACCAGCCACATCAGTACGACGAGAAAGCCGCCAAGGCCTTGTGGAATGGGGATGACAGTCAGCGTGGCGCGTCGGTGTACATCGACAACTGCGCGGCGTGCCACCGCACCGATGGCCACGGCTACACCCGGGTGTTCCCGGCGCTGGCGGGCAACCCGGTGTTGCAATCGGAAGACCCGACGTCGCTGATCCACATCGTGCTCAAGGGCGGCACGCTGCCTGCGACGCACACCGCGCCGTCGACCTTCACCATGCCCGGCTTCGCCTGGCGTCTGTCGGATCAGGAAGTGGCGGATGTGGTGAGCTTCATCCGAGGCAGTTGGGGCAACAAGGGCGCGCCGGTCAAAGCAGCTGATGTTGCGGAGTTACGCAAGGAAGACTTGAAGCACACCTCGACCGATGACCTCGGCCAGGTGACACAGCACAACTGACCGTTCGCCCAACGGCACTAGTCAGATCGACAGCGCCTCGATACTGTATATGCACACAGTATCGAGGCGCTGCCATGTCTACCCCTCTTCCCCCGCGCGGTCGCGGCACCGCCACCAATCCGCACAACCGCTTCGCGCCCAGTCGTTCGGTGGCCGAGGACGATGGCTGGTATCAGGAAGTGCCACTGACCCAGGGCACCGAAGTCAGTTTCGAGACGGCGAAAACCATCATCACCCGCAACACCTCACCGGACCTGCCCTTCGACCGCTCGATCAATCCCTATCGCGGCTGTGAGCATGGCTGCATCTATTGCTACGCGCGGCCGAGCCACGCCTATTGGGACATGTCGCCGGGGCTGGATTTCGAAACGAAGCTGATCGCCAAGACCAACGCCGCCCAGGTGCTGGAAGAGCAGCTGGGGAAAAAAGGCTACCAATGCGCGCCGATCAATCTGGGCTCCAACACCGACCCGTATCAACCGATCGAACGCGAACACAGAATCACCCGTCAGACCCTCGAAGTATTACTGCGCTACCGGCACCCGGTGACCATCGTCACCAAGGGTTCTCTGATCCTGCGTGACCTCGATCTGCTCACCGAACTGGCGCAGCAACGGCTGGTGGCGGTGATGATCAGCCTCACCACCCTGGACGATGAGCTCAAACGCATTCTCGAACCCCGGGCCGCCGCGCCCAAGGCCCGGTTGCGGGCGATCCGGGTGATGCGCGAAGCGGGTATCCCGGTCGGTGTGCTGTGCTCGCCGATGATTCCGATGATCAACGACAGCGAAATCGAAAGCCTGCTGACCGAAGCCCACGCCGCCGGAGCCCAGAGCGCCGCGTACATGATGCTGCGCCTGCCGCTGGAAGTGGCGCCGCTGTTCGAGGAATGGCTTGAAGCGCACTACCCGCAGCGTGCGGCGCATGTGTTGAGCCTGATCCGCCAGAGTCGTGGCGGCGAGCTGTACGACAGCCGTTTTGGCGCGCGCATGCGCGGTGAAGGGCCGTTCGCCGACCTGCTCGCGCAACGCTTCGCCAAGGTGTTGAAACGCCTGGGACTCAATCACCGCGAAGGTTTCAATCTGGATTGCACAGCCTTTTGTCCGCCGGGTCGCCAGATGGCGCTGATTTAGGGACAATTGGCCTATGGTTGAGTGGAGGGAATTGCTTACCCGGTTACGCTGGTCACGTTTTTTGTGACCTGGAACACACGTTCTAGAGCGCTTGATTCAGTTTGAGTTAAGTTTCGGCGGTTACCTTGTTCATCGAGTGACTGACGGGTCGGGATGACCCGGATGTTTTTAAACAGCCACTGGCTTCATACCGGAATACACGGGAACGACTCCCCGAATCCGCCAAAGAGGATGAATCATGAGTGACAAGGATAAACAGCCGTTGGCTGCGTCGGCGCAAGCCGTCCCTGGGGCGGAATCCGCCGATGCAGCGCTGCGACATATCGTTGACGGCTTTTTGCATTTTCATCATGAGGTCTTTCCGCAACAGGAAGAACTCTTCAAGAAACTCGCCACGGCCCAGTCGCCACGGGCGATGTTCATCACTTGCGCCGACTCGCGCATCGTCCCGGAACTGATCACCCAGAGCTCCCCCGGCGATCTGTTCGTGACCCGTAACGTCGGCAACGTCGTTCCGCCCTACGGCCAGATGAACGGTGGCGTTTCCACCGCCATCGAATACGCGGTACTGGCGCTTGGCGTGCAGCACATCATCATTTGCGGCCACTCCGATTGCGGCGCCATGCGCGCAGTGCTCAATCCGGACAGCCTGGAAAAGATGCCGACGGTCAAAGCCTGGCTGCGCCATGCCGAAGTCGCGAAAACCATGGTGCATGACAACTGCAACTGCACCGACGAAAAAGAAAGCATGCCGATCCTCACCGAGGAAAACGTCATCGCCCAACTGCAGCACTTGCGTACCCATCCTTCGGTAGCCTCGCGCATGGCGAACGGTCATCTGTTCATCCATGGCTGGGTCTACAACATCGAAACCAGCGAAATCAAAGCTTACGACGCGGATCAGGGACGCTTCCTGCCGCTCGATGGCAGCCATCCGATTCCGGTGGCGACGCCCAAAGCGCGCTTCTAAATCCTCCTAAAAATCCGTGTGGTCTGACGCCGGTCGCTGTTTCAGCGGCCAGGCTTCGCCACGCCTGAAGAAAACTTCGGGAGAGTCATCATGCGTGCAGCTCAATTGAAAGCGGTGTTGCCACGGGAGCTGCTGGCTTCGGTGGTGGTGTTTCTGGTCGCCCTGCCACTGTGCATGGGCATTGCGATTGCTTCGGGGCTGCCACCGGCCAAAGGTTTGATCACCGGGATCATCGGTGGGCTGGTGGTGGGTTGGCTGGCAGGTTCGCCGTTGCAAGTCAGCGGGCCGGCGGCAGGTCTGGCGGTGTTGGTGTTCGAGCTGGTGCGCCAGCACGGGATCGAGATGCTCGGGCCGATCCTGTTGCTGGCGGGATTGCTGCAATTGGTGGCCGGGCGCCTGAAGCTCGGTTGCTGGTTTCGGGTCACGGCGCCAGCGGTGGTCTATGGGATGCTCGCCGGGATCGGCGTGCTGATTGTGCTCTCGCAAGTGCATGTGATGCTGGATGCCGCGCCGAAGCCCTCGGGGCTGGACAACCTGACAGCGTTCCCCGGTGCGGTGGCCCAGGCCTTGCCGTCGTTTGGATGGCAGGCCGGGTTGCTCGGGCTATCGACCATCGCCGTGATGTGGCTGTGGGAGAAATGCCGTCCACATTCACTGCGTTTCATTCCCGGCGCGCTGCTCGGTGTCGGGCTGGCGACAGGCGCCAGCCTGTTGTTGGCGCTGCAAGTGAAGCGGGTTGAAGTGCCGGCAAATCTGGCCGAAGCGATCGACTGGCTGAAACCCGCGGATCTGCTGAGCCTGGCCGATCCGACCCTGCTGATTGCCGCGTTTGCCGTGGCCTTCATCGCCAGCGCCGAAACCCTGCTCTCCGCCGCCGCGGTGGATCGCATGCACAGCGGCCCGCGCTCGGACTTCGACCGCGAACTGTCGGCACAAGGGGTCGGCAACATGCTCTGCGGGCTGGTCGGCGCGCTGCCGATGACCGGGGTGATCGTGCGCAGCTCGGCCAACGTCCAGGCCGGCGCCACCACACGCTACTCGACGATTTTCCATGGCCTGTGGCTGTTGGCCTTCGTGTTGTTGCTGTCGAGTGTGCTGCAAAGCATTCCGGTGGCGAGCCTGGCCGGGGTGCTGGTCTACACCGGTTTCAAACTGGTGGATCTGAAAGCCTTTCGCGGTCTGGGGCGGTATGGCCGGATGCCAATGTTCACCTACGCCGCTACGGCGCTGGCGATCATCTTCACCGACCTGCTGACCGGCGTGTTGATCGGTTTCGGTTTGACCCTGGTGAAACTGGCGTTCAAGGCTTCACGGCTGAAGATCAGCCTGATCGATCTGCCGCAGGACGGGGAAATGGAGTTGCGTCTGGTGGGCGCGGCAACATTCCTCAAAGTGCCGGCGCTGACTCAGGTGCTGGGCAGTATTCCTTCGGGCACGACGGTGCATGTACCGCTCAACAATCTGAGCTACATCGACCATTCGTGTCTGGAACTGCTGGAAGAGTGGGGCCGGGCCAATGCGGCCAAGGGTTCGAAGCTGTTGATCGAGTCGCGGGGATTGAAGCGACGGCTTGAAGGACGAATCCGTACCACCACCGGGATCGGTGCGGCAGGCTGAAAACATTTGGGGGAACAGAGCAATCTGTTCCCCCAATCGTTTGCGCAGAGATCAAGCCGCAGGCTGATCCAGTTCCAGGCCCACGCCCAGACGGCGACTCATGCACGGCCAGCGTTTCCACGCCGCACCGGTGTCCGGGCTGCTGAGTTTCTCGCGGTAGGCTTCCACCGACTCCAGCGCAAAGCTGTCGTCGTCGAGCATGCTGTCCACCGCGTGATGCACCACTTCATCAAGTTGATTGGCAAATTCCTCACCGAGCAACTGGTGAGCAATCAGATTGGCGACCGTCATGTCCAAGGGGATCAGTGGCTGGCCGAAATGCTTGATGTACAGGTCGTTGACCTCTTCGACAAAGCGGTGCGCCAGGTAGGCTTCGTCCAGCAGACTGTCCAGGCCGACCGGCGGCTGGAGAAAGTACTGTTCGGCGATTTTCAGCACCGGTTTGATCTGTGACTCGATTCCCGCTTCCCTGGCGACTTCATTGGCTGCATCCAGCAGGTCTGGCACTTCATCGATGTAGGCGGCGACAAAACGCGTCAGCACGCCATTGGCGTCGGTTTCCGGCAACTGGATCGCCGGGTGCAGGTGTTGCAGTTGGGCTTCCAGCTGACGGGTCAGCTTTCCGGTTTCAATCTCGTGTTGTCGGGCTATGTGGATCTGCTCGCGCAATGCGGCGGTGTTCATGAAAACTCCAGGAAACAAGGCAATGAAATAGGGAAGACATAACTTAGCTGGCTTACGAAAAATGCTAAGACGCATTTGTCATAATTATTTCATCCTTGATACACCTGCGTTATATCGGTTTGCCACCACTCGTCTGCATCCTTCTCCATTCGTGCCCCGGAACGCAAGTGCCAGCTGTTTCACCCGATTGACGTCCGCGCATTGCATTTTTCAGCCGCTGTCTATACTCGCCATTGAATGGAGTTAGCTGATGACGCCCGACTGCACCCGCAGCAAGGCCCGGCGATTCAAGTTCGTAGTCTGATGCAGCCGCTCCCTTGCCGCAGGCGAAAGCCGGCGGGATAACAAGAACGATAAGGGGAACCCGCAATGATGCGACATCCACACGTCTGGATGGGCCTCCTGTTGTGGTCGATTTTCAGCCAGGCCAACGCGGCCTGGACTGTAAATATGGCGCCTGGAGCGACTGAAATCAGTCACGCAGTATTCGACCTGCACATGACCATTTTCTGGATCTGTGTGGTGATCGGGATCATCGTCTTCGGCGCCATGTTCTGGTCGATGATGGTGCACCGCCGTTCTACCGGGCAGGTCGCCGCAAAATTCCACGAAAGCACCACCGTCGAGATTCTCTGGACCGTCGTCCCGCTGCTGATCCTGGTGGCGATGGCGGTTCCGGCAACCGCCACCCTGATCCGCATGTACGACACCAGTGAGCCGGATATCGATATCCAGATCACCGGTTATCAGTGGAAGTGGCACTACAAATACCTGGGCCAGGACGTCGAGTTCTTCAGCAACCTGGCCACCCCCGCCGAGCAGATCCACAACAAGGAAGCCAAGGGCGAGCATTACCTGCTCGAGGTCGACAAGCCGCTGGTGCTGCCGACCGGGGCCAAGGTGCGTTTCCTCGTCACCTCTGCCGACGTGATCCACTCCTGGTGGGTGCCGGCCTTCGCGGTCAAGCGCGATGCGATCCCCGGGTTCGTCAACGAAGCCTGGACCCGCATCGACAAGCCCGGCCTCTACCGTGGCCAGTGCGCCGAACTGTGTGGCAAGGATCACGGCTTCATGCCGATCGTGGTCGAGGTCAAAGAGAAAGCGGACTACGAAAAATGGCTCGCCGATCGCAAGGCCGAGGCTGCGCAGCTCAAAGAGCTGACGAGCAAGGAATGGACCCTCGACGAGCTCAAGGAGCGCGGCGACAAGATCTACCACACCACCTGCGTAGCCTGTCACCAGGCCGAAGGCCAGGGCCTGCCGCCGATGTTCCCGGCGCTCAAGGGCTCGCCGATTGCCACCGGGCCGAAAGCCGATCACCTGCACCGCGTGTACTTCGGCAAACCGGGCACTGCCATGGCGGCGTTCGGCAAGCAACTCTCGGAAGTCGATATCGCAGCGGTCGTGACCTACGAACGTAACGCCTGGGGCAACAACAAGGGCGACATGGTCACGCCAAAAGAAGTGCTGGAGCTGAAACAGGCGGAAAGCAAATGAGCCGGTCTATTGCGTACTTCGTGAACCGGCCGGGGCAAGGCGCCCCGGCCTGCCAAGTCCACTCACTTGAAGGAGACCGGCCATGAGCGCTGTCATCGATGACCACGGTCATGCCGACCACGCCCACGGCCCCGCCAAAGGCCTGATGCGCTGGGTGCTGACCACCAACCACAAGGACATCGGCACGTTGTACCTATGGTTCGCGTTCTGCATGTTCCTGCTCGGCGGCTCGTTCGCCATGGTGATCCGTGCCGAGCTGTTCCAGCCCGGTCTGCAGATCGTCGAACCGGCGTTCTTCAACCAGATGACCACCATGCACGGGCTGGTGATGGTGTTCGGTGCGGTGATGCCGGCGTTCGTCGGCCTCGCCAACTGGATGATCCCGTTGATGATCGGCGCACCGGACATGGCGCTGCCACGGATGAACAACTTCAGCTTCTGGCTGCTGCCGGCGGCGTTCCTGCTGCTGGTCTCGACCCTGTTCACCGCCGGCGGCGGGCCGAACTTCGGCTGGACCTTCTACGCGCCGCTGTCCACGACTTATGCGCCGGAAAGCGTGACCTACTTCATCTTCGCCATCCACTTGATGGGGATCAGTTCGATCATGGGCGCGATCAACGTGATCGCCACCATCCTCAACCTGCGCGCCCCCGGCATGACGCTGATGAAAATGCCGCTGTTCGTCTGGACCTGGCTGATCACCGCGTTCCTGCTGATCGCGGTGATGCCGGTACTGGCCGGGTGCGTGACGATGATGCTGATGGACATCCACTTCGGCACCAGTTTCTTCAGTGCCGCCGGCGGCGGTGACCCGGTGCTGTTCCAGCACGTGTTCTGGTTCTTCGGCCACCCCGAGGTGTACATCATGATCCTGCCGGCCTTCGGCGCCGTCAGCCAGATCATCCCGACCTTCTCGCGCAAGCCGCTGTTCGGCTACACCTCGATGGTCTACGCCACGGCGAGCATCGCGTTCCTGTCGTTCATCGTCTGGGCGCACCACATGTTCGTGGTGGGCATTCCGCTGGTGGGCGAGTTGTTCTTCATGTACGCGACGATGCTGATCGCGGTGCCGACCGGGGTGAAGGTGTTCAACTGGGCCAGCACCATGTGGCAAGGCTCGCTGACCTTCGAGACGCCGATGCTGTTTGCCGTGGCGTTCGTGATCCTGTTCTCCATCGGCGGTTTCTCCGGGCTGATGCTGGCCATCGCCCCGGCGGATTTCCAGTACCAGGACACCTACTTCGTGGTGGCGCACTTCCATTACGTGCTGGTGCCGGGGGCGATCTTCGGGATCTTCGCCTCGGCTTATTACTGGCTGCCGAAGTGGACCGGCCACATGTACGACGAGACCCTGGGCAAGCTGCACTTCTGGCTGTCCTTCGTCGGCATGAACCTGACCTTTTTCCCGATGCACTTCGTGGGACTGGCGGGGATGCCACGGCGGATTCCGGACTACAACCTGCAGTTCGCCGACTTCAACATGGTCTCGTCGATCGGCGCGTTCATGTTCGGCGCCACGCAGATCTTCTTCCTGTTCATCGTGATCAAGACCATCCGCGGTGGCGAGCCGGCACCGGCCAAACCGTGGGATGGCGCCGAAGGCCTGGAGTGGAGCGTGCCGTCGCCGGCGCCGTATCACACCTTCACCACGCCGCCGGAAGTGAAATGAAACCCGTAGCCCTTGAGGGCCGCCGCCATGGCTGACTCGATATCGCTGAAGAAACTGGTGACCCGACTGCTCGGCGTGGTGGTGGCGATGTTTGTCTTCGGTTTTGCCCTGGTGCCGATCTACGACGTGATGTGCAAGGCGTTCGGCATCAACGGCAAGACCGCCGGGCAGTACGAAGGCGAACAGGTTGTGGACAAGTCCCGGCAGGTGCGGGTGCAGTTCCTGTCGACCAACAATGTCGACATGCCTTGGGATTTCTATCCCAAGCATGACGAACTGACGGCCAACCCCGGCTCGGTCAACGAGATGATCTTCATCGCGCGCAATCCCACCGACAAACCGATGAGCGCCCAGGCCGTACCGAGCATCGCCCCGAGCGAAGCGGCGGCGTATTTCCACAAGACCGAATGTTTTTGCTTTACCCAGCAGGTGCTGCAGCCCGGTCAGCAGATCGAGATGCCGGTGCGTTTCATCGTTGACCGCGACATGCCCAAGGACGTGAAGCACCTGACGCTGTCCTACACGCTGTTCGATATCACCGCCCGACATCCTCCGGTGGCTGCAAACACTGGCGGTTAAGCGTGCCCGATAAGGAGAACAATAAATGGCAACTCATGAGCACTATTACGTCCCGGCCCAGAGCAAATGGCCGATCGTCGCGACCATCGGCATGGTCACCACGGTGTACGGCCTGGCGACCTGGTTCAACGATCTGAAGGCAGCGCGCCCGGAATCCCACGGCCCGCTGATCTTTTTCGTCGGTGGCCTGTTGCTGGCGTACATGCTGTTCGGCTGGTTCGGCACAGTGATCAAGGAAAGCCGGGCGGGGTTGTACAGCCCGCAGCTGGACCGCTCGTTCCGCTGGGGTATGAGCTGGTTCATCTTCTCCGAGGTGATGTTCTTCATCGCCTTCTTCGGCGCGCTGTTCTATGTGCGGCACATTTCCGGTCCGGCGCTGGGCGGCGAAGGCACCAAAGGCATCGCCCACATGCTCTGGCCGAACTTCCAGTTCACCTGGCCGCTGCTGCACACACCCGACCCGAAACTGTTCCCGCCGCCCAAGGAAGTCATCAGCCCGTGGGGCCTGCCGCTGATCAACACCATCCTGCTGGTGAGCTCCAGCGTGACCATCACCATCGCTCACCACGCCCTGAAGAAAGGTCATCGCGGTGCGCTGAAGCTGTGGCTGTTGATCACCGTGCTGCTGGGTTGCGGCTTCCTCGCCTTGCAGGCCGAGGAGTACATGCACGCCTATCACGAACTGGGCCTGACCCTCGGTTCCGGCATCTACGGCGCGACGTTCTTCATGCTCACCGGGTTCCACGGCGCCCACGTGACCATCGGCACGATCATTCTGTTCGTGATGCTGATGCGGATCATGCGCGGCCACTTCGACAACGAGCACCAGTTCGGCTTCGAAGCGGCGAGCTGGTACTGGCACTTCGTCGATGTGGTGTGGATCGGCTTGTTCATCTTCGTTTACGTGCTCTGAAGGACAGAGCTACCAAGGCGCGTGCGACACCAGTTGGCCGCTGTAGAAACCCCAGGCAATCAAGCCGACGGTGCAAGCGGCCAATGCCACCCGAACACTCAAGGCGATGACCAGGCGATTCGAGCTGCTGTCGTCCTTGACCAGGAAAAACAGGCCGCTGAACAGGCTGATCACCGTGGCAATCAGCATCAGGACGATAGCTGCTTTGAGCATGGGAAGACTCCGGGGGTACAGGCGATGCAATCAAGTATAGCGGTCGCATTCACTGCTTTTCTGGCGCGGCCATGAAGCGCTTCCGGCCGGGCGTCGTGCCGACGCTGGTGGTCGCCTTGCTGCTGCCGCTGCTGATTTCGCTGGGCTTCTGGCAGCTGGGCCGGGGTGCGGAGAAAACCGCCCTGCTCGCCAGCTACGCCGAACGCCGCGCCGCCGAACCGATGGCCAGCACCGAGCTGGTGCACAGCACCGATCCGGCCTTTCGCCGGGTGCATCTGCACGGCCAGTTCGATGCCGCCCACAGCCTGCTGCTGGACAACCGTCAACGTGACGGCAAGGTCGGCGTCGAGCTGCTGCAACCGTTTCAGGATCAGCGCACCGGCCTGTGGCTGCTGGTCAATCGTGGCTGGCTGCCGTGGCCGGACCGGCGCGTTACCCCGCAATTCAAGACACCGGCCGATGCCGTGAATGTCGACGCCTGGGTGTATGTCGCCCCCGGCGCGACCTTCCAGTTGCACGCCGACCCGGTCAGCAGCACCTGGCCGCAAACCGTCACCGCCGTCGAACCCGCCAAATGGTGGAAAACCCTCGAGCGCGACGGCTTCGCCTATGAATTACGCGCAGAACCCGGTCCCGCCAGCTATCAGGCCGACTGGCCGGTGGTTGCCATGGGCCCGGAAAAACACCTCGGTTACGCCGTGCAGTGGTTCGCCATGGCCACCGCCCTGTTCTGTCTTTACCTCTATCTCGGCTGGCACAACGCAAAGGAGAAACACCATGGGAGCGGCCATGAATCCACCCAGCATGTCTGAAGCAAAAGCCCCGGCCAGTCGCCGTCGCGGCCGCATTCAACTGCTGCTGATCCTGCTCGGCGTGATCGGTCCGATGATCCTCGCCACCGGCATGTACAAGCTGCAATTCTGGGTGCCGGACGGTCGCAGCTATCACGGCGAACTGATCGGCAACGGCCAGAGCCGTGCCGACCTCGGCGTAGCGGCTGACGAAGAACGCTGGCAGATGCTGGTAACCGCGCCGAAGGACTGCGCGGTGGACTGCCAGCAACTGGTGTACCTGGCGCGGCAGATCCAGATCGGCCTCGGCCGCGATGCCGGTCGCGCCAGCCATGCACTCGCTGCCGCGCAACCGCTGACGGCCGACTACGAAGCCAAGCTGAGCCGCGAATATCCACAGCTGCAACGTTACCCACTGGATAGCGCCGCGTTCAGCAAAGCCACCGGCGACAAAACCACGCCACAGCTGTGGATCATCGATCCCCACGGCAATCTCGTGCTGCGCTACGACCCGAGCGTCAAGGGCAAGGATCTGCTCAACGACCTGCGCCACCTGCTGAAACTGTCGAACATCGGATAAGGGCATCGTCATGGCCAAACCTGGATTTCGCCTCGCGCTGTTTGCCACCCTGCTGGCGCTGATCGTGGTGCTGCTCGGCGCCTACACCCGCCTGACTCACGCCGGACTCGGCTGCCCGGACTGGCCCGGCTGCTACGGGTTTATCAGCGTGCCGAAAAGCGAAGCCCAACTGGCCCATGCCGAACTGCATTACCCCGACTCGCCGGTGGAGGCGCACAAAGGCTGGAACGAGATGATCCACCGTTACTTCGCCGGCACCCTCGGCATGCTGATCTCGATTCTGGCCGGACGCGCGTGGGTCAATCGTCGGCATCCGGGGCAACCGTTGAAACTGCCGCTGTTTCTGCTGGCGGTGGTGTTCGCCCAGGCCGCGTTCGGCATGTGGACGGTGACGCTCAAGCTCTGGCCGCAAGTGGTGACCGGGCATTTGCTTGGTGGCTTCGCGACCTTGAGCCTGCTGTTTCTGCTGACATTGAGACTGTCCGGCGTGTTGCCGGCACTGACCGTACCCAAGCGCCTGCAATATTGGGCCACCGCCGGATTGCTATTGGTGATCGGCCAGATCGCCCTCGGCGGCTGGGTCAGTTCCAACTATGCGGCGGTGGCCTGCATCGACTTCCCGACCTGCCACGGCCAATGGCTGCCGCCGGCGGACTTCGCCAACGGCTTTCACCTGACCCAACACATCGGCCCCAATTACCTCGGCGGGCAACTCGACAGCGATGCGCGCACGGCAATTCACCTGACCCACCGCATCGGCGCTCTGCTGGTGACGATTGTCCTGCTCGGTCTGGCGTGGCAACTGAAAGTCGTGGGCATGACGCGGCTGGCCGGGCTGGTGCTGATCGCCCTCGGCGCGCAGATCACCCTCGGCATCAGCAACGTGCTGTTTCACCTGCCGCTGCCGGTGGCCGTGGCGCACAACGCCGGCGGCGCAGCCCTGCTGCTGACCATGGTGCTGGTCAACTATCACGCGCGAACCAGTCTGGTTCGGGTCAAGCAACCGATGCTTGCGCGCTGGCACCTGAGCCCGCGTAAACAGTCGGCGGCGCCCATCACGATAAAAGGAGAGACGCCATGGCGATTCTGATCGGCGAACGTCCCGCGCAGGCGTTGTGGCGAGATTACCTGGAGCTGACCAAACCGAAAGTCGTGGTGCTGATGCTGATCACCTCGCTGGTCGGCATGTTCCTCGCGACCCGCGCCGGCGTGCCGTGGACGGTGCTGGTGTTCGGCAACCTGGGGATCGCGCTGTGTGCCGGTGGTGCGGCGGCGGTCAATCACGTGGTGGACCGGCGCATCGACGCCGTCATGGCGCGCACCCACAAACGGCCGCTGGCCGAGGGCCGAGTCTCGCCTGCCGCTGCACTGACCTTTGCACTGGTGCTGGCGCTGCTCGGCCAGGCATTGCTGCTGACCTTCACCAACCCGTTGACCGCGTGGCTGACCCTGGCCTCACTGCTCGGCTACGCGGTGATCTACACCGGATTCCTCAAACGCGCGACACCGCAGAACATCGTCATCGGCGGCCTCGCCGGCGCCGCCCCGCCGCTGCTTGGCTGGACCGCCGCCACCGGCCACGTCAGCGCCGAACCGTTGCTGCTGGTGTTGATCATCTTCGCCTGGACCCCGCCGCACTTCTGGGCGCTGGCGATCCACCGCAAAGAGGAATACGCCAAGGCCGACATTCCGATGCTGCCGGTCACCCACGGCGAGCACTACACCAAGGTGCACATTCTGCTGTACACCTTCGCCCTGCTGGCGGTCAGCCTGTTGCCGTATGTGATCCACATGAGCGGCGCGCTGTACCTGATCTGCGCCCTCGGCCTGGGTGCAAGGTTTCTGCAATGGGCCGTGGTGCTGTACCGTGGCACTCGGCCGCACGCGGCGATCAACACCTTCAAGTACTCTATCTGGTACTTGTTTCTGCTGTTCATCGCCCTGCTCGTAGACCACTACTTACTGTTGAACCTATGACTCGAACCCAGAAAACCGTCTTCATCCTCGTGGCCGTGATCGCGCTGATCCTCGGCCTGACCGTCAACAAAGTGCTGAGCGGCAAGGGCCAGGGCGACCCGACTGCGCTGATCGACGCCGGCATCATCCTGCTGCCGCAAAGCCGCAACCTGCCGGACGTGACGATGACCAATCAGGACGGCCAACCGGTCACGGTCAACGAGCTAAAGGGCAAGTGGAGCCTGCTTTTCTTCGGCTACACCTTCTGCCCGGACATCTGCCCGACCACCCTCGCCCAACTGCGCCAGATCAAGAGCGAATTGCCGAAGGATGCTGTGGACAAGTTGCAGATCGTGCTGGTCAGCGTCGACCCGAACCGCGACAACCCTGCGCAGCTGAAGCAGTACCTGGGGTACTTCGATCCTCAGTTCATCGGCCTGACGCCGAAGTCGATCGAGGAGCTGCAAAAGGTGGCGAACGCAGTGAGCATTCCTTTCATTCCGGCGGACACCAGCAAGCCGAACTACACCGTTGATCACAGCGGAAACCTTGCGGTGATCGGGCCGGACGGGACGCAGCGTGGGTTTATTCGTGCGCCGTTGAATAATGCCAAGCTGGTTGCGCAGTTGCCGGTGATGTTGAACCGCAAGTAAACGCTGAACGCACAAAAAAGGGGACGCCACTGGCGTCCCCTTTTTCGTTTTTGATCGTTCCCACGCTCTGCGTGGGAATGCAGCAAGGGACGCTCTGCGTCCCAGTGGACGCGGAGCGTCCGGGGATGCATGCCCACACAGAGCATGGGCACGATCAGATTAGAACGCCGGCAACACCGCGCCTTTGTACTTCTCGGTAATGAATTTCTTCACTTCCGGGCTGTGCAACGCAGCGGCCAGTTTCTTCATGGCGTCGCTGTCCTTGTTGTCCGCACGGGACACCAGAATGTTCACGTAAGGCGAGTCGTTGCCTTCGATGATCAGCGCGTCCTTGGACGGATCCAGCTTGGCTTCGAGCGCGTAGTTGGTGTTGATCAGCGCCAGGTCGACCTGAGTCAGCACGCGCGGGATGGTCGCGGCTTCCAGTTCACGGATTTTCAGGTCTTTCGGGTTCTGGGCGATGTCCTTGACGGTCGACAGGATGTTAGTCGGATCCTTCAGGGTGATCACGCCAGCCTTGGCCAGCAGCAACAGCGCACGGCCGCCGTTGGTGGCGTCGTTCGGGATCACCACGTTGGCGCCGCTTGGCAGCTCGTCGAGCTTCTTGATCTTGCTGGAGTAAGCGCCCAGCGGCTCCAGGTGCACGCCGGTCACGGCGACCAGGCTGGTGCCCTTGGCCTTGTTGAACTCATCGAGGTACGGCTGGTGCTGGAAGAAGTTGGCGTCCAGACGCTTCTCGGCCACCTGCACGTTCGGCTGGATGTAATCGGTGAAGACCTTGACCTTCAGATCCACGCCTTCTTTGGCCAGAACCGGCTTCACGAATTCGAGGATTTCCGCGTGCGGCACCGGGGTGGCGGCAACGGTCAGGGTTTCGTCGGCGTGAGCCGAGAACGCTGCAACGGCAGCCAGGGCAACGATCAGTTTTTTCATTCAGCTAACTCCTTTTTACGGCGCCCGTCTGGCGCCTGCCAGCGAATGGCCGGCTCATGTCATTACAAAACCGGTTATTTGCGCGAAAAGTGAACGACCAGTCGGTCGCCTGCCATTTGCAGCACTTGCACCAGAATCAGCAGCAACACCACGGTGACGATCATCACGTCGGTCTGGAAACGCTGGTAGCCGAAACGAATCGCCAAGTCACCCAGGCCACCGGCGCCGACCACACCCGCCATTGCGGTGTAGGAAACCAGTGTAATCGCCGTCACCGTAATCGCCGCGAAGATGCCCGGACGGGCCTCCGGCAACAAGGCGTTCATGATGATCTGCCGGGTGGTCGCGCCCATCGACTGGGTCGCTTCGATGATGCCGCGATCGACTTCACGCAGAGCGGTTTCCACCAGCCGCGCGAAGAACGGCGTTGCACCTACCACCAACGGCGGAATCGCACCGGCCACACCCAGCGAGGTGCCGGTGATCAGCACGGTGAACGGGATCATCACGATCAACAGAATAATGAACGGCAGCGAACGCAGGATGTTCACCACCAGCGACAGCAAGGCGTACACGCCTTTGGCTTCGAGCAACTGACGCGGGCTGCACAGGAACAGCAACACGCCCAGCGGCAGGCCGAGCAACACGGTGAACAGCAGCGAACCGCCGAGCATCATCATGGTGTCGCCAGTGGCCAGCCAGATTTCGTACCAGTCGATATTGGTGAAGAAACTCATCAGGTCTGCCATTAGCGCAACACCTCCATGTGAACGTCAGCGGCGGTGAAGCGGGCGAACGCCGCGTCCATGTCGCCACCGGTGACGGCGAGGGTCAATTGCCCGTAAGGAATGTCTTTGATGCGGTCGATACGACCGGCCAGGATGCTGTAGTCCACACCGGTTTCCCGGGCGACGGTTCCGAGCAACGGCGCGTAGGTCGCTTCGCCCTGGAAGGTCAGACGTACGATGCGGCCCGGCACGTGAGCGAAGTCATCGCGCTGCTCGCTTTCGTCGATCTGCTCGTCTTCCTGGACGAAACGCTTGGTGGTCGGGTGCTTCGGATGCAGGAACACCTCGGCCACCGAGCCTTGCTCGACGATCACGCCGGCGTCCATCACCGCCACCTGATCGCACACACGACGGATCACGTCCATCTCGTGGGTGATCAGCACGATGGTCAGCTTCAGCTCACGGTTGATCTCGGCCAGCAGTTGCAGCACCGACGCGGTGGTCTGCGGGTCGAGGGCGCTGGTGGCTTCGTCGCACAGCAGGATTTTCGGTTTGGTCGCCAGGGCACGGGCAATACCGACGCGCTGCTTCTGGCCACCGGACAACTGCGCCGGGAATTTTTTCGCGTGATCGGACAAACCGACGCGCTTGAGCAACTCGGCCACACGCTGGTCGATCTCGGCGCGGGACAGTTCACCGGCGAGGGTCAGCGGCAGCGCGACGTTGTCGGCCACGGTCTTGGACGCCAGCAGGTTGAAGTGCTGGAAGATCATCCCGACTTGCTGACGGAAACGGCGCAGGCCGTTGGCGTCCAGCGCGGTGACTTCTTCGCCGTCGACAATGATCTTGCCGCCACTGGATTCTTCCAGGCGATTGATCAGACGCAGCAGGGTACTTTTTCCCGCACCGGAATGGCCAATCAGGCCGAACACCTGACCGTTCTCGATGGAGAGACTCGTCGGATGCAGCGCGGTGATGTCCTTACCGGCGACGCGGTAAGTCTTATGGACGTTTTGAAACTCGATCACGTAGCGAACCTTGTGGGGCGCGTTGGAAAAGGATCAGCGGTTAGCCGGGCGCGCATTTTAGCCTGTCCGTATAGAGGTTATTAGCATTTATTCCGCATTCAACCTTTCATTTGGCAATAACGCGATCAAAGGTCATAAAAAAGGAACGGCAAAAACCCTCGTCAGTCACTAGTTAAGCGACTTGAAACTCCGGGTACCGTGCCCGGGAACCACTCAAGAGCCCCGGCGCGACCGGGGTCAAACGAGGAGTTTACGTCTGATGAGTACCAAAAAGCCTGCCACCGACAAAAGCCAACTGGCCGGGACCAACACCCCGGATCGCGCCAACACCAACGCCAAACTCGACAGCCTGGAAAAGTTTCGCTCCGACGCCACCGGCCAGGCCCTGCGCACCAATCAGGGTGTGAAGATCGCTGACAATCAGAACACGCTGAAGGCCGGGCCCCGTGGGCCGTCGCTTCTCGAAGACTTCATCATGCGTGAGAAAATCACGCACTTTGACCATGAGCGGATTCCCGAGCGTATCGTCCATGCCCGCGGCACAGGTGCACATGGTTTCTTTCAAACCTACGAGAACCATTCGGCGCTGACCAAGGCTGGTTTCCTACGGGATCCGGGGAAGAAAACCCCGGTTTTCGTACGCTTTTCCACGGTGCAAGGGCCACGCGGCTCCGGCGATACCGTGCGCGACGTGCGTGGTTTTGCCGTGAAGTTCTTCACCGATGAAGGCAATTTCGACCTGGTCGGCAACAACATGCCGGTGTTCTTCATTCAGGACGCGATCAAGTTTCCCGACTTCGTCCACGCGGTAAAACCCGAGCCGCACAACGAAATGCCCACCGGCGGCTCGGCTCACGACACGTTCTGGGACTTCGTGTCGCTGGTGCCGGAATCGGCGCACATGGTCATCTGGGCCATGTCCGACCGGGCCATCCCGAAAAGCCTGCGCAGCATGCAGGGTTTCGGCGTGCACACTTTCCGGCTGGTCAACGCCGAGGGCAAATCGCGCTTCGTCAAATTCCACTGGCGCCCCACCGCCGGCACCTGTTCGCTGGTGTGGGACGAAGCGCAGAAGCTGGCGGGTAAAGACACTGACTACCATCGGCGCGACCTCTGGGAGGCCATCGAGACCGGGGACTACCCGGAATGGGAACTTGGCGTACAAGTCATCGAGGAGGAAAACGAGCACGACTTCGATTTCGACATCCTCGACCCTACCAAACTGATTCCCGAGGAAATCGTCCCGATCACGCCGCTGGGCAAGATGACCCTCAACCGCAACCCGGACAACTTCTTCGCCGAAACCGAACAGGTCGCGTTCTGCCCCGGCCATATCGTGCCGGGCATCGACTTCTCCAATGACCCATTGTTGCAAGGCCGGCTGTTTTCCTACACCGACACGCAGATCAGCCGACTCGGCGGGCCGAACTTTCATGAGCTGCCGATCAATCGCCCGGTCGTGCCCTTCCACAACGGCCAGCGCGATGCCCAGCACCGCACGGTAATCGACAAGGGTCGCGCGTCCTACGAGCCGAACTCGATTGATGGCGGCTGGCCGAAAGAAACTCCACCGGCCGCGCAGGACGGCGGGTTCGAAAGCTACCCGGAACGCATCGACGCCAACAAGATCCGTCAGCGCAGCGAGTCGTTCAGCGATCACTTCTCCCAGGCGCGGCTGTTCTTCAAGAGCATGAGCAAGCACGAGCAGGAACACATCATTTCGGCCTACAGCTTCGAACTGGGCAAGGTTGAGCGGGAGCACATTCGGGCCCGGGAAGTGAACGAGATTCTGGCCAACATCGACCTGGAACTGGCCAAGCGCGTGGCGCACAACCTTGGGTTGCCAGCGCCGGCCAAAGGCACGGTCGAGGTACGCAAGACATCTTTGGATCACTCGCCGGCCCTGAGTCAGGCCAACCTGTTGCCGGAGAACATAAAGACGCGAAAAGTGGCGATTCTGGCGGCCAATGGTGTCGATGGTGCAGCGATCGATGCGATGAAGAAGGCTCTGGCGGCAGAAGGTGCGCATGCCAAATTGCTCGGCCCGACCTCGGCGCCGGTAAAGACAGCCGATGGCAAAAGCCTGGCGGTGGATGCGTCGATGGAAGGTTTGCCTTCGGTGGCGTTCGACGCGGTGTTCGTGCCGGGTGGCGCGGCGTCGGTCAAGGTGTTGAGTGGTGACGGCGTGGCGTTGCATTACCTGCTGGAGGCTTACAAACACCTGAAGGCAATTGCGCTGCAAGGCGACGCCAGGCAGTTACTGGATGTGTTGAAGCTGGAGGTGGATGCCGGGCTGATCGAGGGCAAGGATGTGAAAGCGCTGACCAAGTCGTTCTTTGCGGCGATCGGGCAGCATCGGGTCTGGGATCGGGAAGCGAAGGCCAAGGCGATTCCGGCCTGAAAAAAACCGCAGCCTGCGAAATGCAGGCTGCGGTCATTCAAGGTTTGCGTGGGCTCAAGACCATCTGTGCCGGAACTGTGCGCAAGATCTGTTTCTCGATCTGCAGATCGAAATCCGGATCGAGCTTCTTCACGCGCTTGGTGATCAACGTCGCCAGCCACGGGTAATCATTGGTGCGCGGCGCCTGAATGCTCACCGCACAGTCGTAATTCACCACATCGGCGGCGATCGCGTCGAGTTGACGGCGAAGTTTGCGGCTATCGGTGATATTCAGCGCAACCGTGGTGCTTTCGGCGGTCGGATCGATCACCTTGGCTTTCGGCTTGGCTTCGGCGGCCTGAAGTGCCGCTTCGGCTTTCTCCAGCTCAGCCTTGCGGGCTTCGGTGATAGCACCGTTGACGCCACCGGTCAGCGCCGGGGCCTTGGGCATCAGCGCGCGGGCCCGGGCCAAAGCAGTTGCGGCAGCATTCACATCGCCCTTCTGCAGGACGATCTGGCTGCGGCGCAGATAGGCTTCGGCCAACTGGCGCTGGTATTGCTCAAGGGACTGATCGTTGGGCGTTTCGGCCTGCAAGGCTGCCAATTGGTCTTCGGCTGTGGCCAGTTCGCTGCTGGCCAGGCTTTGCTCCAGCTGTGCGATGGCCGTGGCCCGCGCATCGGGGGCTTCGGCCACCGGCGGCGTGCTTTGGCAGGCGCCCAGCAGCACTGAAAATGCGACAAGGAGCAGATAACGGGAGGCGAACGGCTTCATTCCTGCGACTCTCTATTTGCGCAAAAAACGAGCAAGTCTACACCCCTCGACGGGGCAGAACAAAACTCAGCAGAAACAGTGCGGCCGCCGTCACAACGATTGACGGGCCGGCCGGGGTGTCCTTGAACCAGGACAACGCCAGCCCGCCACACACGGCGAGCATGCCCAGCAGGCTCGCGCCCAGTGCCATCTGCTCCGGCGAGCGGGCGTGACGTTGTGCCGCAGCTGCCGGGATGATCAACAGCGACGTAATCAGCAACACACCGACGATTTTCATCGCCACGGCGATCACCACCGCGATCAGCAACATCAGCGCCATGCGCAAACCGGCCACCGGCAGGCCTTCGACCCGGGCCAGTTCTTCGTGCACGGTGATTGCCAGCAACGGCCGCCACAGCGTCACCAGCAGCACCAGCACCGCCGCGCTGCCACCGAGGATCCATGCAAGGTCAGTCGGACTGATCGCCAACAGATCGCCAAACAGATAGGCCATCAGGTCGATCCGCACTTCATGCATGAAGCTTAGTACCACCAGCCCGAGAGAGAGCGTGCTCGGCGCAAGAATACCCAACAACGTGTCGGACGCCAGTGGCTGACGCTGTTGCAGGGTTACCAGCAGCACCGCCAGCAGCAGGCAGCCCACGGTGACCGCAACGGTCGGGCTGACATCCAGCAGAAAGCCCAGCGCCACGCCGAGCAGCGCGGCGTGGGACAGGGTGTCGCCGAAATAGGCCATGCGCCGCCAGACCACGAACGAGCCCAGCGGCCCCGCGACCACCGCCAGCGCCAGACCTGCAAGCAGGGCGTAGAACAGAAAATCAGCCATGCTTGCAGCTATCTCCGTGAACGTGAGGTTGGCCCGTCACAGGCCCTTTGACCACCGAACCGTGCAGGTCGTGGGCGTGGTCGTGATGGTGGTGATAGACCGCCAGGCTCGGCGCGTGATTGCCGAACAACTCGACGAAAGCCGGGTCGCCGCTGACCTGCTCGGGATGCCCGGAGCAGCAGACGTGACGGTTGAGGCACACCACCTGGTCGGTGGTGCTCATCACCAGATGCAGGTCGTGGGAGACCATCAACACGCCGCAGCCATGACGGTCGCGCAGGCGGGTGATCAGGCTGTACAGCTCGGCTTGCCCGGCCACATCGACACCTTGCACCGGCTCGTCGAGCACCAGCAGTTCCGGCTCGCGCAACAGCGCCCGGGCCAGCAGCACGCGCTGCATTTCGCCGCCGGAAACGCTTTGCACCGGGCTGTCGATGACGTGCTCGGCGCCGACTTCCTTGAGTGCCGCCAGCGCACGCGGACGATCAACACCCGGCACCAGCCGCAGGAAGCGCAGCACTGACAGCGGCAAGGTCGGATCGACGTGCAGTTTTTGCGGCATGTAGCCGATGCGCAGTTTCGGCTTGCGCCAGACGCTGCCGCTGTCGGGCTTCAACAGCCCGAGCACGGCGCGCACCAGCGTGGTCTTGCCGGCGCCGTTGGGGCCGATCAGGGTGACGATCTGCCCCGGTTCGACGCTCAGGTGAATGTTGTCCAGCACGTTCTGCCCGGCAAACCGGACAGCCACCTGCTCCAGACGGATCAACGCATCGCTCATCAAGCCCCCCGGCAACCGGAGCAGAGGCCGACCACTTCGACGGTCTGGGCCTCGACGATGAAGCCGACGTCCTTGGCGCTGTGGACGATCGCATCGCTGATGGTTTTTTGCTCAAGCTCGATGGCGGCGTGGCACTCGCGGCAGATCAGGAACTGCCCCTGGTGCGAGTGTTTCGGGTGAACGCAGCCGACAAAGGCGTTCAGCGAGGAGATTCGGTGCACCAAGCCGTTTTCCAGCAGGAAATCCAGCGCGCGATACACGGTCGGCGGCGCAGCGCGGCGGCCGTCCTGCTCGCTGAGCACCGCCAGAATGTCGTAGGCACCCAGTGGCTTGTGGCTCTGCCAGACCAGTTCCAGCACCCGCCGACGCAATGCGGTCAGGCGCAGGCCTTTCTGTGCACACAAGGCATCGGCCTCGGACAGGGCGCTGTGGACGCAATGGGAGTGGTCGTGGGGACGGCTGGCAATCGGGGTAATAGGCATGAGCGGCGACGAGTTTGGTTAGAGACGTTATTATGTTACCCGTTCTCGCCTCCTTGAGTGGTCATCGTGTCCCGACTTTTTTCTGTTTTTGTGGCATTTGTCGCCAGTTTTCTGCTGATCGGTTCGGCCCAGGCCGAAGTCAGAGTCCTCACCAGCATCAAGCCGCTGCAATTGATTGCCGCTGCGGTGCAGGACGGCGTAGCGATTCCCGAAGTGCTGCTGCCACCGGGGGCTTCGCCGCATAACTATGCGTTGCGCCCGTCCGACGTGCGCAAGGTGCAATCGGTGGACCTGCTGTACTGGATCGGCCCGGACATGGAAGGTTTCCTGCCACGCGTGCTGAATGGTCGTACGCTGCCGAGCGTCGCGGTGCAGGACCTGTCGGGCATGAAGCTGCGTCGCTTCGCCGAAGACAGCCACTCCCACGCCGAAGACGCCGACGAGCATGATCACGATCACCGCCCAGGTACTCTCGATGCGCATTTGTGGCTATCGCCGGTGAACGCGCGGGTTATTGCCGACAAGATGGCCGCCGACCTGAGCGCTGCCGACCCGGCCAATGCCGAGCGCTATCAAAGCAACGCCAAGGCGTTCGACGCGCGTCTCGATGCGCTGGATCAGCGTTTGAAGAAGCGCCTGGCCAGCGTTGAAGGCAAACCCTACTTCGTCTTCCACGAAGCCTTCGACTACTTCGAAGAGGCCTACGGCTTGAAACACACCGGTGTGTTCAGCGTTGCGGCGGAGGTGCAGCCAGGCGCCCAGCATGTCGCGGCGATGCGTGCGCGCTTGCAGGAAGTCGGCAAGACTTGCGTGTTCAGTGAGCCGCCGTTGCGCCCACGCTTGGCCGAAACCCTGGTGGCGGGCCTGCCGGTGAAGCTGGCGGAGCTGGATGCGTTGGGCGGCTACACGCCGGCAACTGCTCAGGGTTATGAGCAAGTGCTGGAGAAGCTGGGGAATGACCTGGCAGGGTGCCTGGAGTCGCTCTAATACAAAAAAACCGCAGCCTGCACAGGCTGCGGTTTTTTTCTTTTACAGGGCAAACGGCAGCGGTGTGCTGACCTGCTGACGCTGCGCCAGACGCTGCTCGAACTCCTTCGGATCGTGAATCAGCACGTCTTGCCCGGCGAACGATTCCGCCGCAATCAACCGCGACAGCCAGAACCGCACGCACGCCACTCGCAGCATGGTCGGCCACAACTCTGCTTCGGCTGCCGTGAACGGGCGCAGCGTCGCGTAGGCACCCAGGAAGGCCCGCGCACGCGGGCCGTCGATCAGGCCATCATCGTCCGAACACCAATCGTTCAAGGCAATCGCCACGTCGTAGAGCATCGGCCCGGAGCAGGCGTTGTAGAAGTCGATCAGCCCGGTCAGGTGCGTGCCTTCGAACATCGCGTTGTCGCGGAACAGGTCGGCGTGGATGTTCGCCCGCGGCAGCGCGAGAATTTTGTCTTTCTGTTGCGTGATTTCGTCCAGCGCGGTTTGCAGCAGAGCGCGCGGCGCGTCGCTCAGGTGCGAAAGAAACTGCGTGCCCTCTTCCAGCATCCAGTCCAGGCCACGATCGGTCTTGCGTTTGATCATGTTGTTGCCCTGGGTTGCCAGGTGCAGGTGCGCCTGCAAGTCACCGACCTGCGCGCAATGCTGGGCGTTGGCCTGCTTGATGTGCTTGCCGGCCAGGCGCGGCTGTAACAGCGCCGGCTTGCCTTTCAGCTCGCGCAGGGCCACGCCGTCGGTGGTGCGCAGTGCGTAAGGCACCGGCAGGTCGGCCTCGTGAAGGACGTCGAGCAGGTCGATGAAGAAAGGCATTTCCTGCACCGGGCCGCGCTCGACCAGGGTCAGGACGAACTCGCCCTTTTCCATGCTGATGAAGAAGTTGGTGTTTTCGCTGCCGGCGGCGATCCCCTGGAAATCGAGCAGACGGCCGAGCCCGTAAGGGGCGAGAAAGGTTTCCAGCTCGGGCCGAGCCAGGGGGGTGAACACAGACATGGTTAAAAACTGCTCAGTTCTGGCGCCGCCATCGCGTCGGCGCCGGTTGAAATTAAGAAACTACTTCCACTCGAAAATCTTCCACGCGGGGATCAGCATATCCGGCTGGTCCGAGCGGATGAAGTTTGCATCAGTACCGTCCGCGCGCACCAGAAAATAGGGCGGAAAACCCTTCTGGGTCACCTTGATCGCGTACAGGAATCCGTTCTGCCGGTACTCCTGGATGGTCTTGTCACCTTCGGTACGGATGGTGACCTCCGGTTCCGCTGACGGCGCATCATCCGCCGCGATCGCGGCCAGTGGCGTGGTTGCAATCAAAATGACCAGCAGCAAGCGATTTAACGTACGCATGATAACCTTGTCCCTTTGTCGTCAACGGTCCCGCTATTCTAGCGCCGGACCCGCCGAAAAGGTTGATCCTGCTCATGAGCCAAGCCCCCCTCGTCCTGGTGGACGGTTCGTCTTACCTGTACCGCGCCTTTCACGCGCTGCCACCGCTGACCACCTCCAAAGGCCTGCCGACCGGCGCGGTCAAGGGCGTGCTGAACATGCTCAAGAGCCTGCGCAAGCAGTATCCGGACAGCCCGTTCGCCGTGGTGTTCGACGCCAAGGGCGGGACATTTCGCGATGAGATGTACGCCGAATACAAGGCCAACCGCCCGAGCATGCCCGACGACATGCGCGTGCAGATCGAGCCGCTGCACCAGAGCGTGAAAGCCCTCGGCTTCCCGCTGCTGTGCGTCGAAGGCGTCGAGGCCGATGACGTGATCGGCACCCTGGCCCGCAGCAGCGCGGCCGCCAATCGTCCGGTGATCATCTCCACCGGCGACAAGGACATGGCGCAACTGGTCGACGGCCACATTACCTTGGTCAACACCATGTCCGGTAGTTCGATGGACGTGGAGGGCGTGAAGGAGAAATTCGGCGTCGCTCCGGAGCAGATCATCGATTATCTGGCCCTGATGGGCGACTCTTCCGACAACATCCCCGGCGTTCCCGGCATCGGGCCGAAAACTGCGTCCGGCCTGCTGGTCGGCGTCAACGGCGGCCTGACCGAGCTCTACGCGCAGCTCGATATCGTGCCGACCCTGCCGATCCGCGGCGCCAAGACCCTGCCGGCCAAGCTCGAAGAGCACAAGGAGATGGCCTTCCTCTCCTATCAACTGGCGACCATCAAGGTCGACGTGCCGCTGGACATCGGCCTCGACGACCTGCAAATGGGCCCGGAAGACCCGGCCCAACTGCTTGAGCTCTACACCCTGCTGGAGTTCAAGAGCTGGATCAACGATCTGGAACGCGACGCCAAGCGTCTGGAACTGAGCAGCGCCGCTGCCCCTGAGCCGGCCGCCGATCTGTTCAGCGCACCTGCGGAAGAAGCGCCGGTCGCTCCGGCTGAAGCCGCGTACGAAACCATCCTCGATCAGGCCCGTTTCGACGTCTGGCTGGAAAAACTGAAGAACGCCAAGCTGTTTGCCTTCGACACCGAAACCACCGGCGTCGACGCCCAACAGGCGCAACTGGTCGGTCTGTCCTTCGCGGTGCAGGCCAACGAAGCGGCCTACATCCCGCTGACCCACTCCTACATCGGCGTGCCGGAGCAGTTGGATCGCGACACCGTGTTGCGCGCACTCAAGCCGATTCTGGAAGACCCAAACAAGCTCAAGGTCGGCCAGCACGCCAAGTTCGACATGAACATCCTGGCCAACTGCGCCATCGGTGGCGATCAGAGCCAGGGCATCACCGTGCGCGGCATTGCCTTCGACACGATGCTTGAGTCCTACGTGCTCAACTCCACCGCCACCCGTCACGACATGGACAGCCTGGCGCAGAAGTACCTGGATCACACCACCGTGAGCTTCCAGGACATCGCCGGCAAAGGCGCCAAGCAACTGACCTTCGACCAGATCGCTCTGGAACAGGCCGGGCCCTATGCCGCCGAAGATGCCGACGTGACCCTGCGCCTGCACCAGACGCTGTTCGAAAAACTCAGCGCCATCCCGAGCCTGGCCAGCGTACTGACCGACATCGAGATCCCGCTGGTGCCAGTGCTGGCTCGCATCGAGCGCCAGGGCGCATTCGTCGATGCTGCACTGCTTGGCGTTCAGAGCATCGAGCTGGGCGACAAGATGGTCGCGCTGGAGCGTGAAGCGTTCGAAATCGCCGGTGAAGAGTTCAACCTGGGCTCGCCGAAGCAACTCGGCGTGATCCTCTACGAAAAACTCGGCCTGCCGGTGCTGAAGAAAACCGCCAAGGGCCAGCCGTCCACCGCCGAAGAAGTGCTGGCGAAACTGGCCGAAGACGATCACCGCTTGCCAAAAGTGCTGATGGAACACCGTTCCATGAGCAAGCTGAAAAGCACCTACACCGATCGCCTGCCGGAGCAGATCAACCCGCGCACCGGGCGTATCCACACCTCGTATCATCAGGCTGTGGCATCGACCGGTCGCTTGTCCTCAAGCGATCCGAACCTGCAGAACATTCCGGTGCGCACCGCTGAAGGCCGACGCATCCGTCAGGCCTTCGTTGCGCCGAAAGGCTACAAACTGCTGGCGGCGGACTACTCGCAGATCGAATTGCGGATCATGGCGCACCTGTCCCGCGACGAAGGCCTGATGAACGCCTTCCGCAACAACCTGGACGTGCACACCGCCACGGCAGCCGAAGTGTTCAAGGTCGAGCTGAACGAAGTAACGTCCGACCAGCGCCGTGGCGCCAAGGCGATCAACTTCGGTCTGATCTACGGCATGGGCGCGCAGAAGCTGGGCAAGGACATCGGCGTCGACACCAAGACCGCCAAGGCCTACATCGACACCTACTTCGCGCGCTACCCGGGCGTTCGTGAATACATGGATCGCACCCGGGCGCAGGCAGCAGATCAGGGCTACGTGGAAACGATTTTCGGCCGTCGCCTGTACCTGCCGGACATCAACTCCAACAAGCCGCAGGAACGCGCCGCTGCCGAACGCACGGCGATCAACGCGCCGATGCAGGGCACCGCAGCGGACATCATCAAGAAAGCCATGGTCGCGGTGGATAACTGGCTGAGCGCTTCGGGGCTGGACGCCAAAGTCATCCTGCAGGTGCACGACGAACTGGTACTGGAGGTTCGCGAGGACCTGGTCGATCAGGTTCGCGACGAAATTCGCGTCCACATGAGCGAAGCGGCGAAACTGGACGTGCCGTTACTGGTGGAAGTCGGGGTTGGCAACAACTGGGACGAGGCGCACTGAGGCCTCTGGGACGGGGTTTTGCCGCGACATGACGTCGCGGCAAAGGCATCGAATGACGCTTAGTTCTGATCGCTCTTGAGCTTATTCCAAAGTTTTTTGAAAAGAATCTGAACTAATCTTGCGACAGGCCACTCAGAGTTACTGAATGGCTGGTGAAGCCCTTCGATGCTCCTATGTTGTGTTAAGTGTTGGCAGATATCTGAACCCCGCCCTAGCGGTTCGGAACTTGAACCCCGGAACTTCTCCCTCCCCATATGAAGTCCGGGGCTTTTTTTTGCCTCAAAACTGCCTGTGGCGCCGCCAGACTGCGTTAAAAGCATCGCTAAAAATGCTCATTTAGGTCCCCTAAACTCCGCTTTTTAGCGATGCTTTTGCCTTGCCTGACAACACCACAGACAGTTTTGAAATCCCCTTACTCTGCCGCCGCTTCTGCGCCTTTGTCTGCCAGCTCCATCCAGCCCGCCAACACAGTGTAGGCCTCTTCCAGGCCCATGCGTTTTGGTGCGGAGAACAGCTGGATCGTCACCAGATCGCCCCACCCCTTACGAATTTCCGACTGCACCTTGAGCAGCGTGTTCTTGGCTGCGCCGTAGGTCAGTTTGTCTGCCTTGGTCAGCAGAATGTGCATCGGCATGCCGGCCGCAACGGCCCAGTCGAGCATCAGCAGGTCGAAGTCGGTCATTGGATGACGGATGTCCATCATCAGAATCAAACCCTTCAAACTCTCGCGACCACCGAGGTAAGCCTCGAGGTGACGCTGCCAGTGTTGCTTGAGCGGGATCGGTACTTTTGCATAACCGTAGCCCGGCAGGTCGACCAGACGCCGTTCATCGTCTAGCTTGAAGAAGTTCAACAGCTGTGTGCGACCCGGGGTTTTCGAGGTGCGCGCCAGGCTGGCGTGAGTCAGTGTGTTCAGCGCGCTGGATTTACCGGCGTTGGAACGACCGGCGAACGCCACTTCGAAGCCTTCGTCGTCGGGGCACTGATCGACTTTGGCGGCACTGAGCATGAACGTGGACTGTTGGCACAGGCCGAGGATGGGATTCTTGAGTTGCATGGGATTTCCGATGTGGGCGGCGCCGGGATTGGGCGCGGAACGCGGTGTCGCTTCCGTTTCAGTGACGCCAGTATATAATGCCGCAGATTTTGTGTGTGCTTTGTCCCAGCGAAGGATGAAGTTCACGAGAGCGACAGACCTTGATTGCGCATTAGAACGCAGAACGCTCTCAACCCTGAAAAGGTCGTTTTATGACGAAATGGCTGCTGGCTGCCGGAGTCTTGATGCCGCTTTACAGCGCACAGGCTACACAGGATCCGGAAGCAGTGTACAACCGTGTTTGTGGTGCCTGTCATTCCGGCCAACTCCCCATGGCGCCCAGAAGAGGCGATCAGGAAGCTTGGACGCCGAGGTTGGCGAAAGGTATGGAGACGCTGGTGCAACACGTGACCCAGGGTTTCAAGGCGATGCCGCCGCGTGGTTTGTGCATGGACTGCAGTGCCGAGGATTACCAGGCCATCATCCTCTGGATGAGCGGAAGTAAACCCGGTCCATAACTCTTAACCCTTAGCCGTAGTTGGATTAGCTGATGAACAAATTGATCGTGAGTCTGCTGTTGACCGTGGGAATCTCAGGCTTCGCCCATGCTGCCGGTGATGCCGCCGCAGGCCAGGCGAAAGCCGCCGTTTGCGGGGCCTGCCATGGCCCGGATGGCAACAGCATGGCGCCAAACTTTCCAAAACTGGCCGGACAGGGTGAACGCTACCTGACCAAGCAGTTGCACGACATCAAGTCGGGCAAGCGCACCGTTCTGGAAATGACCGGGCTGCTGACCAACCTGAGCGATCAGGACCTGTCCGACATCGCCGCCTACTTCGCCAGCCAGAAAGGCAGCGTCGGCGCCGCCGATCCGAAGATCGTCGCTCGCGGTGAAGCCCTGTTCCGTGGCGGCAACCTGGAAAAAGGCCTGCCAGCCTGCACCGGATGCCACTCGCCAAACGGCGCCGGCAACGCAGCCGCCGGTTTCCCGCACCTGGGTGGCCAACACGCTCAATACATCGCCAAGCAACTGACCGATTTCCGTAAGGAAGATCCTGCCGTCGGCCGCAGCAACGACGGTGATGCCATGACCATGCGCACCATCGCTCGCAAGCTGAGCGACGAGGACATCGCGGCGGTCTCCAGCTACATTCAAGGCCTGCACTAAGGTCACTGCGATGGTGATTCGAGCGTTGCGTGCGAAGGACAACTCCCGCCACGTTAACGCTCGATTAATCCGTTGCATGAAGTATAAAAAGGGTGGCTTTGGCCGCCCTTTTTTGTGGCCGCTGCCGTTACACTACAGAACTCATGCCCGCCAGGATCTGTCTGAAAACAGGTCGCGCGAGGCGACCCAATTTGCCCAGGAGTAAAGCATGCGTAATCTGATCATCAGCGCCGCCCTCGTCGCTGCCAGCCTGTTCGGCGTGACGGCCCAGGCCGCCGAAGCACCTGCCGCCCCGTACGTCGAACTGAGCAACCCGGTACCGGTTGCCGTGCCTGGCAAGATCGAAGTGGTGGAACTGTTCTGGTACGGCTGCCCGCACTGCTACGCCTTCGAACCCGTGATCAATCCGTGGGTTGAAAAACTGCCTTCAGACGTCAACTTCGTACGCATTCCTGCCATGTTCGGCGGCCCGTGGGACGCTCACGGTCAAATGTTCCTGACCCTGGAAGCCATGGGCGTCGAGCACAGCGTTCACGCTGCCGTCTTCAACGCGATCCAGAAAGAACACAAGAAGCTGACCGACAAGAACGATATGGCCGACTTCCTCGCCACCCAAGGCGTAGACAAGGACAAGTTCCTGGCCACCTTCGACTCCTTCGCCATCAAGGGCCAGATCATCAAGGCTCGCGAACTGGCCAAGAAGTATGAAATCTCCGGCGTTCCAACCATGATCGTCAACGGCAAATACCGTTTCGACATCGGCTCCGCCGGCGGCGCCGAAGAAGCTCTGAAGCTGGCTGACCAACTGGTCGCCAAAGAGCGAGCGACCAACAAGGCAGCCGCCAACTAAGCGCGGCAATCGCCATGCGCCGCTGGGGAGCCGAACGTCTCGTTGGCCTGCATGATCCGCAGGTCAACGAGCATCACCTGGAGTCCACGGGCCTGCCCGCAGACAGCCGTTTGCGCCTGCTCAGCTTCAACATCCAGGTCGGCATCAGCACCGAGCGTTATCGGCACTACCTGACCCGCAGCTGGCAGCATCTGCTGCCGCACCCCGGACGCTCCGGCAATCTGCAAAAGATCGGCAATCTGCTCGGCGACTTCGACCTGGTCGCCCTGCAGGAAGCCGATGGCGGTAGCCTGCGTTCAGGCTACGTCAATCAGGTCGAACACCTGGCCCATCTCGGCGCCTTCCCCTACTGGTATCAACAACTCAATCGCAACCTCGGCCGACTGGCCCAGCACAGCAACGGTGTGCTCAGTCGTCTGCGCCCGTGGGCGATCGAAGACCACCCGCTGCCGGGGCCGAAAGGTCGCGGGGCGATTCTGGTACGTTTCGGCGAAGGTCCCGAGGCGCTGGTGGTGGTGATGATGCACCTGGCGCTCGGCGCCCGGGTACGCACGATGCAACTGGCCTACATTCGCGAGCTGATCGGCGGCTACAAGCATCAGGTCCTGATGGGTGACATGAACACCCACGCCAGCGACCTGCTCCAGCACTCGCCCTTGCGCGACCTCGGCCTGCTGGCCCCGCAACTCGAAGCGACGTTCCCCAGCTGGCGCCCGCAGCGCTGCCTGGACCATATTCTGCTCAGCCCGACCCTGACCCTGGAAAAGGTCGAAGTGCTGGCGCAACCGATTTCCGATCACCTGCCCGTCGCGGTAGAGATTCGTCTGCCGGGTTCGCTCACGGCCGATGCATTGCCCGCGTTGAGTCCTGCCCCTCGCGGAACGCCTGAATGAGCGACGAAGCCCAGCGCTGGAAAGAGAAATACCTCAAAAGCATCGAACAACAGGAAAAGCTCGAACGTCGATGGGACGCCCGGCTCGACCTGCTGCGCCGCGGCCTGGTGCGCAGCACGCTGGCGGCGGAAGGCACCGACCGCGTCGTCGATCAATGCATGAAAGAAATGCGCGACGTGGTGCGCACCGACGACATGGACGCCGGCCTCGCCGCCCTGTTGCCGCGCCTTGAAAAAGCCGTGCTCGACTCCGAGCAACGCCGTGAAACCCGGATCAATCAAGTCAGCACGGCCCTGAATTCGCTGGTGACTCAACTGCAATCGCTGCCCCTGCCCCGGGAAGTCGCCCAGCCACTGAAGAAGTTCGCCAAGCAGCTGGATGGCCGGGTCAGTCAGGCGCGGGAAATGCCGCTGCTGCTCAGTGAACTCAGCGGCTTGCAGGGCAAGGCCCTGAGCCAACTGGAGACCCCGGCGGAACCGGGACGTCCGGGGCTGTTGCAGCGCCTGTTCGGCAGCCGCGACAGCGAGGAAGCGCCCGCACCGGTGGCTCAGCCTGCCGTGGCTTCTCCAGCCGCTCAGCCGGAGCAACCACCCGCTGCACCTGAAAGCACGCCAGTGCCGGAAGCGCCTGTCGCAATCGTCGAACCGGCAGCCATTGCGACCGTCATCGAAACACCGGTCACCGCACCTCTGGTCGCGCCACTGCAAGCTTCAGCACAAGCACCAGCACCAATATCAACACCCGAGCCTGTTGCAGAGCCGGAAGTGGTTGCCTTCGAGCCTGCCCGGATCCTCACAGAAGTCGTTCCGGCTCCCAGCGAACCGGAACCCGCCGAGCCAGAACCCGAGCCGCAAGCCTTCACGCCACCTCCGGTCTTCGCGCCAGCAATACCGGCGGCCTTCAACCCCGACGAACTGATCCACCCCGGTGACAACTCGCCCCCGGTCATCCTCGACAGTCTGCCCTTGCCCGAGCCAATCGCGCAGGCATTGGCGGCCATCGATCCGGAGCAGTCCGAGCAGGACATTCTCTACGCGTTACCGGACTCGCCCGAACCGTCCTACAGCTCGGTGGCCAAACACATCGAAGACACGCTGATCGGCCTGCTGGACGATCTGACCTTGCCGGAACGCCATCGCCCGCAAGCCGAGGCCATGCGCGATCGGCTGAAACATGGGCTCAATTGGTACGAGTTGCTACCGATCCTCGACGATCTGGCGACCTTGATGCTGGCCATCACCGACAGCGGTCAGCACGAGTTCGAAGCCTATCTGCAACAACTCAACGAACGCCTCGAAGCGTTCCAGAGCAACCTGCAGGCCGCCAGCGAAGGTCACGCCGACAACAGCTCCGCGGCGCGGGCGATGGACACGCAGATCCGTGAACAGGTCGATGGCCTGCAGAACAGCGTGCAGGAAGCGGCGGATCTGAACGACCTCAAGCAGGTACTGGAAAACCATCTCGAAGGCTTGCTCGGCACGATGGACCAGCACCAGAAACAACGTGACGCCCGTGAGCAGGAAGTGGCCGGACGCCTGAAAAGCCTGGCCGAGCGCGTGGCGCACATGGAACAGGAAGCCCTTGGCTACCGCGAACACCTTGAAGAGCAGCGCCAGAAAGCCCTGATCGATCCGCTCACCGGCCTGCCCAACCGCGCCGCCTGGAGCGAGCGACTCGACCACGAAATCGCCCAATGGCAGCAGCATGGCAACACCTTGAGCCTGGCGATGCTCGACCTCGATCACTTCAAACGGATCAACGACAACTACGGGCATCTGGCCGGCGACAAGGTGTTGAAGATCATCGCCACGGTGCTGCGCAAGCGCCTGCGCGGCAGCGATTTCATTGCGCGCTTCGGCGGTGAGGAATTTGTCCTGCTGCTACCGGCAACCCCGCCGGCCGTCGGCGCCAAACTGCTGGAAACCCTGCGCGCCTCCATCGAGGCCTGCCCGTTCCACTTCAAGGGTGAGCGAGTCACGATCACTATTTCCATGGGGCTGGCGGCGTTCAGGCCGGGAGAACACAGCGATCTGGTGCTCAAAAGAGCCGATCAGGCGTTGTACCGGGCCAAAAACGCAGGCCGCAACCGGGTGGAGCTGGGCTGAAGACAATTGTTCCATTTCATTTAAATCAGCCCTTTTGCCGTTCGCACGCAAGTCAGTACGTTACACTGTTGCATTATCGACTTGCGTGTACTGCCATGAAATTCCTTGCTCTCATCGCGTCGCTGCTCGTTCTGGCCGGTTGTGCCAGCGGCCCGCGCTACGACACCAGCCATCCTTCTGCCAATCACGACAGCCGCGCGCAGTTCGTGATCGTGCATTACACCTCCGCCTCCCTTGAGCGTTCGCTGCAACTGCTGACCCACGGTGAAGTCAGCAGCCACTACCTGATCGGCGACGACAAGAACGGCACGATCTACAAGCTGATGGACGAAAACCTGCGCGCCTGGCATGCCGGCGAAAGCGAATGGCAAGGCCGTACCTGGCTCAACTCAAGCTCCATCGGCATCGAAATCGTCAACCCGGGCTTCAAGGACACTCCGACCGGGCGTGTGTGGTATCCGTACAGTGAAGCCCAGGTGCAGTCGCTGATCGTGCTGCTCAAGGACATCAGCAAACGCAACGGCATCAGCCCGGACCACATCATCGGCCACAGCGATATCGCACCGTTGCGCAAGCTTGATCCGGGCCCGTTGTTCCCGTGGAAGCGCCTGGCCGCCGAAGGTCTTGGCTTGTGGCCCGATGAACACGCCGTAGCCCGCCAGCAAGTAAGGTTCGACGTCGAGTTACCGAGCATCAGTTGGTTCCAGGCGCAACTGGCACGCCTGGGCTACGCAACGCCGCAGAACGGTGAGCTGGACGTGGCGACCCGCCATGTACTCGCAGCCTTCCAGATGCACTTCCGCCCTTCCCGCTTTGACGGTACTCCGGATGCGCAAACGGCAGCCTTGCTGCTGGTGCTGAATCAGACAAAATAATGACGCCCGCCCGACGGTCAGGGCGAAAGTGCAATCAGCAGCTATAACTCATTGGTAATTCTTCGGATATCCATGATGGTTGCTACCCGAGAGACGCTGCGTAGCTGGTTTTATCGCCCCTGGTTTCTGGCGATGCTGGCGGCTGTCCTCAGTGCGAGTCTGCTGATCACCGGCGGGTTGTTCGTGGCCGTGCATCAGGTCGAACAAAGCGAAAGCCAGGAAATGAACGCCCAGGGCGAGCGCTTCCTGGCCCGACTGGAACAGTTGTTCGGCCAGTTGCGTGAAAGCCTCGACGACCTCGAGGCCCAGCCCCTGCGCAGCTGCGACGACGAGATGATCGCCACGCTGCAGCAAGTGACCTTCAACTATCGCTTCGTCTATGAAGCCGCCTACATGGACGCCTCGCGGATCTGCTCCAACCGCCCGCGTCAGGAAGGCCTGTCGGTCGTGCGCCCGCCCGACATCAAGGGCCCGACCTACAGCTACTGGCTGAACACCACCACCGAACCCGATGAAAATCGCGCGGCGCTGATGCTCGGGCGCGGCAACTTTCGCGTGGCCACCTCACGCGGGCACCTGACCGACATGGTCGATCTGTCCCCCGGCAGCAGCCTGCTGGTGGTGCTGGACCATGGCAGCCGGGCGATTCCCGTGCTCGGCGTGCCACAGACATGGCCGCCCACCGAGCCATGGCCTCCAAAGAGTCTGGACGCCCTGCAAGTCACCCAGAGCCATCTGATCTATCGCATGCCCACCGATAACCCGGAATACCAGTTGGTGCTGATTACCCCGCGCACCGGCATGCACATCCCCGAGCTTTGGTGGTGGATGGTGCCGGTCTGTCTGCTGCTGGGCGTGCTGGTCGGGCTCACGGTGTTCTGGCTGGTGCGTCAGCATCAATCACTGGATGCCGAACTGCACGGCGCGATCCGCCGCGGCGAATTGCAGGTGCTGTATCAACCGATCTTCGACCTCGACAGCCGCAACTGCGTCGGCGCCGAAGCCTTGCTGCGCTGGCGCCGGCCGGACGGCACGCTGACCAGTCCCGACCTGTTTATCCCGATGGCGGAAAACACCGGGCAGATCCGCCAGATGACCGACTTCGTCCTCCAGCGCCTGCTGGAACAACTGGGCCAATTACTGCGGGCCAATCCGCAGCTGTACATCTCGGTGAACCTGGCGGCGTGCGACGTGATGGTGCCGCGTATCGGCCAGGTCATGGCGCGGCTGTTGACCCTGCACCGGGTGGCGGCACGGCAGATCGCGTTTGAAGTGACCGAGCGCGGCCTGATCGATGTGGTGGTGGCCCGGGAAAACCTGCAAGCGCTGCGCGATGTCGGCCACCAAGTGCTGATCGACGATTTCGGCACCGGCTATTGCAGCCTCGCCTACCTGCAAACCCTGCCGGTGGATTGCCTGAAAATCGACAAGGCGTTCATCGACGCGCTCGGCCATGACGCCGCCAGCAGCGGTGTTGCACCGCACATCATTCACATGGCCCAGGCACTGGATCTGAAAGTGATTGCCGAAGGTATCGAATATGAATCCCAGGCGGCGCTGCTCAGCAGCGAAGGCGTGAAGTTCGGCCAGGGCTGGTTGTTCGCCCACGCCTTGAGCGCCGTGCAATTCATCGAGCTGATCACCCGTGGACGGCGCCTCGCCGGCCGCCGGATGGACGACGAAGCCTAGACCGCCAGCGCCATGTAGAACTGCGTGCCCTGCCCCGGTCGCGAATAGACACCCATCCGCCCGCCGTGCAACTGGACGATTTCCTTGCACAGCGCCAGCCCGAGCCCGGCCCCGCCCTTCTTGCGCCCGACCTGAACGAACGGTTCGAAGATCCGCCCTTGCTGGCCGTAGGCAATACCTTCGCCATTGTCCTCGACGCTGATGATCACCCGCTCGCCATGCCGGCGCGCCTGCAAACGGATCAGCCCGTCGCGGGCGGTATGGCGCAAGGCATTGTCGATCAGGTTGTCCAGAACTCGATCCAGCTGGGCCTGATCGGCCTGCAAACGCGGTAACGGGCCTTGCACCTCAATGTTCAACGCAACGCCCTTCTGCGCTGCCGAGTCGGCAAAACGCGATTGCGCCTGGGCCAGCAAATCCTCGATGGAGCACGGCGCCAGCGCGAGTTTCTGCAGGCCGCTCTGATAGCGCGAAAAATTCAGCAGATCGTTGATCAGCTGCATCAAGCGCTGCATCTCTTCATTGACGGTGTCGAGCAGATCGGACTCCCGGGATTCCGCCGGAAACTTCGCCCGCTCACGAAACAGCCCGAACGCCATGTGCATCCCGGTCACCGGTGTGCGCAGTTCGTGGGAGGCGCGCAACACGAATTCGCTGCGCACCCGCTCAAAGGCCCGCTGTTCGGTGACGTCATGCAGCACCATCACCGCGCCGAGGATATGCCCCTGGGTGTGGCTGACCGGGGTCAGGCTGTAGGTCAGCAGTCGCGACTCGCCATCGACTTCGATGCTCAAATCTTCCGGCGCGCGCTCAAGAGTCCCTCCGCGCAGCACCAGTTGCAGCTGCGCATCCAGTTCCGGGCGCTGAAGCGCAGTGCCCAGGCCCTCGCCAAACCGGTCGCTGTCCCAGCCCAGTTGCCGCTGGGCCACCGGGTTCAAGTGTTCCAGATGCCCCTGGCGGTCGATCATCAACAAGCCGTCATCGATGCTGTCGAGCACGGCCTGCAAGCGTTGCTGGCCGGCCAGCAGTTCATCGACATTGGTCGCCTGATGCTCGCGTAGCGCTTCGGCCATCAGCCCGAAACGCCGGGTCAGCAGGTTGATTTCCATGGCCGAGGACACCGGCAAGGTCACTTCGAAATTGCCCTGGCCGATGTTGTCCGCTGCTTTCGCCAGTGCCTCGATCGGTGCACCGAACCGGCGAGCAATTCCTTGAGCGGTGATGAAGCCGATGATCAACACCGCCAGCCCCACCAGCCCGAGCAGACCGGCGATCAGCAGCGCCCGGTCGCGGGCGGCGTGTTGCACGGCGTTGATGTTATCCAGTGCGTGCTTGTGCTCGGCGATCAGACCGTTGCGCAGGGTGTTGAAGCGCTCGCGCAAGTCGCCACCGCCACTCAGGGCCGCGCCTGGATTGCGGGACACGTCGAACGCCTGAAGAAAGCTCAGGTAATCGGCCTTGGCCTGACTGAATCCGTATTGACGGTCGTCGTCTTTCTGCTCCTGGGCGATACCCTCGTCGAGCAGCTCGAAGTAATGCTGTTTCGACGCTTCGAAGGCGGCTGGATCGGGCTTCTCGGCGAGCATCATGATCAACTGGTCGCCCAGGGTCTGGCGCAGCTTGAGCCCCAGATCGAGGGTGACGAAGTTGTTGCGGATCAACGCCTCCTGAGTTCCGGCCATTTGCATCACGCTGACCAGCCCGAGCATCAGCCCGAGCAAGGCCACGGTGATCAGCGCGGAAATGCTCAGGAACAAGCGGGTCCGCAACTTCATCGCCAGTTTCATCGGCGCACGCTCACAAGTTGTACTGCTTGCGCTTGCGATACAGGGTCGAGGCGTCGATCCCCAGGGTCTTGGCCGCCTGGTCGAGGGTGCCGGCGGTCGCCAGTACCGCGCCGATGTGAGCCTTCTCCAATTCGTCGAGGCTCAGGGCCGCGCCGACCCGGGGCGCATTGTTGGCCGGTTGCTCGGCCATGCCGAGGTGGCTGATTTCCACGCGCTCCTGCGGGCAGATGATGCTCGCCCGCTCGACCACGTTGCGCAGCTCGCGAATGTTGCCGGGCCAGCGGTAACCCAGCAGCGCTTCCCGCGCCTCGTCACTGAAACCCCGGGCCGGCCGCGCGTATTCCTTCACGAAGCGAGCAAGGAATCGGTCAGCCAGAGTCAGAATGTCTTCAGCGCGTTCGCGCAGCGGCGGCAGATGCAGGGTGATGACGTTCAGACGATAAAGCAGGTCTTCACGGAAACGTCCGTCGCGCACCATGTCCTCAAGATTGAGGTTGGTGGCCGCAAGGATGCGCACATCGGCGCGCCGAGTGACCGGATCCCCTACCCGCTCGTATTCCTTGTCCTGGATGAATCGCAGCAACTTTGGCTGCAAGGTCAGTGGAAAATCGCCGATCTCGTCGAGAAACAGTGTTCCGCCGTCTGCCTGGTTGACCCGGCCCAACGTACTTTCACTGGCCCCGGTGAACGCGCCGCGACTGTGACCGAACAGCTCGCTTTCCATCAGTTCGGCGGTCAGCGACGGGCAATTGATGGTGACGCAGGACTTCTTCTCGCGCTTGCTCCAGCCGTGAATCGCCCGGGCCAGTTCACCTTTACCGGTGCCGGACTCGCCGAGGATCAGGATATTGGCGTCGGTGCTCGCCACTTGCCGTGCGGTTTCCAGTACGACTTTCATTGCCGGGCTGTGGGAATCGAGACCGTCCCTGGGTTTGCGGATCTCGCCTTCGAGGGCTTCCAGACGCGCCGAGAGCTGACGTACTTCGAGCTGCTTGGCAGTGGCCAGACGCAATTGGTCAGGGCTGCACGGCTTGACCAGATAGTCGGCCGCGCCCGCCTGAATCGCGTCCACCGCCGTGTCGACGGCCGAATGAGCGGTGACGATCACCACCCGCATCCACGGCGCCTGAATGCGCATCTGCGCCAGCACGTCGAGGCCGTTGTCTTCGCCCAGACGCAGATCGAGGAAGCACAGATCGAACACCTGACGCTGCAACAGCGCGTCAGCCTGGGCCGCGCTGTTGGCGGTGGCGACGGTATAACCTTCGTCTTCGAGGCAATAACGGAAGGTTCGCAGGATGGCGGATTCATCGTCCACCAGCAGAATGCGGCCTTGGTGCTCAGTGGCTGATTCCATTTTTCCTACGCTCCATAAGTGAATGTCTTGGTTTAGTCCCAGAAAAATCGGGCAAGTTGCATGGTTGATTCTGATCGATTCCAGTCATAGCAGGGTAGCTCTCTCCTGCCATCACAGCTAATCCACTGAATTTGTTGAATTTTTAAGCAATCAGCGTTTTTCATGCATTTGCCTGCGTCCTTTTCTGACATCCGCACCCTGCTCTCAATTCAAAAAGAATGATTTCTCCTACCAAACAATCGTGCATTACGCACGACCGTGGCGGAGCCATCGTGCAGGATGCGTCGTCAGGATTTTTCTACGCATCTTTAACTATTTGATTTTATTGATTTTTTTCAAACAAAAAAGCTGGCATGCAGGCTGCAATACCTCTCTCAGCCCGGGCAGATATGCACTGCCCTAACCGAATAAGAGTGAGGAACCCAGGATGACTCGCCAACGTGCCGCCCAAATGCGTATCTCGCCCCTGCATCTACAGCAGGGCCTGTTTGGCGCACTTGCGCTGTTGATCACCCTGATCGCCTGCCAGCAATACCTGCGCTGGGAACAGAGTCAGCAAGCTGAGCCATTGATTTCGATGCAGCACGCGACACAAACGCACTTCAGCGCCGTCAGCAGCAGCCAGGCGGATAACGGCGCGATGCGGATGATGGATGTCGACCAGCCACAACCCCTGGGCGACATGCCACGCGAAGAACGCTGGGTTTTCTGATCAACGAATCTGGGCGCCCCCGCGCCGAGACCGGCAACACCCCTAAATAGAAACAAGGAGAATCACCATGTTGAGCTGGGCAATCACATTCCTGATCATTGCCATCATCGCTGCAGTACTGGGCTTCGGTGGTATCGCGGGCACCGCCACGGGTATCGCCAAGATTCTCTTTGTCGTATTCCTGGTGATGTTCATCGCCTCGTTCTTCTTTGGCCGTCGCGGCCGAGGTTGACCATGAGTGCTTTAAAGACACTGGCAGCCGCCCTGCTCCTGGGCGGCAGTGCCATGGCGATGGCGGCCAATGATGGCCAGGCACGGGTCAACGAGTTGTTGAGTTCCGACCCGCACTACAGGGAAACCTGGGAAGGCGTGGTGAAGAAGGAAGAACGCCTGCCGGAGTGGGTGATGAACCTTTCCGGTACGCCGGACCAACAGATGAATGCCGTCACTGAAGACGGCGACAAGTACCTGGTCGGGCCGCTCTGCGAATCCCAGGACAAGTGCCTCAACCACCGCTTGATCGTCGCGTTCAGCTTCGACAAGAAACACGCTTACGCCATGCTGGTCGATGTGCCCGAAGGACTGCCGGCCGACAAGTCGCCAACGCGACATGCGACCTACCGCTTCCTCGGCAAACCCGATCAGGGCATGCAGGATCTGTTGATGGAAACGCTGAAAAAAGATCCGAACTGGTATTGAACATGAGGGCAGCAACGCGCTGCCTTCCATTGCGCCCGCCCGAGGAAGGCCGGCGCATGACCAGGGGGCCGGGACGTTCTGACTGTTGCAGGGTCGGAGTGACCTACGGGTACAGGGAGTGCCTGCGATGAGGGCCGGGTCAGGGTAAAAGCTGCGACGCAAGTTCGCCAACCCGGGGTGGTTCGACGGACTTGCGCTGAGCTTTCAAAGTGACAAAACATTGATCCAGAGCGTTCTGCTCATCTTTTTATCGCTCACACTGCGCGCGAAAAGCGTTTCGCGGTGTTTCGTCGCGACCGTATATCGAGAAAGAGTCGATTGAGCCAGTCGGACTTTTAGTTTCCAAACGTAGGCTTTTTCCTAAATTTTTCGTCGAAATCACTCGTTCAAAAAATAACCAACCTACGCTGTAATGGCCGGTTCACGGCACTTATGCCTGCTGAAATGTCGTATTCGAACCGGTTGGGACGCCAGTTTCATTTAAAAAAGCTCATGCCGATTCGGCATAGGGTAGGCGTTTACGGCATTAGACGGCGCAACCTTGCATCGGAATAGTTGCGCCTTTTTTCGCCTGCCGGAGAGCCGTAAACACGCGGCCCGGGGCACCTTATACGGAGGCAGATGCACAAACTTTTCCGCTAAAGAGCGTTCCAGTTCCTGCATGTGCCTGAGTCAAACGCAAGTAAGGGTAAAGATAATGAAGAAGGCAAAGCTTAGCCTCGCCTGGCAGATCCTCATCGGTCTGGTATTGGGGATTGCAATCGGTGCGTTGCTCAACCATTTCAGTGCCGAGAAGGCCTGGTGGATCAGCAACGTCCTGCAACCGGCAGGCGATATCTTTATCCGTCTGATCAAGATGATCGTGATCCCGATCGTCATCTCTTCCCTGATCGTCGGCATCGCCGGCGTGGGCGACGCCAAGAAGCTCGGGCGCATCGGCCTGAAGACCATCATCTACTTCGAAATCGTCACCACCATCGCCATCGTCGTCGGCCTGCTGCTGGCCAACCTGTTCCATCCGGGTGCCGGCATCGACATGAGCACCCTGGGCACCGTGGACATCTCCAAGTACCAGGCGACCGCCGCCGAAGTACAGCATGAACACGCGTTCATCGAGACCATCCTCAACCTGATCCCGTCGAACATCTTCGCGGCCATGGCCCGCGGCGAAATGCTGCCGATCATCTTCTTCTCCGTGCTGTTCGGTCTCGGTCTGTCGAGCCTGCAGTCGGACCTGCGCGAGCCGCTGGTGAAGATGTTCCAGGGCGTCTCGGAAAGCATGTTCAAAGTCACCCACATGATCATGAACTACGCGCCAATTGGTGTGTTCGCTCTGATCGCGGTGACCGTGGCCAACTTCGGTTTTGCTTCGCTGCTGCCGCTGGCCAAACTGGTGATCCTGGTTTACGTCGCCATCGCCTTCTTCGCCTTCGTGATTCTGGGCCTGATCGCCAAGATGTTCGGTTTCTCGGTGATCAAGCTGATGCGCATCTTCAAGGATGAGCTAGTCCTGGCTTACTCCACCGCTTCCTCGGAAACCGTGCTGCCACGCGTGATCGAGAAGATGGAAGCCTACGGCGCACCGAAAGCCATCTGCAGCTTCGTGGTGCCGACCGGTTACTCGTTCAACCTCGACGGTTCGACCCTGTACCAGTCCATCGCGGCGATCTTCATCGCTCAGCTGTACGGCATCGACCTGTCGATCAGCCAGCAACTGCTGCTGGTCCTGACCCTGATGGTCACCTCCAAAGGTATCGCCGGCGTGCCGGGCGTGTCCTTCGTGGTACTGCTGGCCACTCTGGGCAGCGTGGGTATTCCGCTGGAAGGCCTGGCCTTCATCGCCGGTGTCGACCGAGTGATGGACATGGCGCGTACCGCCCTGAACGTGATCGGCAACGCTCTCGCCGTACTGGTTATCGCCCGTTGGGAAGGCATGTACGACGACGCCAAGGGCCAGCGCTACTGGAACTCGCTGCCGCACTGGCGCAGCAAGGAAAAACTGCCGGCCGGTGACGTTTCCAAGAACTGATCCCCGCTCGCAAGGCACCCTGACAAACCCCGGAGAAATCCGGGGTTTGTCGTTTCTGGCGACCCCGCTATCATTCGCCGCATCTTCCGGGGGATTTGACTGATGCTTAATGGCCTGTGGCTTGGCTTCTTCATCGTGGCAGCCGTTTCGGCGCTGGGGCAATGGCTGATCGGCGGCAACGCCGGGATCTTCGCGGCGATGGTGGAAAGCATTTTTGCCATGGCCAAGCTGTCGGTCGAGGTCATGGTGCTGCTGTTCGGCACCCTGACCCTGTGGCTGGGCTTCCTGCGCATCGCCGAGAAGGCCGGGATCGTCGAGTGGCTGGCCAAAGCCCTGGGCCCGCTGTTCCTGCGACTGATGCCGGAAGTACCGGCGGGGCATCCGGCCATCGGCCTGATCACCCTGAACTTTGCCGCCAACGGCCTGGGCCTGGACAACGCCGCCACGCCGATCGGCCTCAAGGCCATGAAGGCGCTGCAGGAGCTCAATCCCAGCTCGACCATCGCCAGCAACGCGCAGATCTTGTTCCTGGTGCTCAACGCTTCGTCCCTGACCCTGCTGCCGGTGACGATCTTCATGTACCGCGCCCAGCAAGGCGCGCCGGACCCGACGCTGGTGTTCCTGCCGATCCTGCTGGCCACCAGTTGCTCGACCATCGTCGGTTTCCTGTCGGTGGCGTTCATGCAGCGCCTGCGGGTCTGGGACCCGGTGGTGCTGGCTTACCTGATTCCCGGCGCGCTGATCCTCGGCGGCTTCATGGCGTTGCTGGCGACGATGTCGGCCACCGCGCTGGCGGGCCTGTCGTCGATCCTCGGCAACTTGACGCTGTTCGGTCTGATCATGCTGTTCCTGGTGATCGGCGCATTGCGCAAGGTGAAGGTTTACGAAGCGTTCGTCGAAGGTGCGAAGGAAGGTTTCGACGTCGCGAAGAACCTGCTGCCGTATCTGGTGGCGATGCTTTGTGCGATCGGCGTATTACGCGCGTCAGGCGCTCTGGACTTCGGCCTCGACGGCATTCGCCATCTGGTGGAGTGGGCAGGGTGGGACACACGGTTCGTCGATGCGCTGCCGACCGCGATGGTCAAACCGTTCTCCGGCAGCGCCGCCCGGGCGATGCTGATCGAAACGATGAAGACCTCGGGCGTGGACAGCTTCCCGGCGCTGGTGGCCGCGACAATCCAGGGCAGCACCGAGACCACCTTCTACGTGCTGGCGGTGTACTTCGGCGCGGTGGGCATTCAGCGCGCCCGGCATGCCGTCGGTTGCGCGCTGCTGGCCGAGCTGGCCGGTGTGCTCGGCGCTATCGGCGTCTGCTACTGGTTCTTCGGCTAATCCTCAAGGCCGGGCGGTCGGCACGACCTTCTGGCCTTGTTCCACCGCCCACGCCACCACCTTCGCCGTCAGCCGATCACTGGCCTGACCGAATCCGGCCACCACCGCCGGGACTTTCACATCATTCAGCGGCTGGCGCTCTTCGAAGCGGCGGCTGGCGAGGATGCGCTGGTCATAACCGCGCACCAGCAACGCATCCACCCGCACCACGACGCTGGCCTGCGAGCCTTGATACTCGGTCTGAAACGCCTGCAGGCTGCCGCCCAGTTCCAGGTCCGCCTGGAAGTTGCTGTCATCGGTACTCAACAGCGACACCCGACCGTCACGCTGGAAACCATCGAGCAGCCGATTGCGCACCAGCACCGGTGCCGGATCGCTCCAGCGCGAGGCCTTGTAGCTGCTGATCACGTCCCCCTGGGGAATCACTGCGATGCTCGGCCGATTGAGCGCTTCGCTGGCCTGCAATTTGTTCAGACGCAGCGACCAGTGCTGAGTCGCCGCCGAACTGGCCGAGGCGGGCGCCTGTGCGGCCGGCAAACGGTAGACGTCCAGCGGTTCGGACTTGGGCAGGATCGAGCACGCGCTGATCAGCGAAAGGCTGGCGATGAGGAGGGCGAGGCGAGTCAGCTTCATGGCGTGAACTCCTTGTTCTTGTCACTGCCCAGCAGGTAACCGCTGGGGTTGGCCTCCAGACGTTGGGAAATGGCCCGCAGCGAGGACAGGGTTTCACGCAGTTCGCGCACCGCCGGCGCCAGGCCGTTGAGGCCCTGCATGCCGCTGTCGAGGGAGTTCTGATTCTTGCTCAGCAAGCCGTTGATGGTGGCGCTGCTCTGTTCCAGCGACTTCATCGCCTGCTCGGCGCTGCCCAGAGCCTGTTTGCCCTGATCGTTGAGCAGGCCGTTGGCGTTGCGCATCAGCGCGGATGTCTGCTCGAGCATGCTGCCGGCCTGCTTGCCGACGGTTGCCAGTTGCTGCATGGCCTGGCGCAGATCGCCGCGCTGATCGTTGATCGAACCGGTGGTCTGTTCCAAGTGCTCAAGGGTTTTGCTCACGCGCTCGATGTTGTCGGCGGAGAACATCTGATTGGCGTTGCTCAGCAGCGTACTGACCCCGCTCATCAGGTCATTGCTGTCATTGAGCAGCCGCGAGATAGGCGAGGGCGAGGCGACGATGGTCGGCAGGTTGCCGTCCTTGCCGCGCAGTTTCGGGCTCTCTGGCGTGCCGCCGCTGAGCTGGATGATCGACGTGCCGGTGATCCCGGCCAGCGCCAGTTTGGCGAGGGTGTCTTCCTTGACCGGCGTGTCGCCACCGAGGCGAATCCGCGCCAGCACCCGGCGCGGGTCCTGCGGATCGAGCCGCAGACTGACCACATCGCCGACCTTGATCCCGCTGTACTGCACCGGGCTGCCCCGGGACAGGCCGCTGACTGCCTCGTTGAAGACGATTTCGTAATCCTTGAACTCGGTATCGACGCTGGACTTGGCCAGCCACAGACCGAAGAGCAGGGCACCGGCCACCACAATCACCGTGAACAGGCCGATCAACACATGATGGGCTCGGGTTTCCATGTCAGACCTCGTTGAGCAGTTTGGCGGCGTCCAGCGCCGAGCGGCCGCGAGGGCCGTGGAAATATTCGTGAATCCACGCGTCGTCGGTTTCCGAGACCACGTCGATGGGTCCCGCCACCAGCACTTTCTTCTGCGCCAGCACCGCCACCCGGTCGGTGATGGTGTAGAGCGTGTCGAGGTCGTGGGTCACCAGAAACACGCTCAAGCCCAGCGCATCGCGCAGGGTCAGGATCAATTGGTCGAACTGCGCCGCGCCAATCGGATCGAGGCCGGCGGTGGGTTCGTCGAGAAACAGGATGTCCGGGTCCAGCGCCAGCGCCCGGGCCAGCGCCGCCCGTTTAATCATGCCGCCGGACAGCGACGACGGGTATTTATCCGCCGCCGACAGCGGCAACCCGGCCAGCGCCAGTTTCACCGCCGCCAGATGCTCGGCGTCTTCGCGGCTCAGGCCGGCATGTTCGATCAGGGGCAGGGCGACGTTCTCGGTGACCGTCAGCGAGGAGAACAGCGCGCCTTTCTGGAACAGCACGCCAAAACGCCGCTCGATCAGCGAACGCTCATGTTCCGACAGGCTCGGCAGGTTCTGGCCGAACACCTTGACCATGCCTTCGCTGGGCCGGCGCAAGCCGACGATGCTGCGCAGCAGCACCGACTTGCCGCTGCCGGAACCGCCAACCACGGCCAGGATCTCGCCTTTGTACAAGTCCAGGTCGAGGTTCTCGTGCACGCTCTGGCTGCCGAAGCGATTGCACAGGCCACGGACTTCGATCACCGCCTCGGACGGCATGCGGGGTAAACGACTCACCAGCCCATCTCCATGAAGAACAGCGCGGCGACCGCATCGAGCACGATCACCACAAAGATCGATTGCACCACGCTGGAGGTGGTGTGGGCGCCGACCGATTCGGCGCTGCCGCTGACCTTGAAGCCTTCCAGACAACCGATGGCGGCAATCAGGAACGCGAAGATCGGAGCTTTGACCAGGCCAACCAGGAAATGTTGAATCCCTATGTCGCTTTGCAGCAGCGACAGGAACATCGCCGGCGAGATATCCAGCGACACCGCACAGACCACGGCGCCACCGATGATCCCGCAGATCATCGCCAGAAAGGTCAGCATCGGCAGCGCCACCAGCAAGGCCAGCACGCGCGGCACTACCAGCAGCTCCATGGGGTCGAGGCCGAGGGTGCGAATGGCGTCGATCTCCTCGTTGGCCTTCATCGAGCCGATCTGTGCGGTAAAGGCACTGGCGGTGCGGCCGGCCATCAGGATCGCCGTAAGCAAAACGCCGAATTCGCGCAGGAAGGCGAAACCCACCAGATCCACGGTAAACACGCTGGCGCCGAAACTGGCCAGCACCGTCGCCCCAAGGAACGCCACCACGGCGCCGACCAGAAAGGTCAGCAGCGCCACGATGGGCGCGGCGTCGAGGCCGGTCTGTTCGATGTGCGCGATCATCGGCGTGATCCGCCAGCGCTTGGGCCGGAACAGGCTGCGGGCGATGGTTTCGAGGATCAGGCCGACGAAGCCGAGCAATTGCAGGGTGTCTTGCCAGACCGTATCGACAGCCCGGCCGATGCGCGTCAGCAATTGCACGCTGACGCTGATTTCCGGCTCCTTGATCGGCACGCAGAAGTCGGTCAGCGAGCGATACACGGTTTGCAGCAACGCGCGGTCGGCAGTGGAAATCGTGCAATCGGGGTGTTCGGCGGATTTGCCCAGCCGCTCGGAGCCGAGCAGTTCCACCAGCAGCGACGCGCCGGCGGTGTCGAGGGCGCCGAGGCCGTTGAGGTCGATGGGAGTGCTGGCGTCGTACTGACCGCGGAGCGTTTCGCTCAGGTGCTTGAGCTCGGCGTAATGAGCAAGCGTCCAGTCCCCGGTGACCCGCAGGCGGGCAGGGGTGATCGAGGTGTCCAGTCGGGCATTACCGGTCATCGAGCTGCTGGTCATAAGCTCCGTGCTTGTTCGGCTAAATTCGCGAACCTACGTAATAGCACGAACCGGATTACTTTTCTTTGGTCGGTGTGCTGTCCGTGACTTCGAAACGCAGAACGCCGATCACCTGGCCGTCTTCGGTCAGCACCCGCACCTGCCAGTCACCGACCGGGTTGCCGGGGAAAACCTGCTTGTGGGTCCACGCCCGGTAGCCTTCCTTGCGCCCGCCGTGGATGTCGAGGGCGATCCGGTCGACCTCTTTGCCGTTGAACTGCCAGACGTGGTAAATCCGCTCATCAAGCCCGCGCGGTGCGTTGATCGCGGTGTAGGCGTAGAGCCCACCGCCACGGATCTGCTCGGCGCTGACTTGTTCGAGGCTGGCGCCGGGGGTGCGATCCTGCAACTGGGTGCTGATCGCCACGTCAGTCATCCACAGTGTCGCTGGCGGCACCCACGAACGCAGGACCCAGCCTACGCCGCCGATACCGATGGTGATGCTGAGGATCGCCAGCGCATTGCGTACGGTGCGGATCGGAAAGATCGACGCCAGACTCGGAAACGACAGCACCACGGCCGTCCCCAGCGCCCATTTGAAGCTCTGCGACGTGGTCAGGTGCATGATCACCGGCAAGGCGGTGAGCAGGGCGGCGAACAGGGTCAGGGTGTGCAGCGCGAGGAACGCCCAGCGCCGCGGCGCCAGCCATTTGTAGTAGAGCGGATCGACGATCGAGATCAGCGCGGCGATGCACAGCAGACCGGTGAACACCAGTTGGCCGCTGTTCCAGGTGGTGGTGATGAAGAAGAACGGCAGGACGAAAAACAGGCTTTCCTGGTGGATCATCTGCGTCGCGTAACGCAGCAGCGGCTGAGGGATTTCCCGTTTGAAGACCCGCGTGAACAGCTCGGTCAGGCTGTTTTCCAGCATCAGCCAGATCCAGCTCAGCAGCATGATCGTGGTGATCCAGCTCGCCAGCCCCTGTTGCCGGTCGACCAGAATGAAACTGCCGACCCCGGAGATGAAACCACCGAGCGCAATGACCCCGGGGTAGCGCTTCATCAGTTCGAGGATGCGCTGGATCAGGAGGGTCAATTTGAGCATTTGGGCGGTTCACGACAGTCGAGGAAAAAAACCTCGACAGAGTACCGCCCGCCGGGCCCCGTGGCGAGGCTGCCGATCAGTAAAAACCCACGGGATCACGGCTTGGCCGGGGGACGACGATGCAGTCGCCAGCCGAACAGAATCAGCAGCAGTACACCCAGCCCGCCCGCAATCAGCCACAGCACCTCGTCATCACTGAGCAAGGGCTTCTCGATCCGCAGGTATCCCGGCTGCAGCAGCAATTCGCGCATGGCCTTGTTCGCCGCTTCCAGCGTCACGCCTTGCAGTTCCAGGGCCGGGTCGGCGAAACGGCCGTCCTCGTAGTCGCCCAGGGCGCTCCAGTAATAGTCGGCCATGGCGCTGTTGCCCTGCACGGCCCAGGCCTGATGGGCGATAGCCGCCTGTTTGAGGCGATTGAAGGTGTCGGCGTCGAGGCCGTTTTTCAGCAGGTCGGCCTTGAGATCTTCCAGCACTTGCTCGGCTTCAGCGATATCACTGCGGTCCAGATCGGCGTTGAGGCTCATGAAACCGACGCCACCGAACACCTCACGCTCGGCCCACGGCCCGTAGGACAGACCATGGTTCAGGCGCAACTGGCGGTACAGCGCCCACTCCAGATATTCCTTGAGCAGGTCGAATGTCTGGTCGTACTGATCGTCCAGCACCGGCTCCGGCACCAGCCAGTGCAGCTTGGCGCTGTTGCCGATGAAACCGCGAGTGATCGTGCGTTCATGGGCGGCGCTGGCGCGGATGTCGGGCAAGGGTCGGTGTTCGCTCGGGTCGACCGCTTCCAGCGCGCCCCACGCCCGCTCCAGATAGGCCGGCAGCAGCTTGTCGAGATCGCCGACGACGATCAGGGTCATGTTGTTCGGTGCGTACCAGGCCTTGCGCACCTTCTCCAGTTGCGCGCGGGTCAGACCGTCGACCTCGGCCCGTTGCGGACATTTCAGGCCCAGCTCGACCGCCAGTTGATTGCTCGCGGTGTGGCCCAGGTCCTGGCGGTCGAGAAAGCGTTGCAGGCGGGTGTAATGCCCGCCGTCCTCGCGCTCGACCACACGTTTGGCGGCGTTGATCGCGTTGTCGTCGAAGCGGGTCTGGGTCAGCAGATCCAGCAGCAGATCGAGGACCTTGCGCTGGTTTTTCGCCGGGGCTTCGATCACGAACGTGGTGTCGGCGTTGCTGGTAAAGGCGTTCCAGTCGCCGCCGAGGGCCTGCATGCGCTCTTCGAGGCCACCTTCGCCAGTGGCGTCGATGCCGCTGAACAACAGGTGTTCGAGCAGGTGCGGCAGTTCTTTCTCATTGCAGTCGAAGTCATCGAGACCGACGCCCACCACCAGCCTGATCGCCACATGCCCGCGTTCGGTGCCGGGCTTGAGCAGCAATTGCAGGCCGTTGGGCAGGGCATAGCCTTCGACCTGAAAGCGATCCAGGGCGAGGGCGGGCAGGGAACCGAGCAACAGACAAGCGAACAACAGGCAACGCATAACGAGCTTCCATACAGCTGAATCGGAGATCCGTGTTGTCAGTCCGGCCGTGAGGCTGAACCTTGAGTTACTGACTGACCACAGCCCCAGACGTTCAAGGCGAATGCGTGATGTCCGCCATATCGTCGGTCTCGAGCGCTCCGGTATCGGCGGTTTCCAGCACCACGTAGGCGCTGCTGCAGAACAGCGAGTTCAAGCGTTTCATGTCGGCAATCAACTCCAGGTGCAGCGAACTGGTCTCGATACTTTGCACGATCTTGCGTTGCAAACGGCTGACATGCGCATGGGCCAGACGCCGCTCCTGCGCGCGAAAGCGGCGTTTCTCGCGCAGCAACTGGCGGGCGCTTTCCTTGTCACCGCTGAGGAACACCGACAGCCCCAGCCGCAGATTGGAGATCAACTGCTGGTGCAAGCCCGCCAACTCCTCCAGCCCGTCCTCGGAAAACGAGCGGCGCTGGGAGGTCTTCTGCTGCTGCACCTTGCGCAACATGCGTTCGATCAGGTCGCTGGCAAGTTTGAGGTTGATCGCCAGCTCGATGATTTCCGCCCAGCGCCGACTGTCCTGCTCGCCAAGATCTTCACGGGGCATTTGCGCCAGATACAGCTTGATCGCGCTGTACAGCGCTTCGACGTCATCGGTCAGCTTGCGCATTTCCATGGTGACGGCGGTCTGTTTGCCGCGCAGTACATCGAGGGTCGCGTCGAGCATGTTGTCGATCAGATCACCCATGCGCAGGGTTTCCCGGGCGGCGTTGGCCAGCGCCAGGCTCGGCGTGACCAGCGCTGTCGGGTCGAGATGACGCGGCTTGGCGGTGCCGTTGACCTCCGGGCGCTCCGGCAACAGCCAGGCGCACAGCCGCGCCATGGGCGCGACGGTTGGCACCAGGATCAGGCAGCGCACGGTGTTGTAGAGCAGGTGGAAGCCGATGACCATTTCCTGCGGACTGAAATCCAGGCTGTCGATCCAGTGCACCAGCGGGTCGAGCACCGGAATGATCAGCAACAGGCCGATCAGCTTGTACAACAGACTGCCCAGCGCCACTTGCCGGCCGGCGGCGTTCTGCATGCTGGTGCTCATGAACGCCAGCACGCCGCTGCCGATGTTGGCGCCGATCACCAGACCGATCGCCACCGGCAGGCTGATCACATTGGCGCCGGCCAGCGTCGCGGTCAGCAGCACGGCGGCGAGGCTTGAGTAGGAAATCATCGCGAACAACGCGCCGACCAGGGCGTCGAGCAAGATGTCGCCGGTCAGCGAAGCGAAGATCACCTTCACGCCTTTTGCGTGCGTGATCGGCCCGGCGGCCTCGACGATCAATTGCAGCGCCAGAATGATCAGCCCCAGCCCGATGGCCACGCGGCCCATCTGCCCGAGCCGCGTCTGCTTGCGCGACAGAAAGAAAATCACCCCGAGGAAAATCAGCAGCGGCGACAGCCACGACAGATCGAACGTCAACACCCGCGCCATCAGCGCTGTACCGACGTCGGCCCCGAGCATGGTCACCAGGGCCGGGGTCAACGCCATCAGGCCCTGGCCGACGAAGGAGGTCACGAGCATGGCGGTGGCGTTACTGCTCTGCACCATCGCGGTCACAAGGATACCGGCGATGAAGGCCAGCCAGCGCCTGGACATGTTCTGGCCGATCACATGGCGCAGATTGGTGCCGTACACCCGCAGGATGCCGGTTCGAACGATGTGCGTGCCCCAGATCAGCAGGGCCACGGCAGAAAGCAAATTGAGCAGGGTGAGCATGCAGACCCCCTGTAGTTGCAGCGCCCCAAAGGGGCAAGTTGACGATACCGCGCGGTTTCTACGTGTTGTTCTTAAGCTGTAGTTGGCTAACGGTCCGGGCGCCAGCATTGCACAGCTAAAGTGCGGATTGAAACAAAAGCGTCATGAAAACAGCTTCATGCGGCCATGAAAAAAGGGCCCGAAGGCCCTTTGATCTTTTGCGCAGCGTTCGGGTTACTGACCCGGGATATCCTTGCGCAGTTTCACCGGATCCTGCTGTTGTTTCTTCTTGGCCATCGCGCCGCGCAGCTTGATGTTGATCGCTTCGACCGCCAGCGAGAACGCCATGGCGAAGTAGACGTAGCCCTTCGGTACATGCACGTCGAACGCTTCGGCGATCAGCACGGTGCCGACCACCAGCAGGAACGACAGCGCGAGCATTTTCAGCGACGGGTGCTTGTCGATGAACTCGCTGATCTTGCCCGAGGCCAGCATCATCACCAGCACCGCCACGATGATTGCCGCGACCATGACCGGCACATGGGACACCATGCCGACAGCAGTGATCACCGAGTCCAGCGAGAACACGATGTCGATGATCGCAATCTGGATGATGGTGTAGAGGAAGTTGCCGCCCTTGCCGCCAGGCGTGTCGTCGCTTTCGTCTTCACCTTCCAGCGCGTGGTACATCTCCTGGGAGCTTTTCCACAGCAGGAACAGGCCACCGAAGAACAGGATCAGGTCACGTCCGGAAATGCCCTGGCCGAACACCACAAACAGGTCGGCGGTCAGGCGCATGACCCAGGTGATCGACAGCAGCAACAGGATCCGCGTGATCATGGCCAGGCCAAGACCGAAGATCCGGGTGCGCTGCTGCATGTGTTTGGGCATGCGGCTGACCAGGATCGAAATCATGATGATGTTATCGATGCCCAGAACGATTTCCAGGGCGGTCAGGGTAAAGAAGGCAACCCAGATCTCAGGGTTGGTCAGCCATTCCATGTGTATTCCTTTGAGCGTGTGTTAAACCAAGACGCCAGCAGACAGCTGGCGTTTGGTTGAGTTGATGCCGTTACAAAGTGCTGAACAGCGGGAAAGTCCCCAACAGCAAGGCTGCGACCAGTATGCACAGGCAAACCAGCACTGCCCACTTCAGGGTGAAACGTTGGTGATCGCCGAACTCGATCCCGGCCAGTGCGACCAGCAGATACGTCGACGGCACCAGTGGGCTCAGCAGGTGAACCGGCTGGCCGACAATCGAGGCACGGGCCATTTCCACCGCAGTGATGCCGTAATGGCTGGCCGCTTCGGACAACACCGGCAACACGCCGTAGTAGAACGCGTCGTTCGACATGAAGAACGTGAACGGCATGCTCACCAGCGCCGTGATCACCGCCAGGTACGGGCCGAGGAAATCAGGGATCACCGCCAGCAGGCTTTTCGACATGGCATCGACCATGCCGGTGCCCGACAGGATACCGGTGAAGATGCCCGCCGCGAAGATCAGACTGACCACCGACAGCACGCTGCCGGCGTGAGCCGCGACGCGGTCTTTCTGCTGTTGCAGGCAAGGGTAGTTGACGATCATTGCAATACTGAACGCCACCATGAACAGCACCGGCAGCGGCAGCAGGCCGGCGATCAGAGTGCACATCAGCGCCAGGGTCAGCAGGCCGTTGAACCAGATCAGCTTCGGACGACGGGCATCCGGGAATTGCGACACGCTGATTTCGCTGTGATCGATTTCGTCGCCGATCAGGTGCAGTTCACCCAGACGCGCACGTTCACGTTTGCCGTAGAAGTAAGCAATGATCAGGATCGCCACCACACCGGCCGCCATCGCCGGGATCATCGGCACGAAGATGTCCGACGGGTCCACGTGCAGCGCACTGGCGGCACGGGCGGTCGGGCCGCCCCAGGGGGTCATGTTCATCACGCCGCCGGCGAGGATGATCAGACCGGCCATGATCCGCGGGCTCATGCCGATGCGGCTGTAGAGCGGCAGCATGGCGGCCACGCAGATCATGTAAGTGGTCGCGCCGTCACCATCGAGGGAAACGACGAGCGCCAGTACGGCGGTGCCGACCGAAACTTTCAGCGGGTCGCCCTTGACCAGTTTGAGGATCTTGCGCACGGCCGGGTCGAACAGGCCGGAGTCGATCATCAGGGCGAAATACAGAATGGCGAACATCAGCATCACGCCGGTCGGCGCAAGCTTGGTAATACCTTCGAGCATCATCGGGCCGATCTTCGGCGCGAAACCACCGAACAGGGCGAACAGGATCGGGATGATGATCAGAGCGATCAGCGCAGACAGGCGCTTGGTCATGATCAGGAACATGAACGTGATGACCATGGCGAAGCCAAGGAAAGTCAGCATGGGAATACTCCAGGCGTAGCGCGGCTAGGTAAGTGAGCGGATCGGGCGAGATCAGCGCAGAACGGGAAGCACGAGACGTACGGGCGGAGTTGGAGCGAGGAGGCGGGTAACAGAGGACATCAGAATCACCATTGTTGTTGTTAATTGGGCCTGACGTGCGAGCAATCACACACGTTGGCCAACCGGTCTGTTGCCGGTAGTGGCGGCGATCCTAATCGGGGAACCTTTCAGCTACCTTTCGCCGCTGAAAGCTTTGGGCGAATGGTCAACCGGCCGTCGGATACGACTAGAGTCAATGAACACGGGAACGGGAGGGCGAGACGATGAGTGAATTGCACAGCGGCGGCTGCCATTGCGGACATATCCGCTATCAGTTCAGCGGAACGCTGCAGGACATCGCCCACTGTCATTGCTCGATTTGCCGGCGGGTCAGCGGTGGCATCGTCACCACCTGGATCACGCTGCCGGCGGCGAACTTCCAGTGGCTGGCCGGGACACCCTCGCGCTACGAGTCCTCGACGAGTTGCGCACGGTTCTTCTGCCCGAACTGCGGCGCGCAACTGGCGCTGGTGACGTTGCTCAGCCCCGAGAGCATCGATCTGACGGTCGCCACGCTGGATCACCCGGAACAAGCCGCCGCCGAGCGGCACATCTGGACCGACAGCCAGTTGCCGTGGCTGCATCTGGACGAGCATTTACCTGGCGAGCCTGAAGAAACCATCTGATTAAAAAATAGACAGATCCAGCGGCCGCATCGCGCCCATCCAGATCGCGTGCTCGGTGTGGTCCAGCAAGTCATCACCGGTGTCCGGGTGCAGGAACACCACCAGCCCCTTGCGGTTGAGCGCCAGCCACGGCAGCACGTCGCCGATCAGCTCCGGGCCGAAGGCCAGTTGGCAGCTCCAGTCCGGATGCGGGCCGACCGGGCGTTCATGCACGCGGCCCATCTTCAATGGAAACAGCGCTGCCGCCTGCTCACACAGCGCCCGCGCCTGATCGATCGTGCTGGCGTCGTAATAAACGTGGGCGTGATAACCCTTGATCGTCTGCATCGCAAACCCTCTGAATCGGTTCGAACCCTCGTATGTCACACGCCCTACAAGGGAAAACAAAGGGACCTCAGCCATGAAAAATGCCGAAACCCCAGTGGTGAAAGTGGTGCTCTATGGTGCCATGAGTAGCCTGGGCAGTGCGTTGATGGCTGAACGGCTGCTGCGCGTGCACGTGAGTTTTGTCGCGGCGTCAGACACCTGATCAAACGGCGATCGAAGGCAACTCCATTCCCGTCAGCGACTGCGCGCTGCTGGCCTGCTCGGCCATCAACCAATCGACAAACTGTTGAATCAACGCCCCTCGGCGTTTGCGCTGCGGCAGCACCACGTAATAACCGAGGCGGGAGAGGGTTGTCTCGGCAATCGGCCGGCACAACAAACCCTGCGCCAGCAAGTTATCCACAAGGTGCCGCCAGCCGATGGCCACACCCTGACCGCCAATCGCCGCCTGGATCAGCAAGGTGTAGTTATCGAAACGCAGTTGCCCCGGCGCCGGCGGCGTATTGATGCCGAGTTCGCGGAACAGGCCGCTCCAGTCGAACCAGTTGCTGCTGTTTTCGCCACGCAGATGCAGCAGCGGAAACTCCAGCAAGGCCTGGGCCGGCAAGGGCCGGGCGCGATCCTTGAGCAATTGCGGGCTGCACACCGGGAACACTTCTTCGCTGAACAGCCAATGACTTTCGCCCTGCTTGAAGCGACCGTCGCCGAACAGCACGGCAACGTCGATATCCGGGCGCAGCATATTGTGATTGCGCTCGCTGGTGACCAGGCTGACATCGACCTGCGGATTGGCTTCGTGAAAACGATGCAGACGCGGCATCAGCCAGTACGCGGCAAAGGCAAAATCGGTGGCGACCTGCAGCACCTCATGTTGCTGTTGCGCGCTGATCGCGCTCAATCCTGCGTCGATATTCTGCAAACCGAGGGTGACTTGCTCGAAAAGGATCGAACCGACCTCCGTCAGTTCGATACCTCGGTAGATCCGGTCGAACAGTCGCGTCCCCAACTGTTCCTCCAGCCGTTTGATCTGCTGACTGATCGCCGGCTGGGTGGTCCCAAGCTCCACCGCCGCCGCGGTAAAACTGCGATGACGGGCTGCTGCCTCGAAGGCGCGCAGCAGGACGAGCGACAAATCACCGAGGGCGTCATACATAAGCTGTGCTTATCCTAGTCATTGTCCGGCGCGGGCTTTACCGGATATTGCGGGGAATCCATGCTCGATCGCAGCAATGTCGCATAAATATTCACTATGGAATGCCGCGATCACATGAAGCGCAAGAACATTCTCTTCATCATGGCCGATCAAATGGCCGCGCCAATGTTGCCGTTCTACGGCCCGTCGCCGATCAAACTGCCGAACCTCAGCCGCCTTGCCGAACAAGGCGTGGTGTTCGATGCCGCGTACTGCAACAGCCCGCTGTGCGCGCCGTCGCGTTTCACCTTGGTCAGTGGCCAGTTGCCGAGCAAGATCGGCGCCTACGACAATGCCGCCGATTTCCCCGCCGACATTCCAACCTACGCCCATTACCTGCGCCGCCTCGGCTATCGCACCGCGCTGTCGGGCAAGATGCATTTCTGTGGGCCGGATCAACTGCACGGCTACGAAGAGCGCCTGACCAGCGACATCTATCCGGCCGACTACGGCTGGGCGGTGAACTGGGATGAGCCCGATGTGCGGCCGAGCTGGTATCACAACATGTCTTCGGTGTTGCAGGCCGGGCCGTGCGTGCGTACCAACCAGCTCGACTTCGACGAAGAGGTGGTGTTCAAGGCTCAGCAGTACCTGTTCGATCACATTCGAGAGGACGGCGACCAGCCGTTCTGCCTGACCGTGTCGATGACTCACCCCCACGACCCGTACACGATTCCCAAGGCGTTCTGGGATTTGTACGACGATGCGGATATTCCGCTTCCGACAACGCCGGATCAGCATTCACTCGACCCGCATTCCCAGCGATTGCTCAAGGTTTACGACCTGTGGGACAAGCCGCTGCCTGTGGATAAGATTCGCGATGCCCGTCGGGCGTATTTCGGTGCGTGCAGCTATATCGACGCCAACGTCGGCAAACTCCTGCAAACCCTCGAAGATTGCGGGCTGACGGACGACACCATCATCGTGTTCTCCGGCGACCATGGCGACATGCTTGGCGAGCGCGGGCTCTGGTACAAAATGCACTGGTTCGAAATGGCCGCCCGGGTGCCCCTGTTGATAAGTGCGCCCGGTCAGTTCAATGCAGGCCGTGTAGGCGCCGCCGTGTCCACCGCCGACCTGTTGCCGACCTTCGTGGAACTGGCGGGTGGCAGCCTGGAAGCGAATCTGCCGCTGGACGGTCGCTCGCTGGTGTCGCACCTGCAAGGACAGGGCGGTCATGACGAAGTATTCGGCGAATACATGGCCGAAGGCACCGTCAGCCCGCTGATGATGATCCGGCGTGGCGCCTTCAAATTTATCTACAGCGAAACCGACCCTTGCCTACTCTTCGATGTGGATAACGATCCACGTGAGCAGGAAGAACTCAGCCAATCACCGCAACATCGCCAGCTGTTCGACGATTTTCTCGCCGAAGCGCGGGCCAAGTGGGACATCCCGGCGATCCACCGCAAGGTGCTCGAAAGCCAGCGGCGCCGGCGCTTCGTCGCCGAGGCGCTGACCCTCGGCAAGCTGAAGAGCTGGGACCACCAGCCGCTGGTGGATGCCAGTCAGCAGTACATGCGCAACCACATCGACCTCGATGACCTGGAGCGCAAAGCCCGTTATCCACAACCCTGCCAAAACCAATAACGTTAAGGGGAAGTCCATGGTCAAGTTATCCACAATCGTGACGGTCAGCCTGCTGGCACTGGGCAGCGCATCCGCGTTCGCCGAGAGCTGCGACACGGTGAAAATGGCCGACCCCGGCTGGAGCGACATCGCCGCGACCAACGCCATCACCGGGTTTCTGCTGGATGGCATGGGCTACAAGGCCAAGGTCGACACGCTCGCGGTGCCGATCACCTTTGGCGGCTTGAAGGACGGTCAGGTCGACGTGTTCCTCGGCAACTGGATGCCGGCGCAGCAGGGCTTCTACGACAAGTTCGTGGCCACCGGCGACGTCACGCAACTGGCGAAGAACCTCGACGGCACCGAATTCACCCTGGCCGTACCGGATTACGTGTGGGATGCGGGTGTGCATAACTTTTCCGACCTGAACAAATTCGCGGACAAGTTCGAGAAGAAAATCTACGGCATCGGCTCCGGCGCGCCGGCGAACATCTCACTGCAAGAGATCATCAAGAAGAACGACTTCGACCTCGGCCAGTGGAAGCTGATCGAGTCCAGTGAGCAGGCCATGCTCGCTGAAGTCTCGCGGGCGGTGAAGAAGCAGAAATTCGTCACCTTCCTCGGCTGGACCCCGCACCCGATGAACGTGCAGCTGAAAATGCATTACCTCAAGGGCGGCGAGAAATACTTCGGCGACACAGGTAGCGTCTACACCCTGACCCGCAAGGGCTACGCCGAGGCCTGTCCGAATGTGGGTAAATTGCTGACCAATCTTTCGTTCACTCAGGAGATGGAGAACAGCATCATGGCCGAGGTGGTGAACAAGAAGGTCAGCAATGCCGATGCGGTGAAGGCGTGGATCAAGGCGAATCCGGGGGTTTTGGATAAGTGGCTTAATGGGGTGAAGACCGTGGATGGAAAAGACGCGTTGCCGGCCGTCAAAGCGAAACTCTAGCCCTCACACGGATCGTTCCTACCCAGGCGCGTTCGACGTCTCGACGTGGGAACGATCTGCGTACAATGCGCAAATTTCACCCGAGAGGATCCATGGCCCTCCCCAGCCGCCGCTCACTGTTTCCCTTCCTGACCTGGCTGCCCCGGCAGACCCGCGCCAGCGTCGGGCGGGACCTGGTCGTCGGACTCAGCGGCGCGATTCTCGCGTTGCCCCAGTCGATTGCCTACGCCCTGATCGCCGGTCTCCCACCCGAATACGGCCTCTATGCCGCGATCATCCCGGTACTGATCGCCTGCCTGTGGGGCTCGTCGTGGCATCTGATCTGCGGGCCGACGGCGGCGATTTCGATTGTCCTGTTTGCCAGTGTCAGCCCACTGGCCGTGCCGGCATCGCAGGACTACATCACCCTGATTCTGCTGCTGACCTTCCTCGCGGGGATTTTCCAGTGGTTGCTCGGCCTGTTGCGCTTCGGCGCGCTGGTGAATTTCGTCTCGCACTCGGTGGTGCTGGGCTTCACCCTCGGGGCGGCGGTGGTGATTGCCATCGGCCAGTTGCCGAACCTGCTGGGGCTGGATCTGCCGGCCAAGGCGACGGCGCTGGCCAGCCTGATGGATTTGCTGCGTCATCTCGGGGCTGTGGATAAACCGTCGCTGGCCCTCGGTGTCGCCACAGTGGTGATCGGTGCGCTGCTCAAACAATGGCTGCCGCGTTGGCCGACGCTGTTGATGACCTTGGTGCTCGGCAGCCTGGTGGTGTGGCTGTGGCCGGCGATGTTCGGCCATGTTCAGTTGGTCAGCGCTTTTGTCGGGCGTCTGCCGCCGTTCAGCGGGTTGCCGCTGGATATGGACCTGGTCCTGCGCCTGCTGCCCAGCGCCGTGGCGGTGGGTATGCTCGGGTTGGTCACCAGCCTGTCGATTGCCCGCTCGATTGCCGCACGCTCGCAACAGTTGCTCGATGCCAATCAGGAAGTCCGCGCTCAGGGGCTTTCGAACATTGTCGGGGCGTTCTTTTCGGGCTCGTTGTCCGCCGGCTCGTTCACCCGTTCCGGGCTGAGCTATGAGGCCGGGGCCTGTTCGCCGCTGGCCGGGGTGTTTTCGGCGTTGTGGGTGGCGTTGTTCGCGATTTTCGGTGCCGGGCTGATCGCGCACATTCCGATTCCGGCCATGGCTGGCAGCATTCTGTTGATCGCCTGGGGACTGGTGGATCATCGCGGCATTCGTGCGCTGTTGCGGGTCAGCCGGGCAGAGTTCGTGGTGATGGGCCTGACCTGCGTCGCCACTTTGCTGCTGGAGTTGCAGACGGCGATTTACGCCGGTGTGCTGGCCTCGCTGTTTTTCTACCTCAAGCGCACTTCGCAGCCGAGAGTGCAGCATTGGCGCGATGGCGAAGACGATGTGCTACGGGTCGGCGGCTCGATCTTTTTCGGCGCCAGCCACTACCTGCAAGTGCGCCTGCAACGGATGCACGGCGCGCGGGTGGTGATCGAGGCGCAGCAGATCAACTTCATCGACTATTCAGGTGTGGAAATGCTGCATCAGGAGGCCCGGCGCCTGCTGCGCCAGGATCGCAGCCTGACCTTGCGTCAGGCGCGACCGCAGGTGGTGGAGGAATTGCGCAAACTCGAAGGGCCGGAGAAATGCCCGATCCGCTTCGAGGACTGAAGGTGCCTTACAGCGCCAACTGCCGACGCAATTCCGCCAGAACCGGCGCAGTGTCCGGACGCACTCCGCGCCACAGGAAGAACGCCTCCGCCGCCTGCTCGGCCAGCATGCCCAACCCGTCCATCACCACGCCCGCGCCGTGCTCGCTGGCCCAGCGGCAGAACGCGGTCGGTTCCTTGCCGTACATCATGTCGTAGCACAGGGTCTTGCCCGGTTCGATCAGACTCGCGGCAATCGGCGGCACGTCGCCGGTGAGGCTGGCAGAGGTGGCGTTGATGATCACGTCCACAGGCTCGCGCAACCAGTCGAAACCGCTGGCCGACACCGGCCCCAGATCACAGAACAGTTCGGCCAGTAGCTCGGCCTTGTCCACCGTGCGGTTGGCGATGATCACCGAGGCCGGTTTCTCCGCCAGCAATGGCTCCAGCGCACCGCGCACCGCGCCGCCCGCACCCAACAGCAGAATGCGTTTGCCGGTGAGGCCGAACCCGGCGTTGACCGTCAGGTCCCGCACCAGCCCGGCACCATCCGTGTTATCGCCGAGCAGGCTACCGTCGGCGAGTTTGCTCAAGGTGTTCACCGCACCCGCGCGCTGGGCACGAGCGGTCAGGCTGTTGGCCAGGCGATAGGCATCTTCCTTGAACGGCACGGTCACGTTGGCGCCGCGACCGTCCTGGAAAAACGCCGTGGCACAGCCGGAAAAGTCGTCGAGCGGTGCCAGCAGGGTGCTGTAGTCGAGGCTCTGCCCGGTCTGTTCGGCGAACAGCTTGTGAATCATCGGCGACTTGCTGTGGCCAATCGGGTTACCGAAAACGACGTAACGATCCATCAGAAATCCTCAGGCCTGGGCCAGCCAGTCGCGATCTTGCAGGAAGTAGTCGGTCAGGCGCGCTTCTTCGCTGCCCGGCTCGGCCTTCCAGTCGTAGGCCCAGCGCACTTGCGGCGGCAGCGACATGAGGATCGACTCGGTGCGCCCGCCCGATTGCAGACCGAACAGGGTGCCACGGTCGTAAACCAGGTTGAACTCGACGTAGCGGCCGCGACGGAATTCCTGGAACTCGCGCTGCTTGGCGGTGAACGCATCGTTCTTGCGGCGCTGCACGATCGGCAGGTAAGCGTCGATATATGCATCGCCGATGGCGCGCATGAAGGCGAAGCTGGTGTCGAAGTCCCACTCGTTCAGGTCATCGAAGAACAGGCCGCCGATGCCCCGTGGTTCGTGGCGGTGCTTGATGTGGAAATAGGTGTCGCACCAGGCCTTGTAGCGCGGATAGACGTCCGGGCCGAACGGCGCGCAGGCCTGCTCGGCAACGCGGTGCCAGTGGATGCAATCTTCTTCATTGCCATAGTACGGCGTCAGGTCGAAGCCACCGCCGAACCACCAGACCGGCTCTTCACCTTCCTTCTCGGCGATGAAAAAGCGCACGTTGGCGTGGGACGTCGGCACATGCGGGTTGTGCGGGTGGATCACCAGCGACACGCCGAGGGCTTCAAAACCGCGGCCGGCCAGTTCTGGTCGATGGGCGCTGGCGGACGGTGGCAGGCCACTGCCGAAGACGTGGGAAAAGTTGACGCCGCCCTTTTCGATGACCGTGCCGTTCTCGATCACCCGAGTGCGACCGCCACCGCCGGCCGGACGGTTCCAGGCGTCTTCGACGAAGCGCGTGCCGCTGTCTTCAGTTTCCAGCGCGGCGCAGATGCGGTCTTGCAGGTCGAGCAGATAGGCCTTTACGGCGTCGGTGCGGGTCGTCATGGCATCACCTTGGATCGGGGCGTAACTGCGCGGCGCCCCGCGCAAATGGGCGCGTAGCATACCATCGCAGGCCGGCACGCCGCAGTTGACGAAGATCAAGCATGGGAGTTCGATAGGGGCCTTTCAGAACATCCCAAGGAGTAGGCAGATGGCCAAGCGAATCCAGTTCCGCGCCCACGGCGGCCCCGAAGTGCTCGAGTATGTTGACTATCAACCTGCCGAGCCCGGCCCGCATCAGGTTCGCGTAAGCAACAAGGCCATCGGCCTGAATTTCATCGACACCTACTACCGCAGCGGTCTGTACGCGCCACCGGCATTGCCGTCGGGTGTGGGCTCGGAAGGCGCAGGCATCGTCGAGGCCGTGGGCAGCGCCGTCACCCGGTTCAAGGTTGGTGACCGTGTGGCTTATGGCAGCGGCCCGCTGGGCGCCTACAGCGACGTGCATGTCTTGCCCGAAGCAAATCTGGTGCACCTGCCGGACGCCATCAGCTTCGAAACCGCTGCCGGCGTGATGCTCAAGGGCCTGACCGTGCAGTACCTGCTGCGTCAGACTTATGAACTGCAGGGCGGCGAAACCATTCTGTTCCACGCAGCGGCCGGCGGCGTCGGTTTGCTGGCCTGCCAATGGGCGAAAGCGCTGGGTGTGAAGCTGATCGGCACCGTCAGCTCGCCAGCAAAAGCCGAACTGGCCAAGGCCCATGGCGCCTGGGCAACCATCGATTACAGCCACGAAAACGTCGCCCAGCAGGTGCTGGAATTGACCGACGGGAAAAAAGTCCCGGTGGTCTACGACGGCGTCGGCAAGGACACCTGGCCGGCCTCGCTGGACAGCGCAGCGCCCCGTGGCCTGGTGGTGAGCTTCGGCAACGCATCCGGCGCGGTGGACGGCGTAAACCTGGGAATTCTGGCGGCGAAAGGCTCGCTGTACGTCACCCGGCCAACGCTGGCGACCTACGCCAACAACGCCGAGAACCTGCAACGGATGGCCGATGAGCTGTTCGGGATGATCACCAGCGGCAAGCTGAAAGTGGATATCAGCCAGCGTTACGCACTGGCGGATGCGGCGAAGGCGCAGACCGAGTTGTCGGCGCGGCGCACGACGGGTTCGACTGTTCTGTTGCCATAAAACCGATGGTGGCGGGGAGCAAGCTCCCCGCCACCAGGCTCTTCGGATTTCAGGACGGGCGCACAACCTTGCCGGTCGCCAGATCGCGAATCAGGCTCGGGTTCTTGCGCCCACCGAGCATTCCGCCCAGCACCAGATCGACCTGACCACGGAAATACTGCTCGACCCGCAAGCGACTCTTCGCCGCCGGTCGTCCTTGCGGATTGGCCGAGGTCGAGATCAAAGGCCCGACCAGCGAGCACAAGTCCCGCACTTGAGGATGATCGCTGACCCGCAAAGCCACGGTGTCATGCACCCCGGTCACCCACTCCGGCAACAGGTTCTGGTGCGGCACCAGCCAGGTGTTCGGCCCCGGCCAGGTACTGGCCATGCGATCGATCCAGTCCTGGGGGAAATCCTCGAACAGGAAATCGAACTGGCGAATGTTATCGGCGACCAGAATCAACCCCTTGTCCACCGAACGGTTCTTGATCGCCAACAGGCGATCCACCGCTTCTTCATTCCATGGATCGCACCCCAGCCCCCAGACGGCTTCGGTTGGATAGGCAATCACCGCCCCGGCGCGAATCTCTCGTGCGGCTTGTTGCACACGCCAACTGTTGACCATGAAAAACTCTCCGAAAACAGGTTTTGCGCAGTTTACCGATCTTCAATGTAAAACCTAGCTTACCCGCGCAAACCAGCGGCCGTTTTCGCACACCGCGCGGCCCTCCATCTCCAGTTCGGTCAATGCCGCCAGTACTTTTGGCAACGCCCAGCCACTGCTGTCGGCCAAGCCCTCGCTGGTGTGTGGCGCCGCGTGCAGCAGATGCAGCAACGGATTGTCCGTAGCCGGTGTAGTCGTGGATACCGACAAGTTCTGCCAGCCACGCAGGGCCTCGAGGATGTGCTCGATGGTTTCCACCAGCACCGCACCATCGCGGATCAGTTGATGGCAACCGCGCGCGCCGGGGTGATGGATCGAGCCCGGAATCGCGTACACCTCGCGCCCCTGTTCCGCCGCCAGTCGCGCGGTGATCAACGAACCGCTGGCCACACTGGCCTCGACCACCAGTACGCCGAGGGACAAACCGCTGATGATCCGGTTGCGCCTGGGGAAGTTGCTCGCCGTCGGCCCGGCGTCCAGTGGAAACTCCGAAATCACCGCACTGCCAGAGGCAATCATCGTGTCCGCCAGCCGCCGATTGCGCTGTGGATAAAATTTTTCCAGGCCAGTACCCAGCACCCCGACGGTTTGCCCGCCGACGTCGAGCGCAGCTTGATGCACGGCGGCATCGATGCCCAACGCCAGGCCACTGGTGATGACGAAACCGGCTCCGGCCAGGCTGCGGGCAAACGCCGTGGCGGTGTCCATGCCCGGACGTGAGGCACGGCGACTGCCGACCATCGCCAGCTGCGGTTTTTCCAGGATCAGCGGGTCACCGGCAACAAACAGCAGCGGTGGCGGATCGGCAATCTGCGCCAGCAATGCCGGGTAGTCCGGCTGGTCGAGCATCAGCAAATGCTGGCCCGGGCGCTCTAGCCAGGCCAATGCGCGGCCCGCACCGTCACGCACTTCAGGACAACGGCGAGCTTCGGCGCTCGCCACCGGCAAACCCAGCGAACGCCAGGCACTGGCCGGCGCACTGATGGCCTTGGAGGCGGAGCCGAACGCTTCGAGCAACCGGGCAAAACGTTTCGGGCCGATTTCCGGCAAACGGTGCAGGCGCAAACGCGCTTCCAGTTCCGCAGGGGAAACCGGCGTACAGACAGGCATCATCATGGATCATCCTTGATCGTTATAAGCCCCGAACCTTTCGGAACAAGCTGTGGATAAGTCTGTTGGTAACTTGTGAAGCCAGCTAAGGATTTCGCACCTTGTCCAGCACCGCCAGCGAGCGCGATGCGTTGAGTACAAGGCCGTAACTGAGTTTGTCGTAGGTGCGGAACACCATCAGCAATCCGGCGCGTTCATCGGGGATTTTCAACGGCTGGCCGGTGATCCGGTCACGCACGGTTTCCCCTGTTTTCATCACCACCAGCACGTTGCCTTCGGCCAGACCATCGCGTTTGCCCTTGTTCAGGGTCACCACGTCCATCGCGCCGATCTGCGTCACGCCGCGCGGAACATCGATGATCAGGCCTTTGATGTCGGTGGTGGGAGCGCTGGGCATGAAGGTCGAGTTGATGGAACGCTCTTCGCCGCTGAACAAACGGTCGCCGAGGCGCACTTCCTGGGTCGTGCGTTGCAGGGCGAGGGTGGCGACGTCGCCTTCGGTGGCGATGATCTCACCGCCGCCGATGTCGTCGGCGTTGATCCCCAGGAACTCCTTGCTCTGCGGATCGGTGTAGACCTTGCCCTGGCGGAAGATGCCGTAGACAGGCTGGTTCGGATCGAAATGGCCTCGGGCGAAGATCCGGTCACCGGTGCCACTGAGCACCCGCTCGGCATCGCCGGCAACGATGTACGGCGCCTTGTCGAAGTCCTCGACCTTGTCGACGATGCGGTTGCTCAGCAGAAAACTGTTGATGGATTTGAGCGGAATGCTCGGGATCGCTTCGGCCACCGGGCTGCTGCGGATCCGTGGCGACAGCTTGATGGTGCCGCGCGACGCCCCGCGATTGAGGGTCAGGCGGGGCTGGCCGTTGACGTAACTGAGCGTCAGCGTGTCGCCCGGATAGATCAGGTTGGGGTTTTCGATCTGCGGATTGGCCCGCCACAGCTGCGGCCACTGCCAGGGTTCGCGCAAATATTTACCGGAGATGTCCCAGAGCGTATCCCCTGAAACCACCGTGTATTGCTGTGGAAAACCTTCCTTGAGTTGCACTTGCCCGTGCGCGGCGCCGGCCGAGGCCAGAAACAGCAGGGCGAGTAGTGATTTCCTCATGCGGTGAATCCCTTTATTATGTGCGTTCGCGTGAAACGCCAGAGCCCCCGTGGCTCGCTCCCTGCTCTATGCTTAAAAGCAAGGAGCTACGTTTCACAACGGTAGCCTGCATCTTCGGACCCGCCAGGCCATCGACCCGACTTTACCTCACACGTGCAGCAATCAAGCTTATGGCCATTTTGAACATCCTCGAATTTCCGGACCCGCGTCTGCGCACTATCGCCAAACCTGTGGCTGTAGTGGACGACGAAGTGCGTCAGCTGGTCGATGACATGTTTGAAACAATGTATGAAGCGCCGGGCATCGGCCTTGCCGCGACCCAGGTCAACGTGCACAAACGTATCGTCGTGATGGACCTTTCCGAAGACCGCACCGAACCGCGGGTGTTCATCAACCCCGAGTTCGAATCGCTGACCGACGAAATGGAGCAATACCAGGAAGGCTGCCTCTCGGTGCCGGGTTTCTACGAAAACGTCGACCGCCCGCAGAAGGTCAAGATCAAGGCTCTGGATCGTGACGGCAAGCCTTACGAACTGATCGCCGAAGGCCTGCTCGCCGTGTGCATCCAGCACGAATGCGACCACCTCAACGGCAAGTTGTTCGTCGATTACCTGTCCACGCTCAAACGCGACCGGATCAAGAAGAAACTGGAAAAGCAGCACCGCCAGAACGCTTGATGCCCCTCTCCAAAGGCTTGCTGCGGCAAGCCTTTTTCTTTTTATGAGACTCCCCCATGACTGAGCCACTGCGCATCGTTTTTGCCGGCACCCCGGAATTCGCCGCCGAACACCTCAAGGCCCTGCTGGACAGCCCTTACGAGATCGTTGCGGTCTACACCCAACCGGATCGTCCGGCCGGTCGTGGGCAAAAGCTGATGCCGAGCCCGGTCAAACAGCTCGCCCTGGAAAACAATATCCAGGTGTTGCAGCCGCCGACCCTGCGCAACGCTGACGCTCAGGCCGAGCTCGCAGCGCTGAAGCCGGACTTGATGGTGGTGGTCGCCTATGGCCTGATCCTGCCGCAAGTGGTGCTGGATATTCCGCGCCTGGGCTGCATCAACAGCCACGCCTCCCTGCTGCCACGCTGGCGCGGTGCGGCGCCGATCCAGCGCGCTGTCGAAGCAGGCGACGCCGAAAGCGGCGTGACCGTGATGCGCATGGAAGCGGGCCTCGATACCGGGCCAATGCTGCTCAAGGTCGTCACCCCGATCAGCGCCGAAGACACCGGCGGCAGCCTCCACGACCGCCTCGCCGAGATGGGCCCGCCAGCCGTCGTGCAAGCGATTGCCGGTCTGGCCGCTGGCACCCTGGAAGGCGAAGTGCAGAACGACGACCTCGCCACCTACGCGCACAAACTGAACAAGGACGAGGCGCGCATCGACTGGAGCCGTCCGGCCATCGAGCTGGAACGTCTGGTCCGCGCCTTCAATCCATGGCCGATCACCCATAGCACGCTCAACGGCGAAGCGCTGAAAGTGCTGGCGGCGACACTGGCCGAAGGCAAAGGCGCACCGGGCACCATCCTCGGCGCCAGCAAGGACGGCCTGCTCGTCGCCTGTGGCGAACAGGCGCTGTGCCTGACCCGCCTGCAATTGCCCGGTGGCAAGGCGCTGAACTTCAGCGATCTGTTCAACAGCCGTCGTGAGAAATTCGCCACCGGCACGGTGCTTGGCGCAGCGGTGGACGCGCAATGAACCCGCGTCTGGCCGCCGCCAAGGCACTCGCCGCTGTCCTGAGCGGCAAGGCTTCGCTCAACAGCTCCCTGCCGACGCAACTGGACAAGGTCGAGGATCGCGATCGCGGCTTCACTCAGGACTTGGCGTTCGGCACCGCCCGCTGGCAGCCACGTTTGTCGGCGCTGGCGGAAAAACTTTTGCAGAAGCCGTTCAAGGCTGCCGACGCCGATGTCGAGGCGCTGCTGCTGGTCGGTCTCTATCAGTTGCTCTACACCCGCGTCCCGGCTCACGCCGCCATTGGCGAAACCGTCGGTTGCGCCGACAAGCTGAAAAAGCCGTGGGCCAAAGGTCTGCTCAACGCCGTCCTGCGCAACGCCCAACGCGAACATGAGGCGATCTTCGTCGAACTGGAGCGCGATCCGGTGGTGCGCACCGCCCACCCGCGCTGGCTGCAAAAATCCCTGAAGGCCTTCTGGCCTGAACAGTGGGAAGCCATCTGCGAAGCCAACAACGCGCATCCGCCGATGATCCTGCGGGTCAACCGCCGTCATCACAGCCGCGATGCCTACCTCGATCTGCTGACTGAAGCGGGCATCGCCGCGCAGCCGTGCACCTTCAGCCGCGACGGCATCATCCTCGACGCCGCCGCTGACGTGCGCAGCCTGCCGGGTTTCGCCGAGGGCTGGATCAGCGTGCAGGACGAAGCCGCGCAACTGGCCGCCGACCTGCTCGACCTCGCGCCGGGTCAGCGAGTTCTGGACGCCTGCTGCGCGCCGGGCGGCAAGACCTGCCACATCCTCGAAGCCGAACCGGCGCTGGCCGGCGTGGTCGCGGTGGACCTGGAAGCCAAGCGTCTGGTGCGGGTGAAGGAAAACCTCGAACGCCTCGGCCTGAACGCCGAACTGATCGCCGCCGACGGTCGCGACACGGCGGCATGGTGGGACGGCAAACCGTTCCAGCGCATCCTGCTCGACGCGCCATGCTCGGCCACCGGGGTGATCCGCCGCCATCCGGACATCAAGCTGACCCGTCAGGCCGACGACATCGCCGCCCTCGCGCAACTGCAAGGCGAGTTGCTCGACGCCATGTGGAAAACCCTCGAAGTGGGCGGCATCCTGCTGTACGCCACCTGCTCGACCTTGCCGACCGAGAACACCGAAGTGATCGCCGCGTTCCTGGAGCGCACGCCGGGTGCCCGGGAACTCGATCTGGCCACGCAGGCCGGGATCAAGCAGCCCCATGGTCGCCAATTGCTGGCCCAGCAGGGCGGGCATGACGGGTTCTACTACGCCAAGTTGATCAAGATCGCTGCCGCGCGCGGCTAAACGGATTCAATGGAGTGACGGGTTGAAAATCATCATCCTCGGTGCAGGGCAGGTCGGCGGTTCGCTGGCTGAACATCTGGCCAGCGAAGCCAACGACATCACCGTGGTCGACACCGATGGCGACCGTCTGCGCGACCTCGGCGACCGTCTCGATATCCGTACCGTGCAGGGCCGTGGCTCGTTGCCGAACATTCTGCGTCAGGCCGGTGCCGACGACGCCGACATGCTGGTGGCGGTGACCAACAGCGACGAAACCAACATGGTCGCCTGCCAGGTTGCCCACACCCTGTTCCACACCCCGACCAAGATCGCCCGAGTACGCGAGGCGTCGTACCTGACCCGCGAGGAACAACTGTTCCAGAACGAGGCGATCCCGGTCGACGTGCTGATCAGCCCCGAGCAAGTGGTCACCAACTACATCAAGCGCCTGATCCAGCACCCTGGCGCCTTGCAGGTGATCGACTTCGCCGAGGGCCAGGCGCAACTGGTAGCGGTGCGCGCTTACTACGGCGGGCCGCTGGTGGGCCAGCAACTGCGCCAGTTGCGCGAGCACATGCCGAATGTGGAAACGCGAGTGGCGGCGATTTTCCGCCGCGACCGACCGATTCTTCCTCAGGGCGACACGGTGATCGAGGCCGACGACGAAGTCTTCTTCATCGCCGCCCGTGAGAACATTCGCGCCGTGATGAGCGAAATGCGCCGCCTCGACGAAACCTACAAGCGCATCGTCATTGCCGGCGGCGGGCAGATCGGTGAGCGGCTGGCCGAGGCCATCGAAAGCCGTTACCAGGTGAAGATCATCGAGATGAACCCGGCGCGCTGCCGTTATCTCTCCGATACCCTCGACAGCACCGTGGTGTTGCAGGGCAGCGCTTCAGATCGCGACCTGCTACTGGAAGAGAACATCGCCGACGCGGACATCTTCCTCGCGCTGACCAACGATGACGAAGCCAACATCATGTCGTCGCTGCTGGCCAAGCGTCTGGGCGCGAAGAAGGTGATGACAATCATCAACAACCCGGCCTACGTCGACCTGATCCAGGGCGGTGACATCGACATCGCCATCAGCCCGCAACTGGCGACCATCGGCACCTTGCTGGCCCACGTGCGGCGCGGCGATATCGTCAGCGTGCACTCCTTGCGCCGGGGTGCGGCGGAAGCCATCGAAGCGGTGGCCCATGGTGATTCGAAGTCGAGCAAGGTCATCGGCAAGGCCATCGAAAACATCGCCCTGCCGCCGGGGACCACCATCGGCGCGATCATCCGCGACGAAGAAGTGATCATCGCCCATGACGACACAGTGATTGCCGCGGGCGACCATGTGATTCTGTTCCTTGTGGATAAAAAGCACATTCGCGACGTGGAGAAGCTGTTCCACGTGGGATTGAGCTTCTTCTGACCGACCAAGAGGCGAGACCGATGATCGAATCCCTGGAAAAAATGCTCGCCAAGGGTGTGGACAACTCTTTACTGCGCTTCGGTTTGGGCAAGGGTTATCTGGATCTGGGAGAAAACGCGAAGGCGGCCGAGCATTTCCAGCGTTGCGTCGGCTTCGATCCGAAATACTCGGCAGCATGGAAACTGTTGGGCAAGGCGCAGTTGGCGCTGGGTGATCTGGCGGCTGCACGCCAAGCGTGGGAGCAGGGGCTGGAAGCGGCCCGGGCCCACGGCGACAAGCAGGCCGAGAAGGAAATGATGGTGTTTCTGAAGAAGCTGGATCGGCAAAAGCCGTAACGGCTGTGGATAACCCGTGTTGTCAGGTTATCCACAATTGCACATCGCCGATCAGTACCAGCGCGCCTCACCCGGCGGACGCTTCTTGAAGCGTTTCATGCTCCACATGTACTGGCTCGGATAAGCCGCCACATAACGCTCGACCACCTGACTCATCGCTGCGCAGGAGGTTTCGGTGTCGGTGCTGTACATCGCTTCCGGCGCTGCTTCCAGAATCACCTTGTAGCCGGAACCGTCCGGCAGACGCAGGGCATGCAGGAACACCCCGACGGCCTTGCCACCGGCGAGCATGTTCGGCACGAACTTGCTGGTCAGGGCCTGGGTCGCGAAGAACGGCACGAAGATCCCGGCGGATTCAGCTGGCTCCGGGTCCGCGGGAATCCCCACCTGACCGCCCTTGCGCACTTCCTTGATGACGCTGAGGATGCCTTCCTTGGTCGACGCCGCCACGCGGTTGCCCAACTGCACCCGCTGCTTGCGCAGCAATTCATCCACAGCCTTGAGCTTCGGCGGACGATAGAAAATGATCGGTTTGCACTGGCTGCAATAGAAGTGGTTGAGCACTTCCCAGTTGCCGAGGTGGCTGGTGATGCCGACCACGCCTTTGCCGGACGCCAATGCGTCCTTGAGGATGTCGAGGCCCTCGACTTCGCGCACCAGGTCAATGGAACGCTGGGCCGGCCAGATCCAGGCGCAGGCGCTTTCGGTCAGGGACTTGCCGATGTCTTTCAGGCTCTGGCCGACCAGACGCTCACGTTCAGCCGGGTCCATCTGTGGAAAACATTTGGCGAGGTTGATCCGCACCACATCGCGGGAACGGTTGGGGGTTTTCCACATGATCCAGCCGATCGCCGAACCCACGGCCTGCACGGCCCGCCACGGAAGCAGGGCAAACAGCCGCAGAGCGCCAACCAGCATGGCGCCTTTAAACTTTTCCACAGGTCACTCCTGATCTTGTGCTGTGCGCGAGGCGGCCATTCTAACCGGCGTTGACGAGCTGCGCGTAGCGGTCGCAGTCCTGAGTGTGATCCATGACCATCCCCGAGGCCTGCATCAGCGCATAGCAAATGGTCGGACCGACGAAGGTGAAACCGGCCTTTTTCAGGCCTTTGCTCATGGCCACGGCTTGCGGGGTGATCGCCGGGACTTCGCTGCGGTCCTTGAAATGATTGATCACCGGTCGGTTATCCACAAACGACCAGAGGAAGGCCACCGGATCCTCCAGCGCCAGCCACGCCTGGGCATTGCGCCGGGCGGCATTGAGCTTGAGGCGGTTGCGGATGATCCCCGGATCGAGCATCAATTCATCGATTTCTGCGTCGCTCATCTGCGCCACGCGCTGTACGTCGAAGCCGAACAACACCTCGCGATACCGCTCGCGTTTACGCAGCACGGTGATCCACGAAAGCCCGGCCTGGAACCCTTCGAGCAAAAGCAACTCGAACAATCCCTGCGCATCGCGTAGCGGCGTGCCCCACTCCTGATCGTGGTAAGCCATGTACAGCGGATCTTCGTTGCACCAAAAGCAGCGTGGCATAAGGCTCCAGGGGGTGGAGGTGCGACTGAATCGGGTATACTCCCGCTCTTTAAATCGCAGCCCAAGAAACAGGTGAATTTCGTGAGCCAGCCTACGCCAGCCGTGCGTACCTTCCAAGACTTGATCCTCGCGCTCCAGCAATACTGGGCCGAGCAAGGTTGTGTGGTACTTCAGCCCTACGATATGGAAGTAGGCGCCGGCACTTTCCACACCGCGACATTCCTGCGTGCCATCGGCCCGGAAACCTGGAACGCCGCTTACGTACAGCCAAGCCGCCGTCCGACTGACGGCCGTTACGGCGAAAACCCGAACCGTCTGCAGCACTACTACCAGTTCCAGGTAGTCCTGAAGCCGAACCCGGACAACTTCCAGGAACTGTACCTGGGCTCCCTCAAGCATGTCGGCCTGGACCCGCTGGTCCACGACATCCGCTTCGTCGAAGACAACTGGGAATCGCCGACCCTCGGCGCCTGGGGTCTGGGCTGGGAAGTCTGGCTGAACGGCATGGAAGTGACCCAGTTCACTTACTTCCAGCAGGCGGGCGGCATCGAGTGCTACCCGGTGACCGGCGAGATCACCTACGGTCTCGAGCGTCTGGCCATGTACCTGCAGGGCGTGGACTCGGTCTACGACCTGGTCTGGGCTGACGGTCCGTTCGGCAAAGTGACCTACGGCGACGTGTTCCACCAGAACGAAGTGGAGCAATCCACCTACAACTTCGAACACGCCAACGTCGACAAGCTGTTCGAACTGTTCGACTTCTATGAAAGCGAAGCCAAGCGCCTGATCGAACTCGACCAGCCGCTGCCGTTGCCGAGCTATGAAATGGTCCTGAAGGCCTCGCACACCTTCAACCTGCTGGATGCACGCCGGGCGATCTCGGTGACCGCGCGTCAGCAATACATTCTGCGCGTGCGCACCCTGGCGCGTTCCGTCGCCCAAGCCTACCTGCTGGCTCGCGCCAAGCTGGGCTTCCCGATGGCAACCCCGGACCTGCGTGACGAAGTACTGGCCAAGCTGGAGGCTGCACAATGAGTGCTCAAGATTTTCTGGTTGAACTGGGCACCGAAGAACTGCCACCCAAAGCCCTGAACACCCTGGCCGAAGCGTTCCTCGCCGGTATCGACAAGGGCCTGCAAGCCGCCGGCCTGAGCTACGAGACCAAGACTGTCTACGCCGCGCCGCGTCGTCTGGCTGTGCTGATCACCGCGCTGGCCACCCAGCAGCCGGATCGCAGCATCAACCTCGACGGCCCGCCACGTCAGGCCGCGTTCGATGCCGAAGGCAACCCGACTCAAGCGGCACTGGGTTTTGCCAAGAAGTGCGGCGTCGAGCTGAGCGAAATCGACCAGAGCGGTCCGAAACTGCGCTACAGCCAGAACATCGCCGGCAAGCCGACCGCCAGCCTGCTGCCGACCATCGTCGAAGACTCGCTGAACGACCTGCCGATCCCGAAACGCATGCGTTGGGGTGCACGCAAGGAAGAATTCGTGCGTCCAACCCAGTGGCTGGTGATGCTGCTCGGCGACCAGGTCATCGACTGCACGATCCTCGCGCAGAAGGCTGGCCGTGAATCCCGTGGCCACCGTTTCCACCACCCGGAAAACGTGCGCATCGGTTCGCCGTCGAGCTACCTGGCCGACCTGCGCGCCGCTTACGTGCTGGCCGACGCCAACGAGCGTCGCGAGATCATCAGCAAGCGCACCGAAGAGCTGGCGACCCGTCAGGAAGGCACCGCGATCGTGCCGCCGGCGCTGCTCGACGAAGTGACCGCGCTGGTCGAGTGGCCGGTGCCGCTGGTGTGCTCGTTCGAGGAACGTTTCCTCGACGTGCCGCAGGAAGCGCTGATCACCACCATGCAGGACAACCAGAAGTACTTCTGCCTGCTGGATGCCGACGGCAAGTTGCTGCCACGTTTCATTACCGTGGCCAACATTGAATCCAAAGACCCGCAGCAGATCGTCGCCGGTAACGAGAAAGTGGTTCGCCCACGTCTGACCGACGCCGAGTTTTTCTTCAAGCAGGACAAGAAGCAGAAGCTCGAAGCGTTCAACGATCGCCTGCAGAACGTGGTGTTCCAGGAAAAACTCGGCAGCGTCTACGACAAGGCCGAGCGCGTTTCGAAACTGGCCGCGTACATCGCCGCACGCATCGGCGGCAACGCTTCGTGGGCTGCCCGTGCAGGTTTGCTGTCCAAGTGCGACCTGGCCACCGAAATGGTCGGCGAGTTCCCGGAGATGCAAGGTGTCGCCGGCTACTACTACGCCCTCAATGACGGCGAGCCGGAAGACGTCGCCCTGGCGCTGAACGAGCAGTACATGCCACGCGGTGCCGGCGCTGAACTGCCTGCCACCCTGACCGGTGCGGCCGTGGCCATCGCCGACAAGCTCGACACCCTGGTCGGCATCTTCGGCATCGGCATGCTGCCGACCGGCAGCAAAGACCCGTATGCCCTGCGCCGTGCGGCACTGGGCGTGCTGCGGATCCTGATCGAGAAACAACTGGATCTGGACCTGAACGACGCCGTGGCGTTCGCCGTGAATGCGTTCGGTGCCAAGGTCAAGGCTGCCGGCCTGAACGACGCGGTGCTGGAATTCATCTTCGACCGTCTGCGCGCCCGTTACGAAGACGAAGGCGTAGATGTCGCCACCTACCTGTCGGTTCGTGCCCTGAAGCCGGGTTCGGCGCTGGACTTCGACCAGCGTGTGCAAGCGGTTCAGGCCTTCCGCAAACTGCCGGAAGCGGCAGCGCTGGCGGCGGTGAACAAGCGTGTGTCGAACCTGCTGAGCAAAGTGGAAGGCTCCGTGCCGACCGACGTTCAGGCCAAGTACTTTGACAACGCCAACGAGTTCTCGCTGTACTCGGCGATCCAGCAAGCGGACCAGGCTGTACAGCCAATGGCCGCGGCGCGTCAGTACAACGAATCGCTGGCACGCCTGGCTGCCCTGCGCGAGCCGGTCGACGCGTTCTTCGACGCCGTGATGGTGAATGCCGAAGACGCCAACGTGCGGGCCAACCGTTACGCGCTGCTGGCGCGTCTGCGTGGCCTGTTCCTGGGCGTTGCCGACATTTCGCTGCTGGGTTGAGGGATTGCTGTTGAAACTGCTGATTCTCGATCGGGACGGAGTGATCAATTACGACTCCGACGCTTACATCAAGTCGGTGGAGGAGTGGATTCCGCTGCCCGGCTCGATCGAAGCGATTGCGCAGTTGAGCAAGGCCGGCTGGACGGTGGCGGTCGCCACCAACCAGTCGGGCATTGCTCGCGGCTACTACGACCTCGCCACTCTCGATGCCATGCACGCGCGCCTGCGCGAACTGGTGGCGGAGCAGGGCGGTGAAGTCGGGCTGATCGTGTATTGCCCGCATGGGCCGGACGAGGGTTGCGATTGCCGCAAGCCGAAACCGGGAATGTTGAAAACCATCGCGCAGCACTACAACGTGGCGCTGACGAATGTCTGGTTCGTCGGCGACAGCCTTGGTGACCTGGAGGCCGCCAAAGCCGTCGATTCACAGCCCGTTTTGGTAAAGACCGGGAAAGGCGAAAAGACTCAGGCCAAGACCTTGCCGGTCGGCACCCTGATTTTTGACGATCTGGCGGCGATTGCCGCAGAACTTATCCACAACTAGAGTACTTCTGAAGTTCCTGACCAGGGATTGATCGGGAGTGCGCTTGAACAGTCGGGCATCGCCCGTAACGGTAAACGTCGCCATGTCGATACTGCAGGCCATCAGAATCTTCCTCTTTTACCTGCTGCTGGGCACCACGTCCCTGCTGTGGTGCAGCCTGAGCTTTTTTATCGCGCCCTTTCTGCCGTTCAAGGCGCGTTATCGTTTCATCAACGTGTACTGGTGCCGTTGCGCCTTGTGGTTGACCAAGGTGTTCCTCGGTATCCGTTACGAAGTCAAAGGTGCGGAAAACGTGCCTGACCGGCCCTGCGTGATTCAATCGAACCACCAGAGCACCTGGGAGACATTCTTTCTCTCCGCTTATTTCTCGCCCTTGAGCCAGGTGCTCAAGCGCGAATTGCTGTACGTGCCATTCTTCGGCTGGGCCATGGCCATGCTGCGGCCGATCGCGATTGATCGCGACAACCCGAAAGCTGCGCTCAAGCAGGTCGCGGCAAAGGGTGACGAGCTGCTCAAGGACAATGTCTGGGTGCTGATCTTCCCTGAAGGCACTCGCGTTCCCCACGGCACCATCGGCAAGTTCTCCCGCAGTGGCAGCGCATTGGCGGTGAATGCGGCGCTTCCGGTGCTGCCGATTGCGCACAATGCCGGCAAGTTCTGGCCGAAAATCGGTTGGGGTAAAAAACCGGGTGTGATCACTGTGGTTATCGGTGAGCCGATGTACGCCGAAGGCACTGGCCCACGTGCCATCGCCGATTTGAACGACCGTGTGCAAGCGTGGAACGAGCAGGCGCAGCGGGAAATGGGTTCGCTGCCACCGGCTCCGCAGGCACCTTCTGCCAACGATCAGGTGGTTGTCTGAGATTTTGTGGATAACCTGTGTACGGATTGTTGGAAAAGCGTCGAAATCAAAGATTAAGTGACTGATTTACTTATATATTTCTGAAGCTGATAAATCACCGTAAAAGGTGCATAAGTTTTTTTCGGAAGTAAGAAAACCGGCTGATATAGCCGGTTTTTTTATGCCTGCTCTTCAGCGATCAGCGGCAGCTCAAGACGGAATGTGGTGCCCTGATCGATGACGCTGATGCATTCGATCCGCCCACCATGGTGATCCACCACGGCCTTGACCATCGACAGCCCCAATCCCACGCCATCGATGCCTTGAGCCGAAGAAAAACGGCGGTACTGGCTGAACAGATCGGGCAGGTCTTCAGCCCCGATACCTTTGCCCTGATCGGTCAGTTCGCAATGCAGCCAGTCATCGTGGCATCGAACGCACAACCTGACCGTAGACCCGGCCGGGCTGTACTTGATCGCGTTTTCCAGCAGATTGAACAGCGCCCGGGTCAGCAGGCCCTGGTCCGCCAGCACCAGACGTTCCTGGGATTGATCATCCATATCGTTCAGCAGTTCGATACGCTTTTGCTGGGCGATGGGCAGTGCCTGGTCCAGTACGTCCATCACCAGCATCGCAAACAGACTCGGCTGGAACTGATACGCCTCGGATTCGGCCCGGGCCAGTAAAACGAATCCATCGGTGAGTTCCAGCGCTCGACGCACCTGGCGTTCGATCTGCTCGAACAGCGGTGAATCCGTTCCAGCCTGATGCCGGTGGACGTCGAGCAGGGCGAGGATCGCTGAATGCGGCGCTCGCAAGTCATGGGACAGAAAGCGCAGCAGCACACCGCGCTGTTCTTCGGCGGCGCGCTCGGCACTCAGGTCGGTCAGGCTCAACAACCAGCCAATCGGCGTGTCACCGTCCACCGGCAACAACGCCGCACGTTCGAGGCGCAGGCTGCGCTCCTTGTGGTCACGAAACTCCAGCAGAGGCAGCTCAGATAGCGGCGGGCGTGGCTCTGTGGACAACTCTGGATAACCCAGGCTTGCCAGCTGATCGAGGACGTCTTCGCCCACCAGATTGTGATCGAACAGGTTCCGGGCCTTGCGATTGCCCAACAAGACCTGTCCTCGAGGATCGCTGATCAGCGTTGCGACCGGCAGATACTCCAACCCATCGGCAATGAAGCGGCGAGTATCGCGGGTGCGGCTCATGGCTTGTTCAAGGGCCATGATCTGTCCCTGCAAACGGTCAGCGCTGGGGAACTGCGCCCGGCGCCGTTCAGGAAACACCTTCGGTTCACTGTCCAGCCGCGACAACTCCCAGCCGAAGTAGGTGAGCACCACACTCAGGCGCCGCCAGTTCCAGATCAGATAACCGAACAGCATCCCCAGCGCCGAAGGCGTCGGCGACCACCAACGCCGCATTTCAGCCAGGCCGGCACTGGTCAGCAGCACGCAGGCAATCCCGCCGAGCGTCACCCAGATCGCCAGACGCGGTCGCCACAGCAGCAACCCCAGCACGCAAGCCACCAGAGCGACCGACACCATCGCGCCGGCGACTGGCGCCGGATCATGCAGATTGACCTGCGCACGCCACGACAACAATGCAGTCAGCGGCAACAGCACTAGACTTATCCACACCCACTCGCGCACCAGTTGCCGAAACAGGCGTTGAACCTGACTTTGCACACGGCTTTCGTGGCGGCGTCGGTTAATCATGGAAAACAGGGCAGGGCGGGTTGAATGGTTTCATAGGCGACAGGTCTGAGGACGTAGACCCGAAGAATCATAGCGGCTCGCCCCATGGTGTGCCGCTTACTTTCACTGCTTTGGTCGAACCGCCGGTGTCGACCACCCATTACCCAAGCGACAAGGAATCCCGCGTATGCGCGTTGCGATACTGGACGATGAACCCGCCGAACTGCGCCGGGTCGAGCAGACCCTGCAACAGATGGCCGAGGCCGGTGAACAGCCCTGGTCACTGCACAGTTTCGAACGCGGAGAAGACCTGCTGCGGCAACTGCGCCGGGAAACCTTCGACCTGCTGATCCTCGACTGGCAACTGCCCGACCTCACCGGCCTGGCGCTGCTGCGCTGGACCCGAGAGCACATGGAGGCGCCACCGGCGGCCATCATGTTGACCAGTCGCGATGGTGAGAGCGATATCGTTCAGGCCCTGAACGCCGGGGCTGACGATTACGTCAGCAAGCCTTTTCGTCCAAACGAGTTGAAGGCTCGAGTCACCGCCGTACTGCGCCGGCACAGCCATCAACGCCCGAGCGTGGCCAATGTTCTGCGTTTCAATGATCTGGTGTTCGACGACGCCGAGCTGACCGTCACCCGAGAAGGCAAACCAATCATGATGACCGAACGCGAGTACCGGCTTGCGCATTGCCTGTTCAGTAACCTCGGCCGACCTCTGTCACGGGACTATCTATACGAAAGATTCTGGCCCCACGAAGAAATGGCCTCGTCGCGACCACTGGATACCCACATCTATCGCCTGCGCAACAAGCTCGGGCTGACGGCGGATCGGGGTTGGCAGTTGCTGACGATTTATGGGTATGGGTATCGGTTGGAGAGTGTGGTGTCAGTCACCCCTTAAGTCGGGAGCAGTGGGGCCCTGACTTCCTCATGTTTAAATCACTCATCCGAAGATGGGTCTCTAAGTCTTTTCGCTGCGGATTCAATTTGTTTGATGCTGCTTTCCGGGACCGGGAGATCCTCAGGCATTGTGCCCCCCAGCTCAGCAATGGTTTCCCTGACTTTCCTGCCAACCTCAAAGTGCACCTGGTTGGCATTCTCTTTTCCCTGAACGTTGTCACTAGCAGGCATAGCGCGAAAGCTTTACATCCTGTAACTCCCTTTGAGCACCAGAACCAATAGAAACCATTCCGAGCGAATCCTCGAAATGGTCTTCGACTTCCTGACCACTGTTTTGACAAGCTTCTTTGGCCCGGGCCAAAACCGGTAGAAAATGCCGATATTCTGAGTACTCAAGCAACTTGGCCAAGCGCCGTGCGGACCAATATTCCGCACCTTGCTGATCAGTCATTTTCAGCTCTTCAAATGACTCGTGTCGCTCATTCATCTCAAAATCTCCCAGCTGGCCGTTAAGTATTGAGTGCAATTCCAATAGTTACTGTTTTGCTTTTGCACAGCCAGCAGGGACTTATCTGCTAACAAAAAGCCCCTGTTGACGCTCTGTCAGCAGGGGCTTCAGTTCCATCCGAAATCTGAAAGGGATCAGAAATCCAGGTTGGAAACCGCCAGAGCATTGCTCTCGATGAAGTCACGGCGAGGTTCGACCGCATCACCCATCAGGGTGTTGAAGATCTGGTCTGCACCAATGGCGTCTTCGATGGTGACTTTCAGCATGCGGCGCACGCTTGGGTCCATGGTGGTTTCCCACAGCTGATCCGGGTTCATTTCGCCCAGACCTTTGTATCGCTGGATGGTGTGGCGCTTGGTGCTTTCGGCCATCAGCCAGTCCAGGGCTTCCTTGAACTCCGTGACCGCTTTCTTGCGCTCGCCACGCTGGATGTACGCGCCGTCGTCGAGCAGGGTGCTCAGTTGAGCGCCGAGGGTGACAACGGTCTTGTAGTCGTTGCTGCCGAAGAAGTCGCGGTTGAAGGTGACGTAGTTCGACAGGCCGTGGGAGATCAGTTCGACCTCCGGCAGCCACACGCCACGTTCACGGTCTTCGCGCAGGCTGGCCTTGTAGACCAGGCCGGACTTCTCGACGGTGCGCAGACGGACTTCGTACTGGGCCAGCCAGTCTTGCATCTTGGCGTGGTCGCCGAGCATTTCCAGGCTGACGGCCGGCAGGTAGATGAAGTGCTCGGTCAGCTCCTGCGGGTACAGGCGCGACAGACGCTTGAGGGTCTTCATCACCATGCGGAAGTCGTTCACCAGACGTTCCAGCGCTTCGCCGGAAATACCCGGGGCGTCTTCGTTCAGGTGCAGGCTCGCATCTTCCAGGGCCGACTGCGTCATGTACTCTTCCATGGCGTCGTCGTCTTTGATGTATTGCTCTTGCTTGCCTTTCTTGACCTTGTACAGCGGCGGCTGGGCGATGTAGATGTAGCCGCGCTCGATCAGCTCCGGCAACTGACGGAAGAAGAAGGTCAGCAGCAGGGTACGGATGTGCGAACCGTCGACGTCAGCATCGGTCATGATGATGATGTTGTGATAGCGCAGTTTGTCGATGTTGTACTCTTCGCGGCCGATACCGCAGCCCAGCGCGGTGATCAGGGTGCCCACTTCCTGGGACGAGATCATCTTGTCGAAACGCGCTTTCTCGACGTTGAGGATCTTGCCCTTCAGCGGCAGGATGGCCTGGGTCTTGCGGTTACGTCCCTGCTTGGCAGAGCCGCCCGCGGAGTCACCTTCCACGAGGTACAGTTCGGACAGCGCCGGGTCTTTTTCCTGGCAGTCAGCCAGTTTGCCCGGCAGGCCGGCGATGTCCAGCGCGCCTTTGCGGCGGGTCATCTCACGAGCCTTGCGCGCAGCTTCACGGGCACGGGCGGCGTCGATCATCTTGCCGACAACCAGTTTGGCTTCGTTCGGGTTTTCCAGCAGGAAGTCCGAGAAGTACTTGCCCATTTCCTGTTCGACCGCAGTCTTCACTTCGGAAGACACCAACTTGTCTTTAGTCTGGGAGCTGAACTTCGGATCCGGCACCTTCACCGAGATGATCGCGGTCAGGCCTTCACGGGCATCGTCACCGGTGGTGGCGACTTTGTGCTTCTTCGCCAGACCTTCCTGCTCGATGTAGTTGTTCAGGTTACGCGTCAGTGCGGAACGGAAGCCCACCAGGTGAGTGCCGCCGTCGCGCTGCGGGATGTTGTTGGTGAAGCACAACAGGTTCTCGTTGAAGCTGTCGTTCCACTGCAGGGCGATTTCCACGCCGATGCCGTCTTCACGCTGGATGTTGAAGTGGAACACCTGGTTGACCGCAGTCTTGTTGGTGTTCAGGTATTCAACGAACGCACGCAGGCCGCCTTCGTACTTGAACAGCTCTTCCTTGCCGCTGCGCTCATCCTTGAGGACGATACCGACACCGGAGTTGAGGAAGGACAGTTCACGAATGCGCTTGGCCAGGATGTCCCAGCTGAAGTGAATGTTCTTGAAGGTTTCGCTGGAAGCCTTGAAGTGAATCTGGGTACCGGTGGTTTCGCTGTCGCCAACGATCGCCATCGGTGCCTGAGGTACGCCGTGGACGTAGGTCTGTTCCCAGATCTTGCCGCTGCGGCGAACGGTCAGTACCAGCTCTTCGGACAGCGCGTTCACAACAGAAACACCTACACCGTGCAGACCGCCGGATACCTTATAGGAGTTGTCGTCGAACTTACCGCCAGCGTGGAGGACGGTCATGATGACCTCGGCGGCGGAAACGCCTTCCTCTTTGTGCACGTCTACCGGGATGCCACGGCCGTTGTCTTTAACGGTGATGGACTCATCCGGGTGGATGATGATGCTGATGTCGTCGCAATGGCCGGCGAGGGCTTCGTCGATCGAGTTGTCGACCACCTCGAACACCATGTGGTGCAGACCGCTGCCATCGTCGGTGTCACCAATGTACATACCGGGACGTTTGCGCACGGCATCCAGGCCTTTCAGCACTTTAATGCTCGATGAGTCGTACGTATTTTCTTCGCTCAATGCCTTCACTCCCGATGGTCGTGGGTCTGGGTGATACGGCCCTGTTCCACGTGGAACAGAGCGACTGGCGTTTCCGTCTGCCAGCCTTCCCTCAATAATTCGTGATCTACACAGGTGATAAAGACCTGGCAGCGTAAGTCTTCCAGCAAGCGGCACAGCGCGCGACGGTGGCTTTCGTCCAGCTCGGACGGCAAGTCATCCACCAGATAAATACACTGGCCGCGTCGGGCCTGGCTCACCAGATGCCCCTGGGCAATGCGCAGGGCACAAACCACCAACTTCTGCTGACCCCGGGACAAGATGTCCGCGGCATTGTGAGCGCCCAATCTAAGACGCAAGTCAGCGCGTTGCGGTCCGGCCTGGGTATGACCCATTTGCTGGTCCCGCTGCAGGGAACCGGCAAGTACGGCACTCAATTCCCGGTCCTTGTCCCAGCCTCGGTAATAGCTGAGCGTCAAACCTTCGAGCTCAACCAGTTCGCTCAAGGTTTGTTCAAAGACTGGTTTCAAGGCTTTGATGTAAGCGCGGCGGTATTCATCGATTTCAGCGCTGGCCTGGCACAGTTCCCTGTCCCAAACCGCTTGCGAAACGGCGTCAAGTGTACCATGCCGCAGCCAGGAGTTTCTCTGGCGCAAGGCCTTCTGCAAACGCTGCCAGGTGGCCATGAACCGCGGTTCGACGTGGAACACGCCCCAGTCGAGGAACTGCCGGCGAATCTTCGGCGCACCTTCCAGCAGGCGAAAGCTGTCGGGGTTGATCAACTGCAGCGGCAGGATCTCCGCCAGTTGCGCGGCGCTGCGGGCATTCTGGCCATCGATGCGGATCTGGAACTCGCCCTGACGGTCGCGAGAGATCCCCAATGCACTGTGGCCACCCTCGGCGAGCTCCACCTGACCGAATACGGTACAGGCGAGTTGCTCATACTGGATGACCGGCAACAGCCGCGTGCTGCGAAACGAACGGGCAAGCCCCAGCAGGTGAATGGCTTCCAGAACACTGGTTTTGCCGCTGCCGTTGGCGCCGTAAAGAATGTTGATTCGGGGGGAGGGGGAGAAGGTCACCGGGTGCAGATTGCGCACCGCGGTGACCGAGACGCGACTTAGCGACATCCAGAGTCAGCTGATTACAGACGCATCGGCATGACAACGTAAGCCGAATCGTCATTGTCGGATTCTTGCACCAGCGCACTGCTGTTGGAGTCGGACAGGATCAAGCGAACCTGCTCGGTGGTCATCACGCCCAGCACGTCGAGCAGATAGCTGACGTTGAAGCCGATTTCCAGGGAGCCGCCGTTGTATTCCACGCCTACTTCTTCTTCCGCTTCTTCCTGTTCCGGGTTGTTCGCCTGGATCTTCAGCTGACCGTTGGCCAGTTGCAGACGGATGCCACGGTACTTCTCGTTGGACAGAATCGCGGTACGACTGAACGCTTCGCGCAGCGCCTGACGATCACCCAGTACCAGCTTGTCGCCGCCCTTCGGCAGAACGCGCTCGTAGTCAGGGAACTTGCCGTCGACCAGTTTCGAGGTGAAGGTGAATTCGCCGGTGGTCGCGCGGATGTGGTGCTGACCCAGCACGATGCTGACGTTGCCGTCCGGCTCGGTGAGCAGACGCGCCAGTTCGAGAATACCTTTGCGCGGCACGATCACTTGATGGCGATCCTGCTGACCGATGTCGGCCTGCATCGAGCACATTGCCAGACGGTGGCCATCGGTGGCCACGGCACGGATCACACCGGTCGACACTTCCAGCAACATGCCGTTGAGGTAGTAACGCACGTCCTGTTGGGCCATGGCGAAACTGGTGCGTTCGATCAGGCGACGCAGCTTGCTTTGATCCAGGCTGGTGGTCAGCGAACCCGGGCCTTCTTCCACAGTCGGGAAGTCGTTGGCCGGCAGGGTCGACAGGGTGAAGCGGCTACGGCCGGCTTTCACCACCAGTTTCTGCTCGTCGACCTTGATATCGATCAGCGCATCGTTTGGCAGGCTTTTGCAGATATCCATCAGCTTGCGCGCAGGCACAGTGATGGAACCTGTTTCAGCCGGCTCCTCGAGTTGCACGCGACCGACCAGCTCGACTTCCAGGTCGGTACCGGTCAGCGACAGTTGCTGGCCATCGACGACCAGCAGCACGTTGGACAGTACCGGCAAGGTCTGTCGGCGCTCGACGACGCCTGCGACCAGTTGCAGGGGTTTCAACAGGGCTTCGCGTTGAATGGTGAAATGCATGGTCTAGTCCCTTGCCTTAATAAGCTGCGCTGGTGTTCATCAAGTGGTCAGTGTACGCAGCAGGTTCTTGTAGTCCTCGCGGATGTCCGCGTCGGATTCCTTAAGTTCGTTGATCTTGCGGCAGGCGTGCAACACCGTCGTGTGGTCGCGACCGCCAAACACATCGCCGATTTCCGGCAGGCTGTGGTTGGTCAGTTCCTTGGACAGTGCCATGGCGACCTGACGCGGGCGAGCGACCGAGCGCGAACGGCGCTTGGACAGCAAGTCGGAGATCTTGATCTTGTAGTACTCGGCGACGGTGCGCTGAATGTTATCCACAGAGACCAGTTTGTCCTGCAACGCCAACAGGTCTTTCAGGGATTCGCGAATCAACTCGATGGTGATGTCGCGGCCCATGAAGTGCGAGTGGGCGATCACACGTTTCAGCGCGCCTTCCAGCTCACGGACGTTGGAGCGAATGCGCTGGGCGATGAAGAACGCCGCATCGTGTGGCAACTCGACTTTGGCCTGGTCGGCCTTCTTCATCAAGATGGCTACGCGGGTTTCAAGCTCCGGCGGCTCGACGGCAACCGTCAGGCCCCAGCCGAAGCGGGATTTCAGGCGCTCTTCAAGGCCTTCGATTTCCTTCGGATAGCGGTCACTGGTGAGAATGACCTGCTGGCCACCTTCAAGCAGGGCGTTGAAGGTGTGGAAAAACTCTTCCTGGGAACGTTCCTTGCGGGCGAAGAACTGAATGTCGTCGATCAACAGGGCGTCCACCGAACGGTAGAAACGCTTGAACTCGTTGATCGCGTTCAGTTGCAGCGCCTTGACCATGTCGGCCACGAAACGCTCGGAATGCAGGTACACGACCTTGGCATTCGGGTTCTTCTTTAACAGGTGGTTACCCACCGCGTGCATCAAGTGCGTCTTACCCAGACCCACGCCACCATAAAGGAAGAGCGGGTTGTAGCCGTGCTTGGGGTTATCCGCCACTTGCCAGGCCGCCGCACGGGCGAGCTGGTTGGACTTACCTTCGACGAAGTTCTCGAAGGTAAAGGTGCGATTCAGGTAGCTGGTGTGCTTGAGCGCGCCTTCGACCTGCACCGTGCGCTGTTCGGCACGCACCGGCGCTTGCTGGGAGGCGGCGCCCGCCATCGGGTCGAAGCTGTCGCGGGACGGCTCTTCGCTGACTTCCTCGGTTTTTTGCGTCGCGCGCTTGGCCGGGGTTGGGGCCGGCGCGGGTGCCGGAGCACTGACGGGCGCGGAACTGGCTTGAGCCAGCGATGCAGCGGCCGCGGCCAGTGGCGCGTTCGGCGCAGCACGCGGCGCAGAACTGCGCTTGCTGCCTATTAATAAGGAGAGCGACGGCGCCAGGCCGTTGCCATGCTCATCCAGCAGTTCAAGGACGCGCCCCAGGTACTTTTCGTTGACCCAGTCCAGAACAAAACGGTTCGGTGCGTAGACACGCAACTCGTCGCCTTCGGCTTCGACCTGTAATGGACGGATCCAGGTGTTGAATTGTTGGGCTGGCAGCTCTTCGCGCAAAAGCTCCACGCACTGCTGCCAAAGTTCCACTGACACGGAAATCCCCTAATTTGAAAGCCGGTGAGGCAAAAACAAGCGGCCATTGTAGCGGCCAGTCGTCCACTTATCCACATGCAGGTTGTCCGGTGGACATGATTTATCAATGCCTTATCCGGTGAAAAAGCGACCAACGGTGTGTGAATAAGCTCTGTGGATAACCCCATCTGAGCACACTGGACAACTGGGGGGCGAACCCGGTGGATAACCAGCCTGTGGATAAACGCCGTTTCCACCCACAGGTTATCCGATAGCGCAGCACAGGCTGAACACGGTTTTCCACTGTAGTTGTCATTCTCTGTACAGTGCTGAAAACAAGGCCTCGAGTCAGTTATCCACAGATGAGGCCGGGCCTAGCTTTTATAAGCTTTACAGAAAAGCTTTAAATACTTCGCTTCTTTATTTTTATATCTGGCAGGACGGAATTCACGAGCTGACAGCTCTGGAGATCTATTTATAAGGAAACGTTGGTTGGAAATTGACCTATTGGCTTGCTTTCTCTAGAATCCCCGGTCTCTTAAAACGGGGGCCATTCCGGCCCGTTGTGGACGAACCAGGTAACACGACATGAAACGTACTTTCCAACCAAGCACTATCAAACGCGCTCGTACCCACGGTTTCCGTGCTCGCATGGCTACCAAGAACGGTCGTGCAGTACTGTCGCGTCGTCGCGCCAAAGGCCGCGCACGTCTGGCAGTTTGATAATCCGGCACTGGAGGTGAGTCAGGACTTCAGTCGGGAAAAGCGTCTGCTTACTCCCCGGCATTTCAAGGCAGTCTTTGACTCCCCTACCGGCAAGGTTCCGGGGAAAAATCTCCTGCTCCTTGCGCGCAACAACGATCTCGATCACCCCCGTCTCGGGCTGGTTATCGGGAAAAAGAGCGTAAAGCTCTCCGTCGAGCGCAATCGCCTCAAACGTCTGATGCGCGAATCGTTTCGCCTGCACCAGGATTCACTGGTCGGCTGGGACATCGTTATCGTCGCGCGCAAAGGTTTGGGTGACGTAGAAAACCCCGAATTGATTCAGCATTTCGGCAAACTCTGGAAACGTCTGGCACGCAACAAGCCGGTACCAGCAGTCAAAACCGAAACTGTAGGGGTAGACAGTCCAGATGCGTAAACTGGCACTCGTTCCGATCCAGTTTTATCGCTACGCCATTAGTCCCTTGATGGCCAGTCACTGTCGTTTCTACCCCAGTTGTTCTTGCTACGCGTATGAAGCCATCGAAAATCATGGCCTTCTGCGCGGTGGCTGGCTGACCTTTCGTCGTTTAGGTCGCTGTCATCCGTGGAATCCCGGTGGTTATGACCCGGTTCCACCTATCCCTACCTCCCGTTCTTCTTCGATGGCCGAGTAATCATGGATATCAAACGCACGATCCTGATCGTCGCCCTGGCAATCGTGTCCTACGTCATGGTTCTTAAATGGAACCAGGACTATGGTCAGGCTGCCCTGCCGACTCAGAATGTTGCTTCCAGTACGACTACATCCGGTTTGCCGGACACCGCCACTGGCAATAACGCTGCCGCCAGTGACGATATTCCGCGCGCCGCAAGCGATACCAGCGCACCTGCCGAAACGCCGGTCGCCGCCAGCAAGGATCTGATCCAGATCAAAACCGACGTGCTCGATCTGTCGATCGATCCACAGGGTGGCGATGTTGCTCAACTGACCTTGCCTCTGTATCCACGTCGTCAGGATCGTCCGGACGTTCCGTTCCAGCTGTTCGACAACGGCGGCGAGCGTACTTATCTGGCGCAAAGCGGTCTGATCGGCACCAACGGTCCGGACGCAAGCCCGGCCGGTCGCCCGATCTACTCCTCGGAGAAGAAGACTTATCAACTGGCTGACGGTCAGGACCAATTGGTCGTCGACCTGAAGTTCAGCAAGGACGGCGTCAACTACATCAAGCGTTTCACCCTGAAACGTGGCCTGTATGACGTGACCGTCACTTATCTGATCGACAACCAGAGCGCTCAGCCTTGGTCCGGTTCGATGTTTGCCCAGCTGAAACGCGATGCAAGCGCCGATCCATCGTCGACCACTGCTACCGGCACCGCGACTTACCTGGGCGCCGCCCTGTGGACAAGTTCCGAGCCGTACAAGAAAGTGTCCATGAAGGACATGGACAAAGGTCAGCTCAAGGAAACCGTCACCGGTGGCTGGGTAGCTTGGCTGCAACACTACTTCGTGACTGCATGGGTTGCTCCGAAAGGCGAAAACAACGTCGTTCAGACCCGTAAAGACAGCAAAGGCAACTACATCATCGGTTACACCGGTCCTTCGTTGACCGCTGCACCGGGTGCAAAAGTCGAGACCAGCGCTGTTCTGTACGCCGGTCCGAAAAGCCAGGCAGTGCTGAAAGAGTTGTCCCCAGGTCTGGAACTGACCGTCGACTACGGCATTCTGTGGTTCATTGCCCAGCCAATCTTCTGGCTGCTGCAACATATCCACGCCATCGTCGGCAACTGGGGCTGGTCGATCATCTTCCTGACCATGCTGATCAAGGGGATTTTCTTCCCTCTGTCGGCCGCCAGCTACAAATCGATGGCCCGCATGCGTGCGGTGGCTCCGAAACTGGCTGCACTGAAAGAGCAACATGGCGATGACCGGCAGAAAATGTCGCAAGCCATGATGGAGCTGTACAAGAAAGAGAAGATCAATCCGCTGGGTGGCTGCTTGCCGATCCTGGTGCAGATGCCGGTTTTCCTTTCGCTGTACTGGGTTCTGCTGGAAAGCGTGGAAATGCGCCAGGCGCCGTTCATGCTGTGGATTACCGACCTGTCGATCAAGGATCCGTTCTTCATCCTGCCGATCATCATGGGCGCGACCATGTTCATCCAGCAGCGTCTGAACCCGACTCCTCCGGATCCGATGCAGGCCAAGGTCATGAAAATGATGCCAATCATCTTCACGTTCTTCTTCCTGTGGTTCCCGGCTGGTCTGGTGCTGTACTGGGTTGTGAACAACTGCCTGTCGATTGCTCAACAGTGGTACATCACGCGTAAGATCGAAGCGGCGACGAAAAAAGCCGAGGCGTAACTTACTCTGTGGATAACACCACTCAAAACGCCCCCTAGTGGGGCGTTTTGCTATCTGCCACTTTTGTCTGGATACCGGTTTATGAGCGCACCTCGTGAAACCATCGCAGCCGTCGCCACCGCTCAGGGCCGTGGCGGCGTGGGCATCGTTCGAATTTCCGGGCCGCTGGCCAGCGTTGCGGCCAAAGCCATCAGCGGCCGCGAACTGAAACCGCGGTTTGCCCACTACGGCCCGTTCTTCAGTGACGATCAACAGGTGCTGGATGAAGGTCTGGCGCTGTATTTCCCCGGGCCGAACTCGTTCACCGGCGAGGATGTGCTGGAACTGCAGGGCCACGGTGGTCCGATCGTCCTCGACATGTTGCTCAAGCGCTGCCTGGAACTGGGCTGTCGCCTGGCCCGTCCCGGTGAATTCAGTGAACGCGCCTTCCTCAATGACAAACTCGACCTGGCCCAGGCCGAGGCCATCGCCGACCTGATCGAAGCCAGTTCTGCACAGGCTGCACGCAACGCGTTGCGTTCCTTACAGGGTGCGTTTTCCCAGCGTGTGCATAACCTCACCGAACAACTGATCGGCTTGAGGATTTATGTCGAGGCAGCCATCGATTTCCCGGAAGAAGAAATCGACTTCCTCGCCGATGGCCACGTGCTGAGCATGCTCGACAAGGTTCGTGACGAGTTATCCACCGTCTTGCGCGAAGCCGGACAGGGTGCATTGCTGCGTGACGGCATGACCGTGGTGATCGCCGGTCGTCCGAATGCCGGCAAATCCAGTCTGCTCAACGCATTGGCCGGTCGAGAAGCCGCCATCGTGACTGAAATCGCCGGCACCACCCGGGATATCCTGCGCGAACATATCCACATCGACGGCATGCCACTGCATGTCGTGGACACCGCCGGTTTGCGTGATACCGACGACCATGTGGAAAAGATTGGTGTCGAGCGAGCGTTGAAGGCCATCGGCGAAGCCGATCGAGTGCTGTTGGTGGTCGATGCTACGGCCCCGGAAGCTGCGGATCCGTTCGCGTTGTGGCCAGAATTCCTTGAAACCCGACCAGATCCGGCGAAGGTCACCCTGATTCGCAACAAGGCCGATCTCACCGGTGAAGCCATTGCCCTGGAAGTCAGTGAAGATGGCCACGTGACCATCAGCCTGAGCGCCAAGTCTGCCGGTGAAGGCCTGGACCTGCTGCGTGATCACCTGAAGGCCTGCATGGGTTACGAGCAGACCTCGGAAAGCAGCTTCAGCGCACGCCGTCGTCACCTTGAAGCCTTGCGTCATGCTAGTGCGGCTCTTGAACACGGTCGCGCGCAGCTGACTCTGGCGGGTGCCGGCGAACTGTTGGCAGAAGATCTGCGCCAGGCTCAGCATTCCCTCGGGGAAATTACCGGGGCGTTCAGCTCTGATGATCTGCTGGGACGGATCTTTTCCAGCTTCTGCATCGGTAAATAGCCCTTCCGTTGTCCACAGACAGGTCCATTCGCGACCTGTCTGTCTCTCCTCTTTGACTTCCCTTCCTCCAGTGCCGGACAGATTTTCTGTTCCTGAGCGGATTTTCCGCGTCCGCGATTCCTTCATTCGTCCGATTTCTGTGGATTAAGCCCTGTGAATAACTGCTGCTGAGGGCAGTTGATAACAGGGCCTGAAAACTGAACATAACTGCCTCTGTGGATAACCACCTCATTCATCCACAGGCTTACACCGGTTATCCAAGGGCCTCCTGACCACATGGGCACAGGGTTTTGAATCGCTGTACATATTGAATATTAAGGCCTGTAGCAATCTATCCACAGAAATGTTGGGCAGTAAGAATAAGCTTTAAAACAAAGGTTTTATAAATTTCTCTCTTTTTTATTCTTTTAACCGCGAGTTCTCCACAGCTGGTTAATTTTTGTGCAAAGGGTTCTTTAGGAAGGGCGAAGTCCCTATACTTATCGACCAGGTCCAGAAACCTGATCTCAAACTATTCCTGAATTACCTACTTAAGCAGGCACGAGGTGCGTGGTGGATTTCCCTTCCCGTTTTGAAGTGATCGTCATCGGCGGCGGTCATGCCGGTACCGAGGCAGCACTGGCCTCAGCACGCATGGGTGCAAAAACCCTTCTGCTGACGCATAACGTGGAAACCCTCGGAGCCATGAGTTGCAACCCGGCCATCGGTGGCATCGGCAAAAGCCATCTGGTCAAGGAAATCGACGCCCTCGGCGGCGCGATGGCCATGGCCACCGATAAGGGCGGCATCCAGTTTCGCGTGTTGAACAGCCGCAAAGGCCCGGCCGTACGAGCGACCCGTGCGCAAGCCGACCGGATTTTGTACAAAGCCGCTGTCCGCGAAATTCTGGAAAACCAACCGAACCTGTGGATATTTCAACAAGCCGCTGACGACCTGATCGTCGAGCAGGAACAAGTACGCGGTGTTGTCACGCAAATGGGTCTGCGTTTCTTCGCTGATTCCGTTGTGCTGACTACTGGTACGTTCCTGGGCGGACTTATCCACATCGGTTTGCAGAATTTCTCTGGCGGTCGCGCCGGTGATCCGCCGTCGATCGCCCTGGCGCACCGTCTGCGTGAACTGCCGCTGCGTGTCGGTCGCCTGAAAACCGGTACGCCTCCGCGTATCGACGGCAAGTCTGTGGATTTCTCGGTGATGACCGAGCAACCGGGTGATACGCCGATCCCGGTGATGTCGTTCATGGGCAACAAGGAACAGCATCCACGTCAGGTCAGCTGCTGGATTACTCACACCAACGCCCGCACCCACGAAATCATCGCCGCGAACCTCGATCGTTCGCCGATGTATTCCGCGGCCGGCGAGATTGAAGGCATTGGTCCGCGTTATTGCCCTTCGATTGAAGACAAGATCCACCGCTTTGCCGACAAGGAAAGCCATCAGGTGTTCATCGAACCGGAAGGTCTGACCACCCATGAGCTGTATCCGAACGGGATATCCACAAGCCTGCCGTTCGACGTGCAATTGCAGATCGTGCAATCGATCCGCGGCATGGAAAACGCGCACATCGTGCGTCCGGGTTATGCGATCGAATACGACTACTTCGATCCGCGCGACCTGAAGTACAGCCTGGAAACCAAAGTTATCGGCGGTCTGTTCTTCGCTGGCCAGATCAACGGCACCACCGGTTACGAAGAAGCCGGCGCCCAGGGTTTGCTGGCCGGCGCGAACGCCGCGTTGCGTGCGAAAGGCAAAGAAGCCTGGTGCCCGCGTCGCGATGAAGCGTACATCGGAGTATTGGTCGACGACCTGATCACCCTCGGTACCCAAGAGCCGTACCGCATGTTCACTTCCCGTGCCGAATACCGCCTGATCCTGCGTGAGGACAACGCCGACCTGCGTCTGACCGAAAAAGGTCGCGAACTGGGTCTGGTCGATGACGCGCGTTGGGCAGCGTTCTGCAAGAAACGCGAAAGCATCGAACTCGAAGAACAGCGCCTGAAAAGCACTTGGGTTCGCCCGAATACGCAGCAGGGCGATGCGATTGCCGAGAAATTCGGCACGCCGCTGACTCACGAATACAACTTGCTCAACCTCTTGAGTCGTCCGGAAATCGACTACGCTGGTCTGGTCGAAGTGACCGGGCAGGGCGCCGAAGATCCACAGGTCGCCGAACAGGTCGAAATCAAGACCAAATACGCCGGTTACATCGACCGTCAACAGGACGAAATCGCCCGTCTGCGTGCAAGCGAAGACACGAAACTGCCTGTGGATATCGATTACACCAACATTTCCGGTCTCTCCAAGGAGATCCAGAGCAAGCTTGGCGCGACTCGTCCCGAGACGCTGGGCCAGGCTTCGCGGATCCCGGGTGTGACCCCGGCAGCGATTTCGCTGTTGATGATTCATTTGAAAAAACGCGGCGCGGGCCGTCAGTTGGAGCAAAGCGCTTGAGTTCTAAGGTCACTTCGCAACACGCCGAAGAGTTATCCACAGGAGCCCGCGAGCTCGGTGTCAATCTCACTGAAACCCAGCACGAATTGCTGCTGGGTTATCTGGCCCTGTTGATCAAATGGAACCAGGCCTACAACCTGACCGCCGTCCGCGATCCGGACGAAATGGTTTCCCGTCACTTGCTCGATAGCCTCAGCGTGATGTCGTTCATCGAAAACGGCCGCTGGCTGGACGTCGGTAGCGGCGGCGGCATGCCGGGGATCCCTTTGGCGATCCTGTATCCGGACTCGCAAGTGACCTGCCTGGACAGCAACGGCAAGAAAACCCGCTTCCTGACCCAGGTCAAACTCGAACTCAAACTGGATAACCTGCAAGTTATCCACAGTCGCGTCGAAGCGTTCCAGCCTGCACAGCCGTTCAACGGGATCATTTCCCGGGCGTTCAGCAGCATGGAGAACTTCACCAACTGGACTCGCCACCTTGGCGACGCCGATACACGCTGGCTGGCAATGAAGGGCGTCCATCCGGCCGATGAGCTGGTAGCATTGCCGGCAGACTTCAAACTCGATAGCGAACACGCCCTGGCCGTACCCGGTTGCCAAGGCCAACGCCATCTGCTGATACTGCGCCGCACGGCATGATTGGGAACACAAGCAAGAATGGCTAAGGTATTCGCGATAGCGAACCAGAAGGGTGGTGTGGGCAAGACCACCACCTGCATCAACCTCGCAGCATCCCTGGTCGCGACCAAGCGCCGGGTGCTGTTGATCGATCTCGATCCACAGGGCAACGCCACCATGGGTAGCGGTGTGGATAAACATGGCCTGGAAAACTCGGTCTACGACCTGCTGATCGGCGAATGCGATCTGGCCCAGGCCATGCACTACTCCGAACACGGTGGTTATCAACTGTTGCCGGCCAACCGCGATCTGACGGCGGCCGAAGTGGTGCTGCTGGAAATGCAGATGAAGGAAAGTCGTCTGCGCAGCGCGCTGGCGCCGATCCGTGAAAACTACGATTACATTCTGATCGACTGCCCGCCGTCGCTGTCGATGCTCACGCTGAACGCACTGGTCGCCGCTGACGGGGTGATTATCCCCATGCAGTGCGAGTACTTTGCGCTCGAAGGTTTGAGCGACCTTGTGGATAACATCAAGCGCATTGCCGAACTGCTGAACCCGAACCTGAAAGTCGAAGGCCTGCTGCGGACCATGTACGACCCGCGCCTGAGCCTGATGAACGATGTATCGGCCCAGCTCAAGGAACACTTCGGCGATCAGCTGTACGACACGGTGATCCCGCGCAACATCCGCCTGGCCGAAGCCCCGAGCTACGGTATGCCGGCGCTGGCCTACGACAAGCAATCGCGTGGCGCGCTGGCCTATCTGGCCCTGGCGGGCGAGATGGTTCGCCGTCAGCGCAAAAATTCACGCATCGCCGCTGCTCAGCCAACTTAAGGAATCCCCATGGCCGTCAAGAAACGAGGTCTCGGACGAGGACTGGATGCACTGCTGAGCGGTCCGACTGTCAGCTCGCTGGAAGAACAAGCGGCGCAGGCTGACAGCCGTGAGTTGCAGCACCTGCCACTGGACCTGTTGCAGCGCGGCAAGTATCAGCCACGCCGGGACATGGATCCGCAGGCGCTGGAAGAGCTGGCGCAGTCGATCAAGGCCCAGGGCGTGATGCAGCCGATCGTGGTTCGCCCGATTGGTGGTGGCCGCTTTGAAATCATCGCCGGTGAACGTCGCTGGCGTGCAAGCCAGCAGGCCGGGCAGGAAACCATCCCGGCCATGGTCCGTGATGTGCCGGATGAAACCGCGATCGCCATTGCGCTGATCGAGAACATCCAGCGCGAAGACCTGAATCCGATCGAAGAAGCGGTGGCCCTGCAGCGCTTGCAGCAGGAATTCCAGCTCACCCAGCAACAGGTCGCCGAGGCTGTGGGTAAGTCCCGCGTCACGGTGGCCAACCTGCTGCGCCTGATTGCGCTGCCGGAAGTCATCAAGACCATGCTGTCCCACGGCGACCTGGAAATGGGCCATGCCCGTGCATTGCTCGGTCTGCCGGACAATCAGCAGGTGGAAGGGGCGCGACATGTTGTCGCACGCGGTCTTACCGTGCGCCAGACTGAAGCACTGGTTCGTCAGTGGTTAAGTGGCAAACCCGAGCCCGTCGAACCCTCCAAACCCGACCCGGATATCGCTCGCCTCGAGCAACGTCTGGCCGAGCGCCTAGGCTCTGCGGTGCAGATCCGCCACGGGAAGAAGGGAAAGGGTCAGTTGGTGATCGGTTACAACTCTCTCGATGAGCTTCAGGGTGTGCTCGCACACATCCGCTGAAACAATTCCTCTTGTAGCGCGCAGTCGGAAATCACTACCTGACAGTTGAATAGGGGCAGAACCGCCCCTATACTCTGCGCGCATTTTGTCGGCACAAATTATGCCAAGTTATTGAATTTCGGCAGCCGACCATTGGAGAGCAATAGTGATGGAAACCCGCAAGCCAAACCGCCTGCCGTTCCATCGCCTGGCGGTTTTTCCGGTGTTAATGGCTCAATTTGTCATTTTGCTCATTGCCGCTTTGGCGCTCTGGCAATGGCACGGAGTCGTTGCCGGATACTCGGGACTTTGCGGAGGCCTGATAGCCTTGCTGCCCAATGTTTATTTCGCTCACAAGGCATTTCGGTTTTCCGGCGCCCGAGCAGCCCAGTCCATCGTCCGGTCGTTCTACGCCGGCGAGGCAGGCAAACTGATTTTGACGGCAGTGCTGTTTGCACTGGTGTTTGCAGGTGTGAAGCCACTGGCGCCGATTGCTGTATTCGGCGCCTTCGTGCTGACTCAGTCGGTCAGCTGGTTCGCTCCCCTGCTGATGAGAACAAGACTTTCGAGACCTTAGGGCGTTTGAGGCAACCATGGCAGAAACAACCGCTTCGGGCTATATCCAGCACCACTTGCAGAACCTGACCTTTGGTCAGCTACCCAACGGCGGCTGGGGCTTTGCCCACACCGCAGCAGAAGCCAAGGAAATGGGCTTCTGGGCTTTCCACGTCGATACCCTCGGCTGGTCGGTCGCGCTGGGTCTGATTTTCGTTCTTCTTTTCCGCATGGCGGCCAAGAAGGCGACTTCCGGTCAGCCAGGTGCACTGCAGAACTTCGTTGAAGTGCTGGTCGAATTCGTCGATGGCAGCGTGAAAGACAGCTTCCATGGCCGTAGCCCGGTGATTGCACCGCTGGCACTGACCATCTTCGTCTGGGTGTTCCTGATGAACGCCGTCGACCTGGTACCGGTCGACTGGATTCCTCAGCTGGCCATCCTGATTTCCGGCGATCACCACATCCCGTTCCGCGCCGTGTCGACTACCGACCCGAACGCGACCCTGGGCATGGCGTTCTCGGTTTTCGCACTGATCATTTTCTATAGCATCAAGGTCAAGGGCCTCGGCGGCTTCATCGGCGAGCTGACCCTGCACCCGTTCGGCAGCAAGAACATCTTCGTTCAGGCGCTGCTGATCCCGGTGAACTTCCTGCTGGAATTCGTGACCCTGATCGCCAAACCGATCTCTCTGGCTCTGCGTCTGTTCGGCAACATGTATGCCGGCGAGCTGGTGTTCATCCTGATCGCTGTGATGTTCGGCAGCGGCCTGCTCTGGCTCAGCGGCCTGGGCGTTGTTCTGCAGTGGGCGTGGGCTGTGTTCCACATCCTGATCATCACCCTGCAGGCGTTCATCTTCATGATGCTGACCATCGTCTACCTGTCGATGGCGCACGAAGAAAACCATTAAGACCAGTCTCGACTAGTCTGATGTCCTTCCCGGTAAAACGGGAAGGGGCTCCTCACGGGGCACCATGAAACGATTTGTTTTACCGCTTTAATCTAAAAAACCTAAACCATACGACGTAAAAGTCGGGAGGAAAGATGGAAACTGTAGTTGGTCTAACCGCTATCGCTGTTGCACTGTTGATCGGCCTGGGCGCACTGGGTACCGCAATTGGTTTCGGCCTGCTGGGCGGCAAGTTCCTGGAAGGCGCAGCGCGTCAGCCAGAAATGGTTCCAATGCTGCAAGTTAAAATGTTCATCGTTGCCGGTCTGCTCGACGCCGTAACCATGATCGGTGTTGGTATCGCTCTGTTCTTCACCTTTGCGAACCCGTTCGTTGGTCAAATCGCTGGCTAATCATTCGGATTTTCCGAGTGATTTGGTGTGATGGACAACGTAACTGCGAGGTGTTGGCGTGAACATTAATGCGACCCTGATTGGCCAGTCCGTTGCGTTCCTGATTTTTGTACTGTTCTGCATGAAGTTCGTATGGCCTCCGGTCATCGCAGCTCTGCACGAACGTCAAAAGAAGATCGCTGATGGTCTGGACGCTGCCAGCCGAGCAGCTCGCGACCTGGAGTTGGCCCAAGAGAAAGCGGGTCAGCAACTGCGCGAAGCGAAAGCTCAGGCAGCTGAAATCATCGAGCAAGCCAAGAAACGCGGTAACCAGATTGTCGAAGAGGCCGTTGAAAAGGCCCGCGTCGACGCTGACCGTGTGAAGGTTCAGGCTCAAGCCGAGATCGAACAGGAACTGAACAGTGTCAAAGACAAGCTGCGCGCCCAAGTGGGCTTGCTGGCTGTCGGCGGCGCCGAGAAGATCCTGGGTGCCACAATCGATCAAAACGCGCACGCAGAGCTGGTTAACCAACTGGCTGCTGAAATCTAAGCGAGGGCGATCATGGCAGAACTGACCACGTTGGCCCGACCTTACGCTAAGGCGGCCTTCGAGCACGCTCAGGCCCACCAGCAACTGGCCAATTGGTCAGCCATGCTCGGCCTGGCTGCAGCGGTGTCGCAAGACGACACCATGCAGCGCGTGCTCAAGGCCCCGCGACTGACGAGCGCAGAAAAGGCCGCCACGTTCATTGACGTGTGCGGCGACAAGTTTGATGCCAAGGCACAGAACTTCATCAATGTCGTTGCCGAAAACGACCGTCTCCCGCTTCTGCCGGAGATTGCTGCTCTGTTCGACCTGTACAAGGCCGAACAAGAGAAATCGGTAGACGTTGAAGTGACCAGTGCTTTTGCATTGAACCAAGAACAGCAAGACAAACTCGCCAAGGTTCTCAGTGCACGACTCAACCGGGAAGTGCGCCTGCAAGTTGCGGAGGATGCTGCCCTTATAGGTGGTGTCGTTATCCGCGCCGGCGACCTGGTTATCGATGGCTCGATTCGCGGCAAAATCGCGAAACTTGCCGAAGCATTGAAATCTTGAGTTTGAAGGGGCAGCAGAGCAATGCAGCAACTCAATCCTTCCGAAATAAGTGAAATTATCAAGGGCCGCATCGACAAGCTCGATGTGACCTCCCAAGCCCGTAACGAAGGCACTGTCGTCAGCGTATCTGACGGCATCGTGCGGATTCACGGTCTGGCCGACGTCATGTACGGCGAGATGATCGAGTTTCCGGGCGGCGTCTACGGTATGGCCCTCAACCTGGAGCAAGACTCCGTAGGTGCCGTTGTATTGGGCTCCTACCAGTCTCTGGCTGAAGGCATGAGCGCCAAGTGCACCGGCCGCATCCTCGAAGTTCCGGTTGGTAAGGAACTGCTGGGTCGCGTTGTCGACGCACTGGGTAACCCTGTTGACGGCAAAGGTCCGCTGAACAACACCTTGACCGACGCGGTCGAGAAAGTTGCTCCAGGCGTGATCTGGCGTAAGTCGGTAGACCAGCCTGTACAGACTGGCTACAAGGCTGTCGATGCCATGATCCCTGTCGGCCGTGGCCAGCGTGAGCTGATCATCGGTGACCGTCAGATCGGTAAGACCGCTCTGGCGATCGACGCGATCATCAACCAGAAAGACAGCGGCATTTTCTGCGTCTACGTTGCAATCGGTCAGAAACAATCGACCATCGCCAACGTGGTTCGCAAGCTGGAAGAAAACGGCGCCCTGGCCAACACGATCATCGTGGCTGCCAGTGCTTCGGAATCTCCTGCGCTGCAATTCCTGGCACCGTACTCCGGTTGCACCATGGGTGAATTCTTCCGCGACCGCGGTGAAGACGCGCTGATCGTTTATGACGATCTGTCCAAGCAAGCAGTGGCTTACCGCCAGATTTCCCTGCTGCTGCGCCGTCCACCAGGCCGTGAAGCTTACCCAGGCGACGTGTTCTATCTCCACTCCCGTCTGCTGGAGCGCGCATCCCGCGTTTCGGAAGAATACGTAGAGAAGTTCACCAACGGCGCAGTGACCGGCAAAACCGGTTCCCTGACCGCACTGCCGATCATCGAAACCCAGGCTGGCGACGTTTCCGCGTTCGTTCCGACCAACGTGATTTCCATCACCGACGGTCAGATCTTCCTGGAATCGGCCATGTTCAACTCGGGCATCCGCCCTGCAGTGAACGCCGGTGTTTCGGTATCCCGTGTGGGTGGTGCCGCTCAGACCAAGATCATCAAGAAGCTGTCCGGTGGTATCCGTACCGCTCTGGCTCAGTACCGTGAACTGGCGGCATTCGCCCAGTTCGCTTCTGACCTGGACGAAGCGACCCGTAAGCAACTTGAGCATGGTCAGCGCGTTACCGAGCTGATGAAGCAGAAGCAATACGCACCAATGTCGATCGCTGACATGGCGCTGTCGCTGTATGCCGCTGAGCGTGGGTTCCTGACTGACGTTGAAATCGCCAAGATCGGCAGCTTCGAACAAGCGCTGATTGCTTTCTTCAACCGCGATCACGCCGATTTGATGGCGAAGATCAACGTGAAGGGTGACTTCAATGACGAAATCGACGCTGGCATGAAAGCCGGTATCGAGAAGTTCAAGGCCACCCAAACCTGGTAAGCCGCAGCGGGAGCCGCAAGGCTCCCGCTTGCTAACCTGATAGGTGTTACATGGCAGGCGCAAAAGAGATTCGCAGTAAGATTGCGAGCATCAAAAGCACGCAAAAGATTACCAGCGCCATGGAAAAAGTGGCGGTCAGCAAAATGCGCAAGGCACAAATGCGCATGGCTGCTAGCCGTCCTTATGCGGAGCGTATCCGCCAGGTAATTGGGCATCTGGCCAACGCCAACCCGGAATACCGCCACCCGTTCATGATCGACCGCGCCATCAAGCGCGTTGGTTATGTCGTAGTGAGCAGTGACCGTGGTCTGTGCGGCGGCTTGAACACCAACCTGTTCAAGGCCCTGGTCAAGGACATGGCGGTAAACCGCGAAAACGGCGTCGAGATTGATCTGTGTGTCGTTGGTAGCAAGGGTGCGGCCTTTTTCCGCAACTTCGGCGGTAACGTCGTTGCAGCTATCAGCCACCTGGGTGAAGAGCCGTCGATCAATGATCTGATCGGCAGCGTCAAGGTGATGCTGGATGCTTATCTGGACGGCCGTATTGACCGCCTGTCCGTGGTATCCAACAAGTTCATCAACACCATGACGCAACAGCCTACCGTGGAGCAGTTGATTCCACTGGTGGCAACCCCGGATCAAGAACTCAAGCACCACTGGGACTATCTCTACGAACCGGATGCCAAGGAGCTGCTGGACGGCTTGATGGTCCGTTACGTGGAGTCGCAGGTCTACCAGGCGGTGGTCGAGAACAACGCGGCTGAACAAGCTGCGCGGATGATCGCGATGAAGAACGCTACCGACAACGCCGGTGATTTGATCAGCGATTTGCAGCTGATCTACAACAAGGCGCGTCAGGCTGCGATCACCCAAGAGATCTCGGAAATCGTCGGCGGCGCTGCCGCGGTTTAACGGTTCAAATATTCAGAGGATCCAGCTATGAGTAGCGGACGTATCGTTCAAATCATCGGCGCCGTTATCGACGTGGAATTTCCACGCGACAGCGTACCGAGCATCTACAACGCGCTGACAGTTCAAAGCGCGGCCGCAACCACTCTGGAAGTTCAGCAACAGCTGGGCGACGGCGTGGTTCGCACCATTGCGATGGGTTCCACCGAGGGCTTGAAGCGCGGTCTGGAAGTTACCGATTCTGGCGCAGCCATCTCCGTACCGGTCGGTAAAGCGACCCTGGGCCGGATCATGGACGTCCTCGGTAACCCGATCGACGAAGCTGGCCCGATTGACACCGACGAGCGTTGGGGCATTCACCGTCCAGCGCCTTCGTTCGCTGAACAGGCAGGCGGCAACGACCTGCTGGAAACCGGCATCAAGGTTATCGACCTGGTTTGCCCGTTTGCCAAAGGCGGTAAAGTCGGTCTGTTCGGTGGTGCCGGTGTAGGCAAAACCGTAAACATGATGGAACTGATCCGTAACATCGCCATCGAGCACAGCGGTTATTCCGTGTTCGCCGGTGTGGGTGAGCGTACTCGTGAGGGTAACGACTTCTACCACGAGATGAAGGACTCCAACGTTCTGGACAAAGTGGCACTGGTTTACGGTCAGATGAACGAGCCGCCGGGAAACCGTCTGCGCGTAGCACTGACCGGCCTGACCATGGCCGAGAAGTTCCGTGACGAAGGTAACGACGTTCTGCTGTTCGTCGACAACATCTATCGTTACACCCTGGCCGGTACTGAAGTATCCGCACTGCTGGGCCGTATGCCTTCGGCAGTAGGTTACCAGCCGACCCTGGCTGAAGAGATGGGCGTTCTGCAAGAACGTATCACTTCGACCAAGGAAGGTTCGATCACTTCGATCCAAGCGGTATACGTACCTGCGGACGACTTGACTGACCCGTCGCCAGCGACCACGTTTGCTCACTTGGACGCCACCGTCGTTCTGTCCCGTGACATCGCTTCCCTGGGTATCTACCCAGCGGTAGACCCACTGGACTCGACTTCGCGTCAGCTGGACCCGAACGTGATCGGCAACGATCACTACGAGACCGCTCGTGGTGTTCAGTACGTGCTGCAGCGTTACAAAGAACTGAAGGACATCATCGCGATCCTGGGTATGGACGAGCTGTCGGAAGCCGACAAGCAGTTGGTAAACCGTGCTCGTAAGATCCAGCGTTTCTTGTCGCAGCCGTTCTTCGTGGCTGAAGTCTTCACCGGTGCTTCGGGTAAATACGTTTCCCTGAAAGACACCATTGCTGGCTTCAAAGGCATCCTCAACGGTGACTACGACCACCTGCCAGAACAAGCGTTCTACATGGTTGGCGGCATCGAAGAAGCGATCGAGAAAGCCAAGAAACTGTAATCCCGGCGCCCGGCAACGGGCGCTCATTTAGGTTGAGGCAATCAGATGGCTATGACAGTCCATTGCGATATCGTCAGCGCGGAAGGAGAAATCTTTTCCGGCCTGGTCGAGATGGTGATTGCGCACGGTGCTCTGGGTGATCTTGGTATCGCTCTGGGCCACGCGCCGCTGATCACGAATCTCAAGCCGGGTCCGATCCGCCTGATCAAGCAAGGCGGGGAAGCCGAGGTGTTCTACATCTCCGGTGGTTTCCTCGAGGTTCAGCCGAACATGGTCAAGGTGCTTGCCGATACCGTGCAACGTGCCGCCGACCTGGATGAAGCTCAGGCTCAAGCAGCTCTCAAGGCTGCCGAAGCTGCTCTGCATGAGAAGAGCGCAGATTTCGACTACGGAGCTGCGTCCGCACGTCTGGCCGAGGCTGCAGCTCAGCTGCGCACCGTCCAGCAGATCCGCAAGAAGTTTGGCGGTTAATCCGTCAGCCACTTGTTGTGCGATTGATAAAAAAGGGTAGCCTCGGCTACCCTTTTTTCTTTTCCGACTTTCAAAAACCCGGTCGCAGTTGCTGACCACCCAGGATTGGTAGCCAGTCATGTCTCTTGAAATCGTTATCCTCGCGGCCGGTCAAGGCACCCGTATGCGTTCGGCACTGCCGAAAGTGCTGCACCCGATTGCCGGTGACTCGATGCTCGGCCATGTTATCCACAGTGCCCGTCAACTTGATCCCCAGCGCATTCACGTAGTTATCGGCCATGGCGCCGATGTGGTGCGCGAGCGGCTGGCCGCCGATGATCTCAATTTCGTGTTGCAGGACAAGCAGTTGGGCACCGGTCATGCGACTGCCCAGGCTGTGCCGTTCATCACCGCCGACACTGTTCTGATTCTTTACGGTGACGTGCCGCTGATCGAAGTCGAAACCCTGCAGCGTCTGCTCAAGCACGTTGTGCCAGGACAGATGGGATTGCTGACCGTCGAGCTGGACGATCCGACCGGTTATGGCCGCATCGTGCGTGATGCCAGCGGCAAGGTCGCGGCGATTGTCGAGCACAAGGACGCCAGCGAAGCACAGCGCGCGATCACTGAAGGCAATACCGGCATTCTTGCGGTGCCTGCCAGCCATCTGGCTGACTGGATGGGTCGCCTGTCGAACAACAACGCCCAGGGCGAGTATTACCTGACCGACGTGATTGAAATGGCGGTCGGTGATGGCCTGGTGGTTGCGACCGAGCAGCCCCATGATCCGATGGAAGTGCAGGGTGCCAACGATCGCAAGCAACTGTCCGAACTGGAGCGCCACTATCAGTTGCGCGCTGGCCGTCGTCTGATGGCTCAGGGTGTGACCCTGCGTGACCCGGCGCGGTTTGACGTGCGTGGTGAAGTGACCGCCGGTCGCGATGTGCTGATCGACGTCAACGTCATTCTCGAAGGCAAGGTGGTTATCGAAGACGACGTGGTGATCGGCCCGAACTGTGTGATCAAGGACAGTACTCTGCGCAAAGGCGTGGTGATCAAGGCCAACAGTCATATCGAAGGTGCAGTGCTCGGTGAAGGCAGCGATGCCGGCCCGTTTGCACGCCTGCGCCCGGGCACCGTGCTGGAGGCTCGCGCCCATGTGGGTAACTTTGTCGAACTGAAAAACGCCCGCATGGGCGAGGGCGCCAAGGCCGGACACCTGACCTATCTGGGTGATGCCGAGATAGGTGCCCGCACCAACATCGGCGCCGGCACCATCACCTGCAACTACGATGGTGCGAACAAGTGGAAAACCGTGTTGGGCGAAGATGTGTTCATCGGCTCCAACAACTCGCTGGTGGCGCCTGTGGATATCTCCGCGGGTGCAACCACCGCAGCCGGTTCGACCATTACCCAGAATGTGGATAACGCTCAGTTGGCCGTAGGCCGTGCGCGGCAGAAGAACATCGATGGCTGGAAACGGCCGGAGAAGATCAAGAAGAGCTGAGTTATCCACAGCGCTTCAATCTGAAAAATCGCTGCCTAAGGGCAGCGATTTTTTTTCATCCCCGTCTTGACGGTTTTGCTGCGATAGGTTTTGATTGCTTTCATTATCTTTCGAATCGAAACTTAGCGCGCCATGTCGAAACGCAACACACCCCAACGTCGCCACAACATTCTGGCCTTGCTCAATGAGCAGGGCGAAGTCAGTGTCGACGAGCTCGCCAAGCGTTTCGAAACCTCGGAAGTTACGATTCGCAAGGATCTGGCCGCACTGGAAAGCCATGGTCTGCTACTGCGCCGTTATGGCGGAGCGATCACCATGCCCCAGGAACTGGTGGCCGACGCCAGTCAGAACGTTTCCAAATACAAACAGGCGATTGCTCGCGCTGCAGTCACACGTATCCGTGAACACGCCCGCATCATCATCGACAGCGGCAGCACCACGGCCGCGATGATTCCCGAGCTCGGCCAGCAGCCGGGCCTGGTGGTGATGACCAACTCCCTGCACGTCGCCAACGCCTTGAGCGAACTCGAACACGAACCAGTCCTGCTGATGACCGGTGGTACTTGGGATCCCCATTCGGAATCCTTTCAGGGCCAGGTCGCCGAGCAGGTACTACGCTCTTACGACTTCGATCAGTTGTTTATCGGTGCCGATGGCATCGATCTGGTGCGTGGCACCACCACGTTCAATGAACTGCTCGGCCTGAGCCGGGTGATGGCGGAAGTGGCGCGGGAAGTGATCGTGATGGTCGAGGCCGACAAGATCGGCCGCAAGATTCCAAACCTGGAGCTGCCGTGGAGCAGTGTCCATACCCTAATCACCGATGATCGCCTGCCGCAGGAGGCACGGGATCAGATTCAGGCTCGCGGTATCAATTTGATTTGCGCGACTGTCAGTCAGGAGAAATAAGCATGTGTGGAATTGTCGGCGCGGTAGCTGAACGTAACATCACCGCCATCCTGGTCGAAGGCCTCAAGCGCCTCGAATACCGGGGTTATGACAGTGCCGGTGTGGCGGTGTACACCAATGACGGCACGCTGGAACGCACCCGTCGCGTGGGTAAGGTCAGCGAACTGGACGCAGCCCTGGCGGAACATCCGCTGATTGGCCGTCTCGGTATCGCCCACACCCGCTGGGCAACCCATGGCGCGCCGAGCGAACGCAACGCCCACCCGCATTTCTCCGGCAACGTCGCGGTGGTGCACAACGGCATCATCGAAAATCATGAAGCGCTGCGTGAGCAACTCAAGGCGCAGGGTTACGTGTTCTCTTCCGACACCGATACCGAAGTCATCGCCCACCTGCTGACCGAAAAACTCAAGGCGCTGCCGGACCTGTCCGACGCCCTGAAGGCAACGGTCAAGGAACTGCATGGCGCCTACGGTCTGGCGGTCATCCACGCGTTGCAACCGGATCGCCTGGTCGCGGCTCGCAGTGGCAGCCCGCTGGTGATCGGTCTGGGTCTGGGCGAAAACTTCCTCGCTTCCGACCAACTGGCTTTGCGTCAGGTCACCGACCGTTTCATGTACCTGGAAGAGGGCGATATCGCCGAAATCCAGCGTGACAAGGTGCAGATCTGGGACGTGACCGGCAAAGCCGTCGAGCGCCAGACCGTGCAGTACACCGACGGTGCCGAAGCCGCCGACAAAGGCGAGTTCCGCCACTACATGCTCAAGGAAATCCACGAGCAGCCATCCGTGGTGCAACGCACGCTGGAAGGTCGATTGAGCTCGGATCAGGTGCTGGTACAAGCCTTCGGCCCGCAGGCCGCCGAGCTGTTCGCCAAGGTGCGTAATGTGCAGATCGTGGCGTGCGGCACCAGTTATCACGCCGGCATGGTTGCCCGTTACTGGCTCGAAGAGCTGGCGGGGATTCCGTGTCAGGTCGAAGTTGCCAGTGAGTTCCGCTACCGCAAGGTGGTGGTGCAGCCGGATACACTGTTCGTCACCATCTCCCAGTCCGGCGAAACCGCCGACACCCTGGCCGCCCTGCGCAACGCCAAGGAGCTGGGTTTCCTGGGCAGCCTGGCAATCTGCAACGTCGGCATCAGTTCGCTGGTGCGCGAATCCGACCTGACCCTGCTGACCCAGGCCGGTCGCGAAATCGGCGTGGCCTCGACCAAGGCGTTCACCACGCAACTGGTCGGCCTGTTGCTGCTGACCCTGTCCTTGGGTCAGGTCCGCGGCACTCTGGAAAAAGGCGTTGAAGCCCGACTGGTCGAAGAATTGCGTCGCCTGCCAACTCGCCTGGGCGAAGCGCTGGCCATGGACAGCACCGTGGAAAAAATCGCCGAACTGTTCGCCGACAAGAACCACACCCTGTTCCTCGGTCGTGGTGCGCAATACCCGGTAGCGATGGAAGGGGCGCTGAAGCTCAAGGAAATCTCTTACATCCACGCCGAAGCCTATCCGGCCGGCGAACTGAAGCATGGCCCGCTGGCGCTTGTGGATAACGACATGCCGGTGGTGACCGTGGCGCCGAACAACGAACTGCTCGAGAAGCTCAAGTCCAACCTGCAGGAAGTCCGCGCCCGTGGTGGCGAACTGATCGTGTTCGCTGACGAGAAGGCCGGGATGACCAACGGTGAAGGCACCCACGTGGTGCAGATGCCGCACATCCACGACATCCTGTCGCCGATCCTCTACACCATCCCGTTGCAACTGCTGTCGTATTACGTCGCGGTGCTCAAAGGCACTGACGTGGACCAGCCGCGCAACCTGGCGAAGTCGGTGACGGTGGAATAAGTTATCCACATGGGTAACCCGCAATAAGCGGTCACAACCTGGAGGCCCATTGGGGCCTCCAGGTTGTGGCATGTTCCCCACTTTTTGTTACCGAACACCCCAGCAAGGCGCAACGCCACGCTTCTGTAACAGTCTCCCGCCGCTCAAAACACTCCCTGTAAAAAAAACTGAAATGCGCCGCAACCCTTGATTTTGGCGCTCTCCAGCCATGTCTGCAGTTCTTGTTGGATAGCTTCTCAGCAAGTTGGCCGTTCAATTGCATATGCTTGTATGTACAAGTAAAGACGTATGCATACGAGTTGAAAGAAACCGAGCATCACGTCCACTGATTCGCTTGTCGCGCCAAGGGGCGCACAAGCCGCTTGCCCATCGCCAGGGTTGGTTTGAATTGATCGCTGAGGAGTCTTTTTCGTGACTGACAATAAGCCTACAAAATTCCGCAATGTCGAAATCCGCGCTGCCCGCGGCAACAAGCTGACCGCCAAGAGCTGGCTGACCGAAGCGCCGCTGCGCATGCTGATGAACAACCTCGACCCGGAAGTGGCCGAGAATCCGAAAGAACTGGTGGTTTACGGTGGCATCGGCCGCGCTGCGCGCAACTGGGAGTGCTACGACAAGATCGTCGAAAGCCTGACCAACCTGAACGACGACGAGACCCTGCTGGTGCAATCCGGCAAGCCGGTCGGTGTGTTCAAGACCCACAGCAATGCGCCGCGCGTACTGATCGCCAACTCCAACCTGGTGCCGCACTGGGCGACCTGGGAACACTTCAACGAACTCGACGCCAAGGGCCTGGCCATGTACGGCCAGATGACCGCCGGCAGCTGGATCTACATCGGCAGCCAGGGCATCGTCCAGGGCACCTACGAAACCTTCGTCGAAGCCGGTCGCCAGCATTACAACTCCAACCTCAAGGGCCGCTGGGTCCTGACCGCCGGCCTCGGCGGCATGGGTGGCGCTCAGCCGCTGGCCGCGACCCTGGCCGGTGCCTGCTCGCTGAACATTGAATGCCAGCAGGTGAGCATCGATTTCCGCCTGAAAAGCCGCTACGTCGACGAGCAGGCCAAAGACCTCGACGACGCGCTGGCGCGCATCACCAAGTACACCAAAGAAGGCAAGGCGATCTCCATCGCGCTGCTGGGCAACGCTGCGGAAATCCTCCCGGAACTGGTCCGTCGCGGTGTGCGTCCGGACATGGTCACCGACCAGACCAGCGCCCACGACCCATTGAACGGTTACCTACCGGCCGGCTGGACCTGGGACGAATACCGCGCCCGCGCCAAGACCGAACCGGCCGCTGTGATCAAAGCCGCCAAGCAATCGATGGCCGTGCACGTCAAGGCGATGTTGGACTTCCAGAAGCAAGGCATCCCGACCTTCGACTACGGCAACAACATCCGCCAGATGGCTCAGGAAGAGGGCGTCGAGAATGCCTTCGACTTCCCGGGTTTCGTCCCGGCCTATATCCGTCCGCTGTTCTGCCGTGGCATCGGCCCGTTCCGCTGGGCGGCGCTGTCGGGTGATCCGCAGGACATCTACAAGACCGACGCCAAGGTCAAAGAACTGATCCCGGACGACGCCCACCTGCACAACTGGCTGGACATGGCCCGCGAGCGCATTAGCTTCCAGGGTCTGCCGGCGCGTATCTGCTGGGTCGGCCTGGGCCAACGCGCCAAGCTCGGCCTGGCGTTCAACGAAATGGTCCGTCGCGGCGAGCTGTCGGCGCCGATCGTGATCGGTCGCGACCACCTCGACTCCGGCTCGGTCTCCAGCCCGAACCGTGAAACCGAATCGATGCAGGATGGCTCCGATGCCGTCTCCGACTGGCCACTGCTCAACGCCCTGCTGAACACCGCGAGCGGCGCAACCTGGGTGTCGCTGCACCACGGTGGCGGCGTCGGCATGGGCTTCTCGCAGCACTCGGGCATGGTGATCGTCTGCGACGGCACCGATGAAGCGGCCGAGCGTATCGCTCGCGTGCTGCACAACGACCCGGGCACCGGTGTGATGCGCCATGCCGACGCTGGTTACCAGATCGCCATCGACTGCGCCAAGGAGCAGGGCTTGAACCTGCCAATGATTACTTCGGTTAAAGGAGCCTGAACATGACTGCACTGAACCTGATCCCTGGCCAACTGAGCCTGTCCCAACTGCGTGATGTCTACCAGAACCCGGTCAAACTGAGCCTTGATTACAGCGCTGCTGCGCAGATCGAAGCCAGCGTCGCCTGCGTCGAGCAGATCCTCGCCGAGAACCGCACTGCTTACGGCATCAACACCGGTTTCGGCCTGCTGGCCTCGACCCGCATCGCCAGCGAAGACCTGGAAAACCTCCAGCGTTCGCTGGTGCTGTCCCACGCCGCCGGCGTCGGCCAGCCAATCAGCGATGAGCTGGTGCGTTTGATCATGGTGCTCAAGGTCAACAGCCTCAGCCGTGGTTTCTCCGGCATTCGTCGCGTGGTGATCGATGCGTTGATCGCCCTGATCAATGCCGAGGTTTACCCGCACATTCCGTTGAAAGGTTCAGTAGGCGCATCCGGCGACCTCGCGCCATTGGCGCACATGTCGCTGGTGCTGCTGGGTGAGGGCAAGGCGCGTTACAAGGGTGAGTGGATGGAAGCGACCGAGGCGCTGAAAGTCGCCGGTCTGACCCCGCTGACGTTGGCGGCGAAAGAAGGTCTGGCGCTGCTCAATGGCACTCAGGTTTCTACGGCATTCGCGCTGCGCGGTCTGTTCGAAGGTGAAGACCTGTTTGCCGGTGCACTGGCGCTGGGCGGTCTGACGGTGGAAGCGGTGCTCGGTTCGCGCTCGCCGTTCGACGCGCGTATCCACGCCGCCCGTGGCCAGAAAGGCCAGATCGACACCGCTGCTGCCTACCGCGATCTGCTCGGTGAGCGCAGTGAAGTCTCCGACTCGCACCAGAACTGCGAAAAGGTCCAGGACCCGTACTCGCTGCGTTGCCAGCCGCAAGTCATGGGTGCGTGCCTGACTCAGTTCCGTCAGGCTGCCGAGGTGCTGGTGATCGAAGCCAACGCCGTATCCGACAACCCATTGGTATTCGCGGCTGAAGGCGACGTGATTTCCGGCGGTAACTTCCACGCCGAGCCAGTGGCCATGGCCGCTGACAACATGGCATTGGCCATCGCCGAAATCGGTTCGCTGAGCGAACGTCGCATCTCGCTGATGATGGACAAGCACATGTCGCAACTGCCGCCGTTTCTGGTGGCCAATGGCGGCGTGAACTCCGGTTTTATGATTGCCCAGGTGACTGCGGCCGCCCTGGCCAGCGAGAACAAGGCACTGGCTCATCCGCATTCGGTGGACAGCCTGCCAACCTCCGCCAACCAGGAAGACCACGTGTCGATGGCCCCAGCTGCCGGTAAGCGGCTGTGGGAAATGGCCGAAAACACCCGCGGGATTCTCGCGGTGGAATGGCTGGCGGCGGCGCAAGGTCTGGACCTGCGCAACGGCCTGAAGACCTCGACCAAACTGGAACAGGCCCGGGGGATTCTGCGTCGCGAAGTGCCGTTCTACGAGAAGGACCGCTTCTTCGCGCCGGACATCAATGCAGCGACCGAGCTGCTGGCTTCGCGGACTCTGAATGAGTTGGTTCCGGCGAACTTGCTGCCGAGTCTGTAAGTGCCTCATCGCCAACAGGCTGTCTTCCACTCTGCGTGGAGGCCGGCCTGTTGGCGTTTCGATTTTTGCGTCGAATAACAATAAATAAGGACGAAAAATGCAGCAGCCAGCAAAAGGTTTGAAACGCGGGCTTTCGGCCCGACACATTCGCTTCATGGCCCTGGGATCCGCGATCGGTACCGGGTTGTTCTACGGTTCGGCCTCGGCCATACAGATGGCCGGTCCTGCCGTTCTGCTCGCTTACCTGATCGGTGGCGCGGCGGTGTTCATGGTCATGCGCGCCTTGGGCGAGATGGCGGTGCACAACCCGGTCGCCGGCTCGTTCGGGCATTACGCGAGCACCTATCTCGGCCCGATGGCGGGCTTCATCCTCGGTTGGACCTACGCGTTCGAAATGGTCATCGTCGGCATGGCCGATGTGACGGCGTTCGGCATCTACATGGGCTTCTGGTTTCCGGAAGTCTCGCGCTGGATCTGGGTGCTGGGCATCGTTTCGGTGGTCGGCGGCCTGAACCTGTGCAACGTCAAAGTCTTCGGTGAAATGGAGTTCTGGCTGTCGTTGCTCAAGGTCGCGGCTATCGTCGCGATGATCCTCGGCGGCTTCGGCATCATGTTGTTCGGCATCAGCACCGCCCCCGGTCAGGCGACCGATATCAGCAACCTGTGGACCCAGGGCGGTTTCATGCCCAATGGCATAGGTGGCCTGATCGCCTCGTTTGCGGTGGTGATGTTTGCCTTCGGTGGTATCGAAATCATCGGTGTGACTGCCGGTGAAGCCAAGGACCCGCACCGTGTGCTGCCCAAGGCGATCAACGCCGTGCCGCTGCGCATCCTGCTGTTCTATGTGCTGACGATGCTGGTGCTGATGTCGATCTTCCCGTGGCAGCAGATTGGCAGCCAGGGCAGCCCGTTCGTGCAGATTTTCGACCACCTGGGCATCAGCTCGGCGGCCACGATTCTGAACATCGTGGTGATCTCGGCGGCGGTGTCGGCCATCAACAGCGACATTTTCGGTGCGGGCCGCATGATGTACGGCCTGGCTCAGCAAGGGCATGCGCCGAAAGGTTTCGCGCGCCTGTCACGCAATGGCGTGCCGTGGCTGACGGTGATTGTGATGAGCTGCGCGCTGCTGCTGGGCGTGTTGCTGAACTACCTGATCCCGGAAAACGTGTTCCTGCTGATCGCTTCCATCGCGACCTTCGCCACGGTGTGGGTCTGGCTGATGATTCTGTTCACCCAGGTGGCCATGCGTCGTTCCATGACGGCCGAGCAGGTGGCGCAACTGAAATTCCCGGTACCGTTCTGGCCGTATGCGCCGATGGCGGCGATTGCCTTCATGCTGTTCGTGTTCGGCGTGCTGGGTTACTTCCCGGACACCCAGGCAGCGCTGATCGTCGGCGTGGTCTGGATCGTGTTGCTGGTGCTGGCTTATCTGACGTGGGTCAAACCGGCGGCCGGGCAGGCTGCGCGGGTGACCAGCGATCAGCCGGTTTCTCAGCCTTGATCTGATCGAAGGGGGCGCCCGGGATATACCGGCGCCCCCTTCACGCATCACTTCTTCGGCGATTTGCTGCCGTTGGGGATGTGCAGGTAAGACATCACGCTTTCGGTCAGCTCGGTCGCCAGTTTGACCGCTTCCTTGTTGCGCGCCATCACGCCTGCGACCAGTCCCTCGATCAACGCCAGCATGGCCACGTTGGAGCTGGTCAGCACCGGATGATCGCAGGGTGCAAACAGCACATGCTCGGCAATGCTGGTGAGCGGCGAGGCCGGTGAGTCGGTGATGGCCAGTACCGACGCGCCGCGTTGGTTGGCGAATCGGGCGAGTTGCAGGGTGTCGAGGGAATAACGCGGCAGGGAAATCGCCAGCAACACATCCTGATCGGTGATCGCGGCCAGTCGGTACGCGGCGTTTTCGTTGCCGCCCTCCATGCTGATGGCGGTGGCGTCGGCGCAGAACGGCATCAGGGTCGAGGCGGCGAGGCCGGCGAAGTAGACGCTGTTGCCGAATCCGAGGATGTAGATCTTGCGCGCAGTGGTCAGCCGGGTGACGAACGCTTCGAAGGCCTCGGCGTGGTTATTGGTCGCCGCCGTGGCCAGGTTGCTGCTGGCGCTTTCGATCTGCTCATGCAGGCCAAACGCTCCGCCCGGACGATGAGCCAGTTCATTGCGCAGCTTGTCGACCGGCGACACCATCTGCTGCAACGTCGCTACCAGTTCAGCCCTCATGCCCATATAACCACCGAGGTCCATCGCCTTGGCCAGTCGGTTGACGGCGGCGGGCGAGGTCGATGTTTCGTGGGCCATTTCCTCGATCGTCAGCGTCGCGGCTTTCAGCGGATGACGCAGGATGAAGTCAGCCACCTTGCGCAGCGACGGCGGCAGATCGGCAACGATTTCCGCCAGTTTGCGCATGACTGGTGCGGCGTAGACCGTGGTGTCTTTCGATGGGCTGGGCATATCCGGATCAACAGTTCCTGAAAGTGAGAGAAGGGCTGCGCCTGACAAGGTTGGCTGGAGTGTATCCGAAGCCAACCGTTGCAGGACAACGCCGAGCGAAGCGGTCGGGCTTACTTCAGGCTCCCGGCCAGAAACTGCTGGAGGCGTTCTGACTGCGGATTGACCAGCACTTCACGTGGATCTCCGCGCTCCTCGACCAGCCCTTTGTGCAGGAACACCAGTTGGTTGGAGACCTCGCGGGCGAAGCCCATTTCGTGGGTCACGACCACCATGGTACGACCCTCCTGGGCGAGGTCCTGCATGACCCGCAGCACTTCGCCCACGAGTTCGGGATCGAGCGCCGAAGTCGGTTCGTCGAACAGCATCACTTCCGGTTCCATGGCCAGTGCGCGGGCAATCGCCACGCGCTGCTGTTCGCCACCCGACATGTGGGCGGGCCAGGCATCCTTGCGATGCGCCACGCCGACTTTGTTCAAATAGTGCTCGGCCTTTTCCCGGGCCTCTTTCTTGCCCACGCCCAGTACATGCACCGGGGCTTCCATGACGTTTTCCAGGGCGCTCATGTGCGACCACAGGTTGAAATGCTGAAACACCATCGACAACCGTGAGCGCATGCGTTGCAACTGCCGGGGTTCGGCTGCCTTGAGCCCGCCCAGTTTGTTCGCCACCAGTTTCAGCGGTTCGCCATTGAGCACGATGCTGCCGGCGTTGGGTTGTTCCAGCAGGTTGATGCAACGCAGGAAGGTGCTTTTGCCTGACCCGCTGGAGCCGATGATGCTGATCACGTCGCCAGCCTGGGCCTGCAGGGACACGCCCTTGAGCACCTGGTGGGCGCCGTAGCTTTTGTGCAGGTCCTGAATTTCAAGTTTGTACATGGTGTGAACTCTCTGGCATCAGTCGCTGAGCAAGCGGCCTTGGCGAATAGGGGTGAAACCGGCGACCTTGGCCAGCCACAGACCGGGTTGGGCAAAGCGCAGGCGTTCGCGGGCATAGAGCACGCCGTCGGTGCAGGCGCGGACGATGCTGTGACGGTCGTTGAGCGGGTCATGGACTTCGAACAGCGGATCGCCGACCTTGACCCGCGCGCCCAGCGGTTGCAGGAAACTGACCACGCCCGGGTGCGGTGCACAGGCGTACTGCGCGCCGGCGAACGGCATCGCTTCGCAACGACTCGACGGCGCTGGCGGCCATTCACCGCTGATCAACCCCTGTTCGGCGAGGTAGCCGAGAATCGCCTGCGCACTGTGGGTGCATTGCTCGCGTTCGGTGTCGGCCATGCCGCGCAATTCGATGGTGGTCGCCGCGCAGGCCAAGGGAATGTTGGCTTCCGGGAACAGCTCGGTCAGGCGCAGCCACGGCACCGCGCAAGCCTCGTCGAAAGCACTGCCGCCAGCGTCTTCGGCCAGCAACGTGACCTCGGCACCCAGGCGTGCGGCCAGCGAATGCAGGCGCCCCCAGTGTTGCGGCATGGTGTAGAGCAACATCACCGACTCGAAATCGCAGTGCAGGTCGAGCACCACATCGGCGTCACAGGCATGTTGCAGCAACAGGCGACGCAGGCCATCGAGTTCCGAGGTCGGTGGCGGCATGTCGGCGAGGGTGTCGATCAAGGCGCGGCGGATCAGCACGATGTTGGCGTCGGCGTCATCGCCCAACCGGCCTTTGAGCAGCGGCGCCACGGCTTCGGCCAGCTCCGGGAAGTCGCGATTGAAGTTCTTGCCGCTGGCGAACTCGAAGCGACCTTGATGGGTGGCCTGGAACATCTGGGCGATGCCGATCGGGTTGGCCATCGGCACCAGCTCGATCACGCCGTTCAGGCGACCCTGTGCTTCCAGTTCCAGCAGGCGGCGCTTGAGCTCGACGGCTACGCGCATCCCCGGCAGCTCGTCGGCATGCAGGGAGGCCTGGATGTACGCCTTGCGCGGGCCGGCGCCAAACCGGAACACCGACAGTGACCGTTCGGTGCCCGAAGCGCTCCACGGCAACAGGTATTGAATCTTTTCCATGTCAGCTCCTTAGTGCTTGCGCGGTGCCAGGTAGGCCAGCCAGCGGCGTTCGGCCAGCTTGAACAGGCGCACCAGAATGAATGTCAGGGCGAGGTAGACGAGGCCGGCGGTGATGAACGCTTCGAACGGCATATAGAACCGCGAGCTCACCGTGCGCGCTGCGCCGGTGATATCCACCAGCGTGACGATGGAGGCCAGGCTGGTGGTTTGCAGCATCATCAACACTTCGTTGCTGTACTGCGGCAGTGCCCGGCGCAAGGCTGAGGGCAGCAAGATGCGGCGGTACAGGGTCAGGCGGGACATGCCCATCGCCCGGGCGGCTTCGATTTCGCCGTGGGACGTGGACTTCAGGCTGCCCGCCAGCAACTCCGCGCTGTAGGCACTGGTATTGATGGCGAACGCCAGACAGGCACAGAACGTGGCGCTGGAGAGGTAGGGCCAGAGCACGCTTTGGCGTACCGATTCGAACTGCGCCAGGCCGTAATAGATCAGGAACAGTTGCACCAGCATCGGCGTGCCGCGAATCATGTAGGTGTAGAGCCACGCCGGGAAGCTGAGCAGCGGCGAGCGCGACACCCGCATCAGCGCCAGCGGAACCGCCAGGACCAGCCCCAGGCTCAGGGAAATGAGCAGGACTTTGAGGGTCAACAAGGCGCCGTCGAAATACAGCGGCAGGTTTTCCCAGATCAGGTTGTAGTCGAGAATCATCGGCAGGTTCTCCTCACAACTCGGCGGCTTTGATGCCGACCGAATAGTGTTTTTCCAGAGCGCGCAGCACCAGCAGCGACACGCTGGTGAGCATCAGGTACAGCGCCGCCACCGCAATGAAAAACGTGAACGGCTCGTGAGTGGCGTCGGCGGCGTTCTTGGCCTTGAACATCATGTCCTGCAGGCCGATGACCGAAATCAGCGCGGTGGATTTGGTCAGCACCAGCCAGTTGTTGGTGAACCCCGGGATGGCGAAGCGAATCATCTGCGGCACCAGAATCCGCCAGAACACTTGCGTGCCGCGCATGCCATAGGCCGCACCGGCTTCCGCCTGACCTTTGGGGATGGCCATGAAGGCACCGCGAAAGGTTTCCGAGAGATAGGCGCCAAAAATGAAGCCCATGGTGCAGACGCCAGCGATGAAGGGATTGATGTCGATGTAGCGGGTGTAACCGCACGCCAGTGCGATGCGGTTCACCAGATCCTGGCCGCCATAGAAAATCAGCAGGATCAGCACCAGATCGGGAATGCCGCGAATCAGGGTCGTGTAGCCCTCCCCGAGCATGGCCAGCCATTTGAGCGGCGACAGGCGAAACGCCGCGCCGATCAGGCCCAGGGCAATGGCCAGCGACATGGAGGTCAGGGCCAGGTTGATGGTCAGCCAGGCACCATCGAGAATGCTCGATCCGTAGCCGTGGAGCATGATGAAGTTCCTCAAGCGTGCGCCCGAAGGCGCGCAAGACAAGCCCGAAGGGCGCCTGCAGCGGGCCGGCGCCGGGCGGAGGCGACGGTTTATTCGCCGTAGATATCGAAGGCGAAATACTTGCCCATCACTTGCTGGTATTTGCCGTTGGCGCGGATGGCGTCGATCGCCGCGTTCAGGCGCGCCGTGTTGGCGACGTCACCTTTGCGCACCGCGATCCCGGCACCACGGCCGAAGTATTTCGGGTCGTTGATGTCCGGCCCGGTCAGGGCGAAACCTTGTCCGGCCGGTGTCTTGATGAAGCTTTCGTCGGTGTTGACGATGTCGGCGAGGGTGGCGTCCAGGCGACCCGAGGCAAGGTCGAGGAAGGCTTCGTTCTGCGAGCCGTAGCGCACCACGACGACGCCGGCTTTTTCCAGTTGCTCGGTGGCAAACCGGTCATAGGTCGATGAGCGTTGCACGCCGAGTTTCTTGCCCTTGAGGTCCACCAGCGGGTCGTTGATCACGCTGCCGGCCTTCATCGCGAACTTGCCCGGCGTGTGGTAGTACTTTTTGCTGAAGTCGACCGACTTCATCCGGTCTTCGGTGATCGACATCGACGACAGCACGGCGTCGATCTTGCGCACCTTGAGCGACGGAATCATGCCGTCGAACTCCTGAATGACCCACTCGCACTTGACCTTCATCTCTTCGCACAAGGCGTTGCCGATGTCGTAGTCGAACCCGCTGACACTGCCTTCTGGCGTTTTGTAGGAAAAGGGTGGGTAGGCGGCTTCGATACCGATACGCAGGCTGTCTTCATCGGCATGGGCCATGAAGCTGAATGCGCACAGCGCCAGAGCACCTAGAAGTTCTGTCTTGTTCATTTTGTCGACTCCTGGGAGGGCGTTAGGAAAACAGGTGCCCGCCATCCGGGTGGCGCGCTGGATCATTCCTGTGATCGGCGAGGCTATAAATGACACGAAATAAATCATTCATCAATACAACTGAAAATAAAAATATCAATTCTGGATCGGCGGTCGTTCGGCCATGCCCGTTGAAGATCGGGTACTGCCTATAATGCGAGGCGGTTTTTCATCCACTTCGGGGACACCATGGATCGCTTCCAGGAAATGCAGGTTTTCGCGGCCGTTGCTCAGGAGCAGGGCTTTTCCGCGGCGGCGCGGCGCTTGGGTCTGTCGGCGGCCAGCATCACCCGGGCGGTGGCGGCGCTGGAGCAGCGGATCGGTACGCAATTGCTGATTCGCACCACCCGCAGCGTGCATCTGAGCGAGGCGGGCCAGCGTTACCTGGAAGACTGTCGGAGGATTCTTGCCGAGGTGCAGGAAGCGGAAGACTCCGCCGCCGGCAGCCACACCCAGCCCCGTGGGCAATTGACGGTGACTGCGCCGGTATTGTTCGGTGAGCTGTTTGTCACACCGGTGATGGCGGGTTATCTGACGCAGTACCCAGACGTTTCCATCAACGCCTTGCTGCTGGATCGCGTGGTGAGCATGGTCGAGGAAGGGGTCGATGTGGCGATCCGCATCGGTGACTTGCCGGACAGCAACCAGCATGCGATCCGGGTCGGTGAGGTGCGCCGGGTGATCTGCGGCTCGCCGGGGTATTTTGCCGTTCACGGTCGGCCAACCCATCCACAAGCGCTGGCGGGCGCGCCGGTGGTGGCGACTTCGGCCATCGGCCAACTGCGCAGTTGGCCATTTCTGGAGGACGGTGAACCCTTGAGCGTCAGGCCCGAGCCTCGGTTGGTGGTCACCGCGAATCAGGCCGCGATTGCGGCCGCTTGCCTGGGACTTGGATTGACCCGGGTGCTGTCTTATCAGGTTGCCGGCAAGATCGCCTCCGGTGAGCTGGAAATCGTTCTCGCCGAGTACGAGTTGCCGCCGCTGCCAATCCACGTGGTGTATCAGGGCGGGCGCAAGGCGCCGGCCCGGGTGCGCAGTTTTGTCGATTACACCGTGAACGCCTTGCGTGAGCATCCGGCCCTGAAAAACGCGGCGTTATTTCATCCAGAGAAATAATGGATTGCATTTGCTGGTGATTCTGTTGTTTTCGCGATAGGTGGAAGATGGCTGCCACGGCCGCCGACCCTCCTGAGCGGCACCTAAGCCCTGCGGAGTCGACCATGCAAGCGATCAAACTCTACAACTTCCCGCGTTCCGGCCACGCCCACCGGGTCGAGCTGATGCTGTCCCTGTTGCAACTGCCGACCGAACTGATCTTTGTCGATCTGGCCAAGGGCGAGCACAAACAACCTGATTACCTGGCGATCAACAGCTTCGGGCAAGTGCCGGCCATTGATGACAACGGCGTGGTGCTGGCCGATTCCAATGCGATTCTGGTGTATCTGGCGCAGAAGTACGGCAACGGTCGTTGGCTGCCGAGCGACCCGGTCGGCGCGGCGCGCGTCCAGCGTTGGCTGTCGGCAGCGGCGGGGCCGATTGCCTTTGGTCCGGCAGCGGCTCGTTTGGTTACGGTGTTCGGGGCGAAACTCAACGCCGATGAAGCGATCACCCGTGCGCACAACCTGCTGAAGGTGATGGATCTGGAACTGGGCAAGACCCCGTATCTGGTCGGAAACGAGCCGACCATCGCCGACGTCTCGGCCTACAGCTACATCGCCCATGCGCCGGAAGGCAATGTGTCGCTGGACGACTATGCCAACGTGCGCGCCTGGCTGGCGCGGGTTGAAGCATTGCCCGGTTTTATCGGCATGCCACGTACCGTCGCCGGTCTGCAAACCAGCGCCTGAGATTCACCATCCAGACTGCGCCGCTGGCGTGGGGGAGAGGTCGTCATGGAACGTTCACCCTGGCACGCCGGCGAGCGACAACTGCAAGCGCAGGTCGGCGTTGCCGAGCGCATGGAGGAATTCGGTCGTAAGGTGATTCGCACCTGGATGCCGGATCAGCACCGTCAGTTCTATCAGCAATTACCCTTCATGTTGTACGGCGCGGTGGATGCCGATGGCCGTCCCTGGGCCAGTGTGCTGGAGGGCGAGCCGGGTTTCGCGCACTCTCCCGAACCGACGCAATTGCACTTCGACAGTCTGCCCGCCGTTGATGACCCGGCGCAGTTACAGGCCGGTGCGGCCATCGGCCTGCTCGGCATCGAGTTGCATACCCGTCGGCGCAATCGCCTCAACGGCCACATTGGCAACCTGGGTACGAGCGGCTTCGACTTGACGGTCGATCAGTCCTTCGGCAACTGCCCGCAGTACATTCAGTTGCGCCAGTTCCAGCGAGTGCCGCTGGCAGACCCGCGAACCCGGCGTGCCGAGCATTTCGATGGGCTCGATGACGCGGCGGTCGCGCTGATCGAAACAGCCGACACCTTCTTCGTCGCCAGTTACGTCGATGTCGACGGCGAGCGCTCGGTGGATGTTTCCCACCGTGGCGGCCAGGCCGGTTTCGTGCGAGTGGAGGGCAATCGCCTGACCATCCCGGATTTTGCCGGCAACCTGCACTTCAACACTCTCGGCAACCTGTTGCTCAATCCCCGGGCCGGCTTGCTGTTCATCGACTTTTCCACAGGTGATCTGTTGCAGCTCAGCGGCCGTACCGAGGTCATTCTCGACGGGCCGCAGATCGCAGCCTTCCAGGGCGCCGAGCGGTTGTGGACGTTCGAGGTGGAAAAAGCGGTGCGGCGTCCGGGCGCGTTGGCCCTGCGCTGGCGCTTCGACGGCATGTCGCCGACCAGTCTGCTGACCGGCACCTGGGCTCAGGCCGACGCACGTTTGCAGGCCCGGGCCCTGGGAGACAGCTGGCGGCCGCTGCGGGTGGCGCGGATTGAAGCGCAGAGCCAGCACATTCGTTCGTTCTACCTCGAACCCGTGGATGGGGCCGGTTTGCCGGTGTTTCAGGCCGGGCAACATCTGCCGCTGCGCTTCAATCTCGATGGCGAGGTGTTCATCCGCACTTACAGTCTGTCGGGTGCGCCGTCGGATGATTTCTTCCGGATCAGCGTAAAGCGTGAAGGGCGGATATCGACGCACCTGCACGATCAGGTGCGCGTCGGTGATGTACTGGAGGCGCGCTCGCCCCAAGGGCATTTCACCGTGGCGCCGCTGGAGCGTCGGCCCTTGGTGCTGCTGGCGGCCGGGGTCGGGATCACGCCGTTGCTGTCGATGCTGCGTGAGGTGGTGTATCAGGGCCTGCGCACCCGGCGGATTCGTCCGACCTGGCTGATCCAGAGTTCTCGCAGTCTTGCCGACCAACCGTTTCGCGCGGAGCTGGACCGCTTGTTGGAGGACACCGGCGATGCGGTGCGGGTAATGCGCCTGCTCAGTCAACCCGAGCCCGACCTGGTCGAAGGCGAGGATTACGATCTGCACGGGCGCATCGACGGCTCATTGCTGAGGAACCTGCTGGACGTCGAGGACTTCGATCAGATCGACTTTGTGCTTTGCGGCCCCGGCGGCTTTACCCAAGGCCTTTACGACAGCCTGCGTGAACTGGACGTGCGCGATGACCAGATTCACGCCGAAACCTTTGGCCCCTCGACCCTCAAGCGGCAGGCCGATCCGGACGCCATCGTGATCGAACAATTGCCGGCCGCCACCACCTCGGTGCCGGTGGTCTTCGAGCGTTCGGCCAAGGAAGCGCGGTGGCAGCCCGATGGCGGCAGCCTGCTGGAGCTGGCGGAAAGTCGTGGCTTGCGCCCCGAGTTCAGCTGTCGGGGTGGTTCGTGCGGCACCTGCAAGACGCGGCTGATCAGCGGTGCGGTGAATTATCCACAGCCCCCGGCCGAAGTGCCGGAGGAAGGACAAGTGCTGATCTGCTGTGCGGTGCCGGCGCAAAGTGCCCAGCCGCTGGTGCTGGATCTGTAGAGGATCAGGCGTAGGACAGCGCCTTTTCCTCCAGCAATTCCTGATACAGCGCCGTCCACTTGCGACCCATTTCGTCGGCTGTGAATAACTGCCGGTAACGGGCTTCAGCCTTGACGCCCATTTCGGCGGCGCGAGTCGGGTTTTCCCACAGGGTGCGCATCGCTTCGCGAAACGCCTGTGGATGACTTGGCGGCACGACCAGTCCGGTTTCGTTGTGGATATTGATGTAGCTGGTGCCGGTGCCGATCTCGCTGGAGATCATCGGCTTGCCGTACATCGCGCCTTCCAGCAGTGAAATGCCGAACGCTTCCGAGCGCAGGTGCGACGGGAAGACAATGGCGTAGCTCAATTGCAGCAGGGCGACCTTGTCTTCATCGCTCAGGCGTCCGAGGAAGTGGATATTGCGCAGCCCCAGCGCAGCGGCCTGGGCGTGCAGTTCCTGCTCCAGCGGGCCGGCACCGACGATCACCACCGGGTAGTCCACGTCTTTCAAGGCATCGAGCAGGATGTGCAGGCCCTTGTAGTAGCGCATCACCCCGACGAACAGGAAAAACTTATCCCCAAGCTGCTGGCGCCAGCGGTTCATGCGCTCGACGTCGGGTTGTGGATAACCGGCCTTGTTCAAGCCGTAGGGGATGACGCGGGTCTTGTCCTGGAACTGCTGCAACACATCGCTGGTGTGCAGGTAGTTCGGCGAGGCCGCGACAATCCGGTCGGCGCTGGCGAGGAAACGGTTCATCAGCGGACGATAGAGTTTGAGCAGGTTCTTCTGGCGAATGATGTCCGAGTGGTAGGTCACCACGCTCGGTTTGTTCACGCCGCTGGCGAAATGCACCAGATCCATGAACGGCCACGGGAAGTGATAGTTGATCACGTCGGCTTCGGCGGCCAGTTCGCGAAACTGTTTGAACACGCTCCAGGAAAACCCGGTGGAAGCGAACTGGATATCGAGCCTGGCCCGATGCACTTCGTGCTGGCCCAGTTGCAGCACCGCCGGCTCGGGATTGGCGCTGAGGGTCAGCACCTGGCCTTCGATACCATGCTGGGCACCGCTTTCGCAGAGCTGGAAGATCACTTGCTCGATGCCGCCGACCGAGTCAGGCAGGTACGTCTTGAAAAAATGAAGAACTCGCATTCAACCTCCCAAAGCCTGGCGGTAGGCGCCGGCCGTGGCCTGCGCGCAACGCTTCCAGGAAAAAAGCCGTGCCTGCTGCAATCCGGCTTCTCGGCATGCCTGCCAATGCACTTGATCGTCGATCAGGCGGCTCAGCGCATCGCGCAAGCCTTCTGCATCGTCAGCTTCAATATAGTTGCCGGCAGCACCCGCGACTTCCGGCATCGCCGAGGATCGGGTGACCACCACGGGCGTGCCACTGGCCATCGCTTCCAGCACCGGCAGGCCAAAACCTTCATACAACGAGGGAAAAACCAACGCCCGGGCGCCGGCCAGCAATTGCGCCACCTGCTCATCCGGCAAGTAGCCGAGCAGGCACACATGACCGCTGGCCAGGGCCTGACGCAATTCGTCACTGAACTGCTCACGCTGCCAGCCGGCCATGCCGACGATCAACAGCGGGAAGCGCTGGCGCACGGCTTCGGGCAATAGCGCGTGGGCGCGCAGGGCCAGGACTAGGTTCTTGCGGGGCTCCAGGGTGCCGACACACAGGAAATACTCCCGCGCCTCCACGGCATGGGCCTTGAGCACCGCGTCGATGGCTTGCGGCTCGCGCGGATGAAAGCGCTCGGCGACACCCAGGGGCGCCACCACGAAGCGTTCGGCGGGCAGTCCGAAATAGTCTTGGGCTTCGTCGGCGATGGCTTGCGAGTCGGTCAGAATCACCCGCGCCTGCCGGATGCCGTCGGCCAGCCGCCGCTCGATTTCCTTTAGTCGTGCCTGCGGCTGGGTGTCCGGGAAATGCAGGTGCGTCAGGTCGTGCAGGGTGATCACGGTCGGGCCGTCGAAGGCCAGCGGCCACAGGCTCGGTTCGTGGTAAAGGTCGATGTCGGGCGTGCGGCCCTGATCGAAGCGTTTCTGCTCCAGCCAGCGGCGGGCCTGATAGGCGCCGGGGATCTTGCGCAGCATCGGGGTCAGGCGCGAGTAACCGGGCATTGCCGCTTCCGGCAACTGCGAACTCCAGCCCCAGCCGTGGAACAGCGCCACGTCGATATCGGTCTCGGTGTGCAGGGCGTTCACCAGCTCGACGACGTAGTGGCCGATCCCGGTGCGTGGTGCCTGGAGAATCCGCGCGTTAAGGGCTATGCGCATGGGACCTCGCTTGCGCCGCAGGCGCTTGCAGCACATGGCGTGCGGTGCGTTCGGCCAGTTGCTGACTGGCTTCGCGCCAGCCGATCCATTGCCAGTCGGCCACATTGCGGGCAGCGGGGAATTGGCCGCTGCGCTCGAAGGCGATCACCAGGTCGGCGAGGCATTGCGGGTCCTGCAAATCGAAATAGGCCATGAACTCGCCGCCGATCTCACGGAACACCGCGATATCGCTGCCCATCGCCGGCAATCCGCGCTGCATGGCTTCCACCAGCGGCAGGCCGAAGCCTTCGACGAACGACGGGAACACCAATGCGCTGGAATGGGCATACGCGTGTTCCAGGCTGGTGTCGCTCAGGTCGTTGAACATGAACAGGCGCCGGTTCAGTTCGCCGTGGTTGCGCACCCGGGCGAGCAGGGCGTCGCACTTCCAGCCGATGCGTCCGGCGACGCACAGCCGAGCATTCGAACCGGCCGCCCAGGCACGTTCGAAGGCATCCAGCAGATAGTCGTGGTTTTTGCGCGGTTCGATGGTGCTGACCATCAGGAACACCGGCTCCGGCGTGGCGAACAGGCGTTCCAAGCGCGGCTCGACAGCGGCGTCGACGCTCTGCAGATCCAGCTCCGACCCGAGGTGGAAATAGTCGAACCAGCGTTTTTCGACCTGTGCCGAACCGAGGCGGCGCTGCACTTCCTCATGAACCTGATCGCGCACCGTGGCGGAAATCGCCAGGTAGCCATCGGCGGTGCGGGTAATCCAGTCGAACCATTCGCTGAAAACCTGCACCAGCCGCGTGTCGTAAAACTGCGGGTGGGTCAGGGGAATCAAGTCGTAGATCACTGCAACGATGCCCACGCCTTCGCGTTTGAGCCGTTCGGCATGCAGGAAAAAGTCCGAGTGCCAGGACGAATCCAGCAACACCAGGTGATCGCCCGGCCGGTGTTGCAAAGGCTCGCAGCGCTGGGGCAACTGAAAGCGGTTGACCTGCTCGACCAGCCGCAACGGAATGCCGAACAGGCCGAACGACGCCAGGCGATAGCTGACGTATAGCGCACGTCGTGTCAGTTGGGTCCGGCAACGACTGTCGAGGCGCTGATGCAGTTGCCAGAAACGATGGGCCAGCCGCTCCAGGCGCTCGCCAAACGTGACGACGGCGTTGAGCAGCGGCGAATCCAGTGGCGCCAGACGTGTCACGCGGTACAGCTTGCCCTTGAGCAAGACCACCGGTACGCACTCGACACCTTCGGCGCTCGGCGGCAATTGCTTGATGACGTTGCGCACCACCCGCTGAATCCCAGAATTGATTTTCGGGTGCCGGAACACGTGGGTGCATTCGACCAGCAACCGGGTCATGGCGCGCGCTCTGTCAGAGCAGCACCGGCATTGCGGGTTATCGAGGCCTTGGCGTTGAGCCACGAGCCACCGACAAAATCCTCCTGGCGGCCGTTGATCACATGAAACACCAGGCCATAGTCGCGCCACTCGAAGTTTCGATCCAGATGGGAGTCCAGGCGCGAAAGACTCAGCGATACCGAGTAATTGCCCTTGCCCAGTCCCATCACGAAGGCAAAGCGATAGGTGAAGCGCTCTCCGGCGTGCAAGTCCGTCAGTGCCTTGTCGAGGCGATGGGTATTGATGCCATACATCATCATGCCCAGGCGATCCTTGATCAGGAAGCCGAGCACCAGTCGTTCAATGTCGCTGCGTACTTCGACCTGCACTTCCAGCACCACCGGCTGACCGACCTCGACAGCATCGATGGAACGCTCCTGTTCATCCAGCAGGCGCACCCCGAGAATGACGGCCTCACCGGTGCCGGACACGGTCCGCACTTCGCCGCCGGTGAGTTTTTCCTGACGCACGACCTGGCCTTCGCGTTCGGCCATCACGGCGTTGTAATAATCGAGTACCACTTCCGGCTTGTCGTACATGGCCATGTGGCCGTCCTTGAGCAGGATGGCCGAGTCGCAGATCGACTGGATCGCAAAGCGGTCGTGGGACACGATCAGCAATGTGGTGCCCGCCTTGCGGAAGCTGCGAATGCGGTCGAAGCTTTTGTGCTGGAAGTAGGAGTCACCCACCGACAGGGCTTCGTCGACGATCAGGATATCCGGTCGCCGTGCGGTGGCGACGCTGAAGGCCAGGCGCATCTGCATGCCGCTGGAGTAGGTGCGGACGGGATGGTCGATGGCCTCGCCGATTTCTGCGAAATGTTCGATGTCGGGCATCAACGCTTCGATTTCGTCGACCTGCATGCCCAGCAGCTGCCCGGCCATGATCGCATTCTGGCGGCCGGTAAAGTCCGGGTGAAACCCCATGCCCAACTCCAGCAATGCGGCGACGCGACCTTCAGTCTCGATCTTGCCGCAGGTGGGTTGGGTGGTGCCGGTGATCATCTTCAGCAACGTGCTTTTACCCGCACCGTTGGCGCCGACGATGCCCACCGCCTCACCGGGGGCGATTTCGAAAGCGACATCCTGCAACACCCAATGCTGGCTGTGGCGCAGGGGGGAAAACGGGATCAGCCATTCCGCCAGGCGACTCCAGCGTGTCGGAAACTGTTTGTAAGCCTTGCCCAGGCCGGTTACGCGGATATGCCCCATCAGAGTTCATCCACCATTTCACCGACGCGCCTGCGAAACAGGCGCAGGCCGATCAGGCACATCACCAGCGCGGCAATGAACACTGGCAGCAGGGAGTTCCAGACGGGCCACTGCCCGTACAGGAACAGGTTCTGATAGCTGCCGATCAGGTTGGTCAACGGGTTGAGTTGCAGCAGGCGCTGGACCCACTCCGGGAGGATGCTCATCGGGTACACGATCGGCGTCAGCCAGAACCAGAACTGCAGGCAGATGGCGAAGAGCTGGCCGACATCGCGAAAGAACACGTTCAATACGCCGAGGACCATGCCCAGCCCTGCGCAGAACATCATCTGCAGCGCAATCAGGGGGATCAGCGCCAGCAGTGCCATGCCCGGCCAGCGCCCGGTGATCAGCAGAAACCCGAGGAACAGGCCGATGATGATGGCAAAGTTGATCGCCGCGTTGCAGAGCACAATCACCGGCAGGCAGATTCTGGGGAAGCTGATTTTCTTCAGCAGGTTGGCGTTGTCCAGAAACATGTTCTGGCTGCGCAGGGTGATTTCGGAAAACAGCCCCCATGCCAGCAGACCGGCGCAGAGGTAAATGCTGTAGGCCATGCTGTCATCCACGCCCGGCAAGCGAGCGCGCATGATGTGGGAAAAGATCACGGTGTAAACGATGATCATCGACAGCGGATTGAACACGGGCCACAAGGCCCCCAGCAGTGAATTGCGATACCGCGATTGAAACTCTCGCTGCACGCTGCCGAGAATGAACCCTCGATAGTCATGCAGCGAGCGGTACAGGGAAAACAGCATTTAAACCGTCCTGCCGTATTGGTCTTCGAAGCGGACGATGTCGTCCTCTCCCAGGTATTCGCCGCTTTGCACTTCGATGATCACCAGATCGATCACACCGGGGTTTTCCAGACGATGCTTGTGCCCGGCGGCGATGAACGTCGATTCGTTCTTCGCCACCAGCGTGGTGCCACTGCCGTTGTTGGTGACCTTGGCCATGCCTTCGACCACCACCCAGTGTTCGTTGCGGTGATGGTGCATCTGCAACGACAACTTGCCGCCAGGCTTGACCACGATGCGCTTGATCTTGAAGCGCGGGCCTTCCTCGAGCACGGTGTAGGTGCCCCACGGACGGCTGACCGTGCGATGCAGGCGATAGGCTTCGTGGGACTTGTCCTTGAGCTGCTTGGCCACCCGCCGAACGTCCTGCGCACGGTCGGCGTGGGCCACCAGCACGGCGTCGGCGGTGTCGATGACGATCAGGTCTTCCACACCCACGGCGGCCACCAACCGGCCTTCGCTTTGAACGAAATTGTTGCGGCTGTCGATGAAGATCGCTTCGCCGCTGGCGCGGTTGTTGTCGGCATCGGCCGGCACCAGCGCCGCGACGGCGCCCCAGGAACCGATATCGCTCCAGTCGAAACTGGCGGGTACGACCACGACTTTTTCCGAGCGCTCCATCAACGCGTAGTCGATGGAAATGTCAGTGATCTCGGCGAACAGCGCCGGTGACAGTTCCTGTTGCAGGTAACCGGTGGTCTCCAGCGGCTCGCTCGCCGCCATGCAGGTCCGGGTCTGTTCGAGCAGTTCCGGAGCGTGCAGTTGCAGTTCGGCGATCAGCGTTGCAATGGAGAAACAGAACATCCCCGAGTTCCACAGGAAATTGCCGCTTTCCAGGTAGTGGGTGGCGGTTTGCAGATCGGGTTTTTCCACGAAACGCTGCACTTTGGCCGCGCCCCTGGCATCCAGCGGCGCACCGGTCTCGATGTAGCCGAAGCCGGTTTCCGGGGCGGTCGGCACCACGCCGAAGGTCACCAGATAACCGTCCTTCGCCAGATTGACCGCGTGTTCGACCGCACTCTTGAGCGCGTCCTCGTTGACGATCAAGTGGTCGGCGGGCATCACCACCATGATCGCCTCGTCGCCGTGCAGGGCTTGTAGTGCCAGCGCCGCAGCCGCGATGGCCGGGGCGGTGTTGCGCCCGGTGGGCTCAAGCAAAAAGTGCCCGCGATGCCGGGACAGGCGCGCGGCCTGATAGTGATCCTTGCTCTGGAAGTAGTACTCGCGGTTGGTCACCGTGACGATGTCGCCCCAGCCGTCCAGCAGACCGGCGGCACGCCGATAGGTCTTGCCCAGCAGCGACTGGCCGTCGGGCAGGGTCATGAACGGTTTCGGGTGACCCTCGCGGGACACCGGCCACAAACGGGTACCGGCACCGCCGGACAGAATCACGGGGATCAGCATGGCCTACTCCTTGGCGACGCGTTTCATGTCCGCATCCATCATCATGCGGATCAGGGTGTCGAGGTCGGTTTTCGGTTTCCAGCCCAGCACGCGCTGGGCCTTGGTCGGATTGCCGAGCAGCACTTCGACTTCGGCCGGGCGGAAGAACGCCGGGTCGATCTTCACGTAGTCGCGGTAGTTGAGACCCACGTGATCGAAGGCGATGTGGCACATCTCGCGCACGGTGGTGGTCACCCCGGTGGCGACCACGAAGTCGTCAGGCTTGTCCTGTTGCAGCATCAGCCACATGGCCTCGACGTAATCGCCGGCAAACCCCCAGTCGCGCTTGGCGTCGATGTTGCCCAGGGCCAGTTCCTGCTGTTTGCCCTGCTTGATCCGGGCGGCCGCGTCGGTGACCTTGCGGGTCACGAATTCGATGCCGCGCAGTGGCGATTCATGGTTGAACAGGATGCCGCTGCTGGCGTGCAGGTTGAAACTTTCACGGTAGTTGACGGTGATCCAGTGGCCATAGAGTTTGGCCACGCCGTACGGGCTGCGCGGGTAGAACGGGGTGTTCTCGTCCTGTTGCTCGGCCTGGATCAGACCGAACATTTCGCTGGTGGACGCCTGGTAGAAACGCGTGTGCGGGCTGAACTGGCGGATGGCTTCAAGCAGGTGAGTCACGCCCAGGCCATCGACGATGCCGGTGGTCACCGGTTGATCCCAGGACGCAGCGACGAAGCTTTGCGCGGCGAGGTTATAGACCTCGTCCGGCGCCGACTTGATGACCGCGCGCTGCACCGAGCAGGCATCGGCCATGTCGCCGTCCAGGTACACGATGTCGGCTTCAACGCCCATTTCCCGCAGGCGCCAGCGCGAGTCGCTGCTGCGCCGCGCCACCAGGCCGTGAACCTTGTAACCCTTGTCGAGCAGCAGTCTGGCCAGATACGCGCCGTCCTGGCCGGTGATCCCTGTGATCAGTGCACTTTTTGTCATTCTTGTCGTACTCGCTTCTCCCAGTCGGACAGGATCGCCCGCAGGGATTGTTGTATAGAGATTTGCGGCGTCCATCCTGTGGTCTGGGCGAGCCGTTGATGGCTGCCGCAGACACGACGCTGATCCGCGCGGCGCATGCGCGCGGGGTCCTGAACCAGTTGCAGCTCGACCTCGGCCAGGTCGCCCATCTGCTCGATGAGGCTGCGGATGCTTTGCTCATGGCCCGAACAAATGTTGTAGACCTGTCCCGGCGTGCCTTTTTCCAGCAGCGCGAAATAGGCCGAAACCACGTCGTCGACGTCGAGGAAGTCCCGGGTGACATCGATGTCGCCGACTTCCAGTTGCGGCGCTTGCAGCCCCTGCTTGATGCGGTTGATCTGCCGCGCGGCGCTGGCGATGACGAAGCTGTCTTTCTGCCCGGTGCCGATGTGGTTGAACGGACGCGCCACCAGCACTGGCCAGCCTTCGCTCAGGCCCCATTGCAGGCTGAGGAATTCGGCGGACAGTTTGCTCACTGCGTAGGGATTGCGTGGGCAGGGCGGCTGTTGCTCGGTGATCGGCAGTGCGGATTCGTCGACCTGACCGTACACGTCGCCGGAACTGACATACAGAAACGGGCCCTTGAAGCCTCTGGCCTTGAGCGCCTGCAACAGGTTCAGGGTGCCGAGCAGATTGATGTCGAAGGTGCGGGCCGGATCGCGGAACGCCTCGGGGACGAATGTCTGACCGGCCAGGTGAATCACGGCGTCAGGCAATTGCGGCCAGAGGTCGATGAGGCTTTGCGGGTCCGTCAGGTCGAAGGGCGAAGCGGCAGGCAGCAGTTCCCACACCGAGTCATCGAGCATCAGGCGCGACTGGATATGTTGTCCCACGAACCCGCTGAGGCCCGTGATGAACAGACGTTTTTTCAAACAGCGACCCCTTGGTCTTTAACTTTCACCGCTTCCCACAGGCTTTGAGGGGATGTCTGTCTGACCGGGTAAAATTCCGGTCGCAAGACGGGTGAAGTCGTTGTTGTAGTTGTTTGGTTGCCAATCTGTGCCAATTGCTCGGCAATTTCAACCGACCAAACCGTGACCGGTCAGTTCTCGTCAGCGTAGCCCGGTTTTTCTCGCCGGGCGGTTCACGAATCCTGAACGGATGTGTTTAGAATGCCCCTCGTCGCGGTTTCCCGAGCGTTGCCCAAGTGGCTGCGCAATACGGTGAAACTGACCACTAAAACAAGAACGACGACGTGCTTCGGACACAGGACGATTGTCGGCCATGCCGACCCGATCCGATGCCTGGCCGTCATAGCGTGAGGCTGCCGGGATGGCGGTCGCACCGTGGGATGCCATGAATTTCATTCTCTACTCGGACGTCAACGACCGCTCCATCAGCCAGAGTCTCGGGCGTCCTGAATACAGCTATTACTTCGTGCTCAAGGCCTATCGCCCGGTGCTCGAAAGTCTGGGGCGGGTGCATGTGGTGTCCGCCCGCGACGAAGTCGATCCACTGTATCGACAACTGCTCGCCTCCGGCGAAAGCAGTGTGTTCCTGTCCTTCACCCCGCCGCAAAATACCCCGACCGATCTGGAATGCCCGACGATCTGCGTGATTGCGTGGGAGTTCGATTCCATCCCCGATGAGTCATGGGACGGCGATCAATGTCAGGACTGGACGCAAATGCTTGCCCGACAGGGACGGGTCATCACGCTGTCGAGCCACACTGCCCGGGCAATCCGACGAGCCATGGGCGAAGACTTTCCGGTCCTGGTATTGCCGACCCCGCTGTGGGAGAACTTCGCGGCCATTCGTGAGCAACATGTCAGCGCGCCGATCAATCCCGGGGCGACGCTGGCGATCAAGGGCTGCATTTTCGACAGCCGCACGCTGGGACTCTCTGCCGATGACCTGCTGCCCAAACCGCTGACCGCCGAGCAACTGGCGGACATCGAGGCGCGCCGCCCGCCACCCCTGACACTCAAGCGTCGACTGGTCATTGCCCGTCATTACCTGCGTCTGTGGGTGTTGAACCCTAGCGATCAACCCGAGCCCATGGCCCGTGTGAAATACCTGCATCACGGCTACTGGGAAGGCTTTCGCGATCTGTTCTCGAACAAGGCCCATGCCTGGCTCGAACGACGCCTGCCGAACATTGCCGGCCCCCATGAAGTGGCGGTGGACGAACCACCACCGCTGGACTTGCCGGAGACCTCGGGGGTGGTCGAAACCACGGTCGATGGCGTGATCTACGTGACCGTGTTCAACCCCAAGGATGGCCGCAAGAACTGGCATCACTTGATCACGGCGTTCTGCTGGGCCTTTCGCGAAACGTCTGACGCAACGCTGGTGCTGAAGATCACCCAGAACGATCTGGCGTCCTATTACAGCGAACTGATGACCTTGCTCGCGCAACTGACGCCGTTCGCCTGCCGGGTGCTGGTGCTGCACGGCTATCTGGACGATCCGCAGTATGCGCGGCTCTACCAGGCTGCCAGTTTTTACGTCAATGCTTCGCGCTGCGAAGGCCTGTGCCTGCCGCTGATGGAGTTCATGTCCAGCGGTAAACCGGTGATCGCTCCGGATCACACGGCGATGGAAGACTACATCGACGATTCGGTGGCCTTTGTCGTCAAGTCCAGCGAAGAGCTGACGATCTGGCCGCAGGACACCCGCATCATCTACCGCACCCTGCGTCACCGACCGGACTGGGGCTCGCTCAAAAGTGCCTACGAAAACAGTTACCGGATGGCCAAGGCGCAACCGCAGGACTATCGCCGAATGTCGGTCGCCGCCGTCGAGCGCATGCACGACTACTGCGCCTTCGCCCCGGTGCAGCAGCGCCTGGCGGACTTCTTCGGCCTTGAGCCAGCGGCCGCCGATGCCGCCCCCGTGACGGACAACGCCTCATGCTGATCATCATTCATTCGGAAACCAACCAGCACACCATCGCGCAGAATCTTGGCCGTTCCGAGTACAGCTATTACTTCGTGCTCAAAGAATACCGGCCGGTGCTCGAGCGTCTCGGGCGGGTGGTGGAAGTGACGGACCCGGCCCGCGAAGTCGACGCGCTGTATCTGGAATGCCTGGCCCGTGGCGAGCCGTGCGTGTTCCTGTCGTTCTCGCCGCCCCATCGCACACCGATTCATCTGGCTTGCCCGACGTTGCCGGTGTTCGCCTGGGAGTTCAGCACTATCCCCAACGAGCCTTTCGACGGCGAGCCACGCAATGACTGGCGCACGGTGTTGCGCGCCTGCGGGGCGGCGATCACCCATTCCAGTTACACGGTCGACGCGGTGCGCGAGGCCATGAGCGACGATTACCCGATTGTCGCGGTGCCGGCGCCCGTGTGGGATCGCTTTGCCGCCCGGGGCGCCCAACTGCAAGGCCAGCCCTCGACGGGGCCGGTGCGACTGAAGATCAAGGGACTGGTGGCCGACAGTCGTCAGCTCGATCTCGACGCCTTCGGCCCGAAGCATCTGCGCCGTGGCAAAGGCATCGACTTCGAGGCGCCGGTCCGCGAGCAAGAGTTGTTGCTGGATGGCGTGGTGTACACCTCGGTGTTCAACCCCGGCGACGGACGCAAGAACTGGGAAGACATGCTCAGTGCGTTCTGCGTGACATTCCGTGAGGTCGAGGACGCAACGCTGGTGCTCAAACTCACCCACCACGATGCCGAAGAGGCCCTCAGCGACATCCTTCATCATCTGTACAAAAACCGCTCCTACCGCTGCCGCATCGTGCTGATCTACGGCTACCTCGCGGACGCGGACTACGAGCGACTGGTGCAGGCGACCCGTTACGTGGTGAACACGTCCTACGGCGAGGGCCAGTGCCTGCCGCTGATGGAGTTCATGTCCTGCGGCAAACCAGCGGTGGCGCCACGCACCACGGCGATGATCGATTACCTGAGCGAGGACAATGCGTTCCTGGTCGAGTCCACCGACGAACTCACCGCGTGGCCCCACGATCCGCGCAAGGCGTTCCGCACGCTGCGTTACGTGACCAACTGGGCGTCGGTCTGCGTCGCCTACCGCGACAGTTACGACGTGGCGAAAAACCAGCCACAACGTTATGCACAAATGTCGTCTCAAGCCGTGCTGAGCCTGCAAGGATTCTGCAGCCAGGCCGTGGCCGAGCAGCGCTTGCAGGACTTTCTGGCGCAGCTGTTCGAACATCGTGAGATGACAACCGTCGAGGTCTCCGGCTCATGATCCGCGTGCTGACTCGAAGCTTGCGACCTCGTCCGGTGATCATCGCCCGCCAACCGCTGCAAACCCTTTCGCCCAACGTCGACCCTTTTTCTGGAGCCAACCCATGCTGAGACTTTTGAAGAAACTCACGGCATCGACGCCTGCACAGCCTGCCGCGCCGGTGGTCGAGGACGTCGACACGTTCCAGCTCGGCTTGCGCGATGCCATGCTCAGCGGCTGGTTCAATCATGACACCGGCGAGCTGTACAAAGGCTTCACGGTGGGCCCCGAGGACACACTGGTCGACGTCGGTTGCGGCGACGGCGGCAACATGCAGTTCTGCGGGATGCGCGGGGCGCGGATCATCGTCGCCGACATCGACGCAGCCAAGATCGAAGCCGCCCGCCAGCGGCTCAGCGAAACCTCGGCCCGCAGCGTCGAGTACCACGTCACCGACGGCAATCCGCTGCCGATCGCCGACAACACCGCGACCCGCGTGGTGTCCACTGAGGTGCTTGAACATGTCGACGATCCGGCACAGTTCCTCGCCGAACTGGTGCGGATTGGCCAGCCGGGCGCCCTGTATCTGCTGAGCGTCCCGCACCCCAGTTCCGAAGATGTGCAAAAAGGCATCGCCATACCGGAGTACTTCGAAAAGCCCAACCACATTCGCATCATCAGCGAGGAGCAGTTCAAGGCCATGGTCAGCGAAGCGGGCCTGGAGATCGTCAGCCACAGCCAGTACGGTTTCTATCGGTCACTGTGGATGTTGCTGTTCTGGGAAGCCAACGTGGATCTGGGCAGCCCCGATCATCCGTTGCTCAATCAATGGACCAAGACCTGGGAGACCGTGCTCAATTCGCCGCGTGGCACGCAGATCAAACATGCGCTGGACAGCGTCATGGCGAAAAGTCAGGTCATCATCGCCCGTAAACCGTAGCGCGTTTTTTCCGGGAGCGGCCGCGCTCCCGTCGGTTTTGTGTAACCTTGCAGCCTTGTGTTGCCAGGGATTTGCACGTCATGCGGTTTCTTTTCGGGCTGTCGGCATTGCTTGCCACAGCCCTGCTGCTGTCTGCCTGTGAGCGTCAGGAAGCAGCGCCTCTCGATCAACAACTCTACGTCTGGCAACGCCAGTGGACGCCGGGCCATGAGGCGGCGCTCAAGGGCAGCCGCACTGATTTCTCGACCTTGCGGGTATTGGCGTTGCAGGCCTTCCCTCAGGCGGGCTGGAGCCGGGCGCGGATCGATCCGCAATTGCTGAAAAGCGATGGCCGGCCGCTGATCGCGGTGATTCGCCTCGATGGCCAGCTCAAGGCGCTGGATCAGGATCAGGTCACGGCGCAGATCCTTCAGGTGATCGATGACTGGCAAACCCAGGGACTCACGCTGGCCGGGGTCGAGATCGATCACGATGCCGGCAATGCGCGGCTGCCCGCGTACGCTGACTTCCTCCTTCATCTGCGCGCAGCGTTGCCGTCATCACTGCCCTTGAGCATCACCGCATTACCGGCCTGGCTCGACAGCCCGCAACTGCCGGCGCTGCTGGCAACAGTCGACAGCAGCGTGCTGCAGGTGCATGCGGTCAGCGATCCGCGACGCGGTCTGTTCGACCCTGAGCAGGCGCGCGACTGGGCGAAGCGCTGGGGGCGGATCAGCGACAAACCGTTCTACCTGGCCCTGCCGGCTTACGGTGTAGCGTTGTTGCCGGACAGCGGTGGCGCGCCGGTGGTGGAAAGCGAAGTGACGCTGGAGCGAGGTGGCGAGCGCCGCGAATTGCTGGCCGATCCACAGCAACTGAGCCGACTCGCCAAAGCACTGCGCGAGGATCGACCGGCGCACCTGGCCGGGCTGATCTGGTTCCGCCTGCCGCTGGCCAATGACCGCCGGGCGTGGAGTCTGACCACGTTGCGTGCGGTGGCCCGAGGCGATGCGCTGTCCAGCAAACTCGACTTGAGCTTCAAGGCGCAGGACGGCCTCTACGACATCACGCTCGGAAACGCCGGCAACCTTGATAGCCCCTGGCCTGCGCGCGTTCGGGTAAAAGCCAGCGGCTGTGAAGGCGCCGATGCGCTCGCCGGTTATGCATTGCAACAGACTGCGGATCTGCTTACCTTCACCCGCTTGCGCGACGGCCGATTGCCGGCGGGCGGACAGCGTGCGATCGGTTGGGCACGTTGCGCAAATATTGATCAAGGAGGTTCGCATGTTGACCCGTAACTGGCCCCGCCATCTGCTTTGCCTGAGCCTCAGCCTGCCGCTGGGATCGGCGCTGGCCTGCGGCCCGGATTTCCCGATGCGTCTGCTCGACGATCGCGGGCAATCGCTGGCGGAACTGCCGGAGGGCAACTTCAAGTTCGAGATCAATCGCCTCGGCAAAACCATTGCCGGGCTGAAGAACGTCACGGCGGTCACCTACAACCCGGATGACATCTATGGCGAACCCAAGGAGCCCGCTGAACTGCGTGAGAAGGCCGAGCAGCAGGGCCTGAGCGTGGAGCAGCAGGCGCTGGTCAAGCAACTGCGCAGCCTGACCGATGCACGTCAGGTCGAGGTGCAGGGCGCGAGCCTGCCGGCGGAACTGCGTCTGTATGTGGCGGGCGCCGTGGCGTTCGGCACCGGTGATCATCAACTGGCCGTCGAGTACTTCCGCCAGTTGTTGGCGCTGCCGGCCGATCAACGCGCGTTGCGCAGCACCTGGGCCGCTTATTCGCTGGGCCGGGCGTTCTTTGCCATGAGCAGCGAAGCAGGCGATACGCTCGACGCGTTGGAAAACGCCATCGAAGCCTTCCGCCAGACGCGACAACTGAGCATCGACGGTTTCAGCGATCCGCTGGAACTCGGCGTGGCCAGCCTCGGCGAAGAAGCACGAGCGCTGCGCACGGCGGGCAGTTGGGACAAGGCCATCGAACTCTATGCCACGCAAAACCTGCACGGCTCGAACGTCGGCTACACCTCGCTGAAGCTGTTGATGAATGATCTGGCCGAAGAACCCGAGGATCGACTGGAGAAGTTGCTGCGTGGCAAAGCGGTGCAGCAACTGGTGACCGCTTCGCTGATCAGCCGGATCGGCTGGTCATTCGGCGATGAGCCGCCGAATGAGAAAAAACTGATCAAGGCGTTGCAGGAGAGCACGCGCGGCAGCCTCGATAACGCTGATCGTCTGGCGGCCATGAATTATCAACAGGGCGACTACGCCAGCGCCAAGGCGTTCCTCGAACACGCCGGCGACAGCGGCCTGGCGTGGTGGCTGCGGGCGAAACTGGCGGTGCGCGATGGCGACAAGGTCGCGGCGGCTGCGGCCTATGCGAAAGCTGCGCAGGCCTTCCCGCAGGGTGAATCCTGGGGCGAGCGGCGTACCGCCGACTGGAATCTCGAATCCCTTCAGCCCAAATGCCGGGTCGAGGGTGAAAGCGCGATTCTGGCGCTGCAACGTGGCGAGTACCTGCAGGCCTTCGATCAGTTGTATCGCAGCCAGAGCATTTACTGGTTCGACGCTGCGACCGTGGCCGAGCGGGTGCTGACGGTCGAGGAGCTGAAAAACTACGTCGATACCAACGTCCCGGCACCGCCCGCGCTGAGCCAGCAGGATCGTGACAATTACGTGCCGCTGCCAGTGGCCGCGAGCCTGCGCAATCTGCTGGGTCGGCGTTTGTTGCGTGAAGGGCACTACAAAGAAGCGGTCGGTTATTTCGACAATGCCGATCTGCAGAACAAGGCCCGGCTCTATGGCGAGCAACGTCTGAAGGCCGATTCGGCGTGGTGGCCGACCAAGCGTGCCAGCGCATTGTTCAATGCGGCGTGGACGGCCCGAGAGTGGGGCATGGACATCCTGGGCTACGAAATGGCGCCGGATTACGCGACCTTCGGCGGCAACTACAGCCTGGAAACCGCTGAGCTGAAAGTCGGGCCGCTGGTGAGCGAGGCCGAAGTGCAACGCCAGAAGGCCAGCGAAGCGCAGCCGGATGAGCGATATCACTATCGGTTTGTTGCCACAGCGCTGGCCAACCGTGCGGCGGATAACTTGCCGCACACCAGCCAGGCGTTCGCCGCCGTGCTGTGTTCGGCCGCCGGCTGGAACAGCAGCCTGGAAGAACAGAGCGCGTTGTACAAACGTTATGTCGACGAAGGGCCGTACGTTCTGTGGGCCGTGGATTTCGGCCATCAGTGCCCTTATCCGGACTTCGAAAACGCTGACAAGCGCTATGTCACTCAGGTGACCGACTCGGTGCGTTCGACACTGCGGCCATACAAGTGGCCGGTGCAGATCGGTGCGATTGTGGTCTTCACTGCGGTGGCGTTGTTGCTGATTGCCCGCCGCCAGCGCAAGGCCCGCAAAGCCTAAGCCTGCTGGACGAACGTCAGGCGCACGGCGAAGCCGATCAACAGGCTGCCGAACAACCACTGCTGCACGCGTTGGGCCGTTGGGCTGTGTTTCAGCCAGCGGCCCAGCGCCGTGCCGAGCAAGGCATAGGCGCTGTCGAACAGCAATCCAGCGGCCACCAGCATCGCACCGAGCACCGCAAACTGCGTCAGCACCGGTGCGCCATCCGCCACGATGAACTGCGGCAGCAGCACCGAGCAGAACAGCAAGGCTTTCGGGTTGAGCAGATTGGTCAGCAGGCCACGACGGATTGCGGCGCGCCACTGCCCATGGCCGTCCGTTACGGTGCCGGCGTTCAGATCAGGCAGCAGCGTGGTGCGCAGGCATTGAATGCCGATCCACAGCAAGTACGCCGCCCCGGCCATCCGCACCGCATCGAACGTCCACGGTGCAGCCTTGAACAGCGCCGCCAGCCCCAGCGCCGCGAGTGCGACATGACAGCCTCGGGCAACCGCCAGCCCCACCGCCGTGGCAAGTGCTGCGCCGCGACCCTGGCGGGCACCGGTCTGCAACAGCAGGATCATGTCCGGGCCGGGCAGCAGATAGACCACCGCCAAAGCCAGGAAAAACAGCCAGAGACTTGCCATGTCGCACCCCTTTCGTTGTCGATTCGGTGCAACCAGTCTATGACCGAGGGGCAGGGCAGGTGCTTGCGTAGTTCGCTTCTATAACTGTTGAGATTGGCATAACCTGCTTTCTTTTTGCGGTTACACCATCAGGATCTGCCAACCATGAAACTCGACGCCTTCGATCGCAAGATTCTCGCCGCGCTGCAACGGGACGGGCGCCTGAGCAATGTGCAACTGGCGGACGAGATCGGTTTGTCCGCGTCGCCGTGCCTGCGCCGGGTGCGGATGCTCGAAGAGGCGGGGGTGATTCGCGGTTATCAGGCGAACCTGGACCGTGATGAGGTGGGGCTGGGGCTGACGGTGTTCGTCGGGGTCAAGGTGGAACGACACAACGATGAACAGGCCGAGGCGTTTCACCGGGCGGTGACAGCGTTGCCGGAGGTGATTTCGGCGTTTCTGGTCTCTGGGGAATCGGACTTCCTGCTGCAAGTGGTGGTGCCGGACCTGCGCGCCTACGACCGTTTTTTAACCGGTTGTCTGCTGAAGTTGCCGGGGGTAAGCGACATCCGCAGCAACTTTGCGATTCACACGGTGAAGACCCCGGGAGCGTTGCCCTTGGGGCATTTGCCGTCCTGATACTTCCCGCATTGCGCGGGAAGTATCCGCGAAGTGCTTACATCTGCGTTGCCATGCCCTCGACATTCATCGCTGCCTGACGCAACGCCTCGGAACGGGTTGGGTGAGGGTGGCAGGTCAGCGCAATGTCTTCGGCCGACGCGCTGAACTCCATGGCCACGCAGTACTCGCCGATCATTTCACTGACGCTCGGGCCGACCAGGTGCACGCCGAGGACTTCGTCGGTGTGCGCGTCGGCGAGGACTTTGGCAAAACCTTCGGTTTCGTGATTGATCTTCGCCCGGCTGTTGGCGGTGAACGGGAACTTGCCGACCTTGAAGGCCCGGCCTTCAGCCTTGAGCTGCTCTTCGGTCTTGCCGACGCTGGCCAGTTCCGGTCGGGTGTAGATCACGTTGGGGATCAGGTCGTAGTTGACCTCGCCCGCCTTGCCGACGATCTGCTCGATGCAGGCCATGGCTTCGTCTTCGGCCTTGTGCGCAAGCATCGGCCCTGAGGTGACATCGCCGATCACCCAGACGCCGGGTGCTTCGGTGCGATGGTGTTTGTTGGCGAGCATGCCGCGTTTGTCGGTGCTCAGGCCGACGTTCTCCAGGCCCAGGCCTTTGGTATAGGGGCGGCGACCGATGGCAACCAGCACGTAATCGGCTTCCAGCAGCTCGGCGGTGCCGCCGGCTGCCGGTTCGATGCTCAATTGCACGCCGTTGGCCGAAGACGTGGCGCTGGTGACTTTGGAACTCAATTTGAAACTGATGCCCTGTTTGCTCAGCGAGCGTTGCAGGGTCTTGCCGGCCTCGCCATCCACGCCGGGGCAGATGCGGTCGAGGTATTCCACCACCGTCACCTGCGCGCCGAGTCGCCGCCAGACCGAGCCGAGTTCGAGGCCGATCACGCCGGCACCGATCACCACCAGATGCTTGGGCACCTCGCTCAAGGACAGGGCGCCGGTGGAATCGAGAATGCGCTGGTTGTCGATTGCCACGCCGGGCAGGGGAGTGGGCTCGGAACCGGTGGCGATGACGATGTCGGTGGCGGTCAGTTCGATGCGGCTGCCCTGATCGCCGGTCACGCTGACTTTTCCGGGACCGTCGATGTGGCCCCAGCCCTTGATCCAGTCGACCTTGTTCTTGCGGAACAGGAACTCGATGCCTTTGGTCAGGCCGGCGACGCTTTCGTCCTTCTGCTTCATCATTTGCGCGAGGTTGAGCGTCGGTTTGACCTCGATGCCGAGGTTGGCGAATTCCGCCCCCATCGCCGCATCGTACAGTTCGGACGCATGCAACAGCGCCTTGGACGGCATGCAACCGACGTTGAGGCAGGTGCCGCCCAGCGTGGCGCGGCCTTCCACGCACGCGGCCTTGAGGCCCAACTGGCCGGCGCGGATCGCCGCGTTATAACCGCCGGGCCCACCGCCCAGAATCACTACGTCATAGTTGCTCATGCGCTTACTCCTGGCTGAAGAATGCGGATCGCTAAAAATTACGTACGTAATATGTGCGTTTCCGGACATTTCGGTCAAGGCTTCAGGAACGCGACAGGTTGGGCATCCTTGAATGTGAAATTGAGTACAAATATTTCACGGATTTCGTTATATCGTAACGAGTTGTGCAGTGAGCCAAGGGTTTTGGGGGGTTATGCAAGTCGATCTGGACGTTGATGGCACGCAAGTGACCGGTTTGCCGCGCTTTCAGCAGGCGGCGGCTCAGGGTCGCCGATTGCGCCGGTTGGCCATCGGACTCGGCGGGTTGGCCGTGGCCGGAGGGGTGCTGGCGTTTTTTGTTGGCCTGTTCGCCTCGCAATCGCTGTGGCCGGCGCTGTTGGTCAATCAGAGCGCGGCGTTGCTGGTGCTGGTCGCCGGGCTGCAATCGGCGTGGTGGGTGGCCGATTGGCGGGCGCGGGTGATCAACCCGGTGGTGCCGGTGACTGTCGAGGCAGAAACGCCGGGGCCGGACGGCTGGTACGAGCGACTGCTGGATCGATTGAGCCGACGCAGCCTGCATGTGCTGGGACAGATCGGCGCGGCAACCCTGTGGCTGGGCGGTCTGGCGCTGTTGGCGTTGCTCGGCATCGAGCAGGTGTGGAACCTGGCATTGCCTTCGGCTGCGGTGGGTTTGTCCGCTTCCGTCAGCGCGGCGATTGCGCTGCTGCTGGCGTTCGGTCTGCTGGTGCTGGAGCGGCAACTGGCTCAGGAAAACCCGGCGCAATGGCCCGAGGCGGGGGCGCTGGCGCAGCTGGTTCGAGTGGTCATCATCAGTCTGGTACTGGGTGCATTGTGCTTGCTGTTTGCCAGCGAGAATTCGGTCTGGCCTGTGCGGCTGGCGGTGTTGATCGGCATCCTGCCGGGGCTGGTCGCGCTGGAGTTGTTGCTGCGTGCCGTGTTGTCGCTGTTCAGTCCGCGCCGCGAACAACTTGAACCGGTACTGCTCGCCCGCAGTTTTGTTGCCGATCTGCTGCGCTGGCCGCCGCAACCATTGCTCGCCTTGCAACACGAATTGCACAACCGCTTCGGTATCGATCTGCGGCAGATCTGGGCCTTCAGTTACATGCGCCGGGCGTTCCTGCCGGTGTTGGTGCTGGTGGCGGCGGTGGGCTGGTTGCTTACCGGCATTCATGAAATCCCGCTGCAAAGCCGTGGGATCTACGAGCGCTTCGGCAAACCGGTGCAGGTGTTCGGCCCCGGTTTGCATGCCGGCCTGCCTTGGCCGCTGGGCCGGGTGTTGAACGTGGAGAATGGCGTGGTGCATGAACTGGCGACCAGCGTGGGCGAAAATCCGGCGCCCGTGCTGCCGGATCCGGCGGAAGGTCCGGCCCCGATCACCGCTAATCGTCTTTGGGATGCCAGCCACGTCAACGATAAATCCCAGGTCATCGCCAGCAGCCGTGGCGAGCAACAGAGCTTCCAGATCGTCAACATGGACGTGCGTTTCGTCTATCGCATCGGCCTCAGCGATCAGGCAGCGTTGGCCGCGACTTACAACAGTGCGGATGTGCCGACGCTGATCCGCAGCACTGCGAGCCGGATTCTGGTCCACGATTTTGCGTCACGCACCCTCGACGGTTTGCTGGGGCAAGACAGGGTAGGGCTGGCAGATGAAATCGGCCGCGCTGTGCAAAACGATCTTCAGAAGCTCGACAGCGGCGTAGAAATTCTCGCCACGGTGGTCGAGGCGATTCACCCGCCGGCCGGTGCGGCCAACGCGTACCACAGCGTGCAAGCGGCGCAGATCGGCGCCCAGGCGTTGATCTCTCGTGAGCGTGGCGCAGCTGCCGAAGCGAGTAATCAGGCGCAGTTGCAGGCCAGTCTCGCGCGCGATCAGGCCAGCGCCAATGCCCACGAAACCAGCTCGACCGCCCGCGCGGCGGACCTGAAATTCAGCGCCGAGCAAAAAGCCTACGCCAGCGCCGGACAGGCCTTCGTGCTGGAGCAATACCTCAGCCAGCTCAGTCAGGGACTGGGCAAAGCCAAACTGTTGGTGCTCGACCATCGTCTGGGCGGCAGCAGCAACGCGCCGACCATCGACCTGCGTACGTTCACGCTGCCGGCTGACCCGACGCCGGCGCGCACCACCGCTCAACCAGGAGCCACCCATTGAGCCAGTCGCATACACACGATCACCTTGGCCACAGCGGTCACGACCATGCTCATGGCGGCCATCACCATCACGGGCATCACCACCACCATCATGGTGCACCGGAAGAGGCGGGGCCTTTCCCGTGGCGACGCATGGGCTGGGCTGTGTTGCTGGTGGCGTTTGCCATCGCAGCGGCAAGTCTGGTGCAGGTGCGCTCCGGCGAAGCCACAGTCATCACCCGTTTCGGCAATCCGTCCCGGGTGTTGCTGGATCCGGGACTGAGCTGGCGTTGGCCGGCACCGTTCGAAGCAGCGATCCCGGTGGATCTGCGCCTGCGCACCACCTCGAGTGGCTTGCAGGACGTCGGTACCCGCGACGGTTTGCGCATCATCGTGCAAGCGTACGTCGCGTGGCAGGTGCAGGGCGACGCGGACAATGTTCAGCGTTTCATGCGCGCAGTGCAGAATCAGCCGGACGAAGCGGCGCGGCAGATTCGCACCTTTGTCGGCTCGGCACTGGAGACCACCGCCAGCAGTTTCGACTTGGCCAATCTGGTCAACACCAATGCCAACCAGGTGCACATCGCCGATTTCGAAGCGCAGTTGCGTCAACAGATCGATCAGCAGTTGCTCGCCACTTACGGTGTGCGCGTGGTGCAAGTGGGTATCGAGCGATTGACATTGCCGTCAGTGACACTCACCGCGACGGTCGACCGGATGCGCGCCGAGCGTGAAACCATCGCCACCGAACGCACGGCGATCGGCAAGCGTGAAGCCGCGCAGATTCGTTCCGGCGCTGAACGTGATGCGCGAATCGTCCAGGCTGACGCGACGGTGAAAGCAGCCGAAATCGAAGCGCAATCGCGGGTCGAAGCGGCACAGATTTACGGCCGCGCTTATGCCGGATCGCCGCAGCTGTACAACCTGCTGCGTTCGCTGGATACCCTTGGCACTATCGTCACGCCGGACACCAAATTGATCCTGCGCACCGACGCCGCGCCATTCCGTGTGTTGGTGGACGGTCCGCCGAATATGGACAGTAAGACCGGAACGCAGCCATGAGTGAAGTTCCACGTGGAACAAATTCGTTGAACAGTCCGTGGATTCAGGCGGGACGTCTGGCGTTTTTTGCCCTGTACGCGGTGACGGTGTTGGCGGCGTTGGCCTGGGCGTTTTCCAACGTGCGGCAGATCGACCCGCAGAATCGCGCAGTGATCATGCATTTCGGTGCACTGGATCGTATTCAGAATGCCGGGTTGTTGTTGGCCTGGCCGCAGCCGTTCGAACAGGTTGTTTTGCTGCCGGCGGCGGATCGGGTCATCGAGCGTCGAGTGGAAAACCTGCTGCGCAGTCCTGCTGCAATACAGGCCGATCGCGTCGCGACATTCGCCACACCGTTGAGCGATGCATTGGCCGGTTCAGGCTATTTGCTCACCGGTGATGCCGGGGTGGTGCAGCTGGATGTGCGGGTGTTCTACAAGGTCACCGATCCCTATGACTTCGTGCTGCAAGGTGACCATGTGCTGCCGGCACTGGATCGACTGGTGACCCGCAGCGCAGTAGCTCTGACAGCAGCGCGGGATCTGGACACCATTCTGGTGGCGCGACCGGAACTGATCGGCGCTGACAATCAAGCCGCCGAACGACGCGAGCGGTTGCGCGGCGATCTGGTTCAGGGCATCAATCGTCGCTTGGCCGAATTGAAGGCGAGCGGGCAGGGCATCGGTATCGAAGTGGCGCGGGTCGATGTGCAATCGAGTCTGCCCGAGCCGGCGGTCGGTGCATTCAATGCCGTACTGACTGCCAGCCAGCAGGCCGACAAAGCGGTGGCCAATGCCCGCACCGACGCTGAAAAAATCACCCAGACCGCCAACGAACTGGCCGACCGTACCTTGCAGGTCGCCCATGCCCAGGCCGGTGAGCGGTTGGCAAAAGCCTCCGCCGATACCGCGACCGTATTGAGTCTGGCCCAGGCCCGACAACAGGGCACCGACCCGCAAATGCTGTTGCGCCTGTACCGCGAGCGGATACCGAAGATTCTCGGCCAGGCCGGTTCGGTCACCACGGTCGATCCGAAAGACGATTCCCGCCTGATCATTCAGGGAGCCAGTAAATGACCGCCACTACCGCCGCACCGAGCCTGTTGTCCTCGGCCGAGCAACGTCGCGCTGCGCGCCAATTGACCCTGGCGATGCTCGCCCTTGGCTTGCTCGGGCTTGGTTTGATCTGGCGCTGGTTGATGCCGGAGCAAACCGGTGTCAGTCAGTTGCTGCTCGGTGTTGCTTCTTTGCTGGTCGCAGTGCCGGTGATGCGTTCGGCGTGGTTCAGCCTGCGTTACCCAAGCCTGCACGGCATCACCGACCAATTGATCGCACTGGCGATGCTCGGCGCCTGGGCCACCGGTGACCTGCTCACCGCCGCGCTGTTGCCGATCATCATGATCTTCGGCCATGTGCTGGAGGAGCGCAGCGTGATTGGCTCGCAGGAGGCGATTCACGCGTTGGGTCAACTCACTCGCAGCCATGCTCGGAAAATCCAGGCGGATGGCACTGTGATCGAAGTCGATAACGGCACGCTCAAGGCGGGTGACACCGTTGAAGTCCGCGCTGGTGATCGGGTGCCAGCGGACGGTCGGGTGTTGTCCGGCCAGGCCAGCCTCGACACAGCGTCGATCACCGGTGAGTCGGTGCCGGTGGAGGCGGGCGTCGGAATGACCGTGTTTGGCGGGGCGATCAACCTCGATGGTTTGCTGCGTATCGAAGTGACCCGCACCGGCGATGAATCGACCCTGGGCAAGGTCATCGCGCTGATGCAGAACGCCGAGCGTTCCAAACCACCGATCACCCGGTTGCTGGAACGTTACGCTGGTAGTTACATGGTGCTGGTGTTGCTGCTGGCGGCGGTGACCTGGTTTGTCACCAACGATGCTCAGGCAATGTTGGCGGTGCTGGTCGCAGCCTGTCCTTGCGCGCTGGTGTTGTCGGCACCGGCCACGGCGATTGCTGGTGTGGCGGTCGCGGCGCGGCACGGGATTCTGATCCGCAGTTCGGCCTTCCTTGAAGAGTTGGCTGACCTCACGTCCCTGGTGGTCGACAAGACCGGCACGCTCACCTACGGCACGTTGCGTTTGCAGTCGATCAACAGCGCGCAGGCGGATCACGATTCGGTGATGGCGCTGGCTGCCAGTCTTGGCGCTGCCAGCAGTCACCCGGTCAGTCGTGCACTGGCGGGTCTGGTTCATGCGGACAACGTGCTGGTACTGACCGACATTCACGAACGACAAGGTTTGGGTGTGGTCGCCAAGACGGAGCAGGGTGAAGCGGCACTCGGTCGCCCGGAACTGTTTGCGCAACTGGGCATCCCGACCACATCGGTTCCCGATCACGACGGCCCGATCGCCGGCCTGGCCTTGAACGGTGAGTTTCTCGCCTGGCTGTTGCTCGCCGACAGCGTCAAACCGGAAGCACGATTCGCCTTGAGCGAACTGCGCGAATTGGGCCTCGGTCGGCAACTGTTGTTGACCGGCGACCGTCAGAGCGTGGCGCAAACCCTGGCGCGGGATGTCGGCCTGCATGAAGTCGAAGCCCAGGCCTTGCCCGAAGACAAACTCAATCGCGTGTTGAAGGAAATCGACAACGGATTCCGGCCGATGGTGGTCGGTGACGGCATCAACGATTCGCTGGCACTCAAGGCGGGTGTGGTGGGGGTTGCGATGGGAGCGGGCGGTGCGGACATCGCATTGGCGTCCGCCGACATCGTGCTGATCGGCAGCGATCTGCGCCGTCTCGGCACTTGTGTGCGCCTGAGCCGCCAATGTCGGCGCACGCTGCAGGTGAACGTGATCATCGGTCTGGGCTGGACGCTGGCCATCGTCGTGTTCGCCGCGTTCGGCTGGCTGGGCGCCGCCGGGGCGATGATCGCAGCGTTGCTGCACAATCTCAGCACACTGCTGGTGTTGGGCAATGCCGGTCGCTTGTTGCGATTCCAGGAGCCCCTGTTGAAGCTGAACGAGCAGAATTGATCATTTTTCGAACTGTGCGCCGGTCTTGAAGTCTTCAGAGAAGGCGCACTGAAGCACGGAGATCGGTGCCGTTGCAGCCACGTTGGCTGATAGGTGGCGACTATCGAATCGATAGCCAGCTAATTTTCAAGGATGGTCTACCCTCAGATCAGACGTCTGAAACCAGGGGGATATTCCATGCTCGCGCAACTTCCACCGGCCTTACAGAATCTGCAGCTTCCGCTTCGCCTGCGACTCTGGGACGGCCATGAATTCAATCTGGGCCCGACGCCCAGCGTCACCATCGTGGTCAAGGACCCGTCGATGGTGACCCAGTTTACCCATCCAAGTCTTGATGCGCTGGGGGCGGCGTTCGTCGAGGGCAAGCTCGAACTCGAGGGCTCGATCAGCGAGGTCATCCGGGTCTGCGATGAATTGAGCAACGCGTTGCTCGACGAGGACGAAGACAGTCAGCCGGTGCGAACCGTGCACGACAAGGAAACCGACGCCAAAGCCATTTCCTACCACTACGACCTGTCCAACGCGTTCTATCAGCTGTGGCTGGACAGCGACATGGCGTATTCCTGCGCCTATTTCGAAACCGGCAGCGAAACCCTGGAGCAGGCCCAGCAGGCCAAGTTCCGGCACCTGTGTCGCAAGCTGCGCCTGCAACCGGGTGACTACTTGCTGGATGTGGGTTGCGGTTGGGGCGGTCTGGCGCGTTACGCCGCCCGTGAGTTCGGTGCCAAAGTCTTCGGTATCACCCTGAGCAAGGAACAACTGGCGCTGGCTCGGGAGCGCGTCAAAGCCGAAGGCCTGGAAGATCAGATCGAACTGCAACTGCTCGATTACCGCGATCTGCCGCAGGACGGTCGTTTCGACAAAGTGGTGAGCGTCGGCATGTTCGAGCACGTGGGTCACGCCAACCTGGCCGAGTACTGCAAAACCCTGTTCGGTGCGGTGAAAGAGGGCGGTCTGGTGATGAACCACGGCATCACCGCCAAGCACACCGATGGCCGTCCGGTGGGACGCGGTGCCGGGGACTTCATCGAAAAATACGTGTTCCCCAACGGCGAGCTGCCACACCTGGCGATGATCTCGGCCGAGATCAGCGAGGCCGGTCTGGAGGTCGTCGATGTCGAAAGCCTGCGTCTGCATTACGCGCGCACGCTGGACCATTGGAGCGAGCGGCTGGAGGACAACCTCGAAGCGGCCGGCAAACTGGTGCCGGATCAGGCCCTGCGTATCTGGCGCCTGTACCTGGCCGGTTGCGCCTACGCGTTTGCCCGGGGCTGGATCAATCTGCACCAGATTCTCGCGGTGAAGGCCCACCCCGATGGCAGCCATGAACTGCCGTGGACCCGCGACGACATCTATAACCCTTGAGCTAGAGAATCGGTGAAATCAGCCGGGCGATCCGCATGCCGAGTTGTTGCAGGCGGTGGATCTCCCGGCCTTCTTCCTTGGCGATTTCGTAGGCCTGGGCAAAGTCTTCATTGAGCATCTGTTCCACGTGGCCGGCGAATTCGCTGTCGACCGTCAGCAACATCACTTCGAAATTCAACCGGAACGAACGGTTGTCCAGATTGGCGCTGCCGATGGCGCTGATTTCGCTGTCGACCAACACCACTTTCTGATGCAGGAAACCCGGTTCGTAGCGGAACACCCGCACCCCGGCGCGCACCGCTTCGAACGCATAAAGGCTCGACGCGGCGTAAACGATGCGGTGATCGGGGCGCGACGGCAGCAGCAATCGCACATCGACACCGCGCAGCACCGCGAGGCGCAATGCGGCGAAAACCGCTTCGTCGGGGATGAAGTAAGGGCTGGTGATCCACACACGTTCAGTCGCGGCATGGATGGCTTCGACGAAGAACAGCGAACAGGTTTCGTAGGCATCCGCCGGGCCGCTGGCCAGCAGTTGGCAGAGCACGCCGTCTTCCGGATAGACGTCCGGCAGGATCAGCGGCGGCAGCGTACGTGCGGCCCAGAACCAGTCTTCGGCAAATGACTCCTGCATACACGCGACCACCGGGCCGCACACCTGAACGTGGGTGTCGCGCCAGGGTGCCAGGGGTGGTTTTTCGCCCATGTATTCGTCGCCGACGTTATGCCCGCCAACGAAGCCGATCATTCCGTCGACCACGACAATCTTGCGATGGTTGCGGAAATTCACCTGGAAGCGATTGAGCCAGCCGCTGCGGGTAGCGAACGCTTTAACTTCGACTCCGCCATCGCGCAGGGCCTGCACGTAACTGTGGGGCAGGGCGTGGCTGCCGATGCGGTCGTACAGCAGATGAATCGCGACGCCTTCTGCGGCTTTCTTCAGCAACAGCTCGCGCAGACGCTGGCCGAGGCGATCGTCGTGAATGATGAAAAACTGAATCAGCACGGCTTCCCGAGCCTGGTCGATTGCGTGGAAAATCGCGTCGAAGGTGGCGGTGCCGTTGATCAGCAATCGCACTTCATTGTTGGCCAGGCACGGCATGCGGCCCAGCTTCGGCATCGCCCGTAGTGAGTCGTAGGCATTCGAGGCGCGAGCGGTCAGGGCTTCCTCTACCCACGGCCGCCAGTTGAGTTCGGAAACGGCCTGACGCATCTGTTCGTTGGCCTGACGCCGGGCCTTGATATAACCGTCGAAGGTGCTGCGACCGAACACCAGGTAGGGAATGAGGGTGAGATAGGGAATGAAGATCAGCGACAGCGCCCAGGCGATCGAGCCTTGCGCGGTACGGACGGTCAACACCGCATGGATGGCGGCAATCGTGCCCAGACTATGTATCAGAGCGATCAGATAACCGAAGATGTGCGGTCCAAAATAATCCATGGGGCAACCTTGCTCCTGAAGATTCAATGCTTAACAGACCATGTTCCTTTGCGGTTGTCGCTATTTTCTTTTTAGCCATGAAAGCAGGCCATGAACCGAAACAAGCGGCCGGCGTCTAACGGCCACTACTGATCAGGAGTTTTTCAATGAACGTTCGTCTGCTGGGTTTGGCGCTGGGTCTGGGGTTGGCCTTGCCGTTGGTTGCTCAGGCGCAAATGCTGCAGCCGGGGTTGTGGGAAATGACGTCGAGCAACGTAAAGGTCGATGATCAGGCCATGGACGTGCAATCGATCCTCGGCCAGATTCAGGGCCAGATCTCCCCGCAACAGCGGGCGGCGCTGGAGAAGCAAGGGATCAACATCGGTGGCAAAGGCATCCGTGCCTGCCTGACGCCGCAGCAAGTGGCGACCAACGATATTCCGCTGGCAGACCCGCAGTCGGGCTGCAAACAGCAGATCACCGAGCGCAACGGCAACCAATGGAAATTCCGTTTCAGTTGTCCGCGAGCCTCGGGCACCGGTGTGGCGACGTTCGTCAGCGATCGTGAGTTCACCACCATCGCCAACGGCACGTTCAATGCCATCGGCATCAACCAGAAGGGCAGTCTGGAAACCCGCGCCGTGTGGTTGGGCCAGGACTGCGGCACCGTCAAACCAAGAGCCTGAAAATCGAACCGCCCCCACAACAGTGTGGGGGCGGTTTTTTCTAGCGCATGAATCGCAACGGCAATCCCTGACACCCGTCATGCAGCCGATTGTCGTGCCACGCAACCTGTCCCGACACCAGCGTCGTACTCACCCGATGGCGAAAGCTTCGGCGAGCAAACGGCGTCCATCCGCACTGTGACAGGATCGGTTGTCGTGATACCGCGACACCCTCGGGCTCTGGCTGAATCAATACCAGATCCGCCCAATAACCTTCCCTCAAATAACCGCGATCCGGAATGGCAAACAGGTCGGCCACCCGATGGCTGGTCTTTGCCACCAGCGTGGTGATCGGCAGCACGCCATCCGCTACCAGTTCCAACAACGCCGGCAACGCATGTTGCACCAGAGGCAGGCCGGACGGTGCCTGGGCATACGATAGCTGTTTCTCCGCCCAGGTATGCGGAGCGTGATCGCTGCCGATCACATCCAGTCGATTGCTCGACAAGGCCAGACGCAGGGCATCGCGATCAGCCTGGCTTTTGATCGCCGGGTTGCATTTGATCTGGTTGCCGAAGTCCGGATAGTCGCGATCATCGAACAGCAGATGATGCAGGCAAACCTCCGCCGTGATGCGTTTGTGCGCCAGAGGTTTGTCCTCGAACAGTTGCAGTTCCCGAGCGGTGGTCAGGTGCAGCACGTGCAGGCGAGTGCCATGGCGTTTGGCGAGATCTACCGCCAGTGAAGAAGAGCGATAGCAGGCCTCGGTATTACGGATCAGCGCATGGGCGTCGGGAGGGAGATGATCACCGAACTGATCGCGCAACCTGACGGTGTTGGCCTCGACGCTCGGTGTGTGTTCGCAATGGGCCAGCAGGATCGTCGGCACCTCGGCGAACAATCGTTCCAGCGTTTTGGGGTCATCAACCAGCATGTTGCCGGTCGACGCCCCCATGAACACTTTGACCCCGGCCACTTCACTGGGATTGAGCGCTGCGACGGTGTCCAGGTTGTCGTGACTGACGCCGAAGTGAAAGCCGTAGTTGGCCACCGAGTTGATCGCCGCTCGACGCTTTTTGTCGGCCAGCGCTTCGAGGGTGAGGGTGGCCGGGTTGGTGTTGGGCATGTCCATGAAACTGGTGATGCCGCCGGCCACAGCTGCGCGGGATTCGGTGTAGATGCTGCCTTTGGTTGGCGAGCCCGGCTCACGGAAATGCACCTGGTCGTCGATCATTCCCGGCAGCAGCCATTGGCCGTTGGCGTCGATTTCCAGTGTGGCGTTTTCTCCGAAGATGCTGCGGCCGATCTTGACGATGCGACCGTGGCTGACCAGCAGATCGGCGTAGAACTCATGCCCGTCATCAACCAGGCGCGCATTGCGAATCAGCACACTGTTCATGGGATCAGAACTCGTTCTGCAGGGCTTTGTAGCCGCGCACCAGATCGACGTTGGTGCGCGCCACGTCTTCGGAAAACTCCGAAGCGCTGACGCTCACCGGCGGGAATTGCGAAAGGTCGGTGTTCGGGCCGATGCGGGTGGTGGAGGGCACGTAGAACGCATCCGGCAGATCCCGGCCATCCACCACCGAGTTGTGCCGCACCACGCAACCGTTGCCGACCACGCAGTTGAACAGCACGCTGTTGAAGCCGATGAACACCCGGTCGCCGACCTTGCATGGCCCATGCACGATCGAGCGGTGGGCGATGGAGCTGAACTCACCGATGGTCACCGCCGCGCCGGATTTGGAGTGGATCACCACGCCATCCTGGATGTTCGAGTTGGCGCCGATGGTGATCGGCTCCATCTCGCCCGAGGCGTCTACTTCATCGGCGCGAATGACGGCGTAGGGGCCGACGAATACGTTTTCGCCGATCACCACTTTGCCGCAGATGATCGCGGTTTTATCGACGTAGGCAGACTCGGCAATTTGCGGCAGATCGCCGGAAGGATTTTTGCGGATCATGGTTGGCTCAGGGCGTCGTAAAGGGTGTTGAGGTTGTATTCGAAGAGGCCGGTGAACGTGCTGGCCGGACCCGACGCGGCGAGGGCATCGGAGTACAGCGTGCCGCCGATGTGTGCGCCGCTTTCATCGGCAATCTGTTTGAGCAGGCGCGCGTCTTTGATGTTTTCCATGAACACCGCTTTGACCTTGGCCTGGCGGATCTGGGTGATCAGTGCAGCGACTTCGGCGGCGGAAGGTTCGCGCTCGGTGGACAGACCTTGCGGCGCCATGAAGTCGATCCCGTAGGCTTGCCCGAGATAACCGAAGGCGTCGTGGCTGGTGACGATCTTGCGGTTGCCCGGCGGCAGGGAGCCGAGCTTGGCCTTGGCTTCGGCGAGGAGGGCGTAGATCTGTTTCAGGTAGGCCTTGCTGTTGCGTTCGTAGTCGGTTTTGTTCGCTGGGTCGGCGGCGATCAGTGCCTTGGTGATGTTGGCGACATACAGCTCGGTGTTGGCCAGGTTGTGCCAGGCGTGAGGGTCGGGAACGGTTTCGCCATCTTCATCCAGAGAGCGGGGAATCACGCCGTGGCTGGCGCTGATGACGGTGGCTTTGGTGTCGGTGCTGGTCTCCAGCCGATCCAGCCAGGGTTCAAAACCCAGCCCGTTCTTGACGATCAGTTTGGCTTTCAGAAGTGCCTTGGCATCGTCCGGCGTCGGTTCGTAGGTGTGGGCGTCGGCGTCCGGGCCGACCATGTTGGTGATCTGGATATGCTCGCCGCCGACCTGATGCACCATGTCGGCAAGGATACTGAAACTGGTGACCACCGGCAGTTTCTCCGCCGCCGACAATGACATCGACAGCATCAGGCTGAACAACACAAGTAGAGCGCGCATCGGGAAACACCTCATTGGGATGTGAGCAAGGGCGGGCGGCGCAGCAGGCCGTGAACCGGCCCGAGCACGACGGACAACAGGTAACCGATGCCCGCGACCAGCACGATGGCCGGACCGCTGGGCAGCGAGTAGTAGAACGACAGCAACAGACCGAGCCATACCGACAGGCAACCAATCACGGCGGCGATGGCGATCAGGATTGGCAGGCGCCGGCTCCAGAAGCGTGAAGCGGCGGCGGGCAGCATCATCAGTCCGACTACCATCAGCGCACCGATGGCCTGGAAACCGATGACCAGGTTGAGCACCACCAGAGTCAGGAACACGCCGTGGGCGATCGGGCCGAGTCGGCTGACGGTGCGCAGGAACAGTGGATCGAGAGTGTCGAGCAGAAGCGGGCGGTAGATCAGCGCCATGGCAATCAGACTCAGCAGCGAAACGCCCAACATGCCGTTGAGGGTCGGTCCGTCGACCGCCAGTGCCGAGCCGAACAGCAAGTGCAACAGGTCGAGCCGTTTGCCGGCGATGCCCAGAATCAATACGCCGCTGGCCAGGGAGATCGGGTAGATGGCCGCGAGGCTGGCGTCTTCGCGCAGGCCTGTGCGTCGGGTGATCCATGCGGCGAGTCCGGCCATGCTCAGGCCGGCACCGAGGCCGCCGAGGGTCAGCGCGGGAAGACTCAGTCCGGCAAACCAGAAGCCGAGCGCGGCACCGGGAAGGATGCCGTGGGCGACGGCGTCGCCGATCAGGCTCATGCGTCGCAGGATCAGGAACACGCCCAATGGCGCAGTGCTGCACGCCAGCAGCAAACCGCCGAGCAGTGCTCGGCGCATGAACACGAACTCAAGGAACGGTTGCCAGAAATGCGCGGCGGCGTGCATCAGGCCACCTGCACGTTGGGTGTTTGCTGGATCAGTTCGACACTGGGGCCGAACACGCAGCCGCTGTGTTTGATCAGCAGCGTTTGTGGAATGTGTTGGCGGACAGCGGCGAGGTCGTGGCCCACCATGACCAGTGTCCGGCCTTGCGCATGCCAGGTATGCAGGTGTTGCCAGAGCAATGCCTGACCCAGTTCATCGAGAGCGGCATGGGGTTCGTCGAGCAGCAGCAAAGGCGTGTCGGCGAGACTCAGGCGAGCGAGCAGGGCGCGTTGCAGTTCACCGCCGGAGAGGGCCATCAACGGGCGCTGTTCAAGGCCACTCAAGTGCCAATCTTCAAGTGCCTGGGTGAGGCGTTGTGCGCGCAATTGCGTTGACAGTCGACGCCCCCAGAAACCGGCGGCTACCAATTCCTGAAGACTGATCGGGAATTGTCGGTCCAGGTGCTGTTGCTGAGGGAGGAATGACAAGCCGCTTTGGCGAGGGACGCCTAATGCAACGGCGCCGGCCAAAGGTCTCTGCAGTCCGGCGATGACTTTCAGCAGGCTGCTTTTGCCGCTGCCGTTGACACCGATGATGGCGGTCAGGCTGCCGCGTTCCAATTGAAGGCTCAGGGGTGGAGTGAGGGGTTGGCCGGGTGATCCCCAACTCAAGGACTGGAAACGAATCATGCGGTCTCCCGGCGCCAGTGACTTTCTGCGACCGCGTCGTGGGCGTGGAGGCTTTCGGCGTGGATCACGCATAGGTGGAATTCGCGGATGCCGGGTGAGCGACGCAGCGCCAGATTCAGGCGGCGCGCGGCGTCTTCGCAGAACATCAGGTTCTGGCCATTGGCGAGGGCGAAGGCTTGTTCGTCGGCGCGTTTCACTGCGGTTTGCACGGCGGTGCCCAGGGCGGCTTCGGCATCGTTGATGGTCGAGGTCAGCGGCAAACCATCGACGAATTCATCCAGGTGCAGATGCAGTTGTGCGGTGCTGCGTTGGCTGTGGGGTGTTGCGACGATCCCCTGTGTCGAGCCCAGCCAGGCCAGAACCTCGGCATGTTGCAACGGCTTGTTGGCGAAATCGTCGACGAATTGCTGCTGGATCAATTGCCTCGCCAGAGCGGCAGAGCAGGGGCAAGTCGAGGAATAGGCCACCTCGATTTTCAGTTCCACGTGGAACACTGTGTTTTTCAGCGTGGCTGCAATGGTCACCGGATAGGTTTTCCATCCTGCCAATGGGCTGACCAATGCGGGCCTTCTGAGCAGCAAATCCGTATGGATATTCAAATAGGCGCTGTTGGCCAGGCCTTCATGGCTGTCGAGAAAACGCTGCAAAACCTGGTGCAGAAGTGCGGGATTGAGGTTCTGTTGTTCCAGCCTTTCCAGCGCCAGATACAACCGTGACATGTGAATGCCACGGGCTTCGCCGTCATCGAGGCTGACACCCGCATCGGCTTTTGCTGCCAGGCGTTGGCCCTCGATAAAGACAGGTAGAGCGATGCCACGCATTCCCACCCAATCAAGCGGCAAAGCTTGGCGGGCGGCTTGCGCGGCGATATCCGGCAGCGTCAGCGCATTCATGTTCAGTACCATCGTGTTGATTGAATTTGATGTTACATTATAACAATTCAAATCACGATGCCTTTTTCATGAACGGGCTTTCATATGCACAGACGCCATTTGCTTAACCTGATGTTGGCCAGCGCTGCTTTGGCTTTTCCTTTCAGTGTCAGCGCCACACAAATTCGCAATGCACGCCTCTGGCGTTCGGATGACAAGCTTCGGTTGGTCTTCGATTTGAGCGGGCCAGTGAGCTACAAGACGTTCACGCTGAGTGCGCCGGATCGTCTGATAATCGACTTGAGTGGTGCCAGTTTGAGTGGCAATTTCAGCCAATTGGCGCTCAGCGAAACGGTTATTCGCAGCATCCGCTCCGGGCACTTTGGTAAGGGTGATACCCGAATCGTTCTGGATTTGAGTGGTCCGGTTCAGCTCAATACCTTCCTGCTGGCACCTCAGGATGGGCAGGGGCATCGCCTGGTTCTGGATCTTTTGAGCGATTCAAAAGTGGCAGCGGCGAGCGTTCCACGTGAAACACCCGGGAAAACCAATCATCCAAAACGAGACATTATTGTCGTGGTCGACCCTGGTCATGGCGGTAAAGACCCTGGTGCAGTCGGTGCAAAAGGCGAGCGTGAGAAAGACGTTGTGCTCTCGATTTCACAGCTGCTCGCCCGTCGGTTGAAGCGGGAAAAAGGCTTCGATGTGAAGCTTGTACGCAACGACGACTTCTTTGTGCCGCTACGCAAGCGCGTTGATATTGCCCGTCAGCACAAGGCCGACATGTTCATTTCGGTGCACGCGGATGCCGCGCCGCGTCTGACCGCTTCTGGCGCATCTGTGTATTGCTTGTCTGAAGGTGGCGCGACGTCGGCCACTGCGCGCTTCATGGCGCAGCGGGAAAACGGCGCGGATCTGCTCGGTGCAACCAGCCTGCTGAATCTGAAAGACAAGGACCCGATGCTCGCCGGGGTCATCCTCGATATGTCGATGAACGCCACGATCGCCGCCAGTTTGCAGTTGGGCAGCACGGTGCTGGGGAGTCTGGCGGGCATTACCACGCTGCATCAAAAGCGTGTGGAACAAGCAGGATTTGCGGTGCTGAAGTCACCCGATGTGCCGTCGATTCTGGTGGAAACCGGGTTCATTTCGAACGCGCGGGACAGTCAGCGGCTGGTCACGGCACGCCATCAGCAAGCGGTGGCTGATGGATTGTTTGAAGGGTTGCAGCGCTATTTCCAGAAAAACCCACCGGCTGACAGCTACATCGCCTGGCAGCAGGAGCAGCAACAAGCGCGTGTCTAGCAGCCTGTGAGTCGGCTGCAGGTGAACTTCCCGGTGCTTCCGCCGGAGCTGGAGAAGCGGTTGATCGTCGTCCAGCCCACCCGGCGGTTGTAGCCGACCCAGGCTTCGCCGTCGGAAGCGATCCCGGTGAAGAACGTCAGTTGCCCGTAAATGCTGTTGGTTTGCGCCCAGTAACGTTGGCCAATCTTCTCGAAACCCCGCAAATAAATCGTCTTGCCGGCGGTGTTGACGCTATAGGCGTTGCCATTGGCATCGACACACGCCAGCAGGTTAGCGCTGCGCGTGCAGGTAGCGAGCCCCGGGACTTGTGCCCATACGTCGAAGGCCAGCAAGGCGAGACCGAGGAGTGAGCATTTCAGCGCAGTTTTCATGAGGCGGCTCAAGGGCGAAGTGTTTCCAGCTTCCAGCCCTTTGTCATTTCCGGCAAGAAGAAAGTGGATCTTTAATATTGTTATACTATAACATAAATTCAATCGGGCTTTCCGTGGCTCCTGTTTTCAAGCGTCTGCTTCTCTGACGGTCTCGTCGAAGCCCAAGAACGCCTGCCGCCGAGAGCGTTTCCTGCGTTTAGCTTCCGTTTGATGAGGTTTACCCCATGTCTTCCCCGCTTCCCGTGACCGTTTTATCCGGCTTTCTCGGTGCCGGAAAAAGTACACTTTTGAATTACGTACTACGTAACAGAGACGATCTTCGTGTGGCGGTGATCGTCAATGATATGAGCGAAATCAATATTGATGGCAGCGAAGTTCAGCGTGATGTCGACCTGAACCGCGCAGAAGAAAAGCTCGTGGAAATGAGTAACGGCTGTATCTGCTGTACGTTACGCGAAGATCTTCTGGAGGAGGTCGCCAAACTGGCCCGGGAAGGTCGATTCGATTATCTGCTGATCGAATCCACCGGCATTTCCGAGCCACTGCCGATTGCCGAGACCTTCACCTTCCGCGACGAGCAGGGCCAAAGCCTCGCGGACATCGCTCGCCTCGACACCATGGTCACTGTAGTCGACGGCCTGAATTTCCTGCCTGATTTCCAGGCCGCCGAAAGCCTGGCCTCCCGTGGCGAAATTCTTGGAGAAGAAGATGAGCGTTCGATCACCGATCTGTTGATCGAACAGATCGAGTTCGCCGACGTTCTGTTGATCAGCAAGATCGATCTGATCAGCAGCAGCGAACGGGAAGAGCTGATGGCGATCCTCAAGCGGCTCAACGCTAACGCCGAAATCATCCCGATGGTGATGGGCGAAGTGCCGCTGGAGAAGATCCTCAACACCCACCGCTTCGACTTCGACAGGGCTGCAACGGCCCCGGGCTGGCTTCAGGAATTGCGGGGTGAACATGTGCCGGAAACCGAGGAATACGGCATCGCGTCCACGGCCTACCGCGCGCGTCGACCCTTTCATCCTCAGCGTTTTTTCGACTTCATCGATCGGCCCTGGCTGAACGGCAAGCTGCTGCGCTCGAAAGGTTTCTTCTGGCTTGCGAGCAAACCCACGGATGCCGGCAGCTGGTCCCAGGCGGGCGGTTTGATGCGCCACGGTTTCGCCGGGCGCTGGTGGCGCTTCGTGCCAAAGAATCAGTGGCCACAGGATCAGGAAAGTACCGCTGCGATCATGGAAAACTGGACCGCCAGCGTAGGAGACTGTCGTCAGGAGCTGGTATTTATCGGCCAGAACATCGATTTCGCACAACTCAAGTCAGCCCTGGATGACTGCCTGCTCACCGATGCCGAGATGGCGCTCGGTGTTGAAGGATGGCGATTACTGGCCGATCCGTTCGGCCCCTGGCATGACGAGGCCGCGTGATGCTTGCCCTCAAACCGTTGCAAAACAGAACGCGTCAGCAAGTCCTCGGCCCGACCCCACAAGCGCTGGCGAGCATCCTGGAAGATGAAATCAACCTTGCCGTCTGGCAGCGGCAGCTTCCGTTGCATGTCGCCGATTTCGCGAGATTGTTGCTGTCATTGGATGAGCCCTACGCCGAAGCGCTGAGCCTCGAATTACACGACGAAGACACCGAACCGGACCTGACGGGACTGGCCAGTGGATTCCGTGATCTGGAAGGCTACGAAGGTTTTATCGCCGACCTGAAATGGCTGGTCGGCGCCTTCGCCTGCCTGCTCGGGGCACGGCGGATCGGCCTGCGCTTGCGTGTGCTGGACAAGGCGATGTGCCCGCGTTTTCACGTTGATCATGTGCCTGTCCGGCTGATTACCACCTACGCCGGTATTGGCAGCGAGTGGCTGAAGGAAGGGGAAATGGATCGCCGGCAACTGGGTAAACCACTCGCCGAGCCGCAGGAAAAATCGCGGATTCAGCAACTGACGAGCGGCGAAGTGGCGCTGCTCAAAGGAGAAAAGTGGCACGGCAACGAAGGTTTCGGCCTGATCCATCGTTCTCCGCAACCGGCTTCGGGTGAACGGCGTCTGATGCTGACCCTCGACTGGCTGGGCTGATGCCTCAAGGCTTGAGCCAGTTGCCCTGGCTCTGGCTTTCGCAGTACGGCTTCAAATAGGCCGCATCGGTGGCTACGCCGTAATAGTGGATATCCTGGCGATAAGGCATATTGGCGACTTGCGCGTTGCTGCACACGCCAAAAGCCCCGGTTGGGCACTGATCGACGTACTGCACGTCGACTGTCTGCCCCGCCAGAGTGGGTTTGCAGAAGCCGTCATTGAACAGTTTCTCCGGGATGTTGCGGTTCTGCTGGCAGACCTTCACGTCGAGGCGTTCCGCCTGGCTGTGCACCACACAGGCCTGGGCCAGCGCCTCGCCCGATACCAACGCCAACAGCAACGACCATCCCATCCACCGCATTCCCGACCTCCAGAAAACCTTGATCATGTTGCAGAGCATTCCCACCCACGTCATCGCAGGTCCCTTGGGCGCCGGAAAGACCAGCCTGATCCGCCAGCTCATGGCGCAGCGACCGGCCGGTGAGCGCTGGGCGGTACTGATCAACGAGTTCGGCCAGATCGGCCTCGACGCTGCGCTGTTGACCCGGGACGCCGATGGTATCGCACTGGGCGAAGTGGCCGGGGGCTGTTTGTGTTGCGTGAACGGTGCGCCGTTTCAGATCGGGCTGGGCCGTTTATTGCGCAAGTCTCAGCCGGATCGCCTGTTCATCGAGCCTTCCGGATTGGGGCATCCGGTGCAGTTGCTGCAACAACTGAGCGAGGCGCCATGGCAAGGCGTTCTCGCCGTCCAGCCCTGCGTTCTGGTGCTGGACGCCCAGGCACTGGTGGCGGGCAAGACACTGCCTCCGGCTCAACAGGAGGCGATCCCGAATGCCGGCCTGCTGGTGTTGAACAAGGCAGAAAGCCTCGATGAATCCGAGCGTGAGCTGATCGTCCGCCAGCTACCGCCGGTCAGGCTGATCTGGACACAACAGGCGTCGTTGCCCCTGAGCGAATTACCGGGTGTGACAGCTCAAGCGCAAGCAGGTGTGGATAAGTTGATCGTGCCCAAGGGGCTGGCGCAGATGCCGGCCGTCTGGAGCGATCCGGCTTTGCCGATTTGCCTGAGTCAGGCGCAGGAGGGCGGCTGGAGCATCGGCTGGCGCTGGCACCCAAGCCAGACGTTTGACGTGATTCGCATCACTCAGTGGCTGGAATCTCTGCACTGGCGCCGGGCGAAGCTGGTTATCCACAGCCAGGATGACTGGCGGTCAGCCAATGCGCTGGATAACACCCAACTGGACTGGCAGCCCAGCGAGTGGCGCAAGGATTCACGGATCGAGCTGATTTTCGACCAGCCGCAGGCGATCGACGAGTTGCAGGCAGGATTGGCCGGCTGTCGGATTCAAGCGGCCTGACTCAAGGCTTCCACTTGGTGTGTTCCTGGCGCCACTGGCTCAGCTCGATCACTTGCGCGGTCGGCTTGGCCACTTCCACCACCGGTGGGGTGTCGTCGAACGGTGCCGGGTAGGGCGCCAGTTCGATCTGAGCGCTGTGGGGGCCGAACTGGGTAATGGTGCCGTTGTGACGGGTTTCGCCGGTCACGGTGAATTCGAAGTTGTAAACCCGGGCCAGACGTCGACGGCCGCTGGCATCTTTGATGAAACCGATCTTCTTCAGCGCCACGTTGCCGTCGAGCAGTTCGACGCCGACATTCACGCAATGCTGCTTGACCCGTTCCAGCGCCCGCTCACGCAGGCCGTGGTTGTGCCACAGCCACGCGCCGGCAACGGCGAACAGCATCAGCACGAAAATGTTTTCCAGGGTCAGCATCAACAAGAAACTCCAAAAGTTGGCATCAGCTTAACTGCGTCGCCGGTCTGTCGTACAGGCTGCGTTTCGTCGCATACTGCGCGGCTTGAATTTCAATCGTTTTACGGAAAAACCCGAATGAAACGTACGCCTCATCTGCTCGCCATCCAGTCCCATGTGGTGTTCGGCCACGCCGGCAACAGCGCTGCGGTTTTTCCGATGCAGCGGGTCGGGGTCAATGTCTGGCCGCTCAACACCGTGCAGTTCTCCAACCACACTCAATACGGCCAGTGGGCCGGGGAAGTGCTGGCACCGCAGCGGATCCCGGAACTGGTTGAAGGTATCGCCGCCATCGGTGAATTGGGCAATTGCGACGCGGTGCTGTCCGGCTATCTCGGCAGCGCGGCGCAGGGCCGGGCGATTCTCAGTGGCATCGAGCGGATCAAAGCGGTCAATCCCAAAGCCTTGTACCTGTGCGACCCGGTGATGGGTCATCCGGAGAAAGGTTGCAGCGTGCCGGCCGAAGTCAGCGACTTCCTGCTCGACGAAGCCGCAGCGGTGGCTGACTTCATGTGCCCGAACCAGCTCGAGCTGGACAGCTTCTCCGGGCGCAAGCCGCAGTCGCTGTTCGATTGCCTGGCGATGGCGTGGGCGCTGCTGGCGCGCGGGCCGAAGGCGGTGTTGGTCAAACATCTGGATTACCCGGGGAAACCGGCGGATGGCTTCGAGATGCTGCTGGTGACGGCTGAGGGCAGTTGGCACCTGCGTCGTCCGCTTCTGGCGTTCCCACGTCAGCCGGTCGGTGTGGGCGATCTGACGTCCGGCCTGTTCCTGGCGCGGGTGCTGCTCGGCGACAGTCTGGTGGCGGCGTTTGAATTCACCGCAGCGGCGGTGCATGAAGTGCTGCTGGAAACCCAGGCCTGCGCCAGCTATGAGCTGCAACTGGTGCGGGCGCAGGACCGGATCGCTCATCCGCGGGTGAAGTTCGAGGCGACGGCGATCAGCCTCTGATCATTGCAGCGCTCGCAGGCATGGCCCGCGAGCGCTCTGTCACTCAGGCGTCGCCCTTGATTTCCTGATAGCGCTTTTCCAGCTCCTGGCGAATCTGCCGGCGCTGCTGGGCCTGCATGTAGCGACGTTTGTCTTCGCTGTTCTGCGGTTGCAGCGGCGGTACGGCGGCCGGTTTGCGCTGATCGTCCACCGCAACCATGGTGAAGAAGCAGCTGTTGGTGTGGCGCACCGAGCGCTCGCGAATGTTCTCGGTGACCACTTTGATGCCGACTTCCATCGAGGTGTTGCCGGTGTAGTTGACCGACGCCAGGAAGGTCACCAGTTCGCCGACATGGATCGGCTCGCGGAAAATCACCTGATCCACCGACAGGGTCACCACGTAGCGGCCGGCGTAGCGGCTCGCGCAGGCGTAGGCCACTTCGTCGAGGTATTTGAGCAGGGTGCCGCCGTGGACATTGCCAGAGAAGTTGGCCATGTCGGGGGTCATCAGTACCGTCATCGACAGCTGGGCGTTTCCGGGTTCCATAACGTTCTCACGGGTCAAGGCAGGGTTGCTGGAAGAAGCACCTCTGCGGGTGCCTGGTCGCTTTTCAAAACCACCGTTATCGGGACGCCGGGCAACTGGCCGCCGTCACGCCCGGATCGATCTGTTTCCATATATTGCACCGCCTTTCAGCCGGAAGTCGCGGTGTTACCCTGCAAAAGCCCACCCCAAGGGCGATTCCTACACCTAAAGCGGATTTTTACTCAGCTCGCCCAGACGTTTTCAGACGCCTGCCGCGAGCATCGTCATTCAAGGAGCCCACGCCATGCATGCCATCAGCTTTATTCAGGATCTGGCAGTGATCATGCTGGTCGCAGGCGTGGTGACCGTGCTGTTCCACCGTTTCAAACAGCCGGTAGTGCTCGGCTACATCGTCGCCGGCTTCATCATCGGCCCGCACACGCCGCCGTTCGGCCTGATCCACGACGAAGAAACCATCAAGACCCTCGCCGAGCTGGGGGTGATTTTCCTGATGTTCTGCCTGGGCCTTGAGTTCAGCCTGCGCAAGCTGTTCAAGGTTGGCGCCACGGCGTTTATCGCGGCGTTCCTGGAAATCATCCTGATGATCTGGATCGGCTACGAAATCGGCCGCTGGTTCGACTGGAACACCATGGATTCGCTGTTCCTGGGCGCGATCCTGGCGATTTCCTCGACCACCATCATCGTCAAGGCGCTCAACGACCTGAAGATGAAGAACGAGCGCTTCGCCCAGTTGATCTTCGGTGTGCTGATCGTCGAGGACATTCTCGGCATCGGCATCATCGCCTTGCTGTCGAGCATCGCGGTCAGCGGCACGGTGAGTTCCGGCGAAGTGTTTTCCACGGTCGGCAAACTCTCGCTGTTCATGATCGTCGCGCTGGTCATCGGTATTCTGCTGGTCCCGCGATTGCTGGCCTATGTGGCGAAGTTCGAAAGCAACGAGATGCTGCTGATTACCGTGCTCGGGCTGTGCTTCGGCTTCTGCCTGCTGGTGGTCAAGCTTGAATACAGCATGGTGCTCGGCGCATTCCTGATCGGCGCGATCATGGCCGAGTCGCGGCAGTTGCTGAAGATCGAACGCCTGATCGAACCGGTTCGCGACCTGTTCAGCGCGATCTTCTTTGTCGCCATCGGCCTGATGCTCGACCCGATGATCCTTCTGCAATACGCGTGGCCGATTGCGGTGATCACCGTCGCCGTAGTGCTGGGCAAGATGTTGTCCTGCGGCCTCGGTGCGTTTATCGCCGGCAATGACGGACGCACCTCACTGCGGGTCGGGATGGGCCTTTCGCAGATTGGCGAATTCTCCTTCATCATCGCCGCGCTGGGCATGACGCTGCAGGTGACCAGCAACTTTCTTTATCCGGTCGCCGTGGCGGTCTCGGTCATCACTACGTTGCTGACGCCGTACCTGATCCGCGCGGCCGATCCGCTGTCGATCAAGCTGTCTGCTGCCATGCCGCAGCGTCTCGGGCGGGTGTTCGGGATGTATGGCGAATGGCTGCGCAGCATTCAGCCGCAGGGCGAGGGCGCGATGCTGGCGTCGATGATCCGGCGGATTCTGTTGCAGGTCGGGGTCAATCTGGCGCTGGTGATTGCGATCTTCTTTGCCGGCGCGTTCTTTGCCGGGCGCCTCTCGACGTGGCTGCAGGACTGGATCAGCGATCCGAGCTGGCAGAAGGCGTTGATCTGGGGCGGGGCGTTGCTGCTGTCGCTGCCGTTCCTGATCGCGGCCTATCGCAAGCTCAAGGCGCTGTCGATGCTGCTGGCCGAGATGGGCGTGAAGCCGGAGATGGCGGGGCGTCACACACAGCGAGTGCGCCGGGTGATCGCCGAAGTGATCCCGATCCTCTCGCTGCTGGTGATTTTCCTGCTGCTGGCAGCCTTGTCGGCCAGTATCTTGCCGACCAACAAGTTGCTGGTGCTGGTCGCCGTCGTCGCGGCCGCCGTGGCGGCGCTACTCTGGCGCTGGTTCATCCGGGTACACACGCGGATGCAGGTAGCCTTGCTGGAAACCCTCGACAACCACAAGGAATCGTCGGGGCATTGATCCGGCGGGGCGGCTGGGGGGATCAGCTTTCCAGCCAGACGTCCCGTGCCCAGTGCCAGACCGATTCCCAGGACTCTTCGGTGATCAGCTCTTCTTCACCGGACCACAACACCACGGTGCCGTCTTCTTCGACGCAGTAGTAGTTGTCGCCGTCCTGGCAGATCGGGATCAGGTCGCGCGGCACGCCGGCGTCCCAGGCGTTGGCCGCCACATCCGGCAGGTAGGTGTGGGACTGCGGGTCGGTGACGGTCACCGGCTCCAGGCTGCCGTAAACCACGTCGCTGACGGTCAGCAGAAATTCCTTGAAGACAAACGGGATGTTGATGAAGAGCTCTTCTTCGACTTCCACCAGTTGGTCTTCGTCAGGCAACTCCAGGGGAACCGGTACGGGTTCGTTGGCTTCGCGCAGTTGTTCGATGATTTCTTCCACGTCCGGGATCCTCTTGCTTGAATGGCGCGGTTTATATGGGGCGGTTTATACAGTAGCTCGCTATAGATGCAACCGCGAAATAGAAAACCCCGGCCGAGGCCGGGGTTTTTATTGCTGCGGGTAAAACGTCGGAGGTGATCAGCCGTTCTGGCGGATACCGGCGACCAGCCAAGGCTGGTTGTCGCCCTGCGGACGTTCCATGTTCCAGCTTTCGTTGAACACTTCGCCCTGGTCGAAACGCGAGGTTTTCGACACACCGGTGAAGGTCAGGGTCGCGATGGTCTTGTCCGCACGATCATCCACGCCATCCAGTTGAACCTGAAGGTTGTCGATGTAGGTGGACTGGAAGCCATCACCCAGATCCGCACGCTCACGCTTGAGGAAGTCGAGCATTTGCGGGGTCACGAACTCGGCGATCTTGTCCATTTCGTTGGCGTCCCAGTGCTGCTGCAACGCCTGGAAGTGGCTGCGGGCGGCTTCGAGGAAGCGCTGCTCGTTGAACCAGGCCGGTGCGTTGATCACCGGACGGGCGGCAGCCGGAGCGGCCGAACCACCGAAGATCGAACCCATGGCAGCCGGCTTCTGCTCGAACACTTCACGCTGCATCGGCGCGCCGGCTGGAGCGAACTGCTCCTGCTGCTTGCGGCGACGAGCGGCGATGAAGCGGAAGATCACGAACGCGATCACGGCCATGATCAGGATGTCGAAGATCTGCATGCCCTGGAAGCCGCCGCCCATGAACATGGAAGCGAGCAGGCCACCGGCGGCGATGCCGGCCAGAGGGCCGAGCCATTTGGAAGCGCCACCGGCCTTGGCGGCGGCGCCAGCGGCACCGGCAGCGCCCGCGGTCGCTGCCGCGCCGCCGACGCTTGGAGAAGAAGGAGCCATCTGGCTGGTCTGGTGCGTCGGCGCAGCGCCGGCGCTTTTGCCACCACCAAAGCGCTTGGCGTTGGCGTCGAGGCTCATCGTCAGGCCGATGCACAACGCCATGGCGATGCTAAGAAAACGTTTCATAAAGGGAATTCCCGTTTGTGGAGACACGCGCGCCATGTTGCACAGCTGAAATGTCACTGGCTAGCGAGAGAGTGTTTCGGGCTTTTGCCTGACAGGTTACGTTCAGCTCGGTCGAGGCAATAAGGCCATGTACTTTTGTCTGTAGGAAAAGTAGGTACGTTCAGTGGGAAATTGATCAGCGTCGAAACGCCAACATCACCACGCCAGCCGTGATCAGGCCGATGCCGCCCCATTGGCGCAGGTCGAGTTTCTCACCCAGCAGGATCACACCGAGTACCGCCACGAGCACCACGCTGAGCTTGTCCACCGGGGCGACCAGCGAGGCCGGTCCGACTTTCAATGCCCGGAAGTAGCACAGCCACGAAGCCCCGGTACCCAGACCCGACAGCAGCAGGAACAGATAGCTCTTGGCAGAGATCGATCCCAAGGACTGATATTGGCCCGTGGCGTACAAAATCAAGGCCAGACTGACGAGTACCACGATGGTGCGCAGCAGGGTGGCGAAGTCGGAGTTGACGTTTTCGATGCCGACCTTGGCGAAGATCGCCGTCAGCGCGGCGAAGGTGGCCGAGAGCAGGGCCCAGAATGTCCAGGAGGAAAAGAAGCCAGAGCCCATGTTTCGTACCTTTCAGGATTGAACCGTTGCCGTGTGATCGTTCCCACGCAGACGCCTCGACGTGGGAACGATGAGCAACTTTAGATCGCTTCCAGCTTCGCGTAACCCAGCATCAGCCACTTGCTGCCTTCGCTGAAGTTCACCTGAACCCGCGCCTGGGCGCCGGCGCCTTCGAAGTTGAGGATCACGCCGTCGCCAAAGATCGAGTGCCGTACGGCCTGGCCGAGGCTGAGACCGGTTTCCGGGATCTCGGCGCCGTTGAACAAGTTGCTGCCGCTCATCGACTGGTTGCCGCCGAACGGTCGGCTGACGCTGTTCGACAAGCGCACTTCCTGAATCAGGCCTTTCGGTACTTCCCGTACGAATCGCGACACCTTGTTGTAGGTTTCGCTGCCGTACAGGCGTCGGGTTTCAGCGTAGGTCATCACCAGGTTCTGCATCGCCCGGGTGATGCCGACGTAGGCCAGGCGCCGTTCTTCTTCAAGACGTCCCGGTTCTTCCAGGCTCATCTTGTGCGGGAACAGGCCTTCTTCCATGCCCACCAGGAACACATAAGGGAATTCCAGGCCCTTGGCGCTGTGCAGGGTCATCAACTGAATGCTGTCTTCGTGCTCGTCGGCCTGGGTGTCGCCGGCCTCCAGCGAAGCGTGGCCGAGGAACGCCGCCAGTGGCGTCAGGTCTTCGTCTTCTTCGGTGTTCTCGAAGTTGCGCGCGGCGCTGACCAGTTCCTCAAGGTTTTCCACCCGGGCCTGGCCTTTCTCGCCTTTTTCCGCTTCGTGGTAAGCGATCAGGCCGGATTGCTCGATGACAGTCTGAGTCATCAGGTGCAATGGCATCTCGGCGCACTTGGCGGCGAGGTTCTCGATCAGCTCGATAAACGCGCCGAGGGCGCCGGCGGCACGACCGGTCAGGCCTTTATTGGCCACCAGTTGGCGCATGGCTTCCCACATCGACACATCGCTGTGACGGGCATGGTCGCGAATCGCTTCGACGGTTTTTTCGCCGATGCCGCGAGCCGGGACGTTGATGACTCGTTCCAGCGCCGCATCGTTGCCGCGACCTTCCAGCAAACGCAGGTAGGCCATGGCGTTCTTGATTTCCGCCCGCTCGAAGAAGCGCTGGCCGCCATAGATGCGGTACGGAATGCGTTCGCGCAGCAAGGCTTCTTCCAGAACGCGGGATTGGGCGTTGGAGCGGTAGAGAATCGCGATATCGCTGCGGGCCAGGCCGGTTTTCAGCGCGCTTTCGATGGTTTCGACAACGTAGCGTGCTTCATCGTGTTCGTTGAACGCGGCGTACAGGTTGATCGCTTCGCCGTCGCCGCCGTCGGTCCACAGTTCCTTGCCCAGACGCCCGGTGTTGTTGGCGATCAAGGCGTTGGCGGCTTTCAGGATGCCGGCGGTGGAGCGGTAGTTCTGCTCCAGACGGATGGTCACCGAGTCCGGGAAGTCGGAGGAATACTGGTGAATGTTCTCGATTTTCGCGCCGCGCCAGCCGTAGATCGACTGGTCGTCGTCGCCAACCACCATCAGGCTGTCACCGCCCTTGCCGAGCAGACGCAGCCAGGCGTACTGCACGGCGTTGGTGTCCTGGAACTCGTCCACCAGAATGTGCCGGAAACGCTTCTGGTAATGCGCCAGCAGGCCCGGATGGTCGCGCCACAGGTCGAGGGCGCGCAGCAGCAGTTCGGAGAAGTCGATGACGCCGGCGCGCAGGCAGGCAGCCTCGTAGGCTTCATAGATGCCGCGCATGGTGGCCAGGTACAGATCGCCGCTGGCCTGAATGTGTTGCGGACGCAGACCTTCGTCTTTCTGCCCGTTGATGAACCATTGGGCCTGACGGGCCGGCCAGCGCTGTTCGTCCAGCCCCAGCTCACGGATCACCCGTTTGACCAGTCGTTGCTGGTCATCGCTGTCGAGGATCTGGAAGGTCTGGCTCAGCCCGGCTTCCTGCCAGTGCGCCCGCAACAGGCGGTGCGCCAGGCCGTGGAAGGTACCGACCCACATGCCGGCCGGGTTGATTCCCAGCAAGTGCTCGATGCGGTGACGCATCTCGGCAGCGGCCTTGTTGGTGAAGGTCACCGACAGGATCGAGTGGGGCGAGGCGTTTTCGACCTGGATCAACCAGGCGATACGGTGCACCAGCACTCGGGTTTTGCCGGAGCCGGCACCGGCCAGGACCAATTGACGACCAACGGGAGCCGCTACGGCCTGGCGTTGGGCATCGTTGAGGGAGTTCAGCAGAAGGGAGAGATCATCGCGCATCGGGGCATTCTAGGGTGCGCCGCAGGCCCGGGCAAACCGAGCTTTGCATTAGCCGATGAAAGTGCTGCCAATGACGACCGGTCGGTCACCGGCTACAGGCGTTGGCCCGCCTCGCTTCGGGGCTTTCGCGGGTGTCGGGAGGCCGAAAAGTTTCGGCGAAATTATGATCTGGAGCAGTTTGGCAAGTGGTTGGGCTTGTGTATGCTCCGTCCACGTTTCCGGGCGCATGCTCACACTTATAAGAACAAGAACGTTGCCTATGACCCTCAGCTTCGACCTGTCGGGCCCCTCTGTGGAACCCCGGGTGATCCGCAAGCATTACGCCACCCAGATGGCGGTCGAGCGCACGCGCCTTCTTTATCAGGGTTCGCTGTTGCCCACCCTGTTCATGTTGATCAATGGTCTGGTCTGCGCCGGTCTGCTCTGGAGCCCGCAGCGTTACTTCGTGGTCAGCGTCTGGATGGTGTGGCTGCTGTCGCTGGTGGCACTGCGGGTGATTCAGGTCGCGGCCTTCGATTCGGCGATTCCCGATCGCCAGGCCCAGCCGATCTGGGGGCGGATGTTCCTGCTCGGTTCGACCATGACCGGCCTGACCCTGGCCGGCGCCGGCATCGCCCTGGTTCCGGCAGACAACTTCATGCAGCAAGCCTGGGTGTTCGGCCTGATCGGTGCCGCGACCCTGTCGGCCAGCGTGGCTTACGCCGTGAGCATTCCGGCCTTTCTTTCCTTTACCTTGCCGTGCCTGCTGCCGGCCATCGGCTATCTGTTCTGGGGCGGTGACGAACAGGCGCGTGGCTGGGGCTGGCTCGGGCTGATTTTGCTCGGCTCCCTGAGCGTGGTGGCGTGGCAGGTCAATCGGCTGATCGACCGCGGTTTGCTACGACGCTTCCAGAATCAGCACCTGATCGAGCATCTGCAACAGGCGCAATCGCGCAGTGAACAGCTCAATCAGGAGTTGGCGAAAGAAATCGAACACCGCCGCTGCGCCGAGGGCAAATTACGCGAAGCCCAGGTCGAACTGGAAGATCGTGTGGCCCAACGCAGCCGTGAGCTGGACGCCGCCAATCAGGCCCTGAGCAAAAGCGAAGCGCGCCTGGCGCTGGCGTTGAAGGCCAGTGAGCTGGGGCTGTGGGACTGGAACCTGCAGACCGATGAGGTTCACCACACGCAGATTCAGGAGCTGTTCGGCATTGACCCGGAATACGTCACCGGGCTGCTCAGGCATCTGCGCCCACGCTTGCACCCGGAAGATGTTCCGGCCCTCAAGCGAGCACTGATCGAGCATTTGAAGGGGCGCACCGAGGATTATCAGATCGAGTACCGCGTGCGTCATGGTGACGGCCACTGGGTCTGGATCGAAGACCGGGGGCGTGCGGTGGAGCGCGACGACAGCGGACGGGTGATCCGCATGGTCGGCACCCGGCGCGACATCAGTGTCAGCAAAAGTCTGGAGGCCCAGCAGCAATTGGCGGCCACGGTATTTGAGGCCGCCAGCGAAGGCATTGTGATCCTCGACCCGAACTATTCGCTGATCGCCATCAATCAGGCTTTCAGCCGGGTCACCGGTTACGACATCGACGATATGCTCGGGCGCAACGTCGTTGAACTGCCGTGCAGTCGCGATGCCCGCCGACATTACGTTGCCATCCGCCACGCGCTGGAGCAGCACGGCAGCTGGCAGGGCGAACTGGTGGAGACCCGCAAGAACGGCGAGTTGTACCCGCAGTGGCTGCAACTGAATGCGGTGCGCGACAGTCGGGGAAATGTGAGTCATATCGTCGGCTTCTTCGCCGATCTGTCGGCGCGCCGCGAATCCGAAGAGCGCATGCGCTACCTGACCCACTACGACGAACTCACCGGCCTGGCCAACCGCTCGCTGTTCCGCGAACGCCTGCACGAAGCCCATCAGCGCGTGCGGCAGGGCGGGCGGCGGAGTCTGGCGCTGCTGCACATTAATCTGGATCGATTCAAGCTGCTCAACGACAGCCTTGGCCACGAGATTGCCGACCAGTTGCTGCAAAGGATGTCGCGGCGTCTGGTCAGTGCCTTGCCGGAAGCCGACACCATTGCCCGGTTGTCCGGCGACGAGTTCGCGGTGCTGTTCGATGCCTATGGCAACCTGTCGAGCCTGGCGCGGGTCGCCACGCGGCTGTCGGCCAAACTGCGCCTGCCACTGACGGTAGAGGGGCATGAACTGGTGGTCAGCGCCTCGATGGGCATCAGTATGTTGCCGGACAACGCCCGGGAGATTTCCGCGCTGGTCAGCCAGTCGAATATGGCCATGCAACATGCCAAGCATCTGGGCGGCAACAACTTCCAGTTCTACACCGACAGCCTGCAAGCCAGCACGCTGGAGCGTTTGCAGCTGGAAAACCAGCTGCGCAAAGCCATCGAAGACCAGCAACTGAACGTGTTCTACCAGCCGAAACTGTGTCTGGCGACTGGCCGTCTCAATGCGGCCGAAGCGCTGGTGCGCTGGGATCACCCGACCATGGGCCGGGTGCCGCCGGGGGACTTTATCGGTCTGGCTGAAGAGACTGGGTTGATTGGTCCGATTGGCGAGTTCGTGTTGCGCCAGGCCTGTTGGCAGGCTTGCGAATGGCAGCGTCAGGGGCTGGCACCGATCCGGGTTTCAGTGAACCTGTCGGTGCATCAGCTGCGCCAGGGAAAACTGGTCAGCCTGGTGCGACAAGTGCTGGAGGAAACCGGCCTGGCGCCGCACTACCTCGAACTGGAACTGACCGAAAGCCAGTTGCTCGACAGCGTCGAACACATCATCGCCACGTTCCAGCAGCTGCGGGATCTGGGGGTGAAACTGGCGATCGACGATTTCGGCACCGGCTATTCATCGCTGAGCTATCTGAAGCGGATTCCGGTGGATTACGTGAAGATCGATCAGGCCTTTATCCGTGGGTTGGGGGAGGGCAGCGAGGACGCGGCGATCACCCGCGCGATCATCGCCATGGCCCATGGTTTGTCCTTGAAAGTGGTGGCCGAAGGCGTCGAACGGCCGGAGCAACTTGAGTTCTTGAAGGCCGAAGGCTGCGACGAGGTGCAGGGGTATCTGATCAGCCGTCCGGTGGAGGCTGCCGGTCTGGCCGGGTTGTTGCGCCAGCAGGAAACTCCCCGGTAAAGGGCTACATGCAGCGCATGTCGCCTGATCCGGGGCGATCCAGTTACGCATTGAGCAGGCAAAATGCGGATTCATGTAGTATAACTACAAGCTTGCTACATCCTTGGCATCTGGCCAAAGCACATCTTTCCATAACAAGAGTCCAGCCCCTTGAATCTGCTGCAACACATCGCCCAGTCACGTCACCTGTTACGCAAGTCGGAGCTCAAGGTCGCCGACCACGTGCTGCTTGACCCTGCGGCAGTGATGCACAGTTCCATGGCCGACCTGGCCCACAGCGTCGGCATCAGCGAGCCGACCATCGTGCGCTTCTGTCGCGCCATCGGTTGCTCCGGTTTTCAGGACCTGAAACTCAAACTCGCGCAAAGCCTCGCGGCCGGTGCCAGTTTCGGTCAGTTCGCGATCCATGAAGACGATTCCGTCGCCGACTACAGCCTGAAGATTTTCGACACCACGTTGCACACGCTGATGGAGGTTCGCGAGAAGCTCGATCCGCTGGAATTGCAGCGAGCAGTGACGCTGATGTCCCAGGCCCAGCGCGTCGAGTTCTATGGTTTTGGTGCGTCGGGCGCGGTGGCGGCGGATGCGCAGCACAAGTTCTTCCGCCTGCTGCTGACTGCGGCGGCGTATTCCGACCCGCACATGCAGGCGATGTCGGCAGTGACGCTGAAGCCGACCGATGTGGCGATCTGCATTTCCCAGTCCGGCCGTTCCAAGGACCTGCTGATCACCGCCAACCTCGTGCGCGAGAGCGGTGCATCGCTGATCACCTTGTGCCCGAGCCAGACGCCACTGGCCGAGCTGTCGACCGTCAACCTGGCAATCGATGTTCATGAAGACACCGAAATCTATACGCCGCTGACCTCGCGTATCGCCCACCTGGTGGTGATCGACGTGTTGGCGATGGGCGTGGCCATGGCGCGCGGGCCGAGCCTGGTCAACCACCTCAAGAGCGTCAAACGCAGTCTGCGCAGCTTGCGGCTGTCGCCAAAATCGGTGAAAGCGCTGGATGACTGATGGTCATGGGGTGAAGGCAATCTTCATCTGCCTGTAACCCCGACGCAGCCAAACCGTCATCCCTCGCGCCTATCGTGAAACTCCCGTAATCGCCTTGGGAGACTCGAAATGGCTCAGCCTTACGAAGAACGCAACAGCGCCGCGAAAACCCGTCGTCAGCAGGAAGACCAGCGCCGCATGGAATTTCGCCGCGCTATCGAAGATCGCTTCGAACTCCGTCAGCTTCAGGCCGAAATCGGCGATTTTCCCGAGGACATCAATCACTGGCAGGCAGCGCCTTCAGCTTCCCGTCGAAGCGCTCAACCAGCGCGCTGATCTGCACCCGTTCGCTGCGGATAAACGCCAGGAAGGCGTGGGCCACCGGTGACAACCGTTTGGCTTTGGCTTGCACCAGGCACCAGCTGCGCAACAGCGGCAACTCTTCGACCGGCAGCTCCACCAGGCCGCCGGTCGCCAGCTCCAGGTTCAGGGCGTGGCGCGTCAACAGTGCCAGGCCCAGACCTGCCAATACGCACTCACGCTGAGCTTCCGCCGATGCCACTTCCTGGGTCTGGGTGAAGTGCACGCGCTTCTCCTTGAAGTACTCCTCGCAAGCCAGTCGCGTTCCCGAGCCGGGTTCGCGAATCAACAAGGTGTAGGGCTCAAGATCCTGAAGGCGAAGCGGCCCCATGTGTGCCAGCGGATGGTCCGGTCGGGCGGCCGCCACGATCGGGTTGTTGAGGAAGGGGAGGAACTCCAGACCCATGTCCTGCGGCACCATCGACATGATCACCAGATCGTCGCGGTTGTCGGAGAGTCGGCGGATCACCTGGCCGCGGTTGACCACCGTCAGTTGCAGATTCACTTCCGGATGCTGGCGTTTGAACGCTGCAAACAGGTGCGGTACGAAGTATTTGGCGCTGGATTCCACCGCCAGTTTCAACTGGCCCTGCAGCGAGCCCTGCATGTCCGACAGCTGCATGTCGAGGTTTTCCAGGCGGCCGAAGATGTCGCGGCTGGCGCGCTGGAGTGCTTCGGCCGCCTCGGTCATGTAGAGTTTTTTGCCGACGTAATCGAACAGCGGCTGCCCGATCAGCTCTTCGAGCTGACGAATCTGTAGGCTGACGGCCGGTTGTGTGAGAGACATTTCCTCGGCTGCGCGGCTGTAGGAGCGCAAATCACACACTTCGTTGAAGATCTGCAATTGACGCAATGTCATACGCATCAAGGACTTACGCATTTTCTACAGGCTCTGGCCGCTGGCTGGTGCAACGACTATAAGTCTTTACTTATGCCTGACCCAATTTTTATTCATTTTTGTTAATCCCTTGTGAGCGCTAGTGTGAAGGCGCGACCAGATTGAAACATTTGGTCACGCGTCGACCTGGGTCTAGCAGGTCGTGGGTACCACCGGCTCAAGGGAACCTCCAAGTGATAACAAAGATCCTGATCGCCAACCGTGGTGAGATTGCCGTACGAATCGTGCGTGCCTGCGCCGAGATGGGCATCCGCTCGGTTGCGATTTTTTCCGACGCCGACCGGCATGCCTTGCATGTGAAGCGTGCGGACGAGGCCCACAGCATTGGTGCCGAGCCGCTGGCCGGTTACCTGAACCCGCGCAAGCTGGTGAACCTGGCCGTGGAAACCGGCTGCGATGCACTGCACCCCGGCTACGGTTTCCTTTCGGAAAACGCCGAGCTGGCAGACATCTGCGCCGAACGCGGTATCAAATTCATCGGCCCGTCGGCGGAAGTCATCCGCCGCATGGGCGACAAGACCGAAGCACGCCGCAGCATGATCAAGGCTGGCGTACCGGTGACGCCGGGCACTGAAGGCAACGTCTCGGGCATTGAAGAGGCGCTGACCGAAGGTGATCGCATTGGTTACCCGGTGATGCTCAAGGCCACCTCCGGTGGTGGCGGTCGCGGTATCCGTCGCTGCAACAGCCGCGAAGAACTCGAACAGAATTTCCCCCGGGTCATTTCCGAAGCCACCAAGGCCTTCGGTTCGGCAGAAGTGTTCCTGGAAAAATGCATCGTCAATCCGAAACACATCGAAGCCCAGATCCTCGGTGACAGCTTCGGCAACGTGGTGCACCTGTTCGAGCGCGACTGCTCGATTCAGCGCCGCAATCAGAAGCTGATCGAAATCGCCCCGAGCCCGCAACTGACCCCGGAACAGCGCGCCTACATCGGCGACCTGTCGGTGCGCGCGGCCAAGGCCGTGGGTTACGAGAACGCCGGCACCGTGGAGTTCCTGCTCGCCGAGGGCGAGGTGTACTTCATGGAGATGAACACCCGGGTGCAGGTGGAACACACCATCACCGAAGAAATCACCGGGATCGACATCGTCCGCGAACAGATCCGCATCGCCTCCGGCCTGCCGCTGTCGGTGAAACAGGAAGACATCCAGCATCGCGGTTTTGCCCTGCAATTCCGGATCAACGCCGAAGACCCGAAAAACAACTTCCTGCCGAGCTTCGGCAAGATCACGCGCTACTACGCCCCCGGCGGCCCGGGCGTGCGGACCGACACGGCGATCTACACCGGCTACACCATCCCGCCGTTCTACGACTCGATGTGCCTGAAACTGGTGGTGTGGGCACTGACCTGGGAAGAGGCGATGGACCGTGGTCTGCGCGCCCTCGACGACATGCGTCTGCAAGGGGTCAAGACCACCGCCGCGTACTACCAGGAAATCCTGCGCAACCCGGAATTCCGTAGCGGCCAGTTCAATACCAGCTTCGTTGAAAGCCACCCGGAACTGACCAACTACTCGATCAAGCGCAAACCCGAAGAGCTGGCCCTGGCCATCGCCGCCGCCATCGCCGCCCACGCAGGCCTGTGAGGAATAGAACAATGACTAAAAAGATTTTCGTAACCGACACCATCCTGCGCGACGCCCACCAATCGCTGCTCGCCACCCGCATGCGCACCGAAGACATGCTGCCGATCTGCGACAAGCTGGACAAGGTCGGCTACTGGTCGCTGGAAGTCTGGGGCGGCGCGACCTTCGACGCCTGCGTACGATTCCTGAAAGAAGACCCGTGGGAGCGCCTGCGCCAACTGCGCGCCGCGCTGCCCAACACCCGTCTGCAAATGCTCCTGCGCGGCCAGAACCTGCTGGGCTATCGCCATTACAGCGATGACGTGGTCAAGGCGTTCGTCGCCAAGGCCGCAGTCAACGGTATCGACGTGTTCCGCATCTTCGACGCGATGAACGACGTGCGTAACCTGCGCGTGGCCATCGAAGCGGTGAAGGCTGCCGGCAAACACGCCCAGGGCACCATCGCCTACACCACCAGCCCGGTGCACACCATCGACGCGTTCGTCGCCCAGGCCAAGCAAATGGAAGCCATGGGTTGCGACTCGGTGGCGATCAAGGACATGGCCGGTTTGCTGACCCCGTACGCCACCGGTGAACTGGTCAAGGCACTCAAGGCTGAGCAATCGCTGCCGGTGTTCATCCACTCCCACGACACCGCCGGTCTGGCCGCAATGTGCCAGTTGAAGGCCATTGAAAACGGTGCCGACCACATTGACACCGCGATCTCCAGCTTCGCCTGGGGCACCAGCCACCCGGGTACCGAATCGATGGTCGCAGCCCTCAAGGGCAGTGAGTTCGACACCGGTCTGAACCTGGAACTGCTGCAGGAAATCGGCCTGTACTTCTACGCCGTGCGCAAGAAGTACCACCAGTTCGAAAGCGAATTCACCGCCGTCGACACCCGTGTTCAAGTCAACCAGGTACCGGGCGGGATGATTTCCAACCTGGCCAACCAGTTGAAAGAGCAGGGCGCGCTGAACCGCATGAACGAAGTGCTGGCAGAGATCCCGCGCGTGCGCGAAGACCTCGGCTTCCCGCCGCTGGTGACCCCGACTTCGCAGATCGTCGGCACCCAGGCGTTCTTCAACGTGCTGGCCGGTGAGCGTTACAAGACCATCACCAACGAGGTGAAGCTCTACCTGCAAGGCGGCTACGGCAAGGCGCCGGGCACCGTGAACGAGAAGCTGCGTCGTCAGGCCATCGGCAGCGAAGAAGTGATCGACGTACGTCCGGCCGATCTGCTCAAGCCGGAAATGACCAAGCTGCGTGCCGATATCGGCGCACTGGCCAAGTCCGAAGAAGACGTGCTGACCTTCGCCATGTTCCCGGACATCGGCCGCAAATTCCTCGAAGAGCGTGCCGCCGGCACCCTCACCCCGGAGGTGCTGCTGCCGATCCCGGAAGCAGGCAAGGTGGCTTCGGCCGGCGGCGAAGGCGTGCCAACCGAGTTCGTCATCGACGTCCACGGCGAAACCTACCGCGTGGACATCACCGGTGTCGGCGTCAAGGCCGAAGGCAAGCGTCACTTCTACCTGTCCATCGACGGCATGCCGGAAGAAGTGGTGTTCGAGCCGCTCAACGAATTCGTCGGTGGCGGCAGCAGCAAGCGCAAGCAAGCTTCGGCACCAGGTCACGTCAGCACCACCATGCCGGGCAACATCGTCGATGTGCTGGTCAAGGAAGGCGACACCGTCAAGGCGGGCCAGGCTGTGCTGATCACCGAAGCGATGAAGATGGAAACCGAAGTCCAGGCCGCGATTGCCGGCAAGGTCACTGCCATTCATGTTGCCAAGGGTGACCGGGTGAACCCGGGCGAAATCCTGATCGAGATCGAAGGCTGAGATAACGGCCTCGATACAACGCTTTAAACCTCGGGGGGGCATGTGCTCCCCTTTTTTTTGCCTTTCAGGCGCTGCCGCAGTGAGCGGCAGCGCCCGACCGGGGCTCAGAACGCCATTCGCCACTGGCCCGATACGCCGTGGTTGCGACTGTCGGTGCCGATTTCTCCGGTCAGACCGACACCCACAGCGTGGCTGTTCGAGATCGCCAGATCCAGCCCGGTGTCGAGCTGCAGACTGTTGCGATCCAGTTCGGCGCCGTAAACGGTGTAGTCATGGCCGCCGGTGGCCAGCCGTTGGCGGGTGCTGGTGTAGGTTTCGCCGTAAACGTGTTTCCACCCCGCGCTGAATCGTGGCGTGAGGCGCATGCCGTTATCCAGCGTGCTGACTTTCGCCATGCGCAGGCCGACAGTGGTGTTGAAGTTGCCTTGGGATTGGGCGTGAACCTTGAGCGCCGCAGCCCCACCTTTCTCGGTGTAGCCGTCACGCTGGTAGCGTTGGTAGCCGAGGCCGGCAAACGGCTCGATGCTGACGTTGGCCCGGCCCAGGTTGTATCCCGACTCGATGAACGCTTGCTGGGTGCTGGCGTGGTAGTCGCCCTTGAGCCGGTCATGGAAGCGATCGAACGAGACTTCGCGACGGGTGCTGCCTTCATGGCTGCTCCAGGTTGCACCGAGCCGAAGTGACAACGGACCCGTCTGGCGCAAGGCATAAGCGCCCAGGTGCCAACTGTCGAGATCGCCGTCCAGTTCTTGGCTGTCGATGCGCGTGTCGGAGGTGCCGCCCATCAATCCCAGACGCCATGCTTCATCGATGCGCCAGTCCGCACCGAGTAGCAGTCCCTTGGTGGAGTGCTGCATGGGCTCTACATCGCGATCCAGCTTCCCGCCGTGTCCGAGGGCTTGCAGCCAGACCCTGCCGGTGTCTGCGTTACCGGCCGCATGGCGTGGTGAGTTTCCCGGTGAGTCGTGGGCATTATCGAGTTGGTGCATGGCCGACAGCAGGCTGGCGCTGACCGGCGTGACACTGCTCAGGGTTGCCTTGGCGAGGTTGGCGTTGCTGCCGCCGGCGAGTTGATCGTAGGCGATGGGGGCCGTGGTTTCGTCGGCAGCGAGCAGGGCTTCGATAGCTGTGTTGCCGGCGGATGGAGGGGAATCCGTTGACGGTGGTTGGTCAACCACTTGGGTTTGTTGAGCTGCGGGCGTTTCGGCCAGAACCGGTTCCGGTAAGGGCGTTGGTTTTTCGATGCTTTCTTCGAGCGCGCTGCCGCTCTCTGTTGTGGCGACTTTCTTGGGTTGAATGTCATCGGATGTGTGCGCGGGTACTGCCGGAACCTCAGTGCTGACGGGGTTTGTTTCGGGTGTCGGAACGATCCTTTCTTCACGCGGTGTTTCTTCGGCGAGACTGAGTGGAGCAGGTATTTCCTTCTTCTTGCGCGGCTTTTTGACCTTCACCTCGATATCGACGTGCGCGTCGGGTTCTGATTGCTCCGCCAGTGAAAATTCTACGCAACCGATAGCCAGCGCAACCGCCAGGACAAGATGTTGGAGCTTGTATTTGCATTGAATGGGCATTCAGTTTGGCCTCATGAAGGATGAGGCCAAACTGTAAAAGTCGAGGCCGGTACACCGATGCCGGGCGATTCCGAGCCGGGCGCAGGGGATGACGTCTGCTTTTGTAGCCCGGTCGGTGGCGAGTGATGAGCCTGCCCTGGTTTACCCGGTCGACCAGATGCCTTTGCCTACAACCCCCGCTGAAGTATCGATTGGCGAAACCTCAGAAACTCATCTGCCACTGCCCGATCAACCCGTGATTGCGACTGTTATTGCCAATCTCGCCGCTGTAGCCGAGCCCCAGCGTATGCCGCGCCGAAACGCCCAGGTCCAGCCCAGCCTCGAGAACCAGGCTGTCACGATCCAGCGAGCTGCCATCGACGCTGAACGCGGTACCGCCCACGACAAATGCCTGACGGGTCGAGCTGCTGACATCGCCATACGTGTGTTTCCAGCCTGCGGCCATGCGCGGGGTCAGGCTCATACCGTTTTCGAGCGAGTTCAGGTGCGCCAGGCGCAGACCGACGGTGCTGCTGAAGTTGTCCTGAGTCTGACTGTCGACTTGTAACGCCGCCGCGCCACCCTTTTCCTGATAGCGGTCGCGGTGATAGCGCTGGTAGCCGAGGCTGGCGAACGGTTCGGCGCTGAGCCGCCCGCTGCCCATGGCGTAGCCGAGTTCGGCGAAGGCTTGCTGGCTGTTGGCGTCGTAATCGCCTTTGGGGCGGTCACTGAAACCGTTGAACGCAATTGTGCGTTTGCTCTCGCCCTGATGACCGCTGTAAGCCGCGCCCAGACGCAAGGCTATCGGGCCGTTTTGATGCTGGGCATAGACCCCGGCGTGCCAGCTTTCGACATTGCCATCGACGCCGGTGGCGTCCAGATCGGTCTTCGAATAGCCACCGAGCACGCCCAGTCGCCATTGTGGATTCAGCGCCCAGTCGGCACCGAGTACGCTGCCCTTGGTGCGTTGTTCCAGACTGCCATTGCCATGTTCGCCATCGAGCTTGCCGTAGCCGCCGATGGCTTGCAGCCAGAGCCGGCCCTGAGCATTGGGATCATTCAGGTTTCGGGCTGCGGCCGGTACGCCGTTGGCGGCGAGGATCGGTGTGTCGCGCTGATCGAGGCCGACCATCAAGCCGGGACTGCCGCCCATCTGTTGCATCGCCGAGAGCATGCTGCTGCCGACCTGGCTGCTGGCGCCGAGGGTGGCGCTGGTCAGGTTGGCGTTGCTGGCGCCGGCCAGTTGCTCGATGGCTGCGCCAGCACTGCTTTGAGTGGTGTTGAGCAAGGCGTTGTACAGCGCATTGTTCTTGCCCATCGAGGCCAGGCTGTTGGCCGCGTTGCTGCCGTTACCGGTGGCGGCGAATTCATTGAACGCCACGTCGTTGCGGGTGTAGGTCAGGTCGACCTGAGTCGGCGTGTAAGCGAGGGTTGGCGTGAGGAACGCGTAGTCGCTGGTGACCGCGCCAAACGTACCGTTGACCCGCGCAGCCTGCAGCACCGTGTAATGGCTCTGCCACGGATACGTGCCGCTGCCGGGATTGACTGCCAGCGTCGCGCCATTGAGGTTGGCCGTGCCGCCGACCTGGACCGGCGCGCTGCTGCCATCGGCGTTGACGCCGTAGGCGAGGGTGGATGCGCTGCCCATGTTCAAGTCGTGCACGATGGTTGCTGTACCGAGCCGGGTGTCAGTGCGCAACGTGCCATTCAGGTTCAGGTTGCCCACCGAGCCGCCGCCGGCATAAACGCCGCCGGCGTCCACGGTCAGGTTGCCGGCGATGCCGCCCTGGTTGATCAGGGTGGCGCCGTTGCGCACGGCACCGCCGTCGCTGAAATCGCCGCTGCCGGTGAGGGTCCAGGCGCCTTGTTTGACCTCCAGCCATTCGAAATTGCGGCTGGCACCGAAGCTGCCGCCCGCCGCGTCGTCCATCACTACCCGGTCGTAACCGGTGCCGCCATCGACCACGCCGACAAAACGACTGCCGTTGCGCAGTGTCAGGCTGTCGTTGCCACCGCCCAGGTCCAGCGCCAGACCGTTGCTGCCGGTGATCGTGCCGCCGTTGATCACGTTGTCGGCGAACTCACCGACGAACTTCACGCCGAAACCGTCGAGCCCTTGAATGGTGCCGTAGTTTTCCAGCGTGGTGGCCGCCAGTCCCGAACCGCCGCTGCCGTCGTCCACCAGAATGGCGCTGTTGGCACCGCTGATCAGGGCACTCTTGGCGTTGAGAATGTAACCGCCGCCCAGCGCGATGCCTTCACTGCCGTTGGCGAAACCGCCCTTGTCCACACCGCCGGCGCCAACGCCTTGAATGGTGCCGTAGTTTTCGATGTGGGCGATTTTGTCGATGTCCACGCCGTCACCGTCGCCGTTGGGCTGCAACCCGGAATACGCACCAGTGATGGTGCCGTGGTTGATCACCGTGCCGTCGCCGTCGGAACCGAAACCGGAACCATTGCGCCCGGTGATCTGCCCGTAGTTGACCAGCGTCGCCCCGAGGTCGGTGGTGATGCCATGTCGGCCGCCGGAAATCACGCCGTAGTTGGTCACGCTGACACCGGTTGCGGTGTCGATATCGATGCCGTCGAACTTCTGGTCGGCGTTGTGCGAGTCACCGGTGGAGATCTCGCCATAGTTGCTGATGGTCGCGTTGGCGCCGGTCTTCATGCCGTCGCTGGCGTCGCCGCGAATCAGCCCGCCCGCACGGTTGATGATGGTGGTTTTCACCCCGTTGCTGCGCAACGCATCCAGATCCAGGCCCTGGCCGGTGGTCGAGCGAATGGTGCCGCTGTTGTCGATCAACAGGCTGCCGCTGACGAAGTTGCTGTCGATGCGAATCGCGTCGTTGGAGCCGAGAATCTGCCCGCCGCTGCGGTTGTAGATGGCGTAATTGCGCGCCTGGGTCAGATCGCCACTGCTGTCGATGGCCCGGCCACCGGTGGAGATAATCTTGCCGGCGTTGTCGATGATCACGCCGACACCGCTGGTGCCATCCTTGAGACTCACGGCCTTGCCGCTGTTGGTAATGCTGCCCGGCGCCGAAATCGTCAGGGTGTCGTTGCCGCCCAATGTCTGCGACACGGTGGTGGCGGTGTCGATTTGCACGGTCTTGCCGTGGGCGGCGCTCGTGGCGATCAACAGGGCGGTGGCGAGCGACAGGCGCTGAGGCGGGAACGACATGGTGAGAACGTCCTTTTTGTTCTAAGCGGGGCGTTCTGTATAGCGGAGGGTTTTTACAGAATGATGTCCGTGACGAACTCGGCTGCATCTGCATTATTTTGCATCTATCGCGAAGTTCAGATGCCTTATCTGCACTTTATTGCAGATAAGGTGCCTCATTTTTCTTCACGAATGCACTATATTGCAGTTTAGATCGACGAATTATTTGTCGGAATGCATTTAATTGCAGGTGATGACCGCATGCACAACCTGACATTGCAGATATTCGACGCCGGCAAATGGCACGACGCGATGGTGTTGAGTTTCGACGCGCCCGACAAAGGTTTCGAAAGCCGTTGCAGTTTTGGTTATGAGACGGCGTATCTGGTCTCAAACATTGAGGCCATCGGATCTCCTTTTTCCAAGGCCGCGAGTGCGTTGTATCCCCTGGATTGGGAAGGTCGGCGATCCATCACGCCTGCATTCATGCATGACATTGCACCGGCAGGCGCCGCTAGAAGGTTTCTCCTCGCACGTCTGGGGCAGGAGAAACCTGCAGACATCGGTGCCGATCTTTATCTGCTCGGACGCTGCACTCCGGCTCCGATCGGCAACATGCGAATAAAAGAATCAGCCGAGGTTGTCGATGAGCGCAAGCCCATCGGGTTTGAGCGCCGGGAGGTCATCAGCCGTGACCACCGGTTTCTTGAATACGCCTATGAAATGGGGGCTGCGATTGGCGGTGCGACAGGGGCCGGAGGCGAAGCGCCCAAGATTCTTCTGGCTGAGGATCGCGCCGGTCTTTTGTACCCCGATGCAGTGCTGGATGATGAAAACGTCCGCCAGCATTGGTTTGTGAAATTCGCCCGGAATAAAGGCAGTCAAACCGATCAAGACATCCTGCGCAGCGAGTTCCACTACTACCAGGCGCTTCAGGCGCTTGGTATCGAAACCGTCGCAGCAGAAGGTCTGGCGTTAGAGGAAGCGAACAAGCCCAGCTTGTGGATGCAGCGTTTTGATCGCCAGGTGACAGAGCAAGGTGTAGAGCGTTTTGCCGTGGAGTCGATCTACTCGCTGGCCGAGGTGACGACGCCGGGAAGCGCTATGAATCATATGGATGTCATTCGCATGCTCGCCAAGCTGTGGCGCAAAGCGGGGCAAGCGGATCAGATTCCGGCGTTGGTGGCGGACTATTTACGCCGGGATCTGATCAACAAAATTCTTGGCAACTCGGATAACCACGGTCGCAACACTGCAATCATTCGCGATGTGGACTCGTATCGTCTGGCCCCCATTTATGACCTGGCTCCCATGGTCATGGATGACGAAGGGGTAACTCGCACGACCAAATGGCCAAAAGAGCTGGAGAGGGCGGGGGATGTCGATTGGCGGGGCGTATGCCGCGCATTGGCGGACATTTCCGATCCTGATGATCCATTGGCAGCGTTGTCCGACGCGCCGGAGTCTTTCGAGCGATTGCGTGAAGATGCGCAGTGCCTGGCCGAGTTGCCGGACATCTTGAGCGCCAGCGGTTTGCCTGAGCGGACAATGAATCATCCGGGCGTTCACCTGAAAAACCTGGAGCAACGATTGAAAGAGTGGGATCTGAAATGAGCATGACCGTCGCCGAGCGCACCGTGCTCATCGAAAGCATTCAAGAAGCACTGGCTCAAGGAACAGTGGAGATCGGTGAAGCCGTTCGCCGTTTGCGCGTGGAGGTGACCGGGTTGCATCAGACCCAGTTCGCGAGGATGTGCAAGATTTCGGTGCGTACGTTGGTGCACATCGAACATGGAGAGGGTAATCAGACGCTTAAATCGCTGAACGCCGTGTTTCGCCCGTTCGGGCTGAAGATGGGTGTGGTGCGGGTTCGACGCGATAACAACTGAACCCGCAACGCAACATACTTGATTTCGATTGAGCTTTAAGCGCGGCACTCAACCAAGCCTTTCACCTGCCCCTCCGCCGTCTGATTCTCATCGCTCAACCAGCGCTCGAACCCGGCCGCAATCGCGGGCCATTCCGAATCCAGAATCGAGTACCACGCGGTGTTTCGGTTCTGGCCCTTGACCACCATGTGCTGGCGGAACACGCCTTCGAAGCTGAAACCCAACCGCTCGGCCGCGTATTTGGAGCGGGCGTTGCCGTTGTTGCATTTCCATTCGAGGCGACGGTAGCCGAGGGCGAAGGATTCCTTGGCCAGCAGGTAGACCGCCTCGGTGCTTTTCGGCGAGCGCTGCATCGGCGCGCCGAAGGTGACGTGGCCGATTTCGATGCGGCCCTGGGCCGGGACGATCGACATCAGGCTGAGGATGCCTTGCACCTGGCCGCTGGCGCGGTCGATGACGCTGAAGAAGTACGGGTCGCTGTGGGCAGCATGGTTGTTCAGCCAGTCATTGAAAGCGCTGCGCTCCGGAAACGGGCCGTAGGGCAAATAGTCCCAGAGTTTCGGGTCGGCGCCCGGGCCTTGCAGGGCGTTGAACAGGTCGTCGCCGTGGCGCGCCGGGTCGAGTTTTTCCAGGCGGATGAAGCGGCCTTCGATCAGGGTGGTGGAGGGCGGCGGCACGCCTTTCCAGTCGGCGAGAGAAATCGTCATGCGCGTGGCTCCTTAAATGGCTTTGCGAAACTGGATGAAACCCGGACGCTCGGCGATGCGCTCGTAGAGCTGGATCGCGGTGGCGTTGGTTTCGTGGGTCAGCCAGTGCACCTTGCAGCAACCGTCGGCCTTGGCGGTGGCGTAGACGTGTTCGATCAGCAGACGACCGACGCCGGTGCCACGGGTTTGCGGCTCCACCAGCAGGTCTTGCAGGTAGCAGGAGTTTTCGATGCTCCAGTTCGAACGATGGTAGATGAAATGAACCATGCCCACCGCTTTGCCGTCGGCCCAGGCGAGGGCTGCGTGGGCCGGTTCGTTCGGGTCGAGAAAACGCTGCCAGGTGCTTTGGCTGACGGCGTCCGGCAATTCAGTGTTGTAGAAGCGCAGGTAGGCCTGCCACAGCGGCAGCCAGGCCGCGTGATCGGCGGCGCTGACCGGACGGATGTCGATCTGACTCATGGTGATTTCCTTAACGCATCAAGTGAGCGAGGGTTTGATCGTTGATGTCGGGGCTGGCGGCCAGGCCTTCGCGTACGCCGGCAATGTCTTCGGGACTGCGGTTCTGGCTTAGCTTGCGCTTGCCTTCGAGACGGTCGATCGGAATGGCAAACCCGACGATGGCCTTGAGCATGCCGTCGATGTAATCGGCCGGTGCATCGTCGACCGACCAGGGCTGGGCGCGGCCGGCCTCATGGCGATTGGTGAGGGTGCTGACAATGTCCAGCAGACGACCGCCATCGCTGAAGGTTTCGGCGTGGCCATAGGCGTGGACGGCGACGTAGTTCCAGGTCGGCACGACTTTGCCGTGCTCGGCCTTGCTCGGGTAAAAGCCCGGGCTGACATAGGCATCGGCACCGGGAAAAATCAGCATGGCCTCGGCGCCGTCGCGCAGGTCTTTCCACTGTGGATTGGCCTTGGCCAGATGCCCGTACAGCGTGCCGTTCGGGCCTTGTTCACGATGCAGCAGCACCGGCACGTGGCTGGCCTGCAAGCCCTGTTCGCCGTGAGTCACCAGAATGGCGAGGCGGGTGGCGAGGATCAGTTCGTGCAGTTGGGACAAGTCGTCGATGGCAAAGGCGCGGGGCGTGTACATGGAGAAATTTTCCTTGGCGAATGCCTGCATCGTAGGCAGGCTATTGGTCTGTTGTAAGAGCCATTGATGACCAATTTCATAGGTCCATTGCCATGCCCGATTCGACCACGCTGTCGCTGCCATTCAACCCTGCCGGCATTGAACTCGACCGTCGCAAAGGCCTGAGCCGTCAGCTCTATCAGGCCTTGCGCCTGCGGGTGCTCGACGGGCGCCTGGCCAGCGGCACACGCCTGCCGGCCAGTCGCGATCTGGCGGCAGCGCTGGGGATTTCCCGCAACAGTGTGGTGCGCGCCTACGATCAGCTGTATGCCGAAGGTTTCATCGAAGGGCGGGTCGGGGACGGTACTTATGTGGCGCAGTTGCCCCAATCGACGACACCGACGAAAAAATTATCCACAAAAGTATCCACAGGGTTTTCAACAGGCTTACCCACAGCCTTATCCACAAAACCGGTCGATTCCACTGGGGATTTATCCAGCAAAGTTATCCACAGCGGTGCGATGCAGCGGCTTGAACAGAACCATTTGCCTACGCCGCCGAGTGGTCCGCCACGGGCTTTCAGGGTGGGTGTTCCGGCGTTCGATCTGTTCCCGTTCGACGTCTGGGCCAAGCTGAATGCGGCGTTCTGGCGTAAACCCGATTTGCAGCAACTGTGTTACGGCGACCCGGCGGGCGATGCGCGGCTGCGCGGACTGATCGCTGCCTATTTGCGCAGTTCGCGCGGCATGCAGTGCTCGGCTGAGCAAATTGTGATCACCAGTGGCGCACAGCAGGGAATCAGCCTTTGTGCACAGTTGCTGGTGGAGCCGGGCGCCGGGGTGGGCATCGAGAATCCCGGCTACCGCGCAGCGGGTCATGCGTTTGCATTGGCCGGTGGTCGATTGCACGGCATTGCGGTGGATGAGGAGGGCATCGATTGCGCAGCGCTGTCTGCCGCCGAAGATTGCCGGGTGGCTTATGTCACGCCATCTCATCAATACCCGACAGGGGTGGTGATGAGCCTGGCGCGACGCCTCGAACTACTGGCCTGGGCCGAGCGCACCGGTGGCTGGATCGTCGAGGACGATTACGACGGCGAGTATCGCTACACCGGCGCCCCCTTGGCTCCGCTGGCTGCGCTCGATCGCCAGGGTCGCGTGCTGTACGTCGGCACCTTCGGCAAAGTCGCGTTCCCGGCGCTGCGCCTGGGTTATCTGGTGTTGCCGCCGGGGTTGGTGGAGGCCTTTGCACAGCGGCGCGCGGTGGATGTCCGGCATTCCGAGGTGAGCACCCAGGCGGTGATGGCCGAGTTCATGGCGGCCGGGCACTTTCAGCGGCACATCCGGCGGATGCGCCGGGCTGCACTCAGCCGGCGCAATGCGCTCATCAATGGTTGGCCCCAGGGTTTGGCGGGTGTCGGCGAACTGCCGGCCGTGTCCGCCGGACTGCATTTGACGGTGGCGGTCGACAGCGTGGCCCGCGAACAGCAATTGATCGAACAGGCCGCCAGCGTCGAGGTGGAAATCCACGGCTTGAGCAAATACTGGCTGCCGGACTCGACGACGCCGATCGATCAGCGCGCCGGTCTGGTGCTGGGTTTCGCAGCAGTACCGGAGCCGGCGATCGAGTCGGCTCTGGCCCGCTTGCGCGAAGTCTGGCGCAGTTAATCATCTTTCGGTCGAGCGTCCGCCTGTGGTTTGAGGAACAGGTCGCGCACCTGCGGATCGACGATACGCCGTAGCGCATTGTCGACGGCGTCGAAGGTGTCCAGTGTCTGGCGGGTTTTATCATCCAGCGTTTGCAGATACGCATCGGCGAATTTCAGATGGGCAATGGTGTACAGCTCATCCGCATCCCCGAGCTGGTCGTAATGAAAGTGCGCGACCCATAGCGGTTTGTTTGCGTTGGCCTTGTCGAGAATCCGGTACTCCTGAAAGTAGTCCCCGCGATGCCGGGTGCGAATGCGTCCGCGTGGGTCCTTGATCACGTTGACCTGCCCGTTGTCGTGCAGCCAGTGGAAATAGGTTTCCCGAGGTTTGCGTTGTTTAAGCATGGCAGCGTAGGTCGCAATGCCGTCGGCGTGGGTGCGGGTTGCGCCTTCGCGCAGGCTTGGGATGAGGGAGGCGATGGGCCAAGGATCCTTCCTGGCATTTTTTCTTCGGGTGATCGCGCTGTCGACGTCGATGGCCATTTGTTTGAGGCGTTCGACTTGCTGTTCGAACATGTCGCGGATGTCAGCGGGAATACGCCCCGGTCGCTTGGCGTCCTCGCGGGTTTTCCTGTTGAAGCTCTCGATGTTCGCTTCAAGCGCCATTGCCGCTGAAACAATATCCTCGTCATCGGCGGGCGCCGTCGGTTCGGGTCTTTGCGCGGTGAGTTTGACGAACGATGTCTCGGCCTCCGACTCGCCGCTCTGGGCCTCTGGGGCCGATTCACCCGTTTCGGGGCGAGGACGGCTTTTGGTGACCTTCACCTTGGGCTGCGACGTTGAAGGCAGCGGCCGGGACTTGACGGGCGCGGGTCGTTCTTCCGGTTCGGGCAATTCTGTGGTCAGGCGTTCGCGAGCCACTGCATGAAACTCGCCGATCAGCTCGCGAACCCTGTCGAGCCTGGTCTGGACGAACTGGCCGGGATGGGCCGCAGGCAATTGCTCCACGCGTTCACCGAGGCTGGCGAAGAGGTCGTTCCACTGCGATAAACGTTCGATCCGCGCCGGCTGTCCATCCGCGATCACCGCGGTTTTACTCAGCAGGATCAGCTCATGACTGGCATCGGCAGCCGTGGCCGTGATGATCCCGATCGCGGCGCGGGCGGCGTCCATGGCGGCTCCCGGCGTCTCCTCCACACAGCGCTCGTAGGACATGCCGATTTCATTGGCCTTGAGATCGAGTGTGTTGAAGTCTGGCAGCAGCAATTCCAGCCTCGTGGCCACCTCTCTGGCCTTGGCTGAATGGCTGTTCAATATCTGGAGCGAGCGATCCAGGGTCTGTAGGGTGCCAATCATTTCGTCGCTCAACGCGGTGGCGACGGTGGCGATTTCGATCTGTTGCTTGCGCGGTACCAGTGTGTGTTGGTTCGCGCTGTCGACAAAGATCTGTGTGGTCTTGGCGTACATCCGCATTTTCACCCGCAGCCACGAGCCGAAACAGCGGTGCTGACCCAGGGTCAGGCTCATCAGTCTGGCCTGGTGTACCGAGCCACCGCCACCCGCCAGACGCCAGTTTTCGAGTTGGTCCAGCGCCTGGGTGTACTCATTGCCCAGCTTCGTGGCCCTGTCCAGATAGATGGACGCGGAGTGCTCGAATCCGGCTTCGCTGGTGTCCCGTGGAAGGGCCACCAGCGCTCGCAGCAGTTGTGTTTTCGCCTCGGTTTCGCGGGCTTCAAATCGCTCCAGCTCAGACCAGGCAGCCTCCATTGACTGCTTTTTGGAGCGGCGGAACGCCTCGATCCGGCTTTTCGGCATGCCGCCGCGCAAGCGCAGTTTCGGGTCCCAGTGCCATTGCCCGGCAGTTTCATCGTATGTCAGCGCCATGCCGATACGCAGTGGATCGGCCGGATCGACGATGTGCACCGGCTCGTCTGCCCGGGCGATCACCTGGAACCAGCGCGTGCCGACCCGGGCGCAGGTCTTGCCGTCGAGGTTGTACAGGTGAGTGACCGGTGAGGCTCGTTTCCCGCTCAAGTCAGGTGCGGAGATCTTGAAGCGGTCGAGCATCGCGATGAAGCGTGCGCTGGAGTCGGGTCGCAGCAGTGTCCCCTGTTCGAGTTGAGTGAGATGCCCGGCAGGCACCTCGCCAGTGATGGCAACCGGGTCGAGCGTGACTGACGGTGTGACTTCTGGTGCGGACTCCTCTTTCTCCGGCGACAGTCGGGCCGTTTCGCGGGATTCCTTCTGGTGTGGCAGCCACGAGCGGTTGCGTCGCGCCACGACGCGTTGGGTCAGGATGATGCCGAGCGTCAGCAGAACATCGGCGGTGGATTGCCAGGCCACGAGGGTGTCGTCGCGTTCATGGGCATCGATCGCCTGCTGGATCTGCGTGATGGTCTGCCAGACCCAGACGGCGGTACCCGCCGCGCCGCTCATGAAGTTCGCAGCAACGCTGAACATCGCCCAGCCGCTGTCCGCCAGAAGTGCCCAGCGTCGTTCGCTGTTGGACTGCGACTGGCGGTTTGCAAGATCGACCAGTGCCTGGCTGTTGGCGGTGTACAGCGAGGCAAGGATGTCGCCGCCGAGGGGGGTGTCCGCCAGTTCGATCGGGCCGGTCAGGTCAAGGTGCATGAACGGTTCGGTGGCCAGTTGAGTGACGATCCACGGGGAGGGCAGGCCGACCGGGAAGGCGTACTGCGAGTACTCGAAACTCAGTGCTGCACTGCCCAGCCAGGCCAATACCGAATTGCGCAGTTCGCCATCCTGATACAGCGCGTACATCAGGTTTTGCAGAGAGGCGAACTGCATCAACGGGGTATCCAGCAGCGGCCGGTACAACAGGCAAGAGCCCTGGGTATGGTCTCGCGGACAGATGATGAACATGTTGGCGACAACGTCCGAACGCCTGCTCAAGCGGCGGCGAGGGACGAATGCCAACGGACGGATCGTCACCGAGTGTTCGGCTGTTGGAAGTTTGCGGGTGATGGCATCCATCAATTGGCAGACGTAGTCATAACCTTGCTGATCGACGTCGCCCTGGTGCTGGAGCTTGCATTCCAGTGCAAGCATCGGCAGGAGTGTCGGCAGCTGGCGCATGTAGCGGGTCTTTTGCTCGACCGCCCGGATCGGGTCATCGATCAGTGCGCGTTTGATCAGTTGCGGGTAATGACCGCCGATGTCGACTTTTTCGGCGATGGTGGTCAGAAAATCCACAGTCAGCCAGGCCGGTACGGCGTGGCCATCATCGAAGGCGACCGTGGCCAGATAGGGCGGGGCGTTTTGCAGGGCGAACTCACCCAGGGTCTCGTGTATTCGGTCAAATGGATTGGGCAGGGTGAAACCACCGGTTTCGAGGCTGTTGGTCACACTGACCCGCAGGTGTTCCAGAGGCAGTTCGGCGGCGCCCTCGGCGCTTTTGTCGGCGATGATTGCTTCGCGCATGCGGCGTTCGGCGTAGGGCTTGATCAGGGGAATGTCGTCATCCCTGAAAACACCCTTCTCGACGTCGTCACGCAAGGTGCCGAGCTCGGCAATGTAGCGACTGTAGTCCTGCAGATCATGGAGGGAGCCGGCTTGCAGCCAATCGGGAATGGCCTCTTCCAACTGGTCGAGCCGGGCTCGTTCGAGCGGATTGAAACGACCGCGGCTCTGTCTTGCGGGGGAGGCATGGGCACTGATTGACTGGTTGGCGGGGTCAAGTGCCTCGATCGCGCCGAGCTGATTGCTGATCAGCGCCTGTGCAACGGCGTCGAAGATATGCCCTTCGGGTTCGATCAGGCGCCATTTCAGGGAGCGCTCGGACAGCTCGGGATCGAGTCGCTGTGGCAATGTTTCGCCCAGCGCGACCAGCGACTCGAAGGACTCATAGCCATCGGCAACGGTGTACATCAGGATCCGTTGCCGCTGTTTGACGGTGGCAGTCAGCACCAGTGCGCCGGCAATGAGCAGGTGCGTGCTGTCCTTGCCGTCAACCAGGTCGATGTCCATCAGGCAGGCTTTCAGCCCGCTGAAATCGCTGTTCACTGTCGAGCGTTCTGCCCGATCCGGATGCTGCGCAACAAATCGCGCCAGTGCGCACTCGTCGGCATCCCAGCCACTGGCCGTCTGCACATTCGCGGCCGAACACAACAGGTCGGACAGCTCTTGCCAGCGCGGCTGGGTGCCGGCGGACTCATTCCAGTAATCGAGTTGGCGCTGCTGGTATTCGAGGAACAGAAACGGTGCAAGGTCGTTCACCAGCGAGGTGACGTCGTCCATGCTCACCGGCAGGAGGATGGGCGGAGTGGCGTCGGGTGTGCGGGTCAGGAAGTGCTCGCCTTCGATGTAATCGGCCGTGGTTCTGTTCAAGCAGTGCTGGATAAAGGCATGGGTCAGGGATTCGAAGGCAAAGACCCCGGTGGCGTTCTGTGTGGCATCGGTTTCGCGCAGAGGCGTCGCGAGCATCGTGCGATCCGGATCGATGTGTTGGTCGGGATGGCTTTTCATCAGTGCTTCGCGCAACAGCGCCGAGGCGACTTGATGCAGCGAGTCGCCCCGGCCGGTCAGTTCGACCAGCCGGCTCTGTTTCAGCAAGGGAGGGGAAACGCTGGGCGTAGCGGCGGCGGCAGGTTCAGTCATGGTCGTGTCCATGGGAGAAAACCGGCACATTAAAATTCCGGCCACGGCACGCGGCGGTACATAGATCTTGCAGGCAAAAAAAGACCCGCGGAGGCGGGTCTTGGTGGGGCGGAACGTTTCAGGTGCCGGACTTGATCTTGGTCCACGCCCGGGTGCGTGCCCGTTCTGCATCACGCGGCAACGGTTGCAGGGTGTACAGCGTATTCATCGCCGCATCCGTCGGGTACAGGTTGGGGTTGTTGCGGATTGCCGGATCGACGTGTTCGGTGGCGTCCTTGTTTGGGTTCGGGTAACCGACAAAGTCGCTGACCGGCGCGATCACCTGCGGTTGCAGCAGGTAGTTGATGAAGGTGTAGGCGTCCTGCGGGTTCTTCGCTCCTTTCGGGATGGCGAGCATGTCGAACCAGATCGGCGCACCTTCCTTCGGCAGGCGCATGTCGACCACCACACCGTTCTTCGCCTCTTTGGCGCGGTTGGCGGCTTGCGAGAAGCTGCCCGAATAACCGACCGCGACGCAGATGTCACCGTTGGCGATATCGGCCATGTACTTGGACGAATGGAAGTAGGTCACGTACGGACGAATCTTCATCAGCAAGGCTTCGGCCTTGGCGTAATCCGCCGGGTTCTTGCTGTTGGGATCGAGGCCGAGGTGTTGCAGGGCCAGCGGCAGGATCTCCGATGGCGAGTCGAGCAGGGCGACGCCGCACTGCTTGAGCTTGCTGATGTTCTCCTCCTTGAAGATCAGGTCCCAGCTGTCCACCGGCGCGTTGTCACCCAGTGCAGCCTTGACCTTGGCCGGGTTGAAGCCGATCAGGATGGTGCCGTACATGTAAGGCACGGCGAACTTGTTGCCCGGGTCGTTGGCCTCGATCAGCTTCATCAGTTTCGGATCGAGGTGGTTCCAGTTCGGCAACTGGCTGCGATCCAGCGGCTGGAACACCCCGGCCTCGATCTGCTTGGCCAGGAACACGTTGGACGGCACCACCACGTCGTAGCCGGAGTTGCCGGTCAGCAACTTGGCCTCCAGTGCTTCGTTGGTGTCGAAGATGTCGTAGACCAGTTTGGTCTGGCTGTTCTGCGCCTTGAAATCTTCCAGTGCCTTGGGGGTGATGTAGTCGAACCAGTTGTAGACGCGCAGGGTGCGTTCTTCGGCGTGTGCGGCGCCGCTCAGCAGTGCCGCACAAAGCGCGGGCGCGATGAAGTGCTTGAGTCTGTTCATTGTTCGAAACCTTCGAGCACGTTCACCGCGTTGATGCCGATTTCTTCCACCGCGTAGCCACCCTCCATGACGAACAGGGTCGGTTTGCCGAGAGCGGCGATGCGCTTGCCCATGGCCAGGTAGTCCGGGCTGTCGAGCTTGAACTGCGAGATCGGATCGTCCTTGAAGGTGTCGACGCCCAGCGACACGACGATGATGTCGGCGCCGTAGTTGTCGATCTCCTGGCAGGCCTGATCCAGCGCCGCACTCCAGACATCCCAGCCGGAACCCGCCGGCAGCGGATAGTTGAAGTTGAAGCCTTCACCGGCCCCTTCGCCGCGCTCATCTTCATAACCGAGGAAGAACGGGAATTCCGCTTCCGGGTGGCCATGGATCGAGGTGAACAGCACATCGCTGCGCTCGTAGAAAATCGACTGGGTGCCGTTGCCGTGGTGGTAATCGACGTCGAGAATCGCGACCTTCTTGTGGCCCTGATCGAGGAACGCTTGCGCTGCGATGGCGGCGTTGTTGAGGTAGCAGTAGCCGCCCATCAAATCGCCGGCGGCGTGGTGTCCCGGCGGACGGCACAGGGCGAAGGCTCCGCGCGCACCGCGCTGGATTTCCGCTTGTGCGGTCAGCGCCACTTGCGCTGCGCTGTACGCGGCTTGCCAGGTGCCGGCGGTGATCGGCGCGCCGCCGTCGAAGCTGTAATAACCGAGCTGGCCGTGCAGGCTGGTCGGCTTGACCTGACGCAAGGTGCGCGCCGGCCAGGTGTAGGGCAGTAAGTCGCCGTCGGTGTTGAATTCGGTCCAGCGCGCCCAGGCGCCTTTGAAGAAGTCGAGGTAGTCGCGGCTGTGGATGCGCTCGATCGGCCCGAGGCCGAAATCCTTCGGTGCTTCGACCGGGCCGAGGTTTTGGTTTTTCACCCGTTGCAGCACGTGGTCGGCGCGCGACGGCATCTCGAAGCAAGGCTTGAGCTGGCCGTCGATCAATTCGCAGCGGCCATGGTGCAGGTGGTGATCGTCAGAGTAGATCGTCAGCATTTGTTGTTCTCCGCAGGGGCTGATTCGGTTGACCCCAGTGTTGCGGCGCGGGGCGAATCGGAGAACGTCAGGAGCGGCCAAAAGGGGATCGATATGGCCAAAAGAACTGACCGAAATTCGCCCCTTGGATGGATAAGGCGCCCCAGGAAGAGGCGCCGTTCGGATTCAGAGGCGAGTAGCGGTTTTGCCAATGGCGGCTTGATGGCGATCAAGTACCTCAAGCCAATCCGGACGCTGTCGTTGTTCCAGCATCTTGCGCAATGCGCTGTAGGCATCGTCCGTACAGGGCTCACCCAGCGTTGGGTCGGCCCCTTTTTCCAGCATCAGCGTGAACAGCTCAAGGACCTGCTGGTGGTCGATCTCTCGATCCATGTCGCCTCTGGGGGCCTGGCTCGCGAGGAGGTACAGAACCGAATCCAGGCGGTCTCGTTCATGGCAACGTCCGGCAGGGTAGACAAGATTCAGCTGCGCACCGGCTTCAACCAGACGTTTTGCTGCCGAATAGTTGTTGCGGTAGATCGCTTCGTACAACGCGGTTCTCTGTTCTTTGCTTTGTCGGCGATCGAGGTTCTGAGGATGCTTGAGCAGCCAGTTGAACAGCTCGTCATCTTTACCCGATGTACGTTGCATCAGCAGGGTCTCACCCCGTGCATCGGGCTCGTCGATGGCGGCGCCGGCATTGAGCAGAAACTCGGTTCGCTGGCCCTGTTGCGGATCCTTGTCGGCTTTGAGGTCTTTGTTGAATGCTTGCATCACCAGCGGTTCGCTGCCGTTGATGCCGCTGGTTTCAGCCCCACGGTCGAGCAGCAGGCGGGCGATGGCGAAGTTCGGCGCATCCAGTGCGTGCAACAAGGCACTTCGGCCGTCCTCGGCCAGGGTTTTGGCCTGGAGGCCACTGTCGAGCAACTGCCGTACACGCGGTTCGTCCTGCTGGTCCACGGCCTCGATCAATGGCCATTGTGCCTGGCAGGCCTGAGGTTCGGCCCGGGCTAGTCCCAGCCTCTGAACCACGCGCTCCGGAACGCTCAGATTTCGCTGCAGGCGCAGACCGCAGTAAATCCGGTAATACTCCTGCGCCAATGCGTACTGGGTCGTGTAGGCGGGTGCTTTTTCATAGCCTTTCCAGGCCTGATCCGCGAGGTTGAGATAGGCCGGAATGCGTTGTGGTGCGCGACGTGCTACTTCCAGCAGCCATTGCCGGGAACCTTCATCTGGCGCCAGGTCACTTTTCCAGTAAGCAATGTCGTTGAGCTGGCCGGGGAAGTCTTTCTGATCGGCACCGATTCGGCGAAAGTCCTGGTTCAAAAACAGCTCATCGACCTTCTTCAGTCCAGGGCCTTTGTCGCTGGCCTTGCTCAGTTGCTGGTGCAGCTCCCACAGTTGCAGGGCGCCGTCGCCAGCCTGGTAGGGCTGTGGATCGACTTCGATACTCAGAGGGGCGTCGGGTACGCTGTAACGCATGGCGTCCCGGGCACCCTCGATGCCTTTGAGCCAGGTGTCGAGCACGGTTGCAGAGGTTTCCTGCAGCGGCTGGAACGACAGCAGGTGATCGTTGCGTACCCGCCCCAACGCCATCAATGGTTCACCGGGCGTGCGCCAGTCGATCAGCAGGTAGCGCTTGGTTTCCCAGCCACTGGTTTTGACACAGTCGAAACTCAGGGTATCGACCACGATACCCGGCGCGATGTCGGTGCGCATGGCCGACGAGCTCAGATTCATGTACTGAAACTCGGTGATGCAACTGTGAAACTCTTCGGCGGTGAGCAATGGGATCGGTCCCAGTTTGTGCACACGTTCGCGGTAGTTCTCATCGCTGTAAACGTTCAGGTAGAACAGACCGCGAAAGCTGCTGAGCAAGCCTGTCAGAGGTTTCGCAACTCCGGGCGTTTCAGCCGCGGCGGGGATCGGAATGATGGTTTTGCCATATTCGGGTGCGTCAACCACCGAGTGCGGCGGGAGCCCCCACCAGTTCAGTTCGATGGCCTGCGCGGCCAATGGCAGGTTGAACAGTGCAGCGAGCAAGGCAAGGCGTGAATAGCGACGGAAAAGAAGCATCAAGCAAAAACACCGGCAATGGGGGCGGGCCGCGTAATGTAGTGCAGTCAGTGGCGCGATGCCTGATTTATCTCAAGCGCGGAACTGACTCGGCGCCACACCGCTCCAGCGCATGAAGGCATGGCGGAAGCTCGCGGTCTCGCTGAAACCCAGGGTTTCGGCGATGCGGTAGATCGGTAGTTGATCTTCGCAAAGCATCTGCTTGGCCCGTTCGAAACGCAGTTCGTCGAGCAGTTCCTGATAGCTGCAACCCATGTCTTTCAGATGCCGGCGCAAGGTGCGCGGCGAGCAGTTCATCTGTTGCGCCAGACCTTCCAGCCCCGGTGCGGCGTTGAGTTGTGCGGTCAGCAACTGGCGGATTCGCCCCAGCCACGCCTGCCTGCCGGTGAACTCGGTGTTCTGTTTGCGGCAACGTTCGGCCATGGCCTGGTGGGTGATGATGTCGGCCAGCGGCAGCGGCTGATCGAGCCAGCGCCGGTCGAAGGCAAAGGCGTTGTCCTTGGCACCAAAGTGCAGGGGCGCGTTGAAGTGTTCGGCGTAGCTGTCGCGGTAATCCGGCGCGGCGTGTTCGAAACGGGTGGCGAGTAGTGGCAGTGGATGGCCGAGCAGGTCATCGCAGATGACTTTCAGCGACACCAGACAGAACTCCGCGTTGAACACCGCCATCCCCGGGCTTTCGCGGTAATCGGCAGCGACGAACCAGATGCGTTCGCCGTCGTCCTCCAGGCTCAGCTCGAAAAGTGTTCCCAGCAGCGCCGGATAACGGATCGCCAGGCGCAAAGCGTCACCGAAGGTGGCACAGGTCAGCAGCGCGTAACCGAGGATGCCGTAGCAGGAAACGTGCATGCGCCGGCCCAGTTCAAGGCCGATGTCGTGCTTGAGCGCGACTGCGTTGGCGCAGACCTGCATCTCCTGATTGGTGGTGATGCGGGTGTCGGCCCGGCTCAGGTCCGCCGCGCTGATGCCGCTGCCGGCGAGCAGCGCTTCACTGGACAAGCCTTCGGTCTTGAACGTGTTGAGGATCAACGAGACCGCATTGAGTGTGGTGAGGTGGGAGTGGAGCATAAGATCTTCCAGCCTTGGGATGCTGGAAACGGCAGCAAGTTGCATGCCGGGCTGTGGGAGCAGAGGGGCTCCCACAGCTTGTTGCGATCAGATGAGTTCGCCGCACAGGTCGAGTTCGACCAGACGCCGCACTTCGGCCGTTTCAAGGCCTGCACCCAGCAAAGCATTCAACTTGCCGAACGCCGCCTCACGGGTCATGCCGCCACCGGACAACACGCCAGCGCCACGCAAGCGGCTGCCCGCTTCGTAGATATCCAGTTCCACACCACCTTCATGGCACTGCGTGACCGCAACCACGACGACACCTTTATCCCGCGCACGGCCGAGGCTGGCGAGGAACTCTGGATTGTCGCTCGGCCCGGTACCGCTGCCGTAGCACTCCAGTACCAGACCCTGAATGCCGCTGTCGAGCAGGCCGTCGATGATCCCGGAGCCGATGCCCGGGAACAGCGGCAACACGGCAACCCTGGCCAGTTGCTTGGGCTGGTTGTAGTTCAGCGCGGCTGGCAGCGAGGTGGCTTTCACGCCGCCGCCCTGACGTTCCAGGCGTTTGAACGGATGACGGCCGAAGCTGCGCACTTTCGCGCAACGGGTCGGGGCCAGCAGTTCGCCGTGGAAATACAGATGCACACCCGGCGCCAGGCCTTGGCCGAGGGCGACCAGCGCGCCGCTGAGGTTTTCCCAGGCGTCGCTGTCGGTGACGCCGGCCGGCAGCATCGAACCGGTGAAGCACACGCGGGCATGCAGGCCGAGCAACTGGAAGCTCATGGCGGCGGCGCTGTAGGCCAGGGTGTCGGTGCCGTGCAGAATCAGCACGCTGTCGCAGCCTTGCACATCGACGGCGTCGACGACGGCTTCACGCAGTTGCTGCCAGTAGGTCGGGGTCATGTTGGCGCTGTCGATCAGCGGCGACATCTCGCGAAAGCGCCACTGCGGCACCACCAGCTCAGGCTGACTGTGCAGGTAATCGCGCATCCGCGCTTCGAAACCGGAGGCCGGGGCCAGGCCATTGGCGCTGGCCTGCATGCCGATGGTGCCACCGGTGTACAGCACCATGACGTGCTGGGCGGCAGGGTAGGTCGAGGAATTCATGGGGAGTTCTCCTGAACGAAGACAGCATGCGGTCGAGCATGACGCCGACCGCCGCTTGTGTCACGCCGGGCGCAAGACCTGCGCCCGGTTTTTACCCGATCAGCGTTGCGCTGCGGGGATGCCTTGCGGCTGAGTGTTGGCCTGGGTGTCGGACGACGGATTGGTCGGCCAGGCCTTCAGGTCCAGGTCCAGATCGGTAAATTTGCTGGAGTCGAACACTGGCTGGCTGACGCCGGCGCGGCGCTGCTCGTCGTAGTCACGCATCACGCGCATGCCGACCTTGAACAGCATGGCCAGGGCTATCAGGTTGACGAAGGCCAGGCAGGTCATGGTGATGTCGGCGAAGGCGAACACGGTCGACAGATCCTGCATCGAACCCCAGACCACCAGCGCCAGCACCAGGCCGCGGAAAGTCATCAGCGCAGCGCGGTTGCGGGTGAGGAACTGCAGGCTGTTCTCGCCCAGGTAGTAGTTGTAGAGGATGCAAGTGAAGACGAACAGCGACAGCGCGACGCTGACGAACATGCGACCCCAGTCACCGACCACGGCGGCCAGCGAGTTCTGGGTCAGGACGATGCCGTCACCTTCGAAGCCCGGGGTGTAGAAGCCCGACAGCAGGATCAGCAGCGCGGTGCAGGTGCAGATCACGAAGGTGTCGAGGAACACACTGAACGCCTGAACCACGCCCTGAGCGCCCGGGTGCTTCACGGCGGCCACGGCGGCGACGTTCGGCGCACTGCCCAGGCCCGCTTCGTTGGCGAATACGCCACGTTTCACGCCCATGACAATCGCGCTGCCGAGCAGGCCGCCGAAGGCCGGGTCGAGACCGAAGGCGCTCTTGAAGATGGTTTCCAGCATGGCTGGCACGTGTTCGATCTGGGTGCCGATCACGTACAGGGTCACGCCGATATAGGCCAGGGTCTTGATCGGTACCAGCAGGTCGGACACCGAAGCGATGCGCTTGATGCCGCCGATGAAGGTGATGGCCAGCAGCACTGCCAGGACGATACCGGTGTGTTGCGGGTCGAACGCAAAGGCGTTTTGCAGCGAGTGGGTCACGGTGTAGGACTGCAGGCCAATGAAGGCGAAGCCGTAGGTGACCAGCAACAGGATCGAGAACACCACCGCCATGCCTTTGAGCTTCAGGCCGTGCTGGATGTAGTAGGCCGGGCCACCACGGTACAGACCGTCGCCATCGGCGCGCTTGTAGACCTGGGCCAGGGTACATTCGAAGAAGCTGCTGGACATTCCGACCAGTGCAGTCACCCACATCCAGAACACCGCACCCGGACCACCGAGGGTCACGGCGATGCCGACACCGGCGATGTTGCCTGCACCGACGCGGCCGGCGAGGCTGAGCATCAGGGCCTGGAACGAGCTGAGTTGCCCGGCGCTGCCTTTGAGGCTGTCGCGGAACACCGCGAACATGTGGAAGAAGTGACGCAATTGAACGAAACGCGAGCGAATCGTGAAGTAGCTACCGAGCCCGACAATGAGCACGATCAGTACTTTCCCTGAGAGGAAGTCGTTGATGACTTCGAGCATGGATTTTTCCTCGCTGTTTTTTGTGTAAGCAAATACTGGATGGTCGGAAACATCGCGTTACACCGGTGTGCGTTCGGCACGACAGGCGAGGCGAGGGTTTCGTCCCGGTTCCATTTCGCGGGTTTGTTATTAGTTCGGGTTTCGCATGGGTTATGGCCTCGTTACCGACGACCGCTCACGCGAAGAGGGGCGGCACTATACCGATCAGTGCGGCGCCCGTCTGCACGGTTGTGGTGCAAGCGACGAAACGAGGCTTTGAAACACCCGACGTTACCGGCGTCGGGCTTTTGCGGGATGGCTCCCACAGAAGACGTTTGTCCTTTCAAATAGTTAAAAAAAAGGGCTTGGAGAATGATCTCCAAGCCCTCAAAAGGTGAGAGGTGTCTAGTCCCTCGACCTGGTGAGCGGTGCTACAAGTAACGCGTCGGATCAGCCTTTCAGAGGCACCAGACGCGGAGCAATCATGTTTTCCGGGCGCAGGATGTCGGCGAGCATGGCTTCGTCGAGCAGACCTTCTTCGCGCACCAGTTCCAGCACGCCGCGGCCGCTTTCAAGGGCGATACGGGCGATGCGGGTGGCGTTTTTGTAGCCGATGTACGGGTTCAGTGCGGTGACCAGACCGATCGAGTGTTCGACCAGTTCACGGCAGCGCGCTTCGTTGGCGGTGATGCCGACGATGCAGTGCTCGCGCAGCATGTCCATGGCGCGTTGCAGCAGACGGATCGAGTCGAGGATCTTGAAGGCGATCAGCGGCTCCATCACGTTCAATTGCAGTTGGCCGCCTTCGGCTGCCATGGTCAGCGCCAGATCGTTACCGATGACCTGGAATGCCACCTGGTTCACGGCTTCCGGAATAACCGGGTTGACCTTGCCTGGCATGATCGAGCTGCCTGGCTGACGCGCCGGCAGGTTGATTTCGTTGATGCCGGTACGCGGGCCGCTGGACAGCAGGCGCAGGTCGTTGCAGATCTTCGACAGCTTGACCGCGGTGCGCTTGAGCATGCCGGAGAACAGCACGAAGGCGCCCATGTCGGAGGTGGCTTCGATCAGGTCGGCGGCTGGAACCAGCGGTTGACCGCTGATCAGTGCCAGACGCTGTACGGCCAGGGCCTGATAGCGCGGGTCGGCGTTGATGCCGGTGCCGATCGCGGTGCCGCCCAGGTTCACTTCGGTCAGCAGTTCCGGGGCCAGCGTCTTCAGACGGGCCAGGTCTTCGCCCATGGTGGTGGCGAAAGCGCGGAACTCTTGACCCAGGGTCATCGGCACGGCGTCTTGCAGCTGGGTACGACCCATCTTCAGGACGTGGTTGAATTCTTGACCCTTGGCCGCGAATGCCTGAATCAGGCTGTCGAGGCTGGCCAGCAGCGCGTCGTGACCCAGCAGCAGACCCAGGCGGATCGCGGTAGGGTAGGCGTCGTTGGTCGACTGCGCCATGTTGACGTCGTCATTCGGGTGCAGGTACTGGTACTCGCCTTTCTGGTGACCCATCGCTTCCAGAGCAATGTTGGCGATCACTTCGTTGGCGTTCATGTTGGTGGAGGTACCGGCGCCACCTTGAATCATGTCGACCACGAACTCTTCGTGGAAATCGCCGCGGATCAGACGTGCACAGGCTTCGCTGATGGCAGCGTGCTTGGCTTCGCTCAGGTGACCCAGCTCACGGTTGGCGTCAGCAGCGGCCTGTTTGACCATTGCCAGGCCGACAACCAGCTTCGGGTAGTGCGAAATCGGAACGCCCGAGAGACGGAAGTTGTTCACCGCTCGCAGGGTCTGGATGCCGTAATACGCTTGAGCAGGGACTTCGAGGGCGCCAAGCAGGTCGTTTTCTGTGCGGAATGATGCAGCGGAGGACATGATAGAAATCATCTCGATATGGACCCGGTCTGTGCCGGAACGCTGCGAATGCTAGGCTTGTGGGAAATTTTGGGCCAATGCTGTTAAACACTGCCCTATGCACATTCGGCATAATGCCCGTGTGACGCCGCGTGCGCGGCAGACGTGTGACCTGTTTTGGTGCGTGTCCGGGAGGACGTGATGAATCTGGAAAGCAAATGGCTCGAGGACTTCAGTGCTCTGGCCGCCACCCGCAGCTTCTCGCAGGCGGCCGAACGGCGCTTCGTGACCCAGCCGGCCTTCAGTCGGCGGATCCGCAGCCTGGAAGCGGCGCTCGGGCTGACGCTGGTCAACCGTTCGCGCACGCCGGTCGAACTGACGGCGGCGGGGCAACTGTTTCTGGTGACCGCGCGCACGGTGGTCGAACAGCTCGGCGAAGTGCTGCGCCACCTCCATCATCTGGAAGGCGGGCAGGGCGAAGTGATTCAAGTGGCGGCGGCGCACTCGCTGGCGCTCGGTTTCTTCCCGCGCTGGATCGCGCAACTGCGCAACGAAGGCCTGAACATCGCCACGCGGCTGGTGGCGACCAACGTCGGCGATGCCGTGCACGCGCTGCGTGAAGGTGGCTGCGATCTGATGCTGGCGTTCTACGACCCGGACGCAGCGATGCAGATGGACCCGGAAATTTTCCCGTCGCTGCACCTGGGGCAGACCGAAATGCTTCCAGTGTGCGCGGCGGATGCCAATGGCAAACCGCTGTTCGATCTTGAAGGCGAGGCCAGTGTGCCGCTGCTGGCCTACAGCGCCGGGGCGTTTCTCGGGCGCTCGGTGAACGGCTTGTTGCGCCAGCGTGCGCTGCGCTTCACCACTATTTATGAAACCGCCATGGCCGACAGCCTGAAAAGCATGGCCCTCGAAGGCCTCGGCATTGCCTGGGTGCCGCAACTGAGCGTACGCAACGAACTCGCCCGTGGCGAACTGGTGGTCTGCGGGGGCCCGCAATGGCACGTGCCGCTGGAAATTCGCCTGTACCGCTGCGCGCTGGTGCGCAAGGCCAATGTACGGTTGTTGTGGCGCAAGCTTGAAGGCGGTGCGGCACAATCTTCCTGAATGCGCTGGCGCTGACCTTTGAGTCAATAAAACCGGGGCTTTGGCTCATTTGACAGATGGTCGCATCGGGGGCTGTTTATTGCTTTCTTTGCGGTATACTGCGCGGCCTTCGGCCGGTTCGTCCGGCCATTTTTCCTACAACAAGCCACGCATTCTGCGTGGCTTGTTGTTTTTGACGCGCCTGCGGGCGCCCAGAGAGAAGAGGCGCGACGATGAGTGCACTGGTTGGCGTGATCATGGGCTCCAAGTCCGATTGGTCCACCCTTAGCCACACCGCCGATATGCTGGAAAAGCTCGGCATCCCGTACGAGGTCAAGGTGGTTTCTGCCCACCGCACCCCGGATCTGCTGTTCCAGTACGCCGAAGAGGCTGAAGGCCGCGGCATCGAGGTGATCATCGCCGGTGCCGGTGGCGCAGCCCACCTGCCAGGCATGTGTGCGGCCAAGACCCACCTGCCGGTGCTGGGCGTACCGGTGCAGTCGGCGATGCTCTCGGGCGTCGATTCGCTGCTGTCGATCGTGCAGATGCCGGCCGGCATCCCGGTTGCCACCCTGGCCATCGGCAAGGCGGGCGCGATCAACGCAGCCTTGCTGTCGGCGAGCATCCTGGGCGCCAAGCATCCACAATTCCACGCGGTACTGAAGACCTTCCGTGCCGAGCAGACAGACAGCGTCCTGGACAATCCAGACCCACGTATTGCCTGAGGTTGTTGAGATGAAGATCGGTGTAATCGGTGGCGGCCAGTTGGGTCGCATGTTGGCCCTGGCGGGCACCCCGCTGGGCATGAACTTCGCTTTCCTCGACCCTGCGCCGGACGCTTGCGCCGCTGCACTGGGCGAACACCTGCGGGCCGATTACGGCGATCAGGATCACCTGCGTCAGTTGGCCGATGAAGTCGATCTGGTGACCTTCGAGTTCGAAAGCGTCCCGGCTGAAACCGTGGCGTTCCTTTCGCAATTCGTGCCGGTCTACCCGAGCGCCGAAGCCCTGCGCATCGCTCGCGACCGCTGGTTCGAGAAGAGCATGTTCAAGGACCTGGGGATTCCGACCCCGGCGTTCGCCGACATCCAGTCGCAAGCCGATCTGGACGCCGCCGTCGCTTCGATCGGTCTGCCGGCCGTGCTGAAAACCCGCACCCTGGGTTACGACGGCAAGGGCCAGAAAGTCCTGCGCAAGCCTGAAGACGTGGTCGGCACATTCGCCGAGCTGGGCAGCGTGGCCTGCCTGCTGGAAGGCTTCGTGCCGTTCACCGGCGAAGTGTCGCTGATCGCCGTGCGCGCCCGTGATGGCGAGACGAAGTTCTATCCATTGGTGCACAACACCCACGACAGCGGCATTCTCAAGCTGTCGATCGCCAGTACCGATCACCCGTTGCAGGCCCTGGCCGAAGACTACTCCAGCCGCGTCCTCAAGCAGCTGGACTACGTTGGTGTGATGGCGTTCGAGTTCTTTGAAGTCGACGGTGGCCTCAAGGCCAACGAAATCGCCCCGCGCGTGCACAACTCCGGGCACTGGACCACCGAAGGCGCCGAGTGCAGCCAGTTCGAAAACCACCTGCGGGCCGTAGCCGGTCTGCCGCTGGGTTCGACCGCCAAGGTCGGCGAGAGCGCGATGCTCAACTTCATCGGTGTCGTTCCGCCGGTTGAAAAAGTCATCGCCATCGACGATTGCCACCTGCATCACTACGGCAAGGCTTTCAAGGCCGGGCGCAAGGTCGGTCACGCCAACCTGCGCTGCAAGGACAAGGCGACGCTCGAGCAGCAGATCCTCAAGGTCGAAGCGCTGATCGCCGAGTAACAACAGTTTCATGTGGCAGCGGCGGAACCATTAGGGGCCGCCGTTCTCTGATGGCAGGATGCCAAAGTCTGGCTAGGCTATAGCCAATCAATCAGAGGGAAATGCCATGGGAATTATCGGAACCATTTTTATCGGCCTGATCGTTGGCCTGCTGGCACGGTTCCTGAAACCGGGCGATGACAGCATGGGCTGGATCATGACCATCCTGCTGGGCATCGGCGGTTCGCTGGCAGCCACTTACGGCGGTCAGGCCCTGGGCATTTATCACGCGGGCCAGGGCGCAGGCTTCATCGGTGCGCTGGTGGGCGCGATCATCCTGCTGGTGATCTACGGCCTGATCAAAAAGAACTGATCCAAAGCGACAAAGCCCTCTCTGCCAAACCGGTGGAGAGGGCTAGAATGCTCGGCGATTGACTGTTTCCTCCTTCCTACGAGCATCTTCATGCGCCGTCTTCTGTTGACTCTCCTTTTGCTGGGCAGCGGTCTGGCCCACGCCGGCGATCTGCCGGAAACCGACTGGCTGGAACTGATGCCCAAGTCGGATCAGAAAGCCCTCGAGGCCATGCCTGAAATCGACCACAACTCCCCGGAAGCCACCGGCACCTTCACCGAGAAGGGCGGGATGAAGCAGGCCAAAGGTTTGCCGGCGGTGATGTATTCGACCAAGACCGTGGCGTCGATGAACGACAAACACATCCGCATCGGCGGTTATCCGGTGCCGCTGGAGTCCGACGCCAAGGGCCGCAGCACGTTGTTTTTCCTGGTGCCGTACCCGGGCGCGTGCATCCACGTGCCGCCACCGCCGCCGAACCAACTGGTGCTGGTGCGTTATCCAAAGGGTTTGAAGCTGGACGACATCTATACACCGCTGTGGGTGACCGGCACGCTGAAGATCGAAAAGGTCAGCAATGACCTGGCCGATGCGGCCTATGCGCTGGAAGCGGACAAGGTGCGGGTGGTGCAGGAAAAGGATCTGTAAATCCAAGCAGCAAAAAAAATCGCAGCCCTGGGGCTGCGATTTTTGTTTTCAGAGTGGCTGGCTGCCGACGCTGACACCCATGGTGTGGCTGGCTTCCGGTGCCAGGGTCACCACATCGTCCATCACGTTCGCCGTCTCGATGCACAGCATGCGCTGCCAGCCATCGTTGTCCATGTCGCTGAACGCGGCGGCGCGGTCGATCCACGGGTTCCAGATCACTGCCGTGCGTGAACCGGTAGCGGTCAGCGCAATGCGCCGTTCCCAGGCCGGATCGACGATGCTCAGTTGCGGCGGAGCATCGAGGTAGATGCGGTCGGTTTCCCCGGCAAAGCGCAAGTCACCGTGCTGGTTGTGCGTCTTCCAGTCATCCAGGGTCTCGATGTAATCCAGGCCATCCACACCTTCGACGCGCACGTTGCGCACATCGCTGACCGCGAAATAGCTGTGCAACGCCTGGCTGATGCTGACGGTGTCGGCACCCCGGTTGTGGCTGGTCAGGCTGATGTGCAGTTGATCGTCGAGGCGCAGGGTCAGGGTCAGATCGACCTGATGCGGCCAACCCGGGAAACCACCTTCCGGGTAGGGCAGCTTGAACTCCACTTTCAGGCTTTCGCCCTCGGTTTCGATACCGCCCAGTTCCCAATCCATCGCCCGGACAAAACCGTGAGCGGCGGCCGGTTCTTCGCTGACGCGCATCGCCTGAACGCTCTGCGGGTTACGGGCGAAGACGCCGAACCATGGCCAGCACACCGGCACGCCGGCGCGGATGCTCTTGCCGGTCTTGAACACGGCCTTGTCGTTAAGCCAGATCAGCGGCGGCTGGCCGTCCACCTGATAACTGAGGATGTGCGCGCCTTGCTGGGCGACCAGCACTTCGGCCTGACCGTGGCGGATGCGCCAGCAGTTCAGTTCATCCAGTTTCACGGCTTCAACGTTGGGCGTGTTCATGGGACAACTCTCGAATCAGCAACTTGGGACGACTATCGACCTGCAAACGGCCGCGAGGTTTAACGTGCGCGTGGCGGAACGGAGCGAGTGCGACCGCTGCCATCGATGGCAACGAACACGAACACCGCTTCGGTCACTTTACGCCACTCGCTGGACAGCGGATCGTCGCTCCACACCTCGACCATCATCTGGATCGAGCTGCGACCGATTTCCAGGGTCTGGGTATAAAAGGACAATTGCGCGCCGACAGCCACCGGCACCAGAAACGCCATGCGATCGATGGCAACGGTCGCGACACGGCCACCGGCGACGCGGCTGGCCATTGCAGTGCCGGCCAGGTCCATCTGCGCCACCAGCCAGCCGCCGAAAATATCGCCAAAGCCGTTGGTTTCGCGAGGAAGCGCGGTGATTTGCAGGGCCAGGTCGCCTTGCGGGATCGGATCTTCTTGTTCGAGCTCTATCATGCCGGGGGTGCCTCTGACCCGTGACTCTTCGTTGGGTATTGCTGGTGGTAGCCGTCTTCAGGAAAAACGATTCAGCACCGAACATACTACGTTCGTCACGTTTTCCATAAGGCGTCTAAAGGGGAAACTCTGCGAAACCGGCTGGATCCACGCGCCAAGGCGACCAACGACGTTTTCGCACAGCAACCCCCTACAAGCGGGAGCAAGATTGCGAGTATATCGGTCGGTAGACTCCGCGACGACCGTCCGGTTCTCATTTCGACCGTCAAAAACGCGCCTCTATGTGCTTTTTCGAACAATTTGTTATGGTGCCGAACCTGCCCGAGCCACAGCCAGCGTTGTTGTGGCGGCAGATCCGACTATAAGAGAAGACCTTGCCATGACCACAGCGCCCTCGAGCCTCGCGCAGCCCGACCAACCCGCACGACCGTTGACCCGCAATGACTACAAGACTTTGTCGCTATCGGCCCTGGGGGGCGCGCTGGAGTTTTACGATTTCATCATTTTCGTGTTCTTTGCCACCGTGGTCGGCAAGTTGTTCTTCCCGGCCGACATGCCCGAGTGGCTGCGCCTGATGCAGACCTTCGGCATTTTCGCTGCCGGTTACCTCGCGCGGCCGTTGGGCGGGATCGTCATGGCGCACTTCGGCGACCTGCTGGGGCGCAAGAAGATGTTCACCCTGAGCATTTTCATGATGGCGGTGCCGACCCTGATCATGGGCCTGCTGCCAACTTATGCACAGATCGGCATGTGGGCGCCGATCCTGCTGCTGTTGATGCGCGTCATCCAGGGCGCGGCGATTGGCGGCGAAGTGCCGGGGGCGTGGGTCTTCGTTTCCGAACACGTACCCGGGAAGCACATTGGTTACGCCTGCGGGACCCTGACCAGCGGCCTGACCGCCGGCATCCTGCTGGGCTCGCTGGTCGCCACCGCGATCAACAGCATCTATACGCCAGTGGAAGTCTCGGATTACGCCTGGCGGATCCCGTTCCTGCTCGGTGGCGTGTTCGGTCTGTTCTCGGTCTACCTGCGCCGCTGGCTGCACGAGACCCCGGTGTTCGCCGAGCTGCAACAGCGCAAGGCCCTGGCCGAAGAAGTGCCGCTGCGTGCGGTGCTGCGTGACCATCGCGGTGCGATCGCCATTTCGATGCTGCTGACCTGGCTGCTGTCCGCCGGCATCGTCGTGGTGATCCTGATGACCCCGACCGTGCTGCAGACGGTCTATCACTTCTCGCCGACCACCGCGCTGCAATCCAACAGCCTGGCGATCGTGTTCCTGAGCCTGGGCTGCATCATTTCCGGTGCATTGGCCGATCGCTTTGGTGCCGGTCGTGTGTTCGTGTTCGGTTGCCTGGGCTTGCTGATCAGCTCCTGGACCTTCTATCACAGCCTCGCCGATCACCCGAACTGGCTGTTCCCGCTGTATGCGCTGACCGGTTTTTTGGTCGGCACCATCGGCGCGGTGCCGTATGTGATGGTCAAGGCGTTCCCGCCGGTGGTGCGCTTCAGCGGTCTGTCCTTCTCTTATAACGTCGCTTACGCCATCTTCGGCGGCCTGACCCCGATGGTGGTCAGCCTGCTGCTGAAGGAAAGCGCGATGGGGCCTGCCTATTACGTGGCGGTGCTGTGCGGGATGGGGATCCTGGTCGGCGCCTGGTTGTGGAGCAAGGGCCGCTGAATCACGCCGCTGAATCAGCCTCACACGTTCGGTTACAACTGAAAGGCCAGCCTTCCGACAGGGGATGCTGGCCTTTCATCCAATTGTCATATTTCAGCCATAGAGTGTTCACACGGCCTGCTGATACTTGGCCCCGACTTAACACCCCCTATCTGCTAGGAGTAAGGCATGAAACTGAAGCGTTTGATGGCGGCAATGACTTTTGTCGCTGCTGGCGTTGCGACCGCCAACGCGTTCGCCGCTGTTGACCCGTCGATCCCGAGCTACACCAAGACCACTGGTGTGTCGGGCAACCTGTCCAGCGTCGGCTCCGATACCCTGGCCAACCTCATGACCTTGTGGGCCGAGAACTACAAAAAAGAATACCCGAACGTAAACATCCAGATTCAGGCCGCTGGCTCCGCCACCGCGCCACCTGCGCTGACCGAAGGCACCTCCAACCTGGGCCCGATGAGCCGCAAAATGAAGGACACCGAACTGGCGGCCTTCGAACAGAAATACGGCTACAAGCCAACCGCTATCCCGGTTGCCGTGGACGCCTTGGCTGTATTCGTGCACAAGGACAACCCGATCCAGCACCTGACCATGGAACAGGTTGACGCGATCTTCTCGTCCACCCGTCTGTGCGGCGCCAAAGCCGACGTTAAAACCTGGGGCGACCTGGGCGTGACCGGTGACCTGGCCAACAAGCCGGTTCAACTGTTCGGTCGTAACTCGGTATCCGGCACCTACGGCTACTTCAAGGAAGAAGCCCTGTGCAAAGGCGACTACAAGCCTAACGTCAACGAACAACCAGGCTCGGCTTCGGTCGTGCAGTCGATCAGCTCCTCGCTGAACGGCATCGGTTACTCGGGCATCGGCTACAAGACCGCCAGCGTGAAAACCGTTGCTCTGTCGAAGAAAGGCAGCACCGATTTCATCGAAGACACCGAAGAAAACGCCCTGAACGGCAAGTACCCGCTGTCCCGTTTCCTGTACGTATACGTCAACAAAGCCCCGAACAAGCCTCTGGCCCCGCTGGAAGCCGAGTTCGTGAAACTGGTTCTGTCGAAACAGGGCCAGGAAGTGGTAGTGAAAGACGGCTACATCCCACTGCCGGCCAAGGTTGCTGCAAAAGCACTGGCTGACCTGGGCCTGCAGGAAGGCGGCGCTGAAGTCGCAAAAAAGTAACAAACTGAGTCAGGGGTGAACCCCGCCTGACTCACGTGTGGGGCCCGGCCCGCAAGCGGCCCGGCTCCCACACTCCCCGAATTCTTTTATCCACTGCCAGTGCCCTGCTGGCGGCGGATTTGGTGCGTCACTGCATTGTCATCTTTCTGTCATACAGGATCGCTAGGGTGTGCGCATGAATGATCTGGCCAATTCCAAAATGACTACGAACCCTCCCAAGCGCATTGACTTCAATACGCCTGAGTTGCAACGCAAGCGCCGCATTCGCGCGCTCAAGGATCGCTTCACCCGCTGGTACGTCCTCGTCGGCGGTCTGGCGGTGCTGGCAGCCATCACCCTGATCTTCTTCTTCCTCGCTTACGTCGTCGCGCCTCTGTTCAAGGGCGCTGACCTGACCGCGAAAGATGCAATCACCCCGGCCTGGATGCAGGACGCCGGCAAGCCGCTGATGATTTCGCTCGAAGAGCAGAATCAGGTGGCCATGCGCGTTTCCGACAAGGGCCAGGCGCTGTTCTTCGACATCGACAGTGGCGCTGAATTGAAGCGCGTCGATCTGCCGTTGCCGGCAGGCGCCAGTGTGACCTCCATCGGCGAAGACCAGCCGGGTCATCCGCTGGTGGCCGTGGGCCTGTCCAACGGTCAGGCGCTGGTGTTCCGTCACACCTATAAAGTCAGCTACCCGGATGGCAAGAAAACCATTACCCCGGCGGTCGAGTTCCCGTACGGCGAGACGCCGATTGCGCTGAACGAGAGCGGCGGTGCACTGGAGCACGTCAGCCTCAACGCGACCGACTCGACCCTGATGCTGGTCGGCTCCACCGGTTCGCAACTCAATGTGCTGTCGCTGACCAGCGAAGAAAACATGATGACCGGCGAAGTCACCAACGAGCAGAAGCGTATCGATCTGCCGCAGATGACCGAGCCTGTGAAGAACATCTTCGTCGATCCGCGTCAGCAATGGCTCTACGTGATCAACGGCCGTGCCCAGGCCGACGTGTTCAGCCTGCGCGACAAGAGCCTCAACGGTCGCTACAAACTGCTGGAAAACGCCGACGCGCAAATCACCGCTTCCACCCAACTGGTGGGCGGTATCTCGCTGATCGTCGGCGACTCCACCGGTGGCCTGGCCCAGTGGTTCATGGCTCGTGACACCGATGGCGAACTGCGCCTGAAGCAGATCCGTACCTTCCAGATGGGCAAGACGCCGATCGTTGAAATCACCGCTGAAGAACGTCGCAAGGGCTTCCTGGCCCTGGATGCCAGCGGCAAGCTCGGCGTGTTCCACAGCACCGCGCACCGCACCTTGCTGGTTGATCAGGTGGTCGAAGGCGAGGGCCTGTTCGGTCTGTCGCCACGCGCCAACCGTGTGATCGTCGAGGCCGGCGGCAAGCTGCAACCGCTGCTGCTCGACAACCCGCACCCGGAAGTCTCGTGGAGCGCGCTGTGGAGCAAGGTCTGGTACGAGAACTACGACGAGCCTAAATACGTCTGGCAATCGACCGCTGCCAACACCGATTTCGAACCGAAACTGAGCCTGTCGCCACTGACCTTCGGCACCCTGAAAGCCGCGTTCTACGCGATGCTGCTGGCTGCACCACTGGCCGTTGCTGCTGCGATCTACACCGCGTACTTCATGGCCCCGGGCATGCGCCGCAAGGTCAAACCGGTGATCGAGCTGATGGAAGCGATGCCGACGGTGATCCTCGGCTTCTTCGCCGGCCTGTTCCTCGCGCCGTATGTGGAAGGGCATCTGCCGGGCATTTTCAGCCTGCTGATGCTGCTGCCGATCGGCATCCTGGTCGCCGGCTTCACCTTCAGCCGCCTGCCTGAGTCGATCCGCCTGAAAGTCCCGGATGGCTGGGAAAGTGCGCTGCTGATCCCGGTGATCCTGTTCGTGGGCTGGCTGTCGCTGTACATGAGCCCGTTCATGGAGAACTGGTTCTTCGGCGGTGACATGCGCATGTGGATCTCCCACGACCTGGGCATCACCTACGACCAGCGCAACGCACTGGTGGTCGGTCTGGCCATGGGTTTTGCGGTGATCCCGAACATCTACTCGATCGCCGAAGACGCCGTGTTCAGTGTGCCGCGCGGCCTGACCCTGGGCTCGCTGGCCCTCGGTGCCACGCCGTGGCAGACCATGACTCGCGTGGTGATCCTGACCGCCAGCCCGGGCATTTTCTCGGCGCTGATGATCGGCATGGGCCGTGCGGTCGGTGAAACCATGATCGTGCTGATGGCCACTGGCAACACCCCGGTCATGGAAATGAACCTGTTCGAAGGCCTGCGCACCCTGGCCGCCAACGTCGCGGTGGAAATGCCGGAGTCGGAAGTCGGCGGCAGCCACTACCGCGTGCTGTTCCTCTCGGCGCTGGTGCTGCTGTTGTTCACCTTCGTCATGAACACCCTCGCGGAACTGATTCGTCAGCGTCTGCGCAAGAAATACTCGTCGCTTTAAGAAAGGTAGAAGTCTGTGAAACAGAACTCCCTGAATGGATGGTTCAAGAGCGGCGCCCCGGGCGTCTGGATCAGCGGTGGCGCGGTGTCCATCGCGGTCATCATGACCATTGGCCTGCTGGCGGTGATTGCCGTGCGCGGTCTGGGTCACTTCTGGCCGGCGGATCTGATCCACGCCAGCTACGACGTCCCGGGCCAGGGCAATCACCTGGTCATCGGCGAAGTGGTGCAGAAGGAAGAAGTGCCGCGTGCACGTCTGAAGAGCGCCGGTCTGCCGGTGCCGGACGCCGGCCCGGAATTCATGACCCGCGAGCTGATCAAGGTCGGCAACCGTGACCTGAACGGCAACGACTTCACCTGGATCGTCGGCGAGTGGTTGACCAACCAGACCACGCCGCCAGAGCTGATGGCGATCGAGCGTCGCGAGTGGGGCAACTTCTACGGCTACCTGGTCAACGTCAAACAGGACGGCAAGGTCATCGCTGAAGGCGAAGCCGCCTGGCCTGAGCTGCAAGCGCGGATCAACCGTGTGAACGGCCTCGCCGCGCAGCTCAAGTCGCTGGAAAAAACCGACATCGGCGCGATCAACGCCGGTCTCGAGCGCATCCGTCTGCACGGTCGCAAACTGGAACTGGAAGGCAAACTCGACGCCACCGCGCAAGCGGACATGGACGCCGAACGTGCCGAGCTGAACGCCCGTTATCAGGACGTTGAAGCACGTCTGGCCGACCTGCACGCGCAGTTCAACCGTGACGCTTTGACCGCTCGTGATGCCAACGGCAAGGAAATCGAAATCGGTCTGGGCAAGGTGGTTCACGCCTACCAGCCGAACGCCATGAGCACCTTCACCAAGGTCGGTTTCTACTTCAGCAAGATCTGGGAATTCCTGTCCGACGACCCGCGTGAAGCGAACACCGAAGGCGGGATCTTCCCGGCGATCTTCGGCACCGTGATGATGACCCTGATCATGGCGATGATCGTGACCCCGTTCGGCGTGCTGGCGGCGGTGTACCTGCGTGAATACGCCAAGCAGAACGCCCTGACCCGGATCATCCGGATCGCGGTGAACAACCTCGCGGGTGTTCCGGCGATCGTTTACGGCGTGTTCGGCCTGGGCTTCTTTGTCTACGTGCTGGGTGGTTCGGTCGACCGCTTGTTCTTCCCTGAAGCACTGCCGGCACCGACCTTCGGTACGCCGGGTCTGCTCTGGGCTTCGTTGACCCTGGCGCTGCTGGCGGTGCCGGTGGTGATCGTGGCCACCGAAGAAGGCCTGGCGCGGATTCCTCGCACCGTGCGTGAGGGCTCGCTGGCCCTCGGCGCGACCAAGGCTGAAACCCTGTGGAAGATCGTGATCCCGATGGCCAGCCCGGCCATGATGACCGGCATGATCCTCGCCGTGGCCCGCGCCGCTGGTGAAGTGGCGCCGCTGATGCTGGTGGGTGTGGTGAAGCTGGCGCCGTCGCTGCCGGTGGATGGCAACTATCCGTACCTGCACCTGGACCAGAAGATCATGCACCTGGGCTTCCATATTTATGACGTCGGCTTCCAGAGCCCGAACGTCGAAGCCGCACGACCGCTGGTATACGCCACCGCGTTGCTGCTGGTGCTGGTGATCGCCGTGCTCAACCTGTCGGCGGTGTGGATTCGTAACCACCTGCGCGAGAAGTACAAGGCGCTGGACAGCTGATCGCCGTTACAAGAATTGAAGGGCTGCCGGCCTGAATCCCGGCAGCCAACCGAACCGAATTTGTTAGCACAGGGAGCCTCCCATGCAGCACGAAACACATACCCACGGCATCAACATGTCTGCCCTGGGCCGCGACAAGCAGAGCCTGAACCTCGAACAGGAAACCGTGGCCATCGAAGTGCCGGGCCTGAGCCTGTTCTACGGCGAGAAACAAGCGCTGTACGACGTCAGCATGAACATTCCGAAACAGCGCGTGACCGCCTTCATCGGCCCGTCCGGCTGCGGCAAGTCCACGCTGCTGCGTACCTTCAACCGCATGAACGACCTGGTGGATGGCTGCCGTGTCGAAGGCGCGATCAACCTCTACGGCAACAACATCTACCGCAAGGGCGAGGACGTGGCCGAGCTGCGTCGCCGGGTCGGCATGGTGTTCCAGAAGCCTAACCCGTTCCCGAAGACCATCTACGAGAACGTGGTCTACGGCCTGCGCATCCAGGGCATCAACAAGAAACGCATCCTCGACGAAGCCGTCGAGTGGGCGTTGAAAGGCGCGGCCCTGTGGGACGAAGTGAAAGACCGTCTGCATGATTCGGCACTCGGCCTGTCCGGTGGTCAGCAGCAACGTCTGGTGATCGCCCGTACCATCGCCGTGGAGCCGGAAGTGCTGCTGCTCGACGAACCGTGCTCGGCCCTCGACCCGATCTCGACCCTGAAAGTCGAAGAGCTGATCTACGAGCTCAAGTCCAAGTTCACCATCGTCATCGTGACCCACAACATGCAGCAGGCGGCACGGGTGTCCGACTACACGGCGTTCATGTACATGGGCAAACTGGTGGAATTCGGCGACACCGATACCCTGTTCACCAATCCGGCCAAGAAGCAGACCGAAGACTACATCACCGGTCGTTACGGCTAGCAGACACTGGTTGTCGCTCACTGAATTGACGCTGCGGCCCGCCGCACCTTACCGGACGCTCCAAGGACGCCAACATGATTAGTAAAGAAGGCCTTACCCACCACATTTCCGCGCAGTTCAACGCCGAACTGGAAGAAGTGCGCAGCCACCTCCTGGCCATGGGCGGGCTGGTCGAGAAGCAGGTCAACGACGCGGTCACCGCGCTGATCGAGGCCGACTCGGGTCTGGCCCAACAAGTGCGCGAGATCGACGACCAGATCAACCAGATGGAACGCAACATCGACGAAGAATGCCTGCGCATTCTGGCCCGTCGTCAGCCAGCGGCTTCCGACCTGCGTCTGATCATCAGCATCTCCAAGTCGGTGATCGACCTGGAACGCATCGGCGACGAAGCGACCAAGATCGCCCGTCGTGCGATCCAGCTGTGCGAAGAAGGTGAAGCGCCGCGCGGTTACGTCGAAGTGCGTCATATCGGCGACCAGGTGCGCAACATGGTCCGCGATGCGCTGGACGCGTTTGCCCGCTTCGACGCCGATCTGGCGTTGTCGGTGGCGCAGTACGACAAGATCATCGACCGCGAATACAAGACGGCCCTGCGCGAGCTGGCGACCTACATGATGGAAGACCCACGCTCTATTTCGCGGGTCTTGAGCATTATCTGGGTGCTGCGTTCGCTGGAGCGGATCGGCGATCACGCACGCAACATCTCCGAGTTGGTGATTTACCTGGTGCGCGGCACCGACGTGCGCCACATGGGCCTCAAGCGCATGAAGGAAGAAGTTGAAGGAACAAGTGGTGAAACCGCTAATGTTCCGGGCGATGCTGACGATAAGTAAGATTGCCTGAGAAAAGCGCCCGGCCCTTTGGCCGGGCGTTTTTGTTTCTGCTTTTCAGAAGGCAGAAGCGAATTAAAAAGCAGCACCCGCGAACGAAAAGTCCCGGCGTGACTGAAGAGTTTTGGCAATGTGCCATCAGCCAGCGTTATGCTTGCCGGGATTTTAATAGGGGTGTTGGATGAGCAAGATCAGTGTGTTGGTCGTGGACGATGCATCGTTCATTCGTGACCTGGTGAAAAAGTGCCTGCGTAATTACTTCCCGGGGATCCGCACCGAGGACGCCGTCAACGGTAAAAAGGCTCAGGCCATGCTGGCCAAGGAAGCGTTCGACCTGGTCCTGTGCGACTGGGAAATGCCGGAAATGTCCGGCCTCGAACTGCTGACCTGGTGCCGTGAGCAGGACAATCTCAAGACCATGCCGTTCGTCATGGTCACCAGCCGTGGCGACAAGGAAAACGTGGTGCAGGCGATTCAGGCCGGCGTTTCCGGCTACGTCAGCAAGCCGTTCACCAACGAGCAACTGCTGACCAAGGTCAAGCAGGCGCTGAACAAGGTCGGCAAGCTCGACACCCTGATGAACAGCGCCCCGACCAAGATGAATTCGGCGTTCGGCAACGACTCCCTGAGCGCGTTGACGGGCGGCAAGGCAGCGGTCATCGGTTCCGCACCGGCGGCAGCTCCCGTGAATCCGTTTGCCAAGCCTGCTGCAGCGGCCCCGGCACCTGCCGCCGCGCCACAGCGTGGTTTGCTCAACAGCCCGCCCGTGAAAGCACCGGCAGCCTCCGCCGCTCCGGCCAGCGGTCGTGGTCAGGGCCAGCTGCGCCTGCCAAGCGGCACCCAGCAATGCGTGATCAAGGCCCTGAGCATCAAGGAAGCGCTGCTGGTGGTGAAACGCACCGACACCCTGCCGCAGATCCTCGACAGCGCCGTGCTCGATCTGGAGCAGGGCGACAACGCCGAAATCGCCCGCCTCAACGGCTACCTGCACGCCATCGTGGCGCATGAGCAGAAAGCCGACAGCGACTGGCTGCAACTGACCTTCCGTTTCGTCGACCAGGACGCGCAGAAGCTCGACTACATCTCCCGCCTGATCGCACGCGGCACGGCGCAGAAGCACTTCGTTCCGGGCGCGTAAGCGTCGCGGCCAAAAAGGTCGCAGCCTGGGGCAGCCCCGCAAAGGATGGTATTCCAATGCGGGAGCAGCCCAGGGCTGCGACCTTTTGTTTTGTGCTGTGCCAAATTTGAAACATCTGTCGACTAGCCTGGTCTGCTTCAGCTGCTAGGCTCATTCCCAGGCCTTACTCGACAGAACTTTTGCCCATGCCCCTGCGCCTGCTGTTTTTCTGTGGTCTGCTCATGGCCTCCACCTCGACTGTGGCCATGACGATCTACAAATCCACCGATGCCAACGGAGTGGTTTCGTACAGCGACCGTCCGAGCAAAGGCTCCCAGGTGTTCGTGTTTCAGGACCGGATGGTCGAGCGCCTCGAACGCCAGGTCTATCTCGATATCAAGAAGCAGAAGGGCACGGACGTGGTGTTCGTGCGCAACGACCTGTATGCGCCGGTCGAGGTTGCACTGGCGTTTACCGGGATGAGCAACGTGCGTGGCGCACCGGCTGAAACGATCCGCCGGGTGCTGCCGGCGCGCAGCAATACGCGGCTGGCGTTGCTGACGGCGGTGTCCGGCGGCAAGCCGCTGGTGTACACCCCGATGTTCCAGTATTCCCTCGGTGACCCCGCTGGCGCGGCTCAGAGCTATCGCTACCCGTTTCCATGGCGGGGCGGGCCATTCCGTCTGAGTCAGGGTGCCAATGGCGACTACAGCCATTACGGGCCGAAGAACAAATACGCGATGGACATCGCCATGCCGGTCGGTACGCCGATCATCGCGGCGCGGGCCGGTGTGGTGGTGAAGACCGAGAACTCCCAGAGCGGGCGCGGCACCGATCCTTCCGGCAATTTCGTGCGGGTACTGCACGACGACGGCACGATGGGTGTGTATCTGCATCTCAAGCAAGGGTCGGTGGGTGTGCGGGAAGGGCAGCGAGTGGCGGTGGGCAGTCCGCTGGCGCTGTCCGGCAATACCGGCAACAGCAGCGGCCCGCACCTGCACTTCGTGGTGCAGCGCAATACAGGAGGGGGGCTGGTATCGATTCCGTATCAGTTCAACCAGCCACTGGGGGCGTTGCCCAACTTTGCGTTGGGCAAGCGATAATCCCCGTCAGTCGAGCATCAGCACCTTGGCCAGAATGATCTTCGGGCCTTTCATCTTCTTGATGATGATCCGCAGACCTTCGACTTCCAGCACTTCTTCCTCTTCCGGCACCCGTTTCAGGGTTTCATAGATCAGCCCGGCGAGGGTTTCGGCTTCGATGTGATCCAGGTCGATACCCAGCAGGCGCTCGACCTTGAACAGCGGTGTATCGCCCCGTACCAAGAGTTTGCCCGGCTGATAGGCGAGGATGCCGCGCTCGGCCTTGCGGTGTTCGTCCTGGATATCGCCGACCAGCACTTCCAGCACGTCTTCCATGGTCAGGTAGCCGATGATGTTGCCGTCGGCCTCTTCGACCACGGCGAAGTGCGAGCCGCCCTTGCGGAACTGCTCAAGCAGCTGCGACAGCGGCATGTGTCGCGATACGCGCTCCAGCGGACGGGTCAGTTCGGCGAGGTTGAACGACTCGGGAATGTGATCCAGCGCCGCCAGCTCCAGCAGCAGATCCTTGATGTGCAGCAGGCCGACGAACTCCTGGCGCTCGCTGTCGTACACCGGATAGCGGCTGAACTTGTGGCGACGGAACATCGCCAGGATTTCTTTCAGCGGGGCGTTGAACTCGAGGGTGATCAGGTCTTCCCGGGAGTTGGCCCAGTCGACCACTTCCAGCTCGCCCATTTCCACCGCCGAGGCCAGCACGCGCATGCCCTGGTCGCTCGGGTCCTGGCCACGGCTGGAGTGCAGGATCAGTTTCAGTTCTTCACGGCTGTAGTGGTGCTCGTGATGCGGGCCGGGTTCACCTTGCCCTGCGATGCGCAGGATGGTGTTGGCGCTGGCGTTGAGCAGGTAGATCGCCGGGTACATGGCCCAGTAGAACAGGTACAGCGGCACCGCCGTCCACAGCGACAGCAATTCGGGTTTGCGGATCGCCCAGGATTTGGGTGCGAGTTCGCCGACCACGATGTGCAGGTAGGAAATGATGAAGAACGCGGTGAAGAACGAAATGCCTTTGACGACTTCGGCCGACTGCACGCCGACCGCGCTCAGCAGCGGCTCGAGAATGTGCGCGAACGCCGGCTCGCCGACCCAGCCCAGGCCGAGGGAGGCGAGGGTGATACCGAGCTGGCACGCCGAGAGGTAAGCATCGAGCTGACTGTGCACCGTGCGCAGGATGTGCCCGCGCCAGCCATGCTGTTCAGCGATGGCTTCGACCCGGGTCGAGCGCAGTTTGACCATGGCGAACTCCGCCGCAACGAAGAAGCCGTTGAGCAGAACCAGGATCAGAGCGAAAAGAATCATGCCGAAATCGGCGAAAATGGTAGCGAGGGACAAGCCAGGGGAAGGGTCCATGATGGAGTTTTGCGGGTTCCGTGTGATTCGTAAGAGAGAAGAAATCGCGCCTGAAAGGCAGGCGCAAGTCAGCCAATGTAGCGGCTGACCTGGCGATTGCCTAGTCCGGCATTACTCAGCGGCGCTGATGACCCGTGCCTGGGCGACCTGCGCCGGGGCGAAATGGCAGGTGAATGTGCTGCCATGGCCGGGCACGCTGCTGATCTCCATCCGCGCGCGGTGGCGCAGCAACACGTGTTTGACGATGGCCAGGCCCAGGCCCGTGCCGCCGGTGTTGGAGTTGCGGCTGGAGTCGACGCGATAGAAGCGTTCGGTCAGGCGCGGCAGGTGTTTGCTGTCGATGCCGATCCCCGAATCCTGCACGCTCAGGTGCGCGCCCTGATCGTCGCCCCACCAGCGGATGCGGATATTGCCTTCGGCCGGGGTGTATTTGACGGCGTTGAACACCAGGTTGGAAAACGCACTGCGCAGTTCCGCCTCGCTGCCCTTGAGCAGGATGCTGGTATCGGCTTCCAGGGTGATGCGCTGATTCTTTGAGCCTGACAACTGCTGCGCATCGCTCTTGATCGACTGCAGCAGGGTGTCGATGTGCACGGGCTGGTTGTCCGACGGGTAATCGGTGGCTTCCAGCTTGGCCAGCAGCAGCAAGTCGTTGAGCAGGGTTTGCATGCGCCCGCCCTGTTGCTGCATCTGCTGCAGGGCGCGGTTCCAGCGCGGGTTCACTTCCTCGACGTTGTCGAGCAGGGTCTCCAGGTAGCCACAGATTACCGTCAGCGGGGTACGCAGCTCATGGGAGACGTTGGCGATGAAGTCTTTGCGCATCTGTTCCAGCTGATGGATGCGCGTGACGTCGCGCACCAGCATCAAGTGTTCGTTGTTGCCGTAGCGCGTGAGGTACAGCTGGATGCGCACGCGGTCATTGGTCGGCGAGGGGATTTCCAGCGGTTCGGCGTAGCTTTCCTGCTCGAAGTATTCCTTGAAGCGCGGATGGCGAACCAGGTTGGTCACGGGTTGGCCGCTGTCCTGTGGGGTTTTCAGGCCGAGCAGGGTTTCGGCGGCGCGGTTCCACCATTCCAGGTTGCCGTCGCTGTCGAGCATGATCACTGCGTCTTTCAGCGCGGCGGTGGATTCCTGAACGCGGTCGATCACCGCTTGCAGGCGTCCGCGTACCCGTTGGTCGCGGCGTTGCAGGTGGTAGATGCTGTCGAATACTTCACCCCACAGGCCATAGCCGTCGGGCGGTGCTTCATCGGGTTGGTGCAGGCGCAGCCATTCGTGCAGGCGCAGCAGTTGCTTGAGCGTCCAGGCCAGGTACAGGCCCAGTCCCGCCGCCAGACTCCAGCCGTAGTAGCCGGTGATCAGGCCGATCACCAGGCAGCCGGTGACCAGCAACAGCATGTGGCGAATCAGGGTGCCATGCCAGTTTTGGTTCACGGAAAATGCGGTCCTTGTCTGCGGGGAGGGCGCTCGGCTCAGGCCTTGGTGGAGAACCGATAGCCAGTGCCGCGCACGGTTTGTACCAGATTTTCGTAGGCGTCGCCGAGCGCCTTGCGCAGGCGTCGGATGTGCACGTCGACCGTGCGCTCTTCAACATAGACGTTGCCGCCCCAGACCTGGTCCAGCAACTGGCCACGAGTGTAGGCACGTTCCTGGTGGGTCATGAAGAATTGCAGCAGACGGTATTCGGTCGGGCCCATTTCGGCCGGACGGCCGTCGATGGTCACGCGGTGGCTGATCGGGTCGAGCAGCAGACCGCCGACTTCGATTGGCGCTTCGCCATCGGTCGGACCGGCGCGACGCAGCACGGCCTTGAGGCGTGCTACCAGTTCGCGTGGGGAAAACGGTTTGGTGATGTAGTCGTCGGCGCCGACTTCCAGACCCTGGATCTTGTTGTCTTCTTCGCCCTTGGCGGTGAGCATGATGATCGGGATGTCCCCGGTCAGCTCGTCACGCTTGAGGCGGCGGGCCAGCTCGATGCCGGAGGTGCCGGGCAGCATCCAGTCGAGCAGGATCAGGTCCGGTTTGCGGTCGACGATAATGGCGTGCGCCTGCTGCGAGTTCTCTGCCTCGAGGCAGTCATAGCCGGCCATTTCCAACGCAACGGCGATCATTTCGCGAATGGGCGCTTCGTCGTCGACGATCAGAATGCTCCTGCCAACCATGCCTTAATCCTCTTGTCATTTAACTGTCTTGCGCCGCATTAGATAACGGAATTATTGCAGTCGTGTGACAGTATTTTAGTCCAGCGGCGATTGTGCAGATCCTGAACTAAGCTCTAAGTCCGAATCCTGACAACCACAAAAGAAGGTTTCCATGACTCAAATGACTGCTTCCTTTAAGGCATTGCTGATGGCGGCCGCCCTGACTCTTCCTGGACTGGCGATGGCGGCCGAGCCGGCCATGATGAAAGACGGCATGATGGTCGATCACAAAGGCATGACCGTTTACACGTTCGACAAGGACGCTGGCGGCAAGTCGATGTGCAACGGCGATTGCGCCAAGAACTGGCCACCGATGATGGCTCCGGCGGGCGCCAAGGCCGAAGGCAAATGGACGGTCATCAAACGTGATGACGGCATGATGCAATACGCCTACGACGGCAAGCCGTTGTATACGTTCATGAAGGACGAGAAGCCTGGAGAGATGAAAGGCGATGGGATGAAGGACGTGTGGCACGTGGTTCACGAGCACAAGTAAGCCATTGGCAGTGAGCTGGATCGCGGCCCGCAGGCATTGCCTCGGGCCGCGATGCTTTGAGGTCAGCGCAACGCGTAATCCAGCACGATCCCGACGAAAATCGCCAAACCGGCCCAGTGGTTGTGCAGGAACGCCTTGAAGCACCGCATCCGGTCGCGATCACGGGTGTACCAGAACTCCCAGGCGTAGCACCCGGCCGCCACCAGCAGGCCGAGGTGGAACCACATTCCCAACTCGAACTTCGACCCGGCCAGCAACAGGCAGCCCAGCGACAGGGTCTGCAAGGTCAGGATGATCACCCGGTCCGCTTCGCCGAACAGGATCGCCGTGGATTTCACGCCGATCTTCAGGTCATCGTCGCGGTCGGTCATCGCGTAATAGGTGTCGTAACCCACCGTCCACAGCAGGTTGGCGATCCACAGCAGCCAGGCCGTCGCCGGCAGTTCACCGGTTTCGGCGGTGAACGCCATCGGCATGCCCCAGGAAAACGCCGCGCCCAGCACCACCTGCGGGTAATAGGTGTAGCGCTTCATGAACGGGTAAGTGAACGCCAGCGCCAGGCCACCCAGCGACAACCAGATCGTCGCGGCGTTGGTGCACAGCACCAGCAGGAAACTCACGCCCATCAGCAGGGCGAAGAATACCAGCGCCTCTTTCGAACTGATCCGGCCGGCGGCCAGCGGGCGTTCGGCAGTGCGCTTCACATGCCCGTCGACCTTGCGGTCAGCCCAGTCATTGATCACGCAACCGCCGGCGCGGGTCAGTACCACGCCGAGGACGAAAATCACGATGTTGGCCAGCGACGGCGAGCCTTTGCCGGCAATCCACAGGGCCCAGAGCGTCGGCCACAGCAGCAGGTAAATGCCGATCGGCTTGTCCATCCGGGTCAACTGAATGAAATCCCAGGCACGCGGGTTCAGGCGATTCAGGGATTTGAGCAGGCTCTGATACATCAGCAGTTCTCCGGACGGGTGCGGACGGCTTCCCACAGCGTAGGCAGGAAAATCTCCACCACCAGTACGCTCAATGCACCACGGTCGAAACGCGAGCGGCGGCCCCACAGTCCGGGAGCCCGGGAATCCTCGGGCAGCCAGTGTTCCGGGTAATGGCAGACTTCGATGGCGCGCCGCTGGAACGCGTGATCGCAGAACAGCAGTTCGCCCAGCGAGCGGCTGCCCAACTCATCCATATGCAATCCATCGCCCTGCAAGGCACTGCGCGACGCCACGCTGCGGGCGAACACCCAGGCCTCGCCATGACCGCGCAGATACACCTCGCGCACCCAGCCTTCGCTGCCTTCGGCCAGCTCCAGCGCCGCGCATTCGTCGTCGCGCAGGGTCTGCCAGCCTTCGAACAGCGGCGTGACGCTGAAGCCGTCATCGGACAGGCGGGTCAGGCGGCGGGTCAGGGAGCCTTCGTCGAACAGCCAGTCGAGCGTGGACGTGTCGGGGAGGGGGTTCAGGTGGCTTTGCAGGCGCCACAGCGGGGCGTTTTTGAGTTGCACAATGAGTCATTATTGGCAGCAAATGAGGCGGCGAGCTTACCATGGCGAACCGCGAGTTTGATTGATCCGGGCCGCCATTGCGCCGAACAGGCTTGCATCTGGCCGGTACGATCAGTACAAAACGCCCTGAGCCGGACGGCAGCGCTGCACCATCGACCGTCCGCGCCGGCTAAAGCCTGAACCCTGAGGAAGTACCTGAATGAAGAAGTGGCAATGTGTGGTCTGCGGCCTGATCTATAACGAAGCCGATGGCTGGCCGGACGACGGCATCGCGCCGGGCACCCTGTGGCAGGACGTGCCGGAAGACTGGCTGTGCCCTGACTGCGGCGTCGGCAAGATGGACTTCGAAATGATCGAAATCAACTGAGCACCCACAAGGAGTAAGGCATGAGCGCACCTGTCGTAATTGTCGGCACCGGGCTGGCGGGTTACAACCTGGCCCGCGAGTTTCGCAAACTCGATGGCGAAACCCCGCTGCTGTTGATTACCGCCGATGACGGTCGTTCCTACTCCAAGCCGATGCTCTCCACCGGCTTCGGCAAGAACAAGGACGCCGACGGCCTGAGCATGGCCGAACCTGGCGCCATGGCCGAGCAATTGAAGGCCGAGATTCGCACGCACACCCGCATCAGCGGTATCGACGCGGGCCACAAGCGGTTGTGGATCGGTGAGGAAGCGGTGAGCTATCGCGACCTGATCCTCGCCTGGGGTGCCGAAACCGTGCGTGTGCCGATTGAAGGCGATGGCGCGGATCTTGTGTTCCCGATCAACGATCTCGAAGACTACGCACGGTTTCGCGCGGCGGCGGCGGGCAAGCGTCGGGTGTTGCTGCTCGGCGCCGGGCTGATTGGCTGCGAGTTCGCCAACGACCTGATCCTCGGCGGCTATGAGGTGCAACTGGTTGCGCCGTGCGAGCAAGTGATGCCGACCCTGCTGCACCCGGCCGCTGCGGCAGCGGTGCAGGCCGGGCTGGAAAGCCTCGGTGCGCGTTTCCACCTCGGCCCGGTGCTGACCCGACTGCAAAAAGTCGCCGATGGACTGGAAGCCAACCTGTCCGACGGCCAGGTTGTCCCTTGCGATGTGGTGGTGTCGGCCATCGGTCTGCGCCCACGGATCGATCTGGCGGCAGCAGCCGGTATCCAGACCAATCGCGGCGTGATGGTCGACCGCCATCTGCAAACCTCTCACGCCAACATTTACGCCTTGGGCGACTGCGCCGAGGTCGACGGGCTGAATCTTTTGTACGTGATGCCCCTCATGAGTTGTGCGCGAGCGCTGGCACAGACCTTGGCCGGCAACCCGACGGCGGTGAACTACGGGCCGATGCCGATCACGGTTAAAACGCCGGTCTGCCCGCTGGTGGTTTCGCCGCCGCCACGGGGCCGCGAAGGCGTCTGGACGGTCGAAGGGCAGGGGGCCGACGTCAAGGCGCTGTGTCACGACGCAGAAGGGCAATTGCTCGGTTATGCCCTGACGGGCGCGGCGGTGATGGAAAAACTCGCGCTGAACAAACAGCTTCCGGCCTTGCTGGCGTAAATACTGGTCGTTCTGTCGGAATCACCCCGCTTTTGCCCCCACAAAGGTCGCGGGGAGACTGGCGCCGCCCTTAACCGCGTGCCATCCTCACTCCCGTCTGCCGCAGAGTAGAGCCTGCGGCGCCTTGGGCGCTGTTCCAACGAGAACAGCACGGACATAACAACAAAAAACCGACTCAAAGGGGCTTCACTAATGCGTAAACCAGAACTCGCCGCTGCAATCGCTGAAAAAGCGGATCTGACCAAAGAGCAGGCCAACCGCGTTCTCAACGCCGTCCTCGAAGAAATCACCGGCGCCCTGCATCGCAAGGACAGCGTCACGCTGGTGGGCTTCGGCACCTTCCTGCAACGCCATCGCGGTGCCCGCACCGGCAAAAACCCGCAAACCGGTGAGCCGGTGAAGATCAAGGCCAGCAACACCGTTGCGTTTAAGCCAGGCAAATCGTTGAAAGACAGCGTCAATCCATAATTGCGGCGCACTCCCTGAGTAACGGGGGAGAACCGTAATGAAAAAATGGGCACACCGATTGCGGTCGGGTGCCCATTTTTTGTGGCCGTATGTCGAGTCATTTACGTCGGAAACAGGCTTTTCCGTTTCCAAAGTTGACGGCGAGGCAGTCGGGTTCGATGGCTAGTTGCAGATCGTTGAACAGCACAGAGAGATCGCCGTTGGCAGGGTCAGGATAGGTTTGCCAGTCCAGCGTCGCCCATCGAGTTTCCGGCATCACGGTGAACCATTCGATGTCATCAGGCGAATTTTGAGTATGCAGACCGATTTTCTCCAGTGTCCTATTTGGGGAGAAGGGTTGTGTCAGCTTGGTCTGCTGCGAATCTGCCCAGACCTGCTTCAACGTCGAGCCATCTTCGAATTGCCAATAAACATCCACCGGCTGGATAGCGGGTGGTGAGATCGGGTCGAAGTGATACAACGTCAACCAGTAGTTATGGGCAACTCGCTGTTGCTCTTCCTGTGACAGATATCGGCTGGTAGTCGCCAGATCAAATCCGGTGGGTTGTTCGAACGTTAAGGGCTGGTTTTTTCGTTTCTTCCAGCCAATGTTGAAGGCGCGGCTATCCGGCGAAACATCGAACCATTGATCTGCCCCGTGATTGTGATCTGTGCCAAAACCAATTTTCTTCAGCGTTCTCTTGGGATCGAAAGGAAGCCAGAGGTCAGTTTGTTGATTTGAACTCAATACTAATTGGCCTCGCGGACCTGAATTGAACTCAAAATAGACAGTCACGGGTTTCAGGGGCGGTGGCGGAGGTTGGCGATCGTACCGTAGCTCTAAAACGTAGCTTTCTTTAGCCAACTCATTTTTTTCGTTGTCGGCATACTCCTTGAGTTCGACCAGCGTTCTCTCGCGTGAAAGATTGTAGGAAAGCTTATTTGCTGGTTGGGCGGCAGGCCCTTGCTCCAGCATGAGAGTGTTTTCCTCGACATACCAATTTCCCTTGGCGACACCGCCAGCCGAACCATAGGCGATACCGGCAGAAAAGGTGCCGTCCTTACGCAGCAACAACTCCGCACCCATCTCCATTGCACCTTGAAGGTAGTAATGGCCGTCCAGTGTGCGGACATCTGCGTAGGCCTCGGTGAAGGGAAAACTCAAAAAAGCCGCCATTAACAATATTTTTAACTCCATGTAATCACTCTCCTTACCAGCTTTCAAAGGGGATGCCGAATTGTTCGATGTAAGCCTTGGACTCTTCAGCGAGCGGTCGATGCCTTCCGTTGGACCTTCCATCGTAGGGGCCTTTGGGATTGATCGTGCCCTGGACCCGCATGACTTCGGTCGACAAAAGACATTGGCCGCCCAGCCAGACCTTGGCGATGCCGCCGGGGGCGAGGCCAATGATCACCATATTTCGGTAATCCGTGATCCATTTGCCGTCTGCCCGACAGAACGTTTGCTCACTCTTGAGCATGGTTCGGCGAGCCAAATCCGGGATTTCTATGTAGGCTTCGTAGGTTTGTGGCTCAGCCATGGACTGCCAGCGCACGTAGACCAGTCGCGGTAGTGCGGCCTCCCTGATATATCGACCTTTGCCTACAGGATGTTCCGGCCATCCTCTCGGTTGTCCCCGAAAAATGGCGGGTACACCTTGATTGAGTGGTCGAGGATAAGCGATGGCTGGAACTCCCCTGGCTGCACCTCGAAAAATTCGCTTATTGACGTCCACGACGTCTGCGGTTTCGATCCAGACCTGCATGTAGTCGGGTGCAAAAAACCTGAGGTTCCAGTCTTCGTAAGGCAGTGATCTTCTGTCGCCGAATGCACAGCCACCCAGCAACACAGCAAATGTCAGCGCAAAGCCAATTTTGAGCATGCACGAGTTCTCACGCATTGGGGTGCACCATGCGAACATACTTATCGGCGGGGCGATTGATAAACAGGATGTTCAGCTCAGTTTCGTTGAATCCCTTCGCAGCATTCCAGTTTGACGACAGATGAATGTAGCGTTGAGAGAGTATCTCTTGCTCATTCAGGCTCAGACCGATACTGCGTGTTTCACCCAGCGCATAAGTCATTATTTTTTTGGCGATACCTCTGAGTTCTTCCGGTAATGGATATTTCTGATCTTCTTCATCAATCGTATCGAACTCGACCCCATTCCTGGCTGCTAACTCCCGCATGACGCGCAGGTAAATCAGGGACAGATCATTGCGCACGATCCGTTCGCTGTAGACCGCTGCATACACATTCTTCGATTTCCGCCTGTCGCCCTTGACGTTACTGACCGTTTCCACCACCCAGCTCTTTACTTGAAGGGGCAGCCCATAGAGTTTCAATTGGTCTTGGCGTCGGTAGAGTTCTTGTTCAGCCAACCGATAAGCGTTGGTCGACGACGAAGGGGTATTAAAGTCCACATCGCGGCTGCAGCGCGGCTTGCTAAGCAGAACCCGTTCAACAAGATTCGGCAGATACCCGCCTCCCAGGTCAGAGTGGACGCCTGGCAGCACAATATCGGCGTTGCCGGCACTGTTGAGCGAAAAGTTGTGGCGACGCTCGTCCTGGGCAACCAGGTGCACGATTTTCTTCGCGAGGTCGGGCGCCAGATACAGATTGACGCCGGGGTTGTTGGCATCATGGACACTGAAATCGCCGTCGGCCATGCTTCCTATGGCGGCAGCCGTGTCGAAGATTCCGATGAAGTTGATGCTGACATCAATGTTGACCCGCCAGGAGAAGTCCTCAAGGAACAATGACGATTCCGCTGGCAGTAGCTGCGCCAGCGGGCTTTGCTCACCTTTCAACACTTCATTGGCGAAGTGCCTCGCAGCAGCGGCGCCACGGCTGAAGCCGAAGATATCGAACTGAACTGAATCAACCTTCCGGTTGGGGTTTGCCAACTCAAACAGACGAACTCCTTCGAGGATGCTTGCTGGACTTTGTTTGACTCTCGCCAGTACACCTTGCGCACCTGTGCCTGTCAGTTGCGAAAAAAACGAGTCGCCCTTGCGCCCTCTCGTACCGATACCATCAAGGTAAATGGGGATATACCCGATAGTTTCCTCTTCAGCTAATTGCCGGTTTCGGTCATCGATATACAATTCGTATAACTTCGCCACATTGCTCGCATCATTCCCATAACTGTTATCCGGCACATTGCCCTGCCCGTCATACCCATGCGATTGGCAGAACTGTCGAATGTCCTCGGCTTCCTCCTCAAGATTTACATCCCGCGCATAGCAACCTTTCACCTGCTCGCTGTTGAACAGATTGTTCCCCGTCCCATCGAAAAACACGCCGATCCGCAACGTAATCCCGGCAGGCTTTTCATCCTCCAACTCGACTTCTTCTTCCTCTTCTTCGAGTTCGCTGTTCTCCGGAGCTTGAGTAGAGGCAGCCGCCTGTCCAGCGGCCAGGGCCGCCGCCATTTCGGCCGCTGGAAGTTCAGCTGCTTTACCTGCGGATAACTTTCCCCCCGTCACAATCTCGGTACTGCTGTGGATCCCGCCTTCGTCGATCACGATGTGATGACCGCCCGCGTTCAGCGTGATGCTGGCGCCCGCATCCAGCACCACAGTGGCTCCGGCCTTGATCTGCACTTGCTGTCCCGCCTCGACGGCAATGACCTTTCCGGCAGATGTCTGGCTGCTGCCCTGGATGCTTTCCCATCGATCACGCCCGACTTCCAGCCGACTGTCATGGAGAATCTGCCGCTCCATGTCGCGTTGGGCACGCAGATAAACCAATTCCTGGCCGGCACGGTCTTCAAGCGTCAGTTCGTTGTAGCCGCCGGTGTCGGGTGAGCTGCGACTGCGCAGCACGGTTCGGGTCTTGTGCTCGGGCAGTTTGTAAGGCGCAGGCGTGAGTTTGTTGATCACGCAGCCGGTGATCAGCGGATGGTCGGGGTCGCCCTCCAGAAAGGTCACCACCACTTCCATCCCAATGCGGGGGAGGGTGACGGCACCGAAGCCGTTTCCGGCCCAGCTCGACGACACGCGTACCCAGCAACTGCTGCGTTCGCTGTTCAACGCGGCCCGGTCCCAGGGGAATTCGATCTTCACGCGACCGAATTCATCGCAGTAGATCTCTTCACCTTTTGGCCCGGTCACCCGCGCGGTCTGGCTCACCAGCGGTGGCCGGTGCGCAGGCAGAGGCGGGCGGAAAACCACATCGGCAGGAATGGCGCGGAAGCTGTTGCGGTATCCCTGGGTGAAACCGTCGGTGGGCTTGAGTTGGTTGGTGGCCGATTCCTCCAGCACTTGAGGTTGTCGCCCGGTGTGGGTGACTTCAAGCAACTGCCAAAGGCCGTTGCATTGCTTGCGGGTGTGTTCGGTCAGCTCGAACAGGTAACCACAGCGCAGGGTCGGCTGGTTGCTCTGGCCCTCGACCGTTTCATAGTTGGCGCGATGGCGCTCCAGGGCCTGACGGGCAAGTTGTTTGCCGCGTTTTTCGTTCTCCATCGCTAATGGGTAGCGATAGTCTTCAAGTCGCGGCGTGAACCCGGCGCTGAAGCGGCTTTCCAGCAAGAGATGCGGGCGTTTCAGATCGTAATCGCGGCGTGTGACATGACTGGTGCGTGTTCGGGCGTGCAGCGAAAACCGGCTGACCACCGGGTGCTCGGGCACCATCCCACAATCCTGCCGATAGGGAGTCGCACGCAGAGTTGGCAGGAACACCGTGTCATCGGTGAACAGCAGCAGATGCCCCTCGGCCGAGTGCTGGTGATGCCACGCAATACCTTCTTCGGCGCACAACCGCTGGATGAACTCGAAATCGGTTTCACCGTACTGGGTGCAATACGCACGTGGTGGCAAGGTCTGGACATGGAACCTGAACGCATCGGCAAGGATGCTGTGCCGTTTGAGCACTTGCGTGATGATCTGCGGGACAGTCTGGTTCTGGAAAATCCGTTGGTCGTGACTGAACTGCAAATAGTGAAGCTCTGGAACCAGTGTCAGGCCATAGTGCGACAGTCGCTTTTCCGACTCACCGGCCTGCACATTCTCGACGCGCCCATGAATACCTTCGCCGTCCAGCCCGAATCGAAGGAACGCCGGCTGCCCCAGTAAACTTTCCACGTCGAAGTCAGGGACCTCGCTGACGAGTTCAACCTTGATGGCATAAAGCGTGCTGACGGCCTCGGAGCCTTCGAAAGCCAGTACCTTGAGGTCGTTGCGAACGGCGGGGATCTGCAGCGTAAAGCGCGCAGAACTGACAGCTCCAGACATACGCTTGTCCTTAAGCAGAGAGGGAAATTTGGCGTGATGTCAAAACCCTCCCTGGTCTGCGCACGCGAACATTGCCCGGCACGCTAACAAGGCATGAAACAAATTTATGTAAGAAGAGTCCCTGGTTTAAGTCGGAGTATTCCGTGTTGTAAAACAACCTCAGGGTTGTGGGAAATGCCTGTGGGAAAGTGATTCAAGGCGATAAAGAACCCGCGCGATAATCCTGTCTGTGCAGGTATTCCAACAATATTCAACATATGAATTGCCATCAATTTGATGGCACTTTTATTGTCCGCAGTTGTCGCCATTCATTTGTTAATAGATGAGGGTGTATTTTCGGAAGCGTCCTACTTCAATTTTTTTCCGGTTTTGTCATGCTTTCATCCGTATTTATGGAACGGGCGTGCCATCACTGTTGCTGGCTTTCGCTGGGCGCTCTAGATCAATGCTTACGGGGTTGGAGGCCGAAAATGTGAAATATAAACCGATATCGGGGAAACCCCTGTCGCATATAGGGCGATCTCCTACACATCCCAATGAACAGTTCGTCTTGTTGTTTAATCGGATGCTTGCTAGTGGCCATCATTGTGATTACGATGCGCGCACTTGAAAGAGCACACACTCAATTGGATGAGTCTTCTCACTGCTCTTCGATACTGTCCCCGCGCCGCAGCAACTCCAATAGGCGCACGACCGTAATCCAAATAAAGGCCATGGATGTCCTACTCAAGCAAACTTTCCGCCCATTACCTCGAACTCGCTAAAGTCTCTGTTTCCAAAGAGAATTTCGCGGGTGAAGACGTTCGTTTTTCGAGCGAATTCGAGGCCCTGGAAAGCGAGCTGGCCAAAGCCTCGTCGATGCACGAAAGCGGGCAGATCGACTGGCTGAAAATCCGCGAAAACAGCGAAAACCTGCTGCGTACCCAATCCAAGGATTTGCGTGTTGGGGCCTGGCTCGCCTGGTCGTTGTACCAGCGTGAATCCTTCCCCGGGCTGCTCGCCGGCCTCGGTTTGCTGCACCACTTGTCGGAAAACAATTGGGCCGAGGTCCATCCGCTCAAACCCCGCACCCGGGCCGCTGCCATCGGCTGGCTGGTGCCGCGTCTGGAGCAGGTGATCACCGAGAACATCGCGATCAAGGAACAGTTGCCGATGTTCCGGCAGTTGTCCGAGCATCTGTCCGGTCTCGATGCGGCCTGTACCGAACATCTGGGCGATGATGCGCCGCTGCTGCTGCCGCTCTCCCGCCGCCTGAAAACCATGATCCAGCGCGCCGCCGACAACCAGCCGGCCCCCGGTGTTGTGGGCGCGGCGGTGGCGCAGGTCAAACAGGCCGCCAGCCAGTTGCTGGCGCCCGGCGCGCCGATCGACAACGAGAAAGAAGCCCACAAGGCCCTGCGTGCCCAGCAGGAAAGCGCCCGTCCGTTGTGCGCCTGGTGGCTCAAGCAGAAGGCTACCGACCTGCGCGCCCTGCGCCTCAACCGCACCTTGCTGTGGATGACGATCGACGCGGTGCCCGAGCGCAACGCCGAGCAGATCACCATGCTGCGCGGGTTGCCGGTCGACAAGCTCAAGCAGTATCAGGACCGTTTCGACCAGGGCAAATATGCCGACCTGCTGGTGGAACTGGAGGCGAGCCTGGCGAAGGCGCCGTTCTGGTTCGATGGCCAACGAATGGTCTGGGAATGCCTCCAGAACCTCAACGCCGAGCTCGCCATGCGCGAAGTGGAAATCCACTTCGCGCTTTTGGTTCAGCGCCTGCCCGGCATCATCGAGTTGCGATTCCATGACGGCGCGCCGTTCGCCGATCCGTCCACCCGGGCGTGGATCGCCGGCAACGTCATGCCGCACCTGCAAAGCGCCAGCGCGCCGCGCAAGGTCGAGTCCGATGACGTCCAGACTCAGCCGGCCTGGGAAAGGGCGCTGGAAGAAGTCCAGCCGATCCTGCGCAAGGAAGGCCTAAAACCGGCGGTGCAGATCCTCAAGCAGGGCCTGCAATCGGCTCACGGCGGCCGCGAACGCTTCTTCTGGCAGTTCGCCCTCGCGCGGCTGTGCTTCCTGGCCAAGAAATACGAACTCGCCAAGAACCAGCTCGAAACCCTCGATCAGACATTACAGGACTCAGGCCTGCACGCCTGGGAGCCCGATCTTGCATTGGAAGTGCTGCACCTGCTGCACAGTTGCTGCGAGTTGTTACCGCAGAACCATGCCGTACGTGAACGCAAGGAAGAGATTTATCGCAGGCTGTGCCACCTCGATCTCGAAGTGGTACTCGAATAGGCCCCAGGGCCACAACCGCAAGGAGAAAAGCCATGGCCAAAGAAGGCTCGGTAGCCCCCAAGGAACGCATCAACGTCACCTTCAAACCCGCCACCGGCGGTGCTCAGGAAGAGATTGAACTGCCGCTGAAGCTGCTGGCAATCGGTGACTACACCCACCGCAAGGACGATCGCAAGATCGAGGATCGCAAGCCGATCAGCATCGACAAGATGACCTTCGACGAAGTGCTGGCCAAGCAAGAGCTGCAGCTGACACTGAGCGTACCGAACCGTCTGCAGGAAGATGGCGAAGCTGACGAACTGGCCGTGCAACTGCGCGTCAATTCGATGAAGGACTTCAACCCGGCCAGCCTGGTCGAGCAAGTGCCTGAGCTGAAAAAGCTGATGGAACTGCGCGACGCGCTGGTGGCCCTCAAAGGCCCGCTGGGTAACGCACCTGCGTTCCGTAAAGCCATCGAAGGCGTGCTCGCCGACGATGAATCCCGCGGTCGCGTACTCGGTGAGCTGGGCCTGAACGCCGCAGCCCCGGACGCCTGAGACTCCAGCAGCCAAGGAAGCCAACACAATGAGCACTAGCGCAGCACAACAGAACGCCGCTGAAAACGGCGAATACAGCATCCTCGACAGCATCATCGCCGAAACCCGCCTGACGCCGGACGACGAAGCCTACGACATCGCCAAGCGCGGTGTGTCGGCGTTCATCGAAGAGCTGCTCAAGCCGCAGAACAACGGTGAGCCGGTCAAGAAAGCCATGGTTGACCGCATGATCGCCGAGATCGATGCCAAGCTCAGCCGTCAGATGGACGAAATCCTGCACCACCCGGACTTCCAGTCGCTGGAATCGTCGTGGCGTGGCCTGCAACTGCTGGTCGACCGCACCAACTTCCGCGAAAACATCAAGATCGAAATCCTCAACGTCTCCAAGGACGACCTGCTGGACGACTTCGAAGATTCGCCGGAAGTGATGCAGTCGGGCCTGTACAAGCACATCTACACCGCTGAATACGGCCAGTTCGGTGGTCAGCCGGTTGGCGCGATCATCGCCAACTACTACCTGTCCCCAAGCTCGCCGGACGTGAAACTGATGCAGTACGTGGCCAGCGTATCTTGCATGTCCCACGCGCCGTTCATCGCCGCTGCCGGCCCGAAATTCTTCGGCCTGGAAAGCTTCACCGGTCTGCCGGACCTGAAAGATCTGAAAGATCACTTCGAAGGCCCGCAATTCACCAAATGGCAGAGCTTCCGTACCTCGGAAGACTCCCGCTATGTTGGCCTGACCGTTCCGCGTTTCCTGCTGCGTAACCCGTACGACCCGGAAGAAAACCCGGTCAAATCGTTCGTGTACAAGGAAAACGTTGCCAACAGCCACGAGCACTACCTGTGGGGCAACACCGCTTACGCGTTCGGCACCAAGCTGACCGACAGCTTCGCCAAGTTCCGCTGGTGCCCGAACATCATCGGCCCACAGAGCGGCGGCGCCGTTGAAGACCTGCCTCTGCACCACTTCGAAAGCATGGGCGAAATCGAGACCAAGATTCCTACCGAAGTTCTGGTTTCCGACCGTCGTGAATACGAACTGGCCGAGGAAGGCTTCATCTCCCTGACCATGCGTAAAGGCTCCGACAACGCGGCGTTCTTCTCCGCAAGCTCGGTGCAGAAGCCGAAGTTCTTCGGCATCAGCGCAGAAGGCAAGGCTGCAGAGCTGAACTACAAGCTCGGCACCCAACTGCCGTACATGATGATCGTCAACCGCCTGGCTCACTACCTGAAAGTGCTGCAGCGCGAGCAACTCGGTTCGTGGAAAGAGCGTACCGACCTCGAGCTGGAACTGAACAAGTGGATCCGCCAGTACGTGGCCGACCAGGAAAACCCTAGCGCCGAAGTGCGTGGCCGTCGTCCGCTGCGCGCTGCGCAAGTGATCGTCAGCGACGTTGAAGGCGAGCCGGGCTGGTACCGCGTCAGCCTGAACGTGCGCCCGCACTTCAAGTACATGGGTGCCGATTTCACCCTGTCGCTGGTTGGCAAGCTGGACAAAGAGTAAGAGCGACTCATGGACGGATACGGCAGCCTTTTCGAACGCCTCAACGGCGACGCGGAACTACGCAAGGGCAGGAGCCTCGAGGCTTCTGCCATGGCGTCGGTGGCTGCCCATCTGGCCAAAATGCTCAGCACCCGGGCCGGCAGCGTGCAAACGCTGTCCGACTACGGGTTGCCCGATCTCAATGACATGCGTCTGAGCCTGCACGACTCCCTGAGTCAGGCCCGCCTGGCCATCGAAAGCTTCATCGAAGCCTACGAGCCGCGCCTGAGCAACGTGCGTGTCATTTCCCTGCCGCGTGACCACGATCAGCTTCGCCTGGCCTTCAGCATCGAAGGCCTGCTGGAAGTCGAGGGTTTCAAGCGTCAGGTCAGTTTCGCCGCGCGCCTGGATGGCAGCGGTCAAGTGAAGGTCAACTAAGGAGAACCCCGATGTCTGGCAAACCCGCTGCACGTTCCACCAGAAAATCCGGGTTCGTTCTCCTGATGGCGGTTCCCTTGTTTCTGGTGATGTTCATCGTATTGAAAGTGCTCAGTTCGCTGACTGCAAAGCCATTGAAAATCTATGAAAGTGAATCCGGTAAATGCCATATCTCCCGATATGCACCTGATTACGCGTTCCTGGGCGTGATGGGCGGTATTTTCGAACTGTTCAGCAGTCAGTTTTTCTACCGTGTTTACGCAACAGACGGTCGGCTCTTGAAAACGTCGGAGTGGTATCTGTGGATGAGGGAAGGCGACCCAGGCGCTGCCCCGGAGTTTCAAGGCGAGATGATTTTATATCCGGGCTCTGAGGGCTGGGAAAGTTGGGTAATTCCAGAATGCCGGTGAGAAAAGTCATCGTGGGTTTGCCTGTCTACCTGCTGGTCGGTGCGCTGTATTTTTTCGTCCATGATTTTGGTGTTGTTTTTTATAAAGCGCATATGGGCGGTTTTACTGATCGAGGTGTCGGGACTGGCATCACTGCTGAGCTGACGTTTTATTTTTTTATTGTGGTCAATGCTGCAGTTTTTTTTATGCCCTGGCATTCGATAAAGCTTGGTTTGATCGCGGTGATGGTGGGCGTGATCATGCTTTATTTCCTGCCTGACAACCCGGTGAGAGCGATGTCTTACAGCGCCCTGACAAGTGTCATGAGCCTGTTGGCGTTGAGCGTTCGCTGGATGGTCGAACAGCAGATTTCGCGACGTTGGCAGGAAGCGCCGTGAGTTCCTCCTCGTGGGTGAAGTGGGGGCGTAGCGCGTTGCTGCTGCTTGCCCTGGCTTTCGTTGCCTTGGTTGCAGCTGCCTGTTACGTGAAAACGGCGGCGTCTCGGCTTGCACACGTGTACTCCACGGACTGGAACGACGCCGGTACTTGCTACATCCAGTCCTACATTCCGCAGTATTCGGCCGTCGGCATACCGGGAATGATCTTCAAGCTGTTTGCCAGCGAAGCCTTTTTCCGGGTCTACGCAAAAGACGGCACGCTGCTGAAATCGTCCGAATGGTTGCTCTGGCAGAACGAGTTCACCACCGATGAACGCTCGCAGTGGGTGTACGGTCACGCGATCTACCCGACAGCGACGGGTTACGAAGGCTGGAATATTCCAGCGTGTGGTCAAGAAATGAACAGTCATCAAGCCAAGGTCAACTAAGGAGAACACCGATGTCTGGCAAACCTGCAGCACGCGTATCCGACCCCACCGCTTGCCCGCTTCCCGGCCACGGCACCAACCCGATCGCCGCCGGTTCCGGCGACGTGTTCTTCGACGGCCTCGCGGCCGCCCGCGAAGGCGATGCCTCCGCGTGTGGTGGTGCGCTGGTCGGCGGTTTGGCCACAACTGTAAAAATCAACGGCAAGTCAGCTGCTACCGTCGATTCCGAAGGTACGCATGGGAACAAGGTTACGGCGGGTTCCGGCACGGTGATTATTGGTAACTCGCATTCGCCGGTGCCGTTTGTGCCGCCGTTGCCGCTGATGCTGTTCTCTCACACACAACACGTAGTGATGAAAGATCAGGACGGCAATCCATTGCAAGGTATCCCTTACTGCATCCGAAACGCCAAAGGAGAAGTCATTACGGGTAGAACCGATGCAATGGGTAGAAGCCAACTGGTCGGTGGTAAAGAAGGTGAAAGTTTTGATTTTCACCCGGCAGTCAAGGAGCTCGAAAAGTGAGTGCTGAAGTACTTTCGATGTTGACCATGAGGTCGGTGGCGCTCACTCCGAAAGCCGAACAGGCAGGTAAGGAAGTTGTTCTCAAGGTTTTTTGGGCAACCACTGAGCATTGGGATGAAACATACATCGCCAACTACCATAAAGAAGTACCTGCAATCGTTGAGCGGCTAATGAGTTCCCAATATAAGAACTCGGCCGGAGAGACGAGAAATAATGAATTCACCTGTGAGGATTTTGCGATCAGGGTGTTGTCGGAGTTTGCGCAGAAGTACGGACTTCCCGTTAAATTGACAACGGGCGTTAGAACATACCGGAATATGGAGAATTACAATCCAGGTCAGCATTCCGATTACACCTCCGATCAGTATGGTTTCGCTGAGATGGTGATGAAGACCTATGGCGCTCGCGACATGCAGAAAGTCGATGTCAACACCGTTGTAGTCGCGTCTCCGACAGAGCTGATGTCAGGCGATATCCTGGCTCAGGCAAAAGACAAAGATAAGGGTATCGCTCACCACATTCAGCTAGCCCTTGAAGTGGCTGATGACAGGATTGATATCCGTCAGGGCAACGCCGATTTGCCCATCGTTCGACCATTCACCTGGATTGTGACCGCCCTCGGGATGAATATGGCTGACCCTCAGAGCATCCTGTATGCAGGTGTTCCCGTTCAAAAAGGGTACTTTGAAAAGACTGGGGAATCCTGGACCTACCATAATCCAGGTACGGGAGCCGTGAAGGAAAATTATCTTTCCATCTTTGAACTTTATCGTTGGAATTTTCTCGAGTTCAATAAGGAGTAAAGAGATGGAAAGGTATTTCCTTGATTTAATCGATGATAACTATTTTGGCGATCTCGCCCTTGTTTGTTTTGTTGTTGGATTACTGGGGCTGTTTCCGAAGTTTCGCAACAACAGGATTCATCAAGTGCTGAATTTTCTGTGTGTGATGGCTATTCCGCTGATGTTTGCCATCGGGGTTTATTACATGATGAGTTCAGGGGTGTGACCTTGGCGTCGGTGGCGGGTCGTTCGGCGGGGAGACTGTCGCTGTTTTTTTCTGGGAACATGAAACCGGAATGAACACCTACGTCCGCGTTGCCATGTGCCTGGCTTTCCACGTCGCAGGATGCGTTGCGTACACGTTCCTGAACGACGCTGTGGTCGATGCCTATAAAGCCTTCAATGGCGGCTTTACCACGCGTGGCGTGGGCATCGGTATCGCGCATTACACGTTCATTTATATTTTTTTCGGGGTGAATGCACTGGCCGCCGTTCTCCCCAGCCTGTGGGGCAAACTCGCTTTGCTCGCGCTGATGGTTGCCTGGATTTTGTTCATGATGGTGCCCCACAACCCCTTGCGTGCGCTGTTCTACACCGTGGCCCAAGGTGGCGTCACGTTGCTGGCGATTCTGCTCACGCAGGTCATTGAGCTGCGTTGGGAAAACCGCCTGCTGACGGGGCGGACGTTGCCTGCCCGTCCTTCGCAGGAGGTGGTCGCACCCGCTCAGGCCGCCTCGGCCGGGGGTGCGTATGAATAGCCGTCGAGTCATCGGTCTGGCCGTGCATGTGCTGGCCTGCGTGATTTATATCGTCCTGAATGGCTATGCCGTGCCCGCCTATAAACAGCTGGTCGGTGGGCTGACCTCGCGTGGCGTTGCCATTGGCATGGCGATGTACCTGATTTTCTACTTTTTCGTTTCTCTGAATCTGATTCTGGTCTTCATTCAGCGCCAGGCCATTGCGTTTGGCCTGGTGATTTTCATGATGCTGACGATCCTGTTTTACCTGCTGCCGCAGTATCCCATCCGGGGTTTGGCGTACTGCGCACTTACGGGTGGTTTGACGGTTGGCGCGATCCTGCTGACCAGCGCCATAAATTCGGTGTACACCCGCTGGCGCCGGCAGACTGGGGCGCAACCGCTGACGATTCATCCGCGTCGAGCGACATCGCGAATGCTGTTGGTGGCCGCGCTGGTCGGTGTGTGCATTTGTACTGTTTTGCTTGGGTTGAAGATTTTCGGTGGTGTAACGGCAGAGCCCATCACCCGGCACTCGAACGATTCGGGCGAGTGCTATCTCGTAACCTACGCGCCTGGCTATCACAAGCTGGGATTGATCGGGGGTGTGTTCGAGTTGTTCGCCAGTGAGTACTTTTTCCGCGTGTACACCGCTGACGGCACGCTGCTGGAATCGTCCGAATGGAATTTTCGGGTGACTGAAGTTTTTGTTGAGCCTCCGGATTTCAGAGGCGCGACGGTGCTGTATCCAGGTACGCAGGGTTATGAAGACTGGTGGGTGCCGGAATGCGCCTGATCGCCAAAAACAACCAGTGCACAGGCTTCGACAAGCGCGATGTGCGTACATGGTGCACGCCATGATGCCTTGGCCGCGCGTATGGAAATGGCTCAACCACCTGCTGAGCCTGATCGGAGCATTGGCAATCATCGCGGTCGTGATGGTCGTGAGCAAATTGAGCTGGAGTCACTCGAAAAAACCGGTATTGCCCGGTCATCCCGACGCGGTTTGGCGTGGTGCCGAGGATGGTGGCGACTTCATCGAAATTACCCGGTCGAGTCCACCGGACTACTTCATTGAGGTGCGCTCAGAGGGCGGCAGTCTCGTCAAGGAAGGCTGGGTGCGCTTCGCCACTCACGATGGCAAACCGTTGACGATGAATCGGGTCAGCGCTTTCGACGGTGAATACCTCTTCGTTGATTCGTACGTGCCGGTCACGACGAGCAAGGGAGGGCGTGTTCAGTGAAATTCAGCGCCTGCATGACATCGCTGTCGGCGGTTGGCCTGTTGTTCGGGGGCTGCACGACGCAGCTGGTTTATATAAACGACATTTACCTCGTCAACACCTGTGGCGTACCGCTTGAAGTGCAACCGCAGCATTCGACCAACTGGTTGCCGCCGATCACGCCGCGTCTGGTTGCACCGGGCGAGCGAGTCAGTGTTGCCAGCTACAAGTCCTACGGTGAAGACGTCGACGAGCAAATCAGCGGTCGCTATTCGCTCTCTGTGAAAGGGCCGGAGCGTGAGCGCCTCGTCAGCGCAGATGAAATGCGCCACGCCTTGCTCGGTGCCAAACGCGAGCGCGATGGACTGCAACGCAGCTGGATTCTCAAGGATGGAGTGTTTTGCCCATGATCGCGGTATCCGACGAGATGCGCATGTATCTGATGTTCATCGCCGACAGCAATCTGTTCGGCGGCATCGCGATCCTGAGTTTTATGTTGATCGTCACGGCGATCAGCAAACGTCTGCGCCAGTCATGGTTGCATCGAGCACTGACGTTCATGGTTCTGGTTTCGCTGGTCACAATCGAAATCGCCGGCGGTTACTACTCATCGGTGCCTCCCGCATGAATACATCGCTGATGCTGCTTAGCCGCGCGCAACTGAATTTCTTCATGGCTGCCTTGTGGTCGCCATTGCTGCTCATGCTGGCGTTTTCATCCTATGGCCTGTGGATTGGCGAATATTCGACATTCGATTCGTCCGAGACCCACTGGGTGTATCTGTTGTGGTTCGGTATGCCCGGGCTGCTGTTGTTTGCGCTGTGGGTATCGCGGGCCGCGAAGAGCCGCAATGAGCAGCAGGCGCTGCGGATGGTCTGGCTGGCGCCGTTGAAGTTCATCCCTTTCTACGCGGTGCCTTGGATGCTTTATGGCTTGTGCAGTCTGGTCGCCGGGCCGTTCAACGATGCTTTCATGGCCTACGGCTGGATTCTGCTCGTGCCGTACCTCCTGATCGCCGGTTACTGCTGTGCCGGCGTGACGGTCGCGCTCTACAGGATATTTTTTTGATGAGTTCCACTACCAGGCAGGTAACCCGTGTCCTTTAACCACTACTACCAAAGCGAACTCACCGCACTGCGCCAACTGGGCCGCCGTTTCGCCGAGCGTAGTCCGGCGTTGGCGCCGTTCCTGGGGCAGGCCGGGCGGGATCCGGACGTGGAGCGGTTGCTGGAAGGCTTTGCGTTTCTGACCGGGCGGCTGCGCCAGAAGCTCGATGACGAGTTGCCGGAGCTCAGCCATTCGCTGATGCAGTTGCTGTGGCCGAACTACATGCGCCCGCTGCCGGCGTTCAGCATTCTGCAGTTCGATCCGCTCAAGCGCTCGGGGCCGGCGCTGAAGGTCGAGCGGGATACGCCGATTGAAAGCGTGCCGATCGAAGACGTGCGTTGCCGCTTCCGCACCTGCTACCCGACCGAAGTCATGGCGCTGGATCTGGCCGCGCTGAACTACTCGGTGAAGGGCGACGGTTCGCTGCTCAGCCTGCGCCTGGAAATGAGTGCCGACGGCCACCTCGGCGAGCTGGAGCTGAGCAAGCTGCGTCTGCACTTTGCCGGTGAGCGCTACATCAGCCAGATGCTCTACCTGAGCCTGCTGCGCAACCTCGACGGCATCGAACTGATCCCGCTCGACGGCGCCGGCAAGCCTATCGACGGTGTGAGCGGCAAACCGATGGCGTTCAAGATTCCGGGCGACCGCGTCAAGCCAGTGGGTTTTGCCGAAGAAGAAGCATTGATCCCGTATCCGCTGAACACCTTCCGGGGCTATCGCTACCTGCAGGAATACTTCGCTTTCCAGGACAAATTCCTGTTCGTCGATGTCCACGGTCTGGACATTCTCAAGGCGCTGCCGGAAGACACCCTCAAGCAGATGCGTGGCCTGGAATTGCGCTTCGACATCCGCAAGAGCGGCATCATGCGCATGCGTCCGACGACGGATAACGTGAAGCTGTTCTGCACACCGATCGTCAACCTGTTCAAGCACGACGCGCTGCCGATCCGCCTCGACGGCAAACAGGATGAATACTTGCTGCTGCCGGCGGAATTCGATCTGGAAAACTGCGGCGTGTTCTCGGTGGAAACCGTGACCGGCTGGAAGCCCGGCGGCCTCGGTTATCAGGAATACGTGCCGTTCGAATCCTTCGAGCACGACCCGAGTTTCGATGTGCCCAACAGCCGTCCGCATTACAGCATCCGCCAGCGTTCGTCGCTGCTGCACGACGGCCTCGACACCTACCTGAGCTTCGGCATTCGCCACACCGAAGCCCACGAAACCCTGTCGATCGAGCTGGTCTGCACCAACCAGAACCTGCCGCGCAAACTCAAGCTCGGGCAGATCTGCATGGCCTGCGAAGAGACCCCGGAGTTCCTGAGTTTCCGCAACATCACCCCGGCCACTTCCAGTTTTGCGCCGCCGCTGAACCGTGACTTCCTGTGGAAGCTGATCAGCAACATGTCGCTTAACTATCTGTCGCTGGCCGACGTCAATGCACTGAAGGTGATTCTCGAAACCTACGACCTGCCGCGCTACTACGACCAGCACGCGGAGAAGGTCAGCAAGCGCCTGCTCGGCGGTCTGAAACTGATCAAGCATCACCACGTGGACCGGCTGCACCGTGGTCTGCCGGTGCGCGGTTTGCGCACCGAACTGACCATCGACCCGGAAGGGTATATCGGTGAAGGCGACCTGTTCGTCTTCGCCTCGGTTCTCAACGAGTTTTTCGCGCTTTACGCCAGTCTCAATTCGTTCCACGAGCTGCGAGTAAAAAGCACACAGGGAGAGGTGTACCAATGGACACCACGTATGGGTCTGCAGCCCCTGCTTTAAGCGGGCTGACCCGGGTAATACGCGAGTACTCGCTGTTTCAGGCCGTGTTGCTGGTGATCGACCGGCTGCGCGACGCGCACCCGTACCTGAGCGAAGACGATCTGTACGACCAGCTGGAATTCCAGGCCAACCCGAGCCTGGGATTTCCCGGCAGCGACGTCGATCGCGTGGAGTTTTTCGAAGAACACGGGCAGATGCGCGCGCGCCTGCGTTTCAACCTGATCGGCCTGGTCGGTTCCGGTTCGCCGCTGCCGGCGTTCTACGGCGAACAAGCCCTGGGCGACAGTGAAGACGGCAACCCGACGCGCAATTTCCTCGACCTGTTCCACCATCGCCTGCAACGCCTGCTGCTGCCGATCTGGCGCAAGTATCGCTATCGCGCGAGCTTCCAGAGCGGTGCGGTTGACCCGTTCTCGTCGCAGCTGTTCGCCCTGATCGGCCTCGGCGGCGACGAGATCCGCCGGGCCAAGGAACTGAACTGGAAACGCCTGCTGCCGTACCTCGGTCTGCTCAGTCTGCGGGCGCACTCGGCGGCGCTGATCGAAGCGGTGCTGCGTTACTACTTCAAGCACGAAGACCTGGTCATCGAGCAGTGCATCGAGCGCCGCGTGGAAATCCTCGAAGAGCAACGCAACCGCCTCGGCTTCGCCAACAGCGTGCTGGGTGAAGACCTGGTGCTGGGCGAACACGTGCGCGACCGCAGCGGCAAGTTCCGCATTCACATCACCGAACTCGACTGGGAACGCTTCCACGAATTCCTGCCCATCGGTTTCGGTTACCAGCCGCTCTGCGCGCTGGTGCGGTTCACCTTGCGTGACCCGCTCGATTACGACATTCGCCTGGTGCTGCGCCCGGAAGAAATCCGCGAACTGCGCATTGGCGAGAAGAACGACTGTCGCCTGGGGTGGACCAGTTGGCTGGGCTGCGAGAAAGCAGACGGCGTGGTGACACTCGGCAGCAAAATTCATTAAGGACGTGAGCCATGATCAACGTAGACCTGCAACAACTCATCCAGGCGCTGGACGCCGAAACCCGTCGCGATCTGGAGCGTTCGGCCGAGCGCTGCGTCGCTCGTGGCGGCAGCAAGATTCTGGTCGAAGACCTGATGCTGGGCCTGCTGGAGCGCCCGAACGGTCTGCTTTCCCGCGCGCTGCAAGATGCCGACGTTGACGCTGGCGAACTGAGCGCCGCTCTGCAATCGCGGGTTGAACACAGCGCCTCGCGCAACCCGGTGTTCGCGCCGGAGCTGGTGCAGTGGCTGCAAGACGCGCTGCTGGTGGCCAACCTTGAACTGGGCCAGACCTCGGTCGAAGATGCGGCGCTGATCCTCGCGTTGCTGCGCAACCCGATGCGCTACGCCGGCAGCCGCTACCAGCCGTTGCTCGCCAAACTGAACATCGATCGCCTAAAAGAATTTGCCCTGTCGCAACAGCCGCAAGCAGCGGCCAGCGGCAAACCGGCTGCCCAAGGCGAATCGCTGCTGGAGCGCTTCACCCACAACCTGACCCAACAGGCCCGCGACGGCAAACTCGACCCGGTGCTGTGCCGCGATGGCGCGATCCGCCAGATGGTCGACATCCTCGCCCGTCGCCGCAAGAACAACCCGATCGTGGTCGGTGAAGCCGGTGTCGGTAAAACCGCCATCGTCGAAGGCCTGGCCTCGCGCATCGCTGCCGGTGAAGTGCCGCAAGTGCTCAAGGGCGTCGAGTTGCTGTCGCTGGACATGGGCCTGTTGCAGGCCGGCGCCAGTGTCAAAGGTGAATTCGAGCGTCGTCTGAAAGGCGTGATCGACGAGGTCAAAGCCTCGCCGAAGCCGATCATCCTGTTCATCGACGAAGCCCACACCCTGATCGGCGCGGGTGGCAATGCCGGCGGTTCCGACGCGGCCAACCTGCTGAAACCGGCGCTGGCCCGTGGTGAACTGCGCACCATCGCCGCGACCACCTGGGCCGAGTACAAGAAATACTTCGAGAAAGACCCGGCACTGGCCCGTCGTTTCCAACCGGTTCAGCTGCACGAACCGACCGTGAGCGAAGCAGTGACCATCCTGCGTGGCCTGGCTCAGGTCTACGAGAAGAGCCACGGCATTTACCTGCGCGATGATGCGGTGGTGTCGGCAGCGGAACTGTCCGCACGTTACCTCGCCGGTCGCCAACTGCCGGACAAAGCGGTCGATGTACTCGACACCGCCTGCGCCCGCGTTCGCATCAGCCTCGCCGCTGCCCCGGAAAGCCTGGAGCGCCTGCGTGGCGAGCTGGCTGAAGGTGGCCGTCAGCGCCAGGCCCTGCGCCGCGATGCCGAAGCCGGTCTGCTGATCGACCACGAAGCGCTGGATGCACTGGAAGCGCGTCTGGACGAAGCCGAAGACGAAATGGTCGCACTGGAAACCCTGTGGACCGAGCAGAAACAACTGGCCGAGCGCCTGCTGGAACTGCGTCAGCAACTGGCCAAGGCCCGTGAAGCGGCGGCGGTCGAGCCGACAGTGACTGTTGAAGAAGACGCCGAAGGCACCGTGATCGAAACCCACGCAGCCGAAATCGACGAGGCCCTCAGCGTCGAAGCGCTGGAAGCGCAACTCAACGAAACCCACGGCGCCCTGACCGCCGCTCAGGTCAAGGAGCGTCTGGTCAGCTTCGAAGTCTGCCCGCGTCTGGTGGCCGAAGTGATCAGCGCCTGGACCGGCGTACCGCTGGCGCAACTGGCCCGCGAACACAACGCCAAAGTCGCAAGCTTCGCCACTGACCTGCGCACCCGCATCCGTGGTCAGGAACAAGCCGTCCACGCACTGGATCGCTCGATGCGCGCCACCGCTGCCGGTCTGAACAAGCCTGACGCACCGGTCGGCGTGTTCCTGCTGGTGGGCCCGAGCGGCGTCGGCAAGACCGAAACTGCTCTGGCACTCGCCGACCTGTTGTACGGCGGTGACCGCTTCATTACCACCATCAACATGTCCGAGTTCCAGGAGAAGCACACTGTTTCCCGCCTGATCGGTGCACCGCCAGGCTACGTCGGTTACGGCGAGGGCGGCATGCTCACCGAAGCCGTGCGCCAGAAACCGTACTCGGTGGTGTTGCTCGATGAAGTCGAGAAGGCCGACCCGGACGTGCTCAACCTGTTCTACCAAATCTTCGACAAAGGTGTGGCCAACGACGGCGAAGGGCGCGAGATCGACTTCCGCAACACGCTGATCCTGATGACCTCGAACTTGGGCAGCGACAAGATCAGCGACCTCTGCGAAGACGGCGCGCGTCCGACCGCCGAAGTGCTGGAAGAAACCATTCGCCCGGTGCTCAGCAAACACTTCAAACCGGCGCTGCTGGCGCGGATGAAAGTGGTGCCGTACTACCCGGTCGGTGGCCCGGTGCTGCGCGAGCTGATCGAGATCAAACTCGGTCGTCTGGGCGAGCGCCTGAACCGTCGTCAGCTGGATTTCAGCTGGTGCCAGAACCTCGTCGATCACCTGTCCGAGCGCTGCACCCAGAGCGAAAGCGGTGCGCGCCTGATCGACCACTTGCTCGACCAGCACGTGTTGCCGCTGGTGGCCGACCGCTTGCTCGACGCCATGGCCACCGGTGAAAGCCTCAAGCGCGTGCATGCGACGCTCGACGGCGACGCCAGCGTGACCTGCGAGTTCGCCTGAGGTGAGTGTGATGTTCACTCAAGTGCCGCAGCCACTGCTCTATGCCGAAGCCTTGCTGGCGCAGTTCGCCAGCCTGTCGCGCTCGGCGGACGGTGCTGCGCTGCTGGGTGACTTCGTGCGCGGTGTGGCCGGGTTGAGCGGTTGCGAATTGACGCAGCTGTACCTGCTCGACGCCACGCACACCAGCCTCGGAATGAACGCCGAGTGCCTCGACGGCTTGCTGCAACCGCGTGGTGCGGCGAGCCTGCCGGCGGATTACAACGGCGAGCAATTGCTGCAGTTCGCCCTGTGCCAGAACCGCGTGGTGTGCCTCGACGACCTGGGCGGCAGCCTGCACGAAACCAGTTTCCTGCCGGCATCGTTCGCGGCGTGGCAGTCGCTGTTGTGCGTGCCGCTGGTCAACGGGCAGAAGGCGGTCGAAGGCCTGTTGCTGTGCGCCAGCCGTCGCCACATCAACCTGCAAGGGTTTGCCGATTCCCTCGGTCAGCTCGGCTCGTTCGTGCTCGGTCAGTTGCATTTGCTGCAACGTCTGCGGCAACCGCAGGATGCAGTGGCGCCGATCGTGCGCAGCCTGCCGAGTGCCAGCGGCTACGGCCTGATCGGCAAGAGCGCGGCGATGCGCCAGACCTATTCGCTGATCAGCAAGGTCCTGCACAGCCCGTACACCGTGCTGTTGCGCGGCGAGACCGGCACCGGCAAGGAAGTGGTGGCGCGTGCGATCCACGATTGCGGCCCGCGCCGGTCTCAGGCGTTCATCGTGCAGAACTGCGCGGCGTTCCCGGAAAACCTGCTGGAAAGCGAGCTGTTCGGCTACCGCAAAGGCGCCTTTACCGGCGCCGACCGCGACCGCGCCGGGCTGTTCGACGCGGCCAATGGCGGGACCCTGTTGCTCGACGAAATCGGCGACATGCCGCTGGCGTTGCAGGCCAAATTGCTGCGCGTGTTGCAGGAAGGCGAGATTCGTCCGCTGGGTTCCAACGACACCCACAAGATCGACGTGCGCATCATCGCCGCGACGCACCGCGACCTGTCGGTGCTGGTCAGCGAAGGCAAGTTCCGCGAGGACTTGTACTACCGCCTCGCGCAATTCCCGATCGAGTTGCCGGCCCTGCGTCAACGCGAAGGCGACATCCTCGATCTGGCCAAACACTTCGCCGACAAGGCTTGCGCGTTTCTGCAGCGGGATCCGGTGCGCTGGTCGGAAGCGGCGCTGGATCACCTGTCCGGTTACACCTTCCCCGGCAACGTGCGCGAACTCAAAGGTCTGGTCGAACGGGCAGTGCTGTTGTGCGAGGGCGGCGAGTTGCTGGCCGAGCACTTTTCGCTGCGACTGGAACCGGCGCCGGAAGACCACTGCGGCCTCAATCTGCGTGAACGACTGGAAGCGGTCGAACGCAATCTGCTTCTCGATTGCCTGCGCAAGAACGACGGCAACCAGACGCTCGCCGCCCGGGAACTGGGCTTGCCCCGGCGCACGCTGCTTTACCGGCTAGGCCGTTTGAACATCAATCTGGGTGACTTCGATGGGTAGGCAAAAGTCCGTCGGTTTCACCTCGTCCGCTTATATCAGCGCCGCCCGAAAGGGTCGGCGCTTTGTGCTTTGTCTACACCTGGAGACCCTCTGATGTCTGTTCGTCACTGGCACGCTGTCCTGCTGACCCTCGTCGTTCTATGCGGCCTCGGCGGCTGTAGCGGCAATTACAAATTCAACGATAACGATTACCGCCCATTGGGTGATCCGCAGGCGGTCAATCGCGGCAAGTGACCGCAAGGAGCATCAAACATGGAATTGGTTTTCGAAATGCTGAACACCAAGCAGTTCGTGCCCACCGAGCTGTGCCAGCGGACCTTCAAACAGGCCGGCGGCGTGATCGGGCGGGGTGAGGACTGCGACTGGATCATCCCTGACCGCAAGCGTCACTTGTCCAACCACCACGCGATCGTCAGTTATCGCGAGGGCACGTTCTTCCTGACCGACACCAGCAGCAACGGTGTCCAGGACGGCGACAGCGGCGCACGCCTGCACAAGGGCGAACCGGTGCGCATCGAGCACGGCAGCACCTACGTGCTGGGCGACTTCGAGATTCGCGCGCGTCTGGTGCGCGACCCGGCGACCTTCGACGGTGAAGCGGGCCTGCCACGGGCCGCCGGCACCATCATTCCGGACGACGCGTTCCTCGACCTCGACCCGCTGAAGTCGCTGGAGCAGCAAGAGCGCGTGTACTCGGAATTCGAGGAAATGCTCGCGCCGGTCACCGACCCCGAAGACTCCCGTCAGCGCGCCGACTATGCGCGCATCGACATGGAAAGCCTGATGGTGCCGGAGCTGATCGTCGAGCCCAAGCCTGAACCTGCGCCGGCTCCGAAAGAGGTCGAGCGTCAGCCACAGGGTTTCTGGGATCACTTCGGTGCTGCACTGGGGGTCGATCTGAAAGGCCTGAGCCATGACGAGCGCGAAGCACTGGCGGTCAATGCCGCACGCCTGCTGCGCCAGAGTATCGGCGGTCTGCAACAGAGCCTGCGCACCCGCTCCGAGCTGAAAAACGAACTGCGCCTGGCCCAGACCACCGTGCAAGGCACCAACAAGAATCCGCTGAAATTCGCCGTCGATCCGAGCGAAGCGCTGGACATCCTGTTGCAGCCGCACAAGCCGGGCCACTTGCCGGCCGAGCAGGCGATCTCCCGTGCGTTCCGCGACTTGCAGGCGCATCAGGTGGCGCTGCTGACCGCCAGCCGTGCGGCGGTGCGCGGCACCCTGGAGCACTTCTCGCCGGAGCAGTTGACCCTGCGTTTCGAGCGCGACAACAAGCCGTTGCTCGCCACTTCCGGTGGCCGCTGGAGAGCGTTCAACCGCTACCACCACGCGCTGCGTCAGGACGATGAGTGGAGCGAGCGCCTGCTGGCCCGCGACTTCGCCCAGGCCTACGAAGAACAGATCCGCCTGATCTCCACCCTCCACACCGACCACCAAGGATGATGCGCATGTCTCGCCGCTCGACCGCTTTTTTCCAGACGCTGACCGCGCTCACCCTGTTGGTGCTGCTCGCCGGTTGCTCGTCGATGTCGCCGTATTCGAAAGTGACCAAGATCAACCTCAAGATCACCGGCAGCGATCAACTGAACCCGGACCTCAACGGGCGTCCGTCGCCGATCGTGGTGCGCCTGTTCGAACTCAAGCACCCGGTGACCTTCGAGAACGCCGATTTCTTCAGCCTCTATGAGCGCGCCAAGGAATCCCTCAACCCGGACCTGGTGGCCAGCGAAGAACTCGAACTGCGCCCGGGTGAAACCGTGGAACTGAAACTCAGCGTGGAGGAGGGCAGCCGCTACATCGGCATCCTCGCCGCCTACCGCGACCTGCCGGAAACCAAGTGGCGCCACACGTTCCCGATCACGCCGCTGGAAGTCACCGAAGCCGATCTGACGCTGGATCAGGCCGGTATCCGCAAAACCAACGATGTGCTCGCCAAGGCGGATGACTGATCATGAATACCCATAAAGTCATCTGGCAGGAAGGCATGCTGCTGCGTCCGCAGCACTTCCAGCACAACGACCGCTACTACGATCACCAGATGAAGACCCGCACCCAGTTGCTGGGCGGCTACACCTGGGGTTTCCTGAATCTCGAGATCGACTTGCAGTTCCTCAACATGGGCAAACTGGTGATCAGTGAAGCCTCGGGGATCCTGCCGGACGGCAGCCTGTTCGAACTCGGTGGCAACACCGAACCGCTGGCGCTGGACGTGCCGCCGAACACCGGCAACATGCCGATCTACCTGGCACTGCCATTGGTTACCGGTAACCACATCGAGGCCCGTCGCCCGGAGCAGTCCGACGTGCTGGCGCGTTACACCGCTTATGAAACCGAAGTGGCCGACTCCAACGCCGGTGACGATTCGGCGAGCCAGGTCAAATGCGGTCGCCCGGACTTCAAGCTGTTGCTCGGCGAGCAGCAGAGCGACCAGGCTTACGTGAAGCTGAAGATCTGCGACGTACTCGACACCACGCCGGACGGCGTGATCAGCCTCGACCCGGATTTCGTGCCGACCTACATTCAGGCCCACGCCTCCAGCTACCTGCTGTCGTGCCTGAAAGAAGTGATCAGCATGCTCGGTCACCGTGGCGACACCATTGCCGAGCGTATTCGTTCGAACGGCAAGGTCGGCGGCGCGGAAATCGGCGACTTCATGATGCTGCAACTGATCAACCGCACCGAACTGCTGCTGCGCCATTACCTGGGCCTGGAGCAGGTTCACCCGGAAGAGTTGTACCGCACGCTGCTGACCATGCTCGGTGATCTGGCGACCTTCTCCAGCGACAGCAAACGCCCGCGTCTGGACAGCCGTTACTCCCACGCCGACCAGGGTGCGAGCTTCCGCAAACTGATGGAGTCGATCCGTCAGGTGCTGTCGATGGTGCTGGAACAACACGCCATCGAACTGATCCTGCAAGCGCGTCAGTACGGGATCATCGTGTCGCCGCTGCACGACCACAAACTGCTGGGCTCGGCGTCGTTCGTGCTGGCAGCCAGTGCCAACTGCGACTCCGAAGAACTGCGCAACCGCTTGCCTGCGCACCTCAAGGTCGGCCCGGTGGAGCGCATCCGCCAACTGGTCAACCTGCACCTGCCGGGGATCAAGGTCAAACCGTTGCCGGTGGCCCCGCGGCAGATCGCGTTCCACTCCAACAAAACCTATTTCATCCTCGAACTCAGTTCCGAAGACCTGGCACAACTCGAGCGCTCCGGCGGCTTCGCGTTCCATGTGTCCGGCGAATTCGCCGAGCTTGAACTGAAATTCTGGGCCATCAGGAACTGACCGACATGATCAAGGACATGGAACACAACCAGGACGACAAAACCGTCCTGCTCGACCGTCAGGGCCATGGCCCGGCGGCGAGTCCGCTGACCGACTTCGCTGCGCCGCCGCGCTTCGAACAACTGGAAGAACGGATGATCTACGCCGCGCGCCTGCGTCCGGCGGAGGCCTTCAACATCAGCCTCAATTCGCTGGTGGCGGCGTCGTCCGAACTGCTGTCGGAAGTGGTGCGCCTCAAGCACAGCGAAACCCGCGAAGACCTCTACGCGCTCAACGAGCGCCTGACCGCCGGGCTCAAGCTGTTTGAAGTGCGCGCCCTGCACAACGGCGCCGAAAGCAGCCAGGTGATGGCCGCCCGTTACGTGCTCTGCACCGTGGTCGACGAAGCCGTCGTGACCACGCCGTGGGGCAACGAAAGCGAGTGGTCGCAGATGAGCCTGCTCAGCAGCTTCCACAATGAAACCTTCGGTGGCGAGAAGTTCTTCCAGCTGCTCGATCGGCTGTCGAAAAACCCGGTCAAACACCTGCCGATGCTGGAGCTGATGTACCTGTGCCTGTCCCTCGGTTTCGAGGGTAAGTACCGCGTGCAGGCCCGCGGCATGCTGGAACTCGAAGGCATCCGCGACGCCCTGTACCGCCAGATCCGTCAGTTGCGTGGCGACGTGCCGCGCGAATTGTCGCCGCAGTGGGAAGGCCTCAACGATCAGCGCCGCAACCTGGTGCGCATCGTGCCGGCGTGGATGGTGGTGCTGTTCACCTTCGTCTGCCTGGTGATGATGTATTCGGGTTTCGCCTGGGTCTTGGGCGAGCAGCGCGACACCGTGCTGCAACCTTATCAGCCGCTTGATCCGGCCGCGGTCCAGCCGCAGTCGCAGCCGTAAACAGGGACGTGTGATGAAAAAGTTTTTCAAGAAAGTCGGCGCCTTCCTGCGCCAGACCTGGGTCTGGACCTTGCTGCTGGTGCTGTTCGTGGCCCTGCTGGTGTGGTTCGTCGGCCCGTTGTTGGCGGTGGATGACTACAAGTTCTGGGAAGGTTCGACCTCCCGGTTGCTGACCATCAGCGTGCTGTTCCTGATCTGGGGCCTGACCATGGTCTTCGTCAGCTGGCGCGCCGGTATCCGCAAGAAAGCCGTCGAAGAAACCGAAGATGGCCAGGACCGTATCCGTCGTGACGACCTGATCGAAGAAGAGCAGAAAGAGTTGAAGGAGCGTTTCAAGGACGCCCTGAAAACCCTGAAGACTTCGAGCCTGTATCGCGGCCGCAGCGAGCGCTGGCGCAGTGATCTGCCGTGGTACTTGCTGATCGGCCCGCAGGCCAGCGGCAAGACCAGCCTGCTGGATTTCTCCGGGCTGGAATTCCCGATCAACAAGATCGACCGCAAGCTGACCCGTGACACCCACGGCACCCGTCATTGCGACTGGTACTTCGCCGATCACGGTGTGCTGATCGACACCGCCGGCCGCTACCTGACCCAGCCGGATTCGGAAGTCGACGGCAGCGCCTGGACCACTCTGCTGGAACTGCTGCGCAAGCGTCGTCGTGGCCGTCCGCTGAACGGTGTGCTGGTGACCATTCCGGTGGAAACCCTAACCAGTGGCAGCGAGCAGGACATCGACACTCTGGCTCGCCAGGTGCGTGCGCGTCTGCAAGACGTCTATCAGAAGCTGCACGTCGATGTGCCGGTGTATCTGGTGCTGAGCAAGGCTGACAAGCTGCTGGGCTTCGACGAGTTCTTCGACCAACTGACCCGCGAAGAAAGCGATCAGGTGCTGGGTACCAGTTTCCGCAAGGATCAGGTCGGCACCGACGTGGCTGTGCTGCGCAGCGAGTTCGAAGAGCTGCTGCGTCGCCTCAACAGCCAGGTGATCATGCGCATGCACTCCGAGCGCGACACCCAGCGCCGTGGCCGCATCCTCGACTTCCCGCACCAGATGGGCCAGATCGGCGAGCGCCTGTGCCTGTTCGTCGACATGGCGTTCACCGGCAACCGCTACCAGCGTGCGACGCAACTGCGTGGTTTCTACCTGACCAGCGCACCGCACCTGACCCACGAAATGGATTCGACCACCGCCGGCATCGGCGCGAGTCTGGGCATGAGCGCCGGCGTGCTGCCGACGCTGCGCAGCGGTCGTTCGCGTTTTATCCACCACTTGCTCAGCCGGGTGATTTTCCCGGAGGCTGATCTGGCCGGTCTGGACAAGCGCGAACGCAGCCGTATCCATTGGGGCCAGCGTGCGTTGTACGTCGGTGCATTGGGTGCACTGGCGCTGTTCGGCATGCTCTGGGCCGGTGGTTTCTCGGCCAACTACGAGCGTCTGGAAAACCTGCGCAATCTGGCGCAGAACTGGACCCAGCAACGCACGGCACTGTCGCCGCGCGATGACGCCATGGGCACGCTGAAAACCCTCGACACCAGCTACGCCGCGACTCAGGTGTTCCCGAAGAAGGGCGACGCTGCGTACCACGAGCGCGTTGGTCTGTATCAGGGCCAGGACGTCAATCCGGTGGTCAAGGAAGCGTACGAGCGCGAGCTTGAAAAGCAACTGCTGCCACGAGTTGCAACCATGCTCGAAGGCCAGATCCGCGCCAACATGAAGGACCGCGAAAAGCTGATCAACAGCCTGCGCGCGTACCTGATGCTGAACATGAAGGATCGTCGCGACGCGGCATGGCTCAAGGACTGGGTCGCCACCGACTGGTCGCAGCGCTACACCGGCAACACCGCGGTGCAGAACGGTTTGAACGCGCACCTTGAGCGTCTGCTGAAGCTGCCGTTTATCTACCCGCTCAACGAGCAACTGGTGACTCAGGCGCGTCAGGTTCTGCGCAGTGAATCGCTGGCAAACGTGGTTTACCGCATGCTCCGTGAGCAGGCGCGCAACCTGCCGGACTATCGCTTCAGCCAACATCTCGGCCCGCAGGGCTCGCTGTTCATCGGCACCGAATACGTGATCCCGGGCTTCTACACCCAGACCGGTTATCAGCAGTATTTCTCGGTACAGGGTTCGGCGCTGGTGACCGACATCCTGCGTGACAACTGGGTGCTGGGCGAAGGCGCGGGCATCAGCGACATGGATCTGCGTCGCCTGATGGTCGAGCTGGAGCAACTGTACTTCCGCGACTATGCCAACTACTGGAGCGAGGCCGTTGGCCAGGTGGCACTGCCGCCGATCAGCGATGCCGGTGAAGGCGCCGAGCAACTGGCGGGCCTGACCTCGGCCAACTCGCCGGTGCTGGCGCTGTTGACTGAAGTGCGCGAAAACACCCGCTTCCAGGCAGCCCCTGAGCCGGTGGATGAAGCCGGTGACGCCGCCGATGCGCTGGCGGGGCAGAAGGGCAAACTGGGCAAGGTCGGCAAACTCGCTTCCGCTGTCGCGGACAAGGCTTCGGCCATGAACGTGGCGAAGAACCTGCCGGACACCGCCAAGAAGTCCCTGCAACGTCGTTTCGAACCGCTGCATAAACTGCTCGACGACAACAACGGCCCGGCCGCTGACCTGACCCCGGCATTCGCCGCGCTCAACGACCTGCAACTGCAACTGGCGGGCCTCGCCCGTTCCAGTACGCCGGAGCAAGCCGCGTTCGAACTGGCCAAGACCCGCATGAGCGGCCAGCGTGATGCGCTGACCAACCTGCGCAATGCGTCGGGTCGTCTGCCGCGTCCGCTGAGCGTGTGGTTCAACGTGCTGGCCGAAGACTCGTGGCGCCTGGTGCTCAACGATGCCTACCAATATCTGAACGGCCGTTATCAGAGCGAGCTGTACAGCGTGTATGGCAAGACCATCAACCAGCGTTACCCGTTCAGCGCGTCGAGCACCAGCGATGTGGCGATCAGTGATTTCCGCGAGTTCTTCCGGGCTCAAGGCACCATCGACCGCTTCTTCGACAGCTACATGCGTCCATTCGTCAGCGGTGATCCGGGCAGCTACCGGATGCGCAGCATCGACGGTCGCAGCCTGCCGGTGTCCAAGGTCTTCCTCGACCAGATGGCGGCTGCACTGAACATTCGCCAGAGCTTCTTCTCGATCAACCCGGCCGAGCCGACCGTGCAGTTCAAGCTTGAGCCGTACACCCTCGATCCGGCGGTCAGCCGTTCCGAGTTCAAGTTCGGCGACAAGACCATGGAATACCGCCACGGTCCGATCCTGCCGATGAACTTCAAGTGGCCGACCGATGCTGAAGACGGTCGCACCAGCCTGGTCATGGACAAGATGGCCGGTCGCCCGATCGGTATCGAGAAGAACTCCGGCCCGTGGTCGCTGTTCCGTCTGTTCGACCTGATGCAGACCGAATACCTGACCGGTCGTGACGTGCTGGTGCTGAAAGCCGACGTGGGTGGCCTGCGCGCCAACTACCTGCTGACCAGCCAGCGCACGCCGAACCCGTTCGACATGGGCGTGATGCGCACCTTCCGTATGCCGGTGCAGCTCTGATGCTGGTGGCCAGTCCCTGGCGCAGCGCGGCGCGAACCGACCCGGGCAAGGTGCGGTCGCGCAACGAAGATGCCTTCCTCGACACCCCGCAGCATGGGCTGTGGGTGGTCGCGGACGGCATGGGCGGTCATCAGGGTGGCGACATTGCCAGCCAGTTGATCGTCGCCAGCCTGGCTGAACTGCCGCAGCACGAAGACTTCGACGAACGCCTCAAAGCCATCCGCCAGTGCCTGCACTGGCTGAACCGGCGCCTGGGGCAAGAGTTGACCGTCACCGCCGGGCGTCACGACAGCATCATGGGCAGCACCGTCGTGGCGCTGCTGGTGGACGGCAATCGCGCGGCCTGCATCTGGGCCGGCGACAGTCGTTGCTACATGTGGCGCGGGCAGCGTCTGTATCAGCTGTCGAAGGACCATTCGCTGCAGCAGCAACTGATCGACGAGCAACAGATGAGCGTCGAACAGGCAGCGGCGCACCCGGCCGCCCAGGCCTTGACCCGGGCGGTCGGCGCGGCGGAACAACTGACCCTGGATGTGCTGGAGCTCGAAGTCTATCCGGGCGACGTATTCCTGCTGTGCAGCGATGGTTTGTATCAAGGCCTGAGCAGCGATGCCCTCGGCAATGCTCTCAGCCTGGCGGCGCCGCATGTGGCGCTGGAACGTCTGTTCGACGGCGCCCTGCGGGGTGCCGCTCGCGACAATCTGACTGCCGTGGTGATCCGCCAATGACTGAAATCGAATCCTCAGTCGACGACTTGTTGATGAGCGAAGAGCAGGCCAACAACCTGACCTACTTCGCCTTCGCCAAGGAAAACAAGGCAGAGCCTTTGCTGGCGCCAACCAAGGCCAGCATCGGTGCACTGCCGGACGTACTTGCCGGCCGCTATCACCTCGAGCGTCTGCTCGGGGCCGGCGGCATGGGTGCGGTTTACCGGGCCCGGGATCTGCTGCACGAACAGTTCGGCGATCCTGATCCTTACATTGCGCTGAAAATCCTCAGCGAAGAATTTGCCGAGTCGCCGGACGCCAGCGCCTTGCTCTACAGCGAGTTCGCCCTGACCCGACGCCTGCGCCACGACAACGTGCTGCGACCGCACACGTTCGAAGTGGACACTGATTGCCAGCGTGCCTTCATCACCATGGAACTCATGCGTGGCCTGACCCTGGACAAACTGCTCTGCGAGCGGCCGCTGGGCCTGCCGTGGAAAGAACTGCGCGACATCGCGCTGCCGCTGCTCGACGCGCTGGCCTACGCCCACCGTCGCGGCGTGCTGCACGGTGACATGAAACCGAGCAACGTCATGCTCTGCGAAGACGGCGTGCGCCTGTTCGACTTCGGTCTCGGGCAAGCCGAGGAGGGCATCCTGCCCGGCCTGCCGCACCTGAGCCGCGAGCGCTTCAACGCCTGGACCCCGGGTTACGCCGCCCCCGAACTGCTTGAGGGCCAACCGTTGTCTGCCAGCGCGGACGTGTACGGCGTGGCCTGCGTGATCTATGAACTCGCGGGCGGCAAACACCCGTTCCGCCGCTTGCCCTCGACCCAGGCCCGTGACGAACACCTGGATCGTGAACTGCAAGCCCCGGCACATCTGCCGACACACTGCTGGCCCGCGCTGCGCACCGCGCTGGCCTTTGACGCGGCAGAGCGCAACATTTCTGCCGACCAATTGCGTGACGCCTTGGGCGCCACTTCGTCCTGGCTGCAGCGTTTGCGACTGCGGGCGTAACGGATGACATTCGAACAGGGAGCACACTATGTTCAACCCAGCTAACGAAACGCACTTCAGCCTTACCGTTGAAGACTACGTGGGCGACCTGCAAGTCCTGTCGTTCACCGGCACCGAAGGCATCAGCCAGCCGTTCCGTTTCGACCTGGAACTGGTCAGCGAAAACCCGGATCTGGACCTGGAAAAGCTCCTGCACAAACAGGCGTTCCTGGCACTCGATCCACAGGGCTCCGGCATCCATGGCCAGATCTACCGCGTCGCCCAGGGCGATGCCGGCAAGCGCCTGACCCGCTACAAGGTCTCGCTGGTGCCGCAGCTGCAATACCTGCATCACCGCACCAACCAGCGCATTTACCAGCAGATGTCGGCGCCGAAAATCATCGCGCTGATCCTCGACGAGCACGGCATCAAGGGCAACGCCTACAGTTTCCAGCTGAGCCAGCCATGCCCGGATCGCGACTACTGCGTGCAGTACGACGAAACCGATCTGCACTTCGTCCAGCGCCTGTGCGAAGAAGAAGGCATTCACTACCACTTCCAGCACAACCCGAAAGGTCACCTGCTGGTGTTTGGCGATGACCAGACCGTGTTCCCGAATCTCGGCCAGCCCACTGCGTACGTACAGGGCAGCGGCATGGTCGCCGAAGAGCCGGTGATCAAAGGCTTCCGGCTGCGCCTGGAAACCCGCACCAGCCGCACCACCCGCCGCGACTACGATTTCGAAAAACCGCGCCTGCAAATGGAAGCTGCCTACAAACCTGATGGCGAGAGCACCGAACCGGATCTGGAAGACTACGACTACCCCGGCCGCTTCATCGACCGCGCGCGCGGCAAGTTCCTCAGCCAGCGCGCCCTCGAACGCCACCGCGCCGACTATCGTCAGGCCGAAGGTCGCGGCGATCAGACCAGACTCGTCAGCGGCCACTTCATGGAAATGTCCGACCACCCGCGCAGCGAGTGGAACGACCTGTGGCTGCTCACCGAAATCTTCCACGAAGGCAAACAGCCGCAAGTCCTCGAAGAGTCGGTCACCAGCGACACCACCGACAACAAGGACGACTTCCACCAGGGCTACCGCAACACCTTCCTCGCCACTCCATGGGACGTGTTCTACCGCCCGGCCCTCGAACACCCGAAACCCCGCGTGCTCGGCAGCCAGACCGCCATGGTCACCGGCCCCAAAGGCGAAGAAATCCACTGCGACCAATACGGCCGCATCAAAGTGCAATTCCACTGGGACCGCGAAGGCCTGGCCGACGACAAAACCAGCTGCTGGCTGCGCGTTTCCAGCTCCTGGGCCGGCGACCGCTACGGCGCCATCTCCATCCCGCGCATCGGCATGGAAGTCCTCGTCACCTTCCTCGAAGGCGACCCCGACCAGCCCCTCGTCACCGGTTGCCTGTACCACAAGGAAAACCCGGTGCCCTACGCCCTCCCGGCGAACAAAACCCGCAGCGTCTTCAAAACCCTCAGCTCCCCGGGCGGCGGTGGCTACAACGAACTGCGCATCGAAGACAAAAAAGGCGCCGAACAAATCTTCATCCACGCCCAGCGCGACTGGGATGAAAACGTCGAACACGACCAAAAGATTCGCGTCGGCAATGAACGCCACGACACCGTGGTGAAGAACACCTACACCGAACTCAAGGCCGAAGAACACCGCACCACCATCAGCGACCGCAAGATCGAAGCGCGGATGGACGACCACCTGACTATTGGCGAGAGCCAGCATGTGAAGCTCGGGACTGCGCAACTGACCAGTGCAGGGAAAGAGATTCACATCAAGGCTGGGGACAAGATTGTCATTGAGGCGGGGACTGAGCTGACGATTCTCGGCGGCGGCAGTTTCATCAAGCTCGATGGCGGTGGTGTGACCGTGGTTGGGCCGGTGGTGAAGATTAATGCTGGCGGTTCGGCTGGCTCGGGGACCGGGATCGGGATTAAACCGCCGGTGCTGCCGGGGGCGGCGGATAAGGATAAGGCGGGGAGTTTGATGGATCAGGCGTTGTTGAATGCGCCGCCTGAGAAGGTTAAGCCGAAGGCTTTTTTTGTGTTTTCTGAGTGATCGACATGAATGGTTTTTTGAAGAAGAGGAATGGCTTCGCGGTAGCTGCTTTCACCGCCTCGCTGCTGAGCCTGTTTCATGGCAGCGCTTACGCGGACGAGTGTCCGTCTGAGGACTTTTCCCAGTTCCTGCCGGCGTACTCTGCGAATGCTGAAACTCAGCAACGGTTGACTGCGATGACGGTGAAGTCGCTGGTATTGAAACCGGTTGGTGAGCACGGGGTTTTTGAACCGCAAACGACGGGAGTCAACAGCTCGACATTGGCCTTTCCACTGATGGCACCCGTAGCCACAGGCAAGACAGAAGGTGTCGAAGTCGAAGCGGTTGACGACAGTCATTTCAACGTTGTTGATAAGCGTGCAGGTAACAGCAACATCAAGATCTTTAACTTTTCTCGCCAGGCGTGCTGGGTTCTGGAGGGCGTTGAGGATTGGTCGATTAGCGAGAAAGACCTTGTTATATCGGGTTCTCCGACCATGAGTACGGCAGAGAGCATCTGCTATCAACGCGCGCGGAATTTCGAGGGTCTAGGTGGACTGGAAAAGTATTATCTGACAGGAGAGTTTTTCGAGGCAGCGTTGGAAAACTATGTTTGCGCCGCTGCTTCGGGGGATCCTCAGGCGAGTTTGGATGCTGCGAGTTTGAGTCTCTCTGGCATGGCACCGCAGTTGGAAACAGGCAAGGTTGAGTCGCTTTTCAAGGCTGCGGCAACAACCCTGGCGGATGGCGCCGCTTCTCTATCGACATTTTATTGTTACGGAAACAACCCATCTGCTGAAGGTGCGTGCCAACACCCCGATGAGGCCGAAAAAGAACTTATTCGTTCTGCCTCAATGGGATCGAGGGATGCAATGAACTATTTAGGTTACTCCTTCGAAACGGGAGGGCTAGTAACTCGGGATTTATCAAGAGCACTAGCGTGCTATCGCTTGGCAGCGGATAAAGGTAATGAAACTGCCCTGAAAAATTTTAATCGATTGAAAGCGCAATCAGCTGAAGCCAGCAGCTATTGCTACTAATTTGCAGGAAGCAGAAATGACTGAACCACTTGATTTAAAAAGTAACTACACCGGTGGCGACTACGTTTACAAAATGGGCGGTGATGGTTTTCAAACGAACGCCGCCGGTAAGAAAAAAATTGACTGTTCTCATATGGTAAATCTGCTGCTGACAGGCGCTGGATATAATATTCCATATGAAGACACCCGTAACATGGATACCTCCAGTTACTACACAATGATTGAGCCACAGAACGTAAAGCGAGGTGATATCGCCTTATGGATCAATGCCACTCCTAACAAACCAGGTGATCCGATTTTTCATACAGGGATTATAGAGGACTACAACCCTGCTACAGAAGTTGGGCATATATTCGGTGCTCAAAATAGTACAGGGCCAGCGATAACAATATTTGGCCCCAAACCACCCAGCCACTATTGGCCGAAAGCTACAAAATTCTTAAGAGCAAAGGAAAGTTTTCGAACAGGTACAAACCCTGCACCTGCACCTGCACCTGCTCCATCTACAACAGTGCCGCTAATAAACTTTCAATATCCATTTCGAAAAGCAGACGGTAAACAGTTTTCTGATGCGGAAGAAGTATACAAGTTGCTTGAGAATGAAACATCCGGGCATTATTTGTTGGGAAGTAACAAGTTCTGGCACGGTGGAATTCACATCAGCGATGCGGGCGCACCCCAATGTATTTTGAACGAACCGATTCGTTGTATGGCTGATGGTGAAGTCGTGGCCTATCGCCTTAACGAGGACTATCAAAAATCGACATTCGGCACAGGAGAAACGGCTAAAAAACTGGATTATTCCAGCTCCTTCTGTCTCGTGCGACATGAATACAAATCTGCGCCAAATCCTGAAGATGGGCCAAACAAAGGAAAGCAAAACGAGCTGGTTTTCTATAGCTTATATATGCATCTTTTGCCTTATAAGCACTATCCTCTAGCGGACAATGAAAAGCCAAATCCGATAGTGACGATGACTGTAAATGATTTTAAGGCGTATGATGACTTTCCCGATACGAATAATTTTCCATATCCAGGAAAGTTAGCGAAGCACACAAAGCTTGAGGTTTTGGAAAAGCGCTCAGTTGAAAATATTACCTACGCTAAGGGGAAAATACTCTCCGGTAGTGTAAAGCATGGATCAACAAAAGTTCGCGAAGCAGGGCAAGAGGTATGGTTTGCGTACTTAAAAAATAATGAACCATATCAAAACTCTAGTCACAATGCTATTTGGGTAGCAGATGTGCTACCCGAGCGCGCCAAACCGAAATATTGGCAAGGCAAGGTAAAAGCTAAAACCACTCAGCGTTTAGCTATGTTCGATGCGCCGACGAACCCTGCGAACGGGCAACCTGCAGGTGCACGCATTGCAAGCAATCGAGAAATCACAGTAGGCAGTATCATTGAGTTCGATAGCAAAGATGTAGTGAATTTAGTGGTCGGAAATAAACTAAGGCGTATGGCGCCCTGCACCCCAGTGGATGCCAGTATTTGGAATGATAATGGGGCTGTACCAAGTAATTTTTGGGCGATTATCGAAAGCGAGAAGGATAGTCAGTACACGCAATGGGAGTCGCTCACTCCTACAAATTTTGAAGTTGTCACGACTAGTATCGGCATCAAGGCCGGTGATCCGATTGGTTATTTAGGTAAGGCTGAAAATTTATTAAATGAAAGTGGTCTTACGGATAGTAAATTTCAAGTTCATGTTGAACTGTTTACAGCTCAGGCTGAAATAAAAGACTTTCTAGATAATATCGCTGCATTAAAAGTCGGTCGTCAGTATTTACATTTGCCGAAAGGTGCACGGCTTAAGAAAAAATCTCCTGCTACTGGAACGAGTGATCCTTTAAAAGAAGAGCACGCTATTGATCTAGGCAAGGTGCCGGTTATAAAGGAAGGCAATGAGGATTGGTATGAGATTTCCGTGAGTGATGAAGATCAACCGATTTCTGGGTTGGTGAAAAAATCTGACGCAAAATTTATCACTCCACACGATTGGACTAAAATGGGGTTTCAGCTGGTTGAGGAGAGCAATTCCGCTGCTGACGGCTTTCTTGATCCCAATGATATGCCTGACTTTTTTAAAAATCTTTTGAAAAAAATAGACAAAAACCACGACGGAGAGGTAGATCCATCTGAGCTTGCTGAAGCATTGAAAAGTACGGAGACACGGCAGCATTGGACAAAGTTAGTAGCACACCATCCTACGGAGTGGAAGGATGATACAAAATCAGAGAAGTGGAAGAGATTGGACACTCTCCTAGAAGATTCTGAAAAGTTACTGAAGCATGAAAAGGAAAGAATAGATTCATTCATCTTCTGGGATAAGTTGGCTGATAAAACCCCAGCGGGTACGGGATTGATTTACCATTTCCACCCTATAGGTTTCGTTTCAAATTTTCTCGCGATGGAGGATGATAATGATCTGAAGTGGCTAAAAGTTGAGAGGGGACAACTGACTTTTGATGTGGAAGGTAATGATATAGAGGATTCGTCGAATTCTTTGCATATGTATTTCAGTCGAAAAGCACATTGGCCTGGCGGAGCATCCGGTATTACGATCGGAAGAGGATATGATCTTGGTAAAAAATCAGATCCAATGAGTGATCTAACTGCAGTAGGTATCCCAGAGCCATTGTTGAGTTGGTTGGTTGGAGCAAAAGGTCTAAGCGGTACTGCTGCACGGGAATATCTTAATAACGCCAGTCCTGAAATTCGGAAGACATTCATCACGCGTAAACAGCAATATAAATTGTTTGTTTCTGTATATGAAATCATGAAAAATTATGTCATAACGATTTCTGAGCAGTCTTTCAACGTCGGTCACTATGGTCCGCTGAACTGGGATGCTGTTGATACAAAGATCCAAGATATGATCGTGGACTTGACTTATCGTGGCGATTATAAGCCTTCATCAAGGATAATTGTTCAGCGACCGTTTGTTGAAAATAATAAAGCTGAGTTGAAGACGGTTATGTCCCTTGAAAATAATTGGCCTGGTGTTCCTGCTGCCAGATTCTCTGCACGAAAAAACTATCTATGAGGTTGAAATTGAAAAATATTGCGCTATTGATTGGCTTAGCTTTCTCCTGTTGTGTATTTGCTACAGAGGAAAAAAAGGTCACAACGGACGTATATAAAGCGGATACGGCCATGGTCGCTGGTAAGTTGGTACGCTATTATCAGACTTTTGCTAGCCCCTGCATTATGGTTCAGATTTTGATACCTGGTGGAGGGGGGGGAGCCAGTAATTCAAAAAAATTCTGCAGTATCTCAGGGAAAAGTTTTAATGATGACTTTTCTGAAGTTATTTTGGAGCGTGGGGAGTTTTCAAAGGAAGGTCTTTCGCTCATCATGAAACTTATGCCTCTGACTGAAGGTGCAGATGTTGTTGAAGTATGCAGTTTTAAAGTTGAAGGTGAGGTGCTTAGTGAGGCGGAATGTAATGTTAAATAGCAAATAATCAAAGAAGGCAAATTTATCTGTTGTATTAATGGGAAGATTTGTTTTTTTACTCGGCGGTCTTGGACTTGGCTTGGGGGGGAATAAATCTGTCCCGATCGTTGCTATAGCTTCGTCCCATTTTTGTTCAGCTTTACTAGGTCGAATGATTTGGTTCGGTTTATTGCTCTGTCCTTATTTATGTATTGCGGTATGGTTTAGTGAGAAAAGGTGACAGATTTATTTGTGGTGTTGCGCTCAGTGGCTTTGACTTAGGTACGGCGTTTAAATAGATTTGTTCAATGTATTTAGATTCAAGCAAGTTCTAGTTTTCTGTTGTGTTTTTTTCGGATATCAAAGGATTATGAATTTTAGATTTATTCTTGTTGTGGCTTTTTCTTTGCTGTCTTCGGTTGTGAAAGCAGAAGGAACTATGATTGCGACCGTGCTTCAGGCGGATTTTTCCAAAGATCCAGAAATACGACTGCTCGTCAGGGTTCTCGACGTAGGAGGGGGGCCGGGTGATACCTCGATGGCCCTTCGTAAAGAGTGTCTGGAGAGGGTTAAGTCAGCCGATCGCCCCGGCCCGGACCCATGCTTTTCGATTGAAATCACCGAGAGCAAAAAACAACGGGCCATCGTTCGCCAAACGCTGCTGAATGATCCTCAGCGCTCAACCGACCCGATCTATCTGGAGATTGTTTACCAGTCTGAAGTCAGTGCGACCGATCCGACCAATCATCATAGGCGCTCTGCCTGGCTGAAGATTGAAGAGAACGGTTTCTACAATTGGAACAACGAAACCAAGCAGGCGTTGGCGGACGTTGTGTGGCCAACTGCGTCGAGTGGAGCGCTTGATCTGGTTGTGACGGATACGGATGCACTGCTCAACCTCGTTTACCGGGAGCGCATGGAACGGTTGGACGAAAATGCACAGAAAGGTCTGAGAGAAACCCAAAGGGCCTGGATGAAATTTCGCGATGCGGAGTGTCTGCCTGAGCCGAAATCGTCTAAATCGGTTTTCGGGGAGTGGTCGAACTCCTGCTTGATTCGCGCGACGATAGAGCGAGCCCGTCAATTGGCTATGGCTCCGGACAAGAGCAAACAGTGAACTAAAGCATTTGATCAACAGGTTTATGGAGTGGGTGAGTCTTGAAAGGATTGTCGCTGTTTTCAGTTTTGTGTTTTTCATGTTGTGCATTTGCAGGCAACGCACGAGGGCCGGTCGTCGATATATACAAAGCCGATGTCGCTTACGTTTCCGGAAAACTGGTCCGTTATTACCAAACGTTCGATAGCCCCTGCGTCAATATTCAGATTCTCAAGCCTGGGGGACAAGGAGCAGCGAGCGACTCGATGGAGTTCTGCGACATTGAAGGGAAGAACTTTAACAACGGCTTCACCGACGTCTCATTGGATAAGGCCACGTTTTCCGACACCGAATTGCAGTTGACCTTCAAGCTGATGTCGCTGGTTGGAGTGAATGAAACTACCGAATTATGCAGATTCCGCGTTGATGGTGAACATCTCGCAGAACCTGAATGTACGGCGCAGTAAGGGTCGTGCATTGCATATCGGTCAGCCATGCCATCGGAGATTCAGAGTGAAAGTCGTTCCCCTGTTGTTCCTGGCGTTGACGTGGGCGTTGTCCGCAAACGCAGCGCCAGCCGGTGTCAGTACAAGCCATACAATGCCCACCGCGATGGTCGCTGCACTCACAAAGGAAGACCAAATGCCTGCCGAGAGTTTTCGCGCCATTGCAGATGGCGTGGTGAACTGGAGCGGTGGAACGATAGCTGCCGTGGTGATTGAAGATCCGAATGGTATTTGCGCGATTTACAGGTATCAAGACGGCCGGTTGGATCTGCCTTTTGACGGCGTGCCTTGTAAGTTTCTGGGGCCACCCACGCTGATGTCGGACAGAAAAACTGCTTTACCCGATGTCGTGTTCGCCGTCGAGTTGTTTGTCCCCAACCTGGGTGCGATGGTCAACCACAAGGTCGCGTTTTACTACGATGCCGAAAAAAACGCTTATTGCGAAAGTCAGTCGCTTGCGCGTTGGTACCAGTTTGGAAATCGTGCACTGGCTCCTAATCTTCGGGACGGTCAGTGTGTAGCGGGATCGGAATAGGCCCGTGCCCCCGATCTCTCATAAGGAAATGAACGTGAAAAAAGTACTTTTTCTTCTATCCAGCCTCTTCCCGCTGGTAGCCCACAGCGCAGTCACCAGCGAATCCTTTTGCTTCGAACTCTCTGAATCCAGCCCGGTAAAGTTTGAGTTCCGTACCTTTTACGATGCCTCCAGCAAATGGTCTGGCGGCTTCGTCAAGTACGCCAAGTCCAGCGAGCCAATTTCCATTGTGTTGACGGACACCCAGAACGAAATGCTCGGCGCCGACGCCCCTTGGCAGAGCGCCACAACGTGGTCTGAAGTCATCAACGGCAAGGTCGCGGGAACCTACGAGTTCGTGACTCAAGGGACACAGATCGTCTCGATGACGTACACGAAGAAGTCCAACGGCAAGGTTTACTATTTCGGAAATAACACTAGCGTCGACTCCTCTTTGGAGTCCGGATGCAAGTGGGAGTAGGGCGAACACATGAGATCAAAAACTCTAGCAGTATCACTGCTCGGCCTGCTGTGGGCGATGCCGGTGTTAGCCGAAACCACTACGTTCAGCCCAACCAAAGGCGTCGAAGCAACACTGGTTCTCGAAGGCTCCACGCTGAACGTCGCGGTTAAAGGCGAAACGAATAACGAGTCGCGGACAATCGATTTTCAAGCTGAAAACGAACTCCATGTGCAGGTCGATGATTTCAATTTTGACGGAGTAAAGGATTTCGCGATCTGGCAGCTTGATGACGGAATGGGCACTTACGACTACTACCGGGTGTTCATTTACCAAGCCAAAACCGGCACGTTCGAAGAATTGCAGCCGGACTGTGGCGATGGTTTCGTTAATTTGCGCGTCGACAAAAAGCGTAAAGCGTTGCTCAGCACCTATTGGGAAATGAACATAGCCAAGCAATGCGTCACCCGGTTCGCCAAACGCAAAGCCTGAATGACTCAAGGAAGAACACAGTGAAACGTTTTGTTTTTACCCTGCTGGCCCTGTTGCTGCCTGTTTCAGCGGTGTACGCGCAGGATGACTGCAGCCAAGTCACCTCAAGCCTGGAAATGGTGCCCTGCTCGGAGGCAGCGAAGAAGGCTGCCGATACGCAGTTGAACGTCAGCTACAAGCAATTGATGGCGCGGCTTGAGTCTGACTATCGAGCAGATCCGGCATTGGGCGCGGATTACGCGGCGAAGGTTAAAGAGTCGCAACGTGCGTGGTTGAAATTGCGCGATGCGAACTGCCCTTTGGAGGCATTCGAGATCGAGACGGGGATGCCGGCGCATGTGTTCGCGGTCAACTCATGCATCGCCAGAATGAGCCGCGAGCGCTCGGCGTATCTGGACGAGATCGCGCCTGGACAACCTGAGCAGTCATCCAATAAAAGCGTTGCGTGCCCATCTGACGACTTCATGCCGTTCCTTGCAGCATTTTCTGCCGATAGCCAATCACAACGCAGGTTTACGGCGATGACGGTCAAATCGCTCGCGTTGAAACCGACAGCCGAAGCCGGTCATTTCGAACCGATCGTTACGGGTGTGAAAGGTGCCGAGTTGGGCTATCCGTTAATGGCACCCATCCCCTCCCGCAAGATTCTGGGAGTCAAGATACAAGAGCTCGACGATAGCCATTCCATCGTTGTGGATAAGCGCGCAGGTTGGAGCCACGTCAAAGTATTCAACTTTTCGCGGCAGGCCTGTTGGGTGCTTGAAGGCGTTGAAGACTGGTCGATCAGTGATAAAGATCTGGTCGTTGCGAGCAAGCCCAAGCTGAGCAAGGAAGAGAATTTCTGTTACCAACGTGCCGAGGCGTTCGAAGCATTGGGGGCTCCGGAAGATCAACCGCTCACGGTCGAGTTGTTTGAAGCCACGTTGGAAAACCTGTTGTGCGCAGCACGCTCTGGAGACCCACTCGCCAGTTACAAAGCTGCCATTCTGAGTCTCTCGGGTATGGCGCCGCAGGTGCCGACGGACACGCTGGAGTCGTTATTCAAAGCAGCAGCCACTACGTTGCCCAACGGTGCGATGGGGCTTTCCGAGTTTTACTGTGACGGCAACGAGCTTACCTTCGACGGGCCCTGCAAAAATCCCGCGCTCGCAGAGCAAGCGCTGATCGGCGCTGTGAAAATGGGTAATGCCGTCGCGATCAGCAAGTTGGGATCGACCTTTGCGAGCGGCGAGTGGGGTACCAAAGACCCCTCCCGAGCCATGGCCTGCTTTCAATTGGCTCTCGCCCAGGGTTACGAAGGGGCGAACTTCGGTCTGGAACATCTGAAGAAAAATTCCACCACTGAAATCAAACCCAGTTATTGCCTCTGACTGCCCCCGAAGCCGGACGGTTTTCCTTTAAACTCCCCGCCCTCAAGGAATACGCTCAGGACACGGAATGCCAGCCCCCTCTTTCTCTCTTCGCTCCGCGATGGTGCTTTGGCTGTATGCCGCGGCAATCGTACATGTGCTAGCCGGTCTCACGCTGACCTGGGCCGGTCATTCCGGATTACTCGACGGCTATTTGCACACCCTCGAACTCGCCTTCTGGGGCGCCGATGCGGTTCCCGCCGCCGGCCACGAGCAGCAGGTGTGGTGGCTCGCACTGTTCGGCGCGACGCTGCAAAGTTATTCGTTGTACATGCTCGCGTTGGTGCATCTCGGCAACCGTCTTAGAGCTCCCGCAATTTGGGGATGGTTGATGGCGGGCGTGCTGTTATGGGCGCCGCAGGACATGTGGCTTTCGGCGCAACAGCAAGTCTGGTCGCATCTGTGGCTCGACGGTTTTGCGCTGCTGGTGCTGTTGCCGCCGCTGATCTGGTTGTTGCGTCATGATCGTCGGAAGTCTCCGCCAGAAAGGGCCGTGAGCAAATCCAACCCGTTTGCCGGCGGCGCCTACAAGCGGGTACTGATCACCGGTGGCACCGGGTTTATCGGTGAAGCCGTGGTCAATCAGTTACTCGACGCCGGCCACACGGTCAGCGTGTTGGCTCGGGATCCGTTGAAAGCGGCGACCCTGTTCGATGGTCGCGTTCGCTGTGTGCGGTCGTTGAGCGAACTCGGCTGCGACGAACCCTTCGACGTGGTGATCAACCTCGCCGGCGCACCGGTCGCGGGACCGCGCTGGAGTCCCGAGCGCCAGGCGCAACTGATCGCCAGTCGGGTCAACACCACTGAAGCGTTGATGACCTGGCTGAAAAACGCCAGGCACAAACCGGCGCTGTGGATTCAGGCCTCGGCCATCGGTTTCTACGGCGTGCGTGATGCCAGTGAAAGCCTCGATGAACAGGCCAGTAGGGGCGACGGTTTCATGGCCGAGCTCTGTGCGCGTTGGGAAGCCTCGGCGCAACCCGCCACGCAGTTTGGCGTGCGTCAGGTCGTGTTGCGCCTCGGCGTGGTGTTTGGTCCGGGCGGTGCGCTGCTGCCATTGCTGATTCCGTTTCGCCTGGGTTTCGGCGGGCGCATGGGCGATGGTCAGCAGATCATGAGTTGGGTGCACCGCGACGATGTGATTCAGGTAATCGCTCGATCCTTCCACGATGAAAATTTGCGCGGCACCTACAACATGGTCGCGCCTGAAACGGTCAGTCAGGCAGCGTTCGCCGAGAACGTTGGCAAGGTCCTCAAGCGCCCGGTGTGGTTCCACATTCCAGCAGCGCCAGTGCGTGCGTTGGCCGGGGAAATGGCTCAGCTGTTCTTCGACGGTCAGCGTGTGGTGCCGCAGCGTTTGAGCGAGGCGGGCTACACGTTCCGCTATCCGACCCTCGACGCCGCGCTGCGCGATCTGGCCTGAGGATCGCCCATGAGCAAGCCTCTGATGTACCTGCTGGCCGGCAACGGCAGCGCCGCCGATTGGTGGGATGACGCGCTGCCGCATTTTCAGCGTTACGACGTGGTGCCGCTGGAGCTGCCGGGCTTCGGCGCCAACCCGCAGCCGCCCTGCGAGGATCTGGCGGCTTACGCCCAGACCTTGCTGACGATGACGCAAAAGGGCAGCGCGATCATGGCCGTCGGGGTCAACGCGTTGCTGGTGCTGCATGCACTGCAACGTCGGCCCGGGCACTTTTCTCGCAGTGTGTTGCTGGCGCCGGTGGGCGCCTTTTTGTGGCAGCGTCGATTGCCGGCGCTGATGTCACCGCTGCCGATCCGCAAGTCCATTCACTGGCTGCTGTCGAACAAACCCACGCTGTTCGCCCGCAAGTTTTCCAACCAGACCTGGACGCCCGCGCAGTACCAGCGCATGGGCGCCGGTTATGCGCGCTGCCGTGCGTTTGTGCCGCACTGGGATCTGATCCGTGCCGCCACCGCGCTGCCCTTGCTGGAGTGGATCACCGACCCGGTCGAACTGGTCTGGGGCGATCAGGACAAGGTGCTTGGCATCGAACAAGCGGCGGCATGGTCGGCGATTCTTGCGCGCGCGGATCTGACCATCAGCCTGAAACCCGGTTGGGGTCATTACCCGTGGATCGACGCGCCCGCGCAGTTTGCGCAGTGGCTGGAGTCGGGCGAGCGCGGCTTCGTCGCGCACACCAAGGGCGGGCGTTTGCGTCTGGCGGAACTGGCCCGGCAACCGGTGCCGACGGCGCTGACTCTCAACGATTGCAACGATCCGCGACTACCGACCTTCCTCGCCAGCCAACCACAGGCGACCTGGGCGGTGCGTTCCTCCAGTTACGGCGAAGATCAGGCCGACTCGGCGAATGCGGGTTTGAGCACGACCTATCTGCGCGAGCCGGCCGCCAACGTGCCAGCGCGCATCGCCAAGCTGACTGTCGAAGGTGTCGAGGAAGTGGTGGTGCAGCGCTTCATCACGCCGCAGGTGTCGGGCATCGCGTTTGTGCGTCATCTGTCGGTGGAACTCGAATGGGTTGAAGGTCATCTTGAGTCCCTTGCCGACGGCCAGATCAGCCCGGAACGAGCGACGCTTTCGCGGCTCGGCGATGCCTGGCGCAGCGGCACGTTCACGGCCACCCATGGGTTGGCCGAAGACGTGCTGTGGCGCTTTCTCCAGGATGTCTTGCGGGTGTTTCACTATGTGCCGGGCGATGTCGAATGGGCCTGGGACGGTACGCAACTGTGGCTGCTGCAATACCGGCCGATCAGCGACTACGGCTGGCGCCGGCACCTGACTGCCGCCAACATCGCCGAGATCCTGCCGCCGCAACCCAGCGTGCTGGTGGAGTACGCCCAGCGCCGGGCCGCCGCGAGCATTCCGGCGATCATGGCCCGTTGGGATGCGCGGGTGTTGCAGGACAACGAACCGTTCACGGCGGTATTTGGCGGCGCGTCCTACATCAACAACGACCTGTTTCTCGCACGATTGGCCGACTGGGGCATCAGCGCCAGCAACTATGCCGGTGAAGTCGGCGGCGCGACTCCACATCTGCCGTGGCGACCGCTGCGGATGATGCGTTCGCTGCCGTTGTTTTTGCGCATGCAGCGTATCGCTCGCGGGCATTTGCTGAGCCTTGAACACGGCTTGCAGCGCTTCGACAAAGAGCTGACCGACCTCGTCGCCCAGGGTGCTGACGGTCAGCAACTGGCCGACTGGTTCACCCGGTTTTATGTGTTCGTGGTACAGGGCAATCTGTGCATCGCCACGGCGCTGGCCAGCAGCGGCGGGGACTGGCTGGGCCGACCACCCACCGCTTACGACAACCTGGAAAACAGCCCCCATCGACTGCCATGGGAGACCGATCCCGCCACACCTCGACCCGCGTCGAACGCGCTGCCCTTACAGGCCTTCCCGCAATGGTCAGGGCTGATTCACCTCGCTCACTCGACCGGCCTGCCGGGCCTGCGTGGTTACTACCTGCAAGTGCGCGAGTGGTATCGCGACAACCTGATGCGCATCTTCTTCCGCCTGCATCACGCCATGCCGCTGGCGGATCGCGATCACTGGTTTGCGCCGCACCCGGACATCCGCACGCGCGACGGCAGCTTCTGGCAGGACGGCCGCGAAGGTGCCGAACAGGCCACCGGGTTCATGATTTACCCGGGGCAGGTGAGGGGCATTCTTGGCGCCGACATCTTGCTGGAAGACACCCTCGATCCGGGGCGTCATGCGCACTATCAGGCCGCGCGGGCGGTGATTGCGCGAATGGGCGGGCGGTTGTCGCATGGTTCGACGTTGTTGCGGGAACTGCGCAAGCCTTCGGCGGTGATGCCGCAGGTGGATCTGGCGTGGATCGGGTGCGAAGTGTTGTATCGGGATGGTGAGCTGGAATTGATGAATTCGAAGGATGTGAAGTGAAGCGACTGTCGTTGATGTGTATGGCCTGGTTGCCGATGGCGAGCATGGCGATGGATGTGTGCAATTCCGAGTCTGATACCAAGCACTTTCTCTCTCAGTGGTCAGAGAGTCGAGATAACAAGCCTGACGACATACTTTCCGGCCTCCACAAGGACCAATTTTCTGTGGAGTACGGCAAGGTTGTGTACCGCGGTGATCTCAATGACGACGGTCAGGAAGACTTCATTTTCACCTCCTACTCAAGTCGCGGATCAGCGGGTGACTCAACCTTCGCCTTCCTGATCCAGTGCCATGGTTACTTGAAGCATGTCGGTGGAGATTATTTCGCCAGAGTGAAGGTCTTGGATGGTCCGCCCAAGAACGGCGGAGACTTCAAAGACATCGCAATCTATTCCTACGTCAGGGATAAGCGCGACCAGATCAGTTACATGGGAAAAGACGCGTTAACTCGGCGTCATCTATGGCAATTCAACCCGCAGACACAGCGTTATGAAGGTCAGTCCGAGTAAGCCAACGGTTTCCCACTGCAGTTATGGAGTTAGTACTTGAAAGGATTTTCGATTGTTCTCGGCAGCTTGCTATCAGCTGCCTCTTCCATGGCATTCGCCGCCGATCCCGACTTCAAGGATTACGCCGTCACCCCCGTTTTCAGCGGCCCCAACCATGAACCGGTGCAGCAGGAACAAAGCAACCCGGTCATGGACGGCACCCGGGCGAAGGCCCTGCAAGGCAAGGTCAACTTCGCCGGCCATTACATCCTGTACAGGTTCGGCTGTGGCGGCGGCGCCATTTGTGGCGAAGTGCTGGACGCCCAGACCGGTGATGTCGTTGGCGGTCTTCCGAATGCCTATGACGGCAGCACTTTCGACACGACGTATTTGCCCGATAGTCGCTTGATCATCATTTCCGGCGTCACGCTCGATGGTGAAGAAGACACCCAGGGAAAACGCCTGGAAAACCGTAACCGGGATCGGTACTACGAATTCGTAAACAATGAGTTCCGGCTGCTTGGCATGACCAACGTGGAATCGCCGTCAATTGATGAGGAATGAGTGGATGAACCGACTACTCGCGGGCAGCCTTTCGCTGTTGCTCTCGTTTCCAGCTTTCGCTGCTCCCAAGGACGCCTACACCCAGCGCGATGTCATGCAATGTGGCGGCGTTGAAGTGGTGATGGTGTCGTCCTGCCGATCCGTGACGGTGGATGACGCGGAAACCCACCTCATCCCGGTTTGCTCCGACCAGACGATCAACATCGGCGGCAAAGTCTTGCACCGCAACATCGACAAGGTTTCACAGCTCACGTCTGACGGTAAGAAAGCGAAGATGCTGAGTAACGTTGTCGTGGCGATGGATTGTGTGAAAGGAACCAAGGGCAGTCTTGTTTCGATAGGTGGCTACGGCGGTTGCGGTGCCTGTCCTGAATGGCACGGGTATTACTCGACAGTGGGGCGATTGGAGCAATACAGCTTCGATAATAATCAGCGCTCATTTGGTTCGAAGGGGTCCTGGGAAGAACTGATCAAGGCTTATGGCGTGACCAAGAGGCAGCTGCAGTCGGAAAGTCCCTCGGTTAAAAGGATCGACTATGGGCAGCCTTAAGCGGGTATTGATGATCGGCAGTCTGTGCAGCGCTATGAGCGCCTTTGCCGAGGACCCGCCGATAGTCGGTGTCGACGGGCACACGGTGTCGTTTCGGGCTACAGAATGGACGATGCCCGGTGTGGATTCGGCGACCGCATGGTTCACCGCCAATGGCAAAACCTTCCCGCTCTTTGGCGCCGATATTGGCGCCGATGGGCACTCCAATATGCTCAGTCCTGACAAGAAAACCTTGCTGCTCGACCCAGTGATATTCGGCATGTTGTCGGACGAAAATGGTGAAGAAAAGTTGGTGTCGCAACAGCATTGCACGGTTATCTCAATGGAGACTGGTTGCGTGTTGGCTGATCGTTCGGCCACTTTTTGTGTCGGGCAGTGGAAGGGCAATCAATGGGTTACCGAAGACGGCGATGTGCTCACTCCCGCCCTGGAGACGAGGTCTCCAAAGGACTTGCTGAAACATGTCACAAGTAACGAACTGGCGCAGTCTCGCGCAGAGTCCATCGAATGGGGCCTGGTCTATTTAAGTCCGGAGTCCTACATGGCGTGTCATGCCCCGGCGCAAAATGTTCAGGCCTATAACGACTTGGGCTTTTACCTGGCCGAGGGCGGTAACGATGAGCTTGCACTGAAGTTTTATCGCGGCGTTGAGGCCGTCGGTAAACGCACAGTGCTGATGTTGAACATCGCCGACTCACTCTGGCGCCTTGATCGCAAAGACGAAGCGCAGCGCTATTACAGCCAGTACCGCGACGCGATGAGCGCCGACGGCAAGGCGCAGAAAATACCTCAACGCGCAGTTGAGCGAGCCGTCATTCAGGGAACGAAACATTGAACATGTTTGTGCGCTTTATCGCGTTGTCCTTAGGCCTGCTGTCCGCTTCAATCGCGCTCGCTGAGGACAACTGCAAAGTCATTACGGTGAGCTGGCAATACGACCAATGCGTGGAAGCCGACCGCAAGAGCGCCGATGCAAAACTCAATGCCAGCTACAAACTATTGATGACTCGATTTGAGTCTCAATGGAAGCGTGAGCCTGAACAAGCGAAGGCATACATGGCCATGGCCAGAGACTCGCAACGCGCGTGGATCAAGTTGCGCGACACCACATGCCCTCTCGAAGCCATAGAGACTGAAACCGGATCCAAGGCATATACCACGCTGACCAATAACTGCATCGCCAGAATGAGTCTGGAGCGAGCCGCTTATCTGGACGCTGTCGCGCCGGATGATCCGAGTGAAGTGGTCGATATCGCCAAGGTTTCCAACTCTGCCTCTCAACGCTTTGGTGATGTCGTTGCTCGTTATGTCACCGCGTTTGGTAGTCCGTGCCTCGATGTGCAAATTCTTGCGCCGGACGGCAATTGGAGGGTGTTGTCGTCCAGGCGCTTTTGCAGTTTTGACGGCAAGTCGTTCAGGTCGGGTTATAGCTATGCCGGGTTTGAGGATCACGTCTTTGCGGACGACGGTTTGCACGTGACGCTTAGCCTGACAGAGCTTCGTCCTACCGGCGAAAAACGCCTCGCCTGTGTAATTCCGATTCAGAACGAGCAAATCAAAGAGCTGAAATGCGGCGCACCTAAGTCCGGTTCCTAGTCGGCCAGGTTCTCCCGCGGCGTATCTGGACATCATCTGAATGAATCAAGGATCGAAGAAAGTGAAACGCGTTTTGCAGAGTGTTCTCTGCGTACTTACTTGTTATGTCATCGTCCCGGGTTCTCCCGCACTCGCTGCGCCCCAAGTCCTCAAGGAAAGCCCGGCGAGCCTGCTGGGTGATGGGACACGGCAAAATGTGTTCATTCTGGCGGGAGATGCGGACGAGGCGTCCAACCGGTTATTGATTGCGCCGGTGCAAGCACGTAATGAGGACATATTGCTCGATACGTCCAAGGCGTTGCCTCTGACGAAGAGTCAGTACTCGTCTGTTCTTCTGGATAGTTTCAGCGTTCGGGTTTTCAAAGGTCGGCCCGGTGCCATGACGGTTGTGAGTCCACTAGAGGAAGAGGCTCTGGTCAAGCAGCGGTTCGTAGACGCGGGGGACTACATTGCGCTGGTAACCAACGAAGAAGACAATCCGGTTTATAACTTCAATCTTTTGTTCACCTTCAATAACGGCTCAAAGCAGTTTGAGCTGAAAAAAGTGCTGCAAGTGGCCAATAACGACTCCTGCGATCGCTCGGTTGTGAGCGTAGCGGAGTTTCCGATTGAGACGCTGGGCCCAACCACTCTGGCTTCGTTCAACGGCCTCGAAGCACTTAAAAAGTTGCGGGCTGCATACACTGGCGGCTCTCAGGGCGGTTATAAAAAACTGATGACGGTCGATTCTGCTGATCTGTTGGATATGGCGCTGGCAGCCTACCGAAAGGGTGATGACTTTTCCTTCAAGGATACGATGAGTTACGCGTTGATGGACGGTGGCTCGCATGACACGTGCCCGCCCGACAGCTACATCGTCGAAAAGTACTACTATCCGCAGCGTCCCGGTTGGTCCAACGACTTCGGTTTTCTACTCGGCGAAGCGGGGTATTACGCCGAGTCGATTAAGTTGCTGAATGCAGTGATTGCCAACAACCCGGGCCGGACAGTTGCCTATCTGAATCTCGCTGATAGCTATTGGGGTGCGAACGATAAAGAGCGGGCATCGGCGGCGTACAAGCAATACGCGTCGCGTATGTCGGACGCGGGAAAGGCTTCGAAAATTCCTGCTCGGGTAGCTGAGCGCAGCGCCGGAGTGTCCGGATCATGATCAAACTCAAGGCGTTCTTTGGGCTGGTTGCGAGTGCTTCTTTGGCTGCTTTGCTGGTTCCTGCGCATGCTCAGGAAGCCTGCAATCCCGACAGCTTTTCCAATCCCGATATGATTATTTGCGGTCAGCAGACTTTCGAAAAAGTCGATGCAGTGCTGAATGAGCAATACAAGAAAGCGCTGGTCAGTTTGGCGCCCACCGACAAGAAGCAACTGACCGATGTGCAAAAAAAGTGGGTGCGCTTCAAAGAGGCCTATTGCGAGGATATCTATCAGTCGGCCTTGCCCGGTGCAGAGGCGCCCATCGAAAAGCTTGGGTGCCTTGTGCAAACGACCAATGCCCGGTTGGGGGAATTGGTTGCTCTACAGACTGGCATGATGATTGATGGCTTCTACAAAGCGGCATCCGCAATGGCCGGGGCCGGTGAGAACCGGGAGAAGGAAATGGTGGCCTCAATGGAGCGATTGGGAGGGGCTGAGCTCGATGATCCGCTATTTAAGCAATACGCTAGTGGGCACTGCGAAATGAGCGAACGTGTGCTCCGGGAAGATTTGGTCTATTGCACGGCGCGAATGCGCTTTCAGTTACCTCTGAACCGTTAAGGATTGATCGGTTTGAAATCATTGTCTGTGTTTCTTCCTGCGTTTTTACTTCTCTGTCCACTGATGGCCCACAGTGAGATCAAAGCGGAGGTTTATTGCTTTCGCTCGAAAGAGGGCAAAAGCATCAATTTCGAATTCAGAACCTACTACGACTCCGTTTTGAAATGGAGCGGAGCGGGGGTCAGGTACAGCACCTCGAAGAAAGCTATTGATCTGGTTCACCGCAGTACTGAACAAGAAGAGTTGTTGTATGGGCGTCCGTATCAGTACACGACGACTTGGGTTGAAGTGGCTGACGGTGCGCTGACAGGTGAGTATCAAATGGTCACTCAGGGCGGCCGGGTGGATGGGATGACTTACACAAACTACAAATCTGGAAAAAAGTATTCGTTTGACCACGCTTTCAACATGGAGCCGTCACCAACAGCGGGCTGTCAGTGGTGAGTCGTAATCACTGAAGAAGGGGACTCAACGCCCCCTTTTTTCCGCCCGTCATTCAGCTACGGCTTTGCTTGGTAATCTCGAAACTCAATGTGATCGAGCGTGCCTTCCACCATCAAGCGCACGCCGTCCGCCATTCTGCTCAGGCCCAGTGCCATCGAGCGGCGGGGGCCGTCGAGGTCGTCGGCCAGGTTGGCGGCGAAGGCGCTGATGGACAGGAGGTCTTCGGAGGCGTTGGCCATGAGGGCTTCGGCGTCAGCGTTGGGGCAGAGGGCGAACAGGCCGCCGAGGCGTTTGGGGCGTGGGGTGGTGGGTTTGAAATGGTGGTCGAGGGCGCGTTCGGCGGCTTCGTGGAGTTTCTTTGAATCGGGGGATTCGTAGGGGGAGGTTTCCGGGTTTTCTGGAATTTCGGGGGGATTCGGTGTTGGTTTGATCATTAGGTCTTGCTCCATGTTTTAGGAGCCGACACCGTTTTCGCTCGCACTTCGAAAGTGGTGGCAGCTGTGCATAGGTGTGCAAGACCGGTGGAGCTATCCGGCAGGCTTGGAAGCCTCCCACACACAGCCGCCATAACGATCCGCGAGCATAGGAAAATGCCTGATGAATTGCCATAAGCGATTGTGTGCCCCATCGGACTTGCACGTCCGAGTCACCGATTTTGCGGTGACACACAGAGGCTATCGATGATGCTCAAGTTCGCCTAGTTCATGGACAGCACCGCAGTTTGAAGGACATTTCCCAAGGATTTGCGGGGTAGAGGAACAAGAAACCATTGCTATCGGCAGCTCCTACAGGAATGTGTTTCTTCAGGTGTAGGACGGGGGATGGTGTGACGCGGAGCGTCACGGGATGCATTCCCACGCAGAGCGTGGGAACGATCAGGCTCAAGGCGTGACTTGGCAGTCATCATGCGAGAAAAGACCTGCATCGTCTTCTATCAGTCTTGGATAGTGGCGAATCCGTCCGAATCCCTTACACTTCCCCAGCCGTTCATTTTCCTTTTGAGGCTGTGCGCATGAAATTTCGTTTTCTTCTGTGGATGCTGGGTCTGTTGATGGGTAAGGCCAGTCGGACAAATCCTGCGTTCCAGCAGCAGTTGGGTGACAAGGATCTGGTGTTTCAGCTACAGACTCTGGACGGGAAAGTGGCGCGGTATTTCGTGGTGAAGGATCAGCGCATTACCAGCAAGTCCGGGGTGGTGACGGAGCCGGCGTTTGCGATTGCGTTCAAGGATGCGGCGTTCGGGTTTGCCACGATGCAGGCAAAGAACAAGCAGCTGGCGTTCATGCAGGGGATTCAGGACAAGTCGATCCAGCTCAAGGGCAACCCGGCACTGGTGATGTGGTTTCAGGGGTTGATGAAGTATTTGAAGCCGCGGAAGGCCAAGCCGAAGGCTGCTTGAGTCTGAGGTGAGGCGGTGACGCGGAGCGTCACGGGCTGCATTCCCACGCAGACGGTTCGACGCCTCGACGTGGGAACGATCAAGGCAATAAAAAAAGGCCCCACACTCGTTTGAGTGTGGGGCCTTTCTTATGGGCGCAAATCAGGCCTGGCTGAACTGCGAAGCCAGTTCACGCAACAACACTTCAGCCTCAAGCACTTTGCTGACGACGTCATTGGCCTTGTCGCGAGTCAAACCAACACGCTCCAGCAGCGCATCCGGAATGTCTTCATCCGGCCCGGAGCCGATCCCGCGACCGCGCAGCAGGCGCACGGCCAAGCAGACGAGGTTCGGGTATTCGGCGTAGGCGCCGTCGTAGTTCGGGTCGTGCTGGAAGCGCAGGGCGGTGGCCAGTTCGTCCGGCATGTCCCAGTAGCGCATCAGCCAGGAGCCGATCTGTTCGCGGCTGATGCCCAGCAGGTGTTGCTCGACATAGCTGTGGCACAGGTGCGGGTTGACCTCCAGGTGGCGGCAGATCAGCGAGAAGTGCGGCGGGAACACGTGGGCCAGCAGCAGGTAGCCGAAGTTGTGCAGCAGGCCGGCGAGGTAGGTCAGGCCGGCTTCCGGGCGCTGGGCGCGCGGCATGGCGCGGGTCAGGCCTTCGATGACGGCGGCGGTGTAGATCGACTGCTGCCAGTACGGCGTGGTGTGTTGCGGGTGATCCTTGGGCAGGCTCAGGGTCTTGCCGAGGGCCAGGCCCAGCGCCAGGTTGATCACCAGATCGAAGCCCAGCACGCGGACGATCGCGTCTTCCACCGAACGGATCTTGCCCGGCGAAGCGTAGTACGGCGACGCCGCCCAGCTCACCACTTGCGCCGCCAGCGCCGGGTCGGTTTCGACCACGCCGGTGATGTCGTCGATGGTGGCGTTCGGGTCGACGCGCAGCTTGATGATTTTTTGTGCGGTTTCGGCCAGCGGCGGAATCTCGATGGTCGCTTCCAGACGCTGCTGGATGCGCCGCGCGGTGAACGCCTGCACGGCCTGGGTGATTTCCTCGCGGTCATCGTCCGGGCGGTCGAGGTTCGGGCGGATGCTGCTCAGGGCTTCGCCGAAGTTGGCGGCGCTGGCCTTGGTCAGCATGGTCTTGAAGTCTTCGCTGGCGATTTCCAGCAGCAGGCCCGGCTCGCCGGAGTTGATCAGCAACTTCGGCTCGCGCAGCAGGCTTTCTTCGTAGAGGCACGGCGAGCTGGTCAGCGCCGGCAGGCCCGGCAGCAGGCTCAGGCTGTGTTTGCCGAGCATCTTTTCCAGGCGCTCGGTGGACACGGCGGTCAGGCGACGGCCCGTCAGCTCGGCGAGGCGGTTGAGATCCAGCAACTGGCTCTGTGGAAACAGCACCATCAGCGCACCGACTGCGTCGTCCAGCAACACGGCCTGCACTTTGCGCGAGGCGTTGAGGCCGTGGTGGTCGAGCACTTCTTCGTAGGCGACGCCCAGCTTGTTGAGCAGCAGCCGAATAACAGACGGAGCGTGCGGGGATTCGGGGGCGAGAGCAGCTTCGGTCATGGTCTGTATCCGTTTTTGAAACAATTGCTGGAGTATAACCAGCTTGGTTGGAACGAGCTTTGAGAAACTGCGACGGTGCTCACACTTGGCCGTATTGCTGCCCGTGTCGCAGCCATCGGTCGAGCAGCGGGCTGACGTGGGTGGGCCAGCGTTCGAGCAATGCCTGGGCGGCATCGCGCACGGCGGGCAGCAGATCGGCGTCGCGCATCAGGTCGGCGACCTTGAATTGCAGCAGACCGGTCTGGCGGGTGCCGAGCATTTCGCCGGGGCCGCGCAGTTCGAGGTCTTTTTCGGCGATGACGAAACCGTCGTTGGTCTCGCGCATGATGCCCAGGCGCTGGCGGCCGATCTGTGACAGCGGCGGATGGTAGAGCAGCACGCAATGGCTGACTGCGCTGCCCCGGCCGACGCGGCCGCGCAACTGGTGCAGTTGCGCGAGGCCCAGACGCTCGGGGTTTTCGATGATCATCAGGCTGGCGTTGGGTACGTCGACGCCGACTTCGATCACGGTGGTGGCGACCAGCAGTTGCAGGTTGCCGGCCTTGAATTCGGCCATGACGGCGGCTTTCTCGGCGGGTTTCATGCGGCCGTGGATCAGCCCGACCTTCAGCTCGCCAAGGGCGGCGGTGAGGTCTTCGAAGGTGGTTTCGGCGGCCTGGCAGGTCAGCTCTTCGGACTCTTCGATCAGCGTGCACACCCAATAGGCCTGACGGCCCTCGGCGCAGGCGCTGCGCACCCGTTCGATGACTTCGACGCGGCGGGTATCGGTGACCAGCACGGTGTTGACCGGGGTTCGGCCGGGCGGCAGTTCGTCGAGGATCGAGGTGTCGAGGTCGGCGTAGGCGCTCATCGCCAGCGTCCGGGGAATCGGCGTGGCGGTCATGATCAATTGATGCGGGCACATGCGCCCGCCGACGCCTTTCTGCCGCAGCGCCAGACGTTGTTGCACGCCGAAGCGGTGTTGTTCGTCGATGATCACCAGCGCGAGGTTCTTGAACTGCACTTCGTCCTGAAACAGCGCGTGAGTGCCGACCACCATCGGTGTGCCACTGGCGATCTGCTCCAGCGCGGCGACGCGGTTCTTGCCCTTGAGCTTGCCGGCCAGCCACGCCACGTCGATGCCCAGCGGTTCGAGCCAGCGCTTGAAGGTGATGAAGTGCTGCTCGGCGAGAATCTCGGTCGGCGCCATCAGTGCGACCTGATAACCCGCCTCCAGTGCTTGCAGCGCGGCGAGGGCGGCGACCACGGTTTTACCCGCGCCAACGTCGCCCTGAATCAGCCGCAGCATCGGTTCGTGCTGGCTGAGGTCGTAGGCGATTTCGTTGCCGACCCGCTGCTGAGCGCCGGTCGGGTTGAAGCCGAGGTTGGCCAGGTATTTCGCCGGCAGCTTCGTGGCTTTCGGCATCGCCGGTGCGCGCAGGGAGCGCATGCTTTCGCGCAGGCGCTGCTGTGACAGTTGATGGGTCAGCAGTTCTTCGAAGGCCAGGCGATGCTGGGCCCAGTGATGGCCGAGGGCGAGTTCATCGACGTCGGCATCGGCGGGCGGGTTGTGCAGGTAGCGGATCGCGTCGGCCAGTGGCGCAAGTTGATAGTCGCGGGCCAGTTCGGTCGGCAGCCAGTCGGGCAGGGTGGCCGGCTTGAGCAGGGTCAGCGTCTGCATGCACAACTGGCGCAGACGGGCCTGGGTCAGGCCTTCGGTCAGCGGGTAGACCGGGGTCAGGGTTTCATCCACCGGCGGCGGTTCTTCGCCGTTGATGGCGCGGTATTCCGGGTGGTAGATCTCCAGCCCCGAGGCGCCGGGCCGGGCTTCGCCGTAGCAGCGAATCCGCGTGCCGCGCTTGAGGCCTTCTTTCTGCGCGTTGCTGAAGTGGTAGAAGCGCAGGCTCAAGCCGCCGGTGCCGTCCTGCAAGCGCACGACGAGGCTGCGGCGCCGGCCCATGACCACGTCGGCGCCGCTGACGGTACCTTCGACCACGGCGTCCTGCCCCGGCCGCAATGCGCCGATCGGTACCACGCGGGTGCGATCCTGATAACGCAGCGGCAGGTGGAACAGTACGTCCTGAAGGTTTTCCAGGCCGACCTTGGCCAGTTTCTCGGCCATGGCCTCACCGACACCCTTGAGTGCGGTGACCGACACCTGCGACAGCTCAGACATGACGCTGGCTTAACCGGCCGTGACCGGCGCGGCGGGTTTGGCGACCGAGCACAGGCGAATGGAGTCGGCGAGGATCTCGATGGCTTTCGGCCTTGGGAAGCTTGCGCGCCAGGCGATGGCCACGGTGCGGAACGGCACTGGTGCCGACAGTGGACGCACTTCGATCACGCCCGGGGCGTAGTGATGGCTGTCCACCGCCGACAGCGGCAGGATCGAGATGCCCAGGCCGGACGCGACCATATGGCGAATGGTTTCCAGCGAGCTGGATTCGACCGTGGTGTGCTTGGCGCCGTCGTTGCCCTTGGTCAGGGTCGGGCAGGCTTCCAGAACCTGATCGCGGAAGCAGTGGCCTTCACCGAGCAGCAGCAGGCTCTTGTCGTTGAGCAGGGCGGCGTCGATGGATTCTTTCTGGGTCCACGGGTGCTGGGCCGGCATCAGGACGTAGAACGGCTCGTCGTAGAGTTGCAGGGTCAGCACGTCGGCTTCGTTGAACGGCAGGGCGATGATGATCGCGTCCAGTTCGCCGTTGCGCAGTTTGTCGCGCAGCACGTGGGTGAAGTTTTCTTCGATGTACAACGGCATCTGCGGGGCGACCCGGTGCAGTTGTGGAATCAGATGCGGGAACAGGTACGGGCCGACGGTGTAGATCGCGCCGACTTTCAGCGGGGCGGTCAGCTGGTTCTTGCCGGCCTGGGCCAGTTCGCGGATGCCTTGGGCCTGCTCCAGCACTTTTTGCGCCTGGGCGACGATGCCTTCGCCGACCGGGGTCAGGCGCACGGCGCTTTTGCTGCGCTCGAAAATCAGCACACCGAGTTCGTCTTCAAGCTTTTTCACGCCCACCGACAGGGTCGGCTGGCTGACGTGGCAACGCTCGGCCGCGTGGCCGAAATGCTGCTCTTGGGCGAGGGTAACGATGTAGCGTAATTCTGTGAGGGTCATAGCAAGCGTCCATGAAGATGCGGGCCAAGCATACCGGCTGCAATCGATAGACGCACGTTATCAGACTGAGTGATGAATGCGACACCGGGCAATGTCGGTTTGCCGTTTGCAGATATGAGAAAGGCACCTTTCGGTGCCTTTCTGGCGGGATCGAGCCGTGTTCTGCCAGTGCAGATCAGCGGCGGCGTTCCAGCGAGTAAACAAACGGCGCAACAATTTCGATCGAGCCATTGGTCAACATGTCGGCCGGTGGCTTGGGCAGCGGTTGGGCGCGGCGGATCATGTCCAGGGTGGCCCGGTCCAGATCGGCGTTGCCGGAGCGGCCCACCAGTTCGAACGACAGCACGTTGCCTTCGGCATCGACCACGAAACGCAGCCGGTTCAAGCCTTCCTTGCCCCGCGCTTGTGCGCTTTGCGGGTACTTCTTGTACTTCTGCAAATGCGCGAGCAGGGTGCCCTGCCAACTGGCCTTGGCCGCCAGTTGTGCTGGCGACGGGCCCGGTGCCGGCTGGGCGGATTTCTCCGTCGGCGCCTGGGTCTGCTGAGTTTCTGCCGGTTTTTCCTCGGAAGGTTTTTCCTTCACAGGCTCCGGTTTCTTCTCAACCGGTTTTGGCGGTTGCGGTTTCGGCTTGGGCTTCACCGGCTTGGGCACAGCAATTTCTGCCTTGGGGGCTTCGGCCAGCTTGGGGATCGGCAGTTCTTCGACCGGAGCCGGTGGCTGCGGTGGCGTGACGACTTTCGGCGGTGCAGGCGGTGGCGGGGCCGGAACCGGTGCCAGCTCGACCATCATTGCCTGGGGCGGCAATTCGATGGGCGGGCGGGCGGTCCAGTTCAGCGCCAGCGCGATGGCCAGCGCATGAACGCCCAGCACCACGGCCAGGCTACCGCTGTAACGCGTCAGCTTATGGCGCGTCGTGATCATTTCTTGACTGCGCTCTCGAGTCCGACCAGACCGACCTTCAGGTAACCGGCGGCGCGCAGGTTGTCCATCACGCTCATCAGGTCGCCGTAGTCCACGCCTTTGTCGGCCTGGAAGAAGATCGTCGTGTCTTTCTTGCCTTTGGTCCGGGCGTCGAGGGTGGCGCCAAGCGCTTCGGCTTTCACCTCGTCTTCGCCGAGGAACAGGCGCTGGTCAGCTTTCACGCTGAGGAACACCGGTTTCTCCGGCCGCGGCGCCGGTTTGGCGGTCGAGGCAGGCAGGTCGACCTTGATGTCCACGGTGGCCAACGGAGCGGCCACCATGAAGATGATCAACAGCACCAGCATCACGTCGATGAACGGCGTGACGTTGATTTCGTGGTTCTCGGCCAGATCGTCGTCTGCGCCTTCTTTCAAATGCAGGCCCATGGCCGATTACCCCACTTTCACCATGTGCGGTTGCGAGCTGCTGCGCTCAGGCTGGTGGTCGAGGTCGCGGCTGACCAGCAGCAGGACTTCTGCCGACGCATCGGACACCTGAGCCTTGTAACCGGCGATGGAGCGGGCGAACACGTTGTAGATCACAACCGCCGGAATTGCAGCGACCAGACCCAGTGCGGTGGCCAGCAGCGCTTCAGCGATGCCCGGGGCCACGACGGCGAGGTTGGTGGTCTGGGTTTTGGCGATGCCGATGAAGCTGTTCATGATGCCCCACACGGTGCCGAACAGACCGACGAACGGTGCGGTGGAGCCGATGGTGGCGAGTACGCCGGTGCCGCTGCTCATGTTGCGGCCACAGGCAGCCACCAGACGCTCGAGGCGGAAGCTGACGCGTTCCTTGATGCCTTCTTTCTCGCGTGCGTTGGTCGACAGGCGCATCTCTTCAAGGGCGTCGTGAACCAGCAGGTTGGCGAGGGTGCCTTCCTTCGCCGCAGTGGCGCTGGCTTCTTTAAGGGTGGTGGCTTTTTTCAGGGCGGCGATTTCGCCACGCAGGCGACGCTTGGCGCCCATCAGCTCAAGGCCCTTGGCGATCCAGATGGTCCAGGTGATGATCGAAGCGATGGCCAGGCCGATCATCACGATTTTCACGATGATATCGGCGTTCTGGTACATGCCCCAAGGCGACAGGTCGTGGGCCATGCCCAGGGTGTTGTCGGCTTCGAGGACTTCAGGTGCGTCTTCGGCGCTGGCGTCCACGGCCTGAACCGGGTCGGTCGCGGCCGGCGCTGCGGCAGGGGCGGCCGGTGCAGTCTGCTCGTGAGCGGCTGGAGTGGCCGGCGTCTGGGCGTCAGCGAAAGCGGCGGTTGGCGCCAGCATCAGGCTGAGGAGCAGGGCAGCCACCGCGCTCCAGGCGCGAGGTCGTTTGGTTGGCGAAGCGGGGATTTGATTGCGTGTCATGCTGGCCGGACCTGAGATAGAAAAACGGTGATGCTCTTCCAGGCCTCGTGAGGCCGAGAACAAAAGTGGCGTGCATTATTGCAAGTAATTCTTGTTAACAAAAGTAATAGAGTTGCTTTTTTTCCTTCATTGCTAGCCGCTCGTCCCCTGCCAAGGCTAGTCTGTCGCTTTCCGATGGGAGATTTTTGATGTCCGCGCCCTCTGTTTTGATTGCCGGTTGCGGTGATGTCGGCAGCCGTCTGGCAAAGCAATTACTGGCTGCCGGTTTTCAGGTGTATGGCCTGCGCCGGGATGTTTCACGTTTGCCGGAAGGCGTTATCGGTGTGGCCGGTGACTTGTTCAATGAAGATTGCCCCGAGACCTGGCCGGTCGGCGCCGTGGATTACCTGGTGTATTGCGCGGCTGCGACCGAGCACGATGAAGCCGGTTATCGCGCGGCTTATGTGCAGGGTTTGCAGCATGTGCTGGAGTGGTTGAACGACTACGGCCAGGTGCCAGACCGGCTGCTGTTTGTCTCCAGCAGCAGTGTTTATGGACAGCAGGACGGTGAGTGGGTCGATGAAAAATCCGAAACCATTGCCGCTGGCTACTCCGGTCGGTTGATGCTGGAAGCCGAGCAGGTTGCGCTCAGCAGCGGCATTCCGGCGAGTATCGTGCGTCTGACCGGCATTTACGGCCCGGGCCGTGAATGGCTGCTGACCCAGGTGCGTCGTGGCTATCGCGTGGCGGTCGATCCGCCACTGTATGGCAATCGCATTCATGCCGATGACGCGGCGGGGTTGCTGGCGTTTCTGCTGGAGGCGGATCGCAAGGGTGTGGCGCTGGATGACATCTACATCGGCGTGGACGATACGCCGGCACCGCTGGCCGAGGTAGTGGCGTGGCTGCGCGAGTATCTGGGTGTCACCGAATGGTCGGAAGACGAGAGCGTGCGTCGAACCGGCAGCAAGCGTTGCAGCAATGCCCGGGCGAAGGCGTTGGGCTGGGTGCCGGCGTATCCAAGTTATCGCGAGGGGTATGCCGCGATTCTTGAAGGTCGCTGCTGACTTCCTTCCGGACGTAAAAAGGCGGGAGCAATGGCTTGCTTCCGCCTTTTTTGTTTCAAGCGCAGATCACTGCTTTTCGAGCAACCACTTGCGTTCGCCGGGGCTGAACTGCGGTTGTTCGTCCGCCAGTGCCGTGTTCACGGCCTGCAGGATTTCCAGTTCCTTGCCCTTGCGCACAAAGATCCAGTTATTGCCCTGACCGTTCTGCTGCAGCCACATGCTGTCGTTGCCGCTGCTCATCGATGCGCAGTCGCCCGCCAGACACAAGGCATAACGGTCGGCACCGGGCAGGCCGGAGACTTGTCCGTCGGCCTGGAATTGCACGGTGGCGCCTTCGCCCTGGCCGCTGGCGATCTTCCAGTTGCCACCCAGATAAGCTGCGTAGAGTGCGCGCTCGAAGCTGGCACCGATCGGTGCGCCTTCCGGCACGGGGATCTGGGCACGGTCGAAGAGCTGCTGTGGTTCGTTTTCGCTGGCGGCCTGGTGCAACTGGCCACCGTCGCGCTTCAGCTCGCTGCCGGAGCTGCCGTAGAAATCGACTTTCCAGGCGCCGGACTGTTCGCCCAGCAGCCGTCCTTCGACGTTCTCAAAACCGTTGGTGAAGCGGGCCTGACTGGCCTTGGTGTTGATGTCCCATTCCAGGTTCGGGCCGTAGGCCTGAAGCGCTTCGCGCAGGGGGCCGCCCTTGGCGGCGGCATCGATGGCGACCTGGTTGATCCAGGTGCCGCTGATGTCACGGTCGGCAGGGTTGCTGGCGCAACCGCCGAGGAAAATGGCGAGCAGCGAGAGAGCAAGCGCTTTGCGCATGGTGGAATCCTTTCAAAACCTTTTCTTTACCGCAGAGCAGTCGGCGCGACCTTGAAGGGCCGCGCCGTGCGCATTACTCGATGACCAGAATGGCATCCATTTCAACCTGCGAACCCTTTGGCAGGGCAGCAACGCCGATGGCGGCGCGCGCTGGGTACGGCTGGTCGAAGTACTTGCCCATGATCTCGTTGACCTTGGCGAAGTGGCTCAGGTCGGTGAGGAAGATGTTCAGCTTGACGATGTCCTTGAACGAACCGCCGGCAGCTTCGGCCACGGCTTTCAGGTTCTCGAAGACCTGGACGGTCTGGGCTTCGAAGCCTTCGACCAGTTCCATGGTTTTCGGGTCCAGCGGGATCTGGCCCGACATGTAGACAGTGTTGCCAGCCTTGATCGCCTGGGAGTAAGTGCCGATGGCGGCCGGGGCCTTGTCGCTGGTGATAACGGTCTTGGTCATGTATGACTCCTTGTAATGTTTGAGTTATGCACGCATGCGGGTGATGCGGATCACCCCGGTCAGGGCGCGCAGTTTCTTGATCACGCGGGCCAGGTGCACACGGTCGTGGACGCTGACCACCAGTTGGACGACGCTGATGCGGCCATCGCGTTCGTCCATGCTGATTTTCTCGATATTGCCGTCGGCCGCGTTGACGCTGCTGGCCAGCAGGGCGATCAGGCCGCGCTGGTGCTCCAGCTCGACGCGCAGTTCGACGTTGAATTCGCCGGTGACATCCTTGGCCCACGAGAGCTGGATGCATTTTTCCGGGTTGTGGCGGATCTCGCTGATGTTGCGGCAGTTGTCCAGGTGCACGACCATGCCTTTGCCCGCCGACAGGTGACCGACAATCGGGTCGCCCGGGATCGGCGTGCAGCATTTGGCGTAACTGAGCACCAAGCCTTCGGTGCCGCGAATCGCCAGCGGACCTTCCGGGCTTGGCAATTGTTCGCCTTCGCCGAGCAGGCGGCGCGCCACGACGTAGGCCATGCGGTTGCCCAGGCCGATGTCTTCGAGCAAATCTTCGATCAGTTCGAGGCGGTACTCGGTGAGCATCGCCTTCACACGTTCGGCCGGAATCTGTTCCAGCGCGCTGTCGAAGCCGTTGAGCACCTTGTTCAGCAGGCGTTCGCCGAGGCTGATGGATTCGGAGCGGCGTTGCAGTTTCAGCGCATGGCGAATGTGGGTCCGCGCCTTGCCGGTGACCACGAAATTGAGCCACGCCGGGTTCGGCCGCGCGCCAGGGGCGCTGACGATCTCGACCGTGGAGCCGCTTTGCAGCGGTTCGGACAGCGGTGCGAGACGACGGTTGATCCGGCAGGCGATGCAGCTGTTGCCGACGTCGGTGTGCACCGCATAGGCAAAGTCGACCGCCGTGGAGCCTTTGGGCAGCTCCATGATCCGGCCTTTGGGCGTGAACACGTAGACCTCGTCCGGGAACAGGTCGATCTTCACGCTCTCGATGAATTCCAGCGAGTTGCCAGCACGTTGCTGCATTTCCAGCACGCCCTTGACCCACTGACGGGCGCGGGCATGAGTGCCTTTCGGCTGTTCGTCGCCGCTGGATTTGTACAGCCAATGGGCGGCGATGCCGTTGTTGGCCATCTCTTCCATTTCGCGGGTGCGGATCTGGATCTCGATCGGCACACCGTGCATGCCGAACAGCGTGGTGTGCAGCGACTGATAGCCGTTGGCCTTGGGGATCGCGATGTAATCCTTGAAGCGCCCCGGCAACGGTTTGTACAAATTATGTACAGCGCCCAGCACGCGGTAGCAGGTATCGACCTTGTCGACGATGATCCGGAACGCGTAGACGTCCATGATTTCGTTGAAGGCCCGACGCTTGCCGCGCATTTTCTTGTAGATGCCGTAGAGGTGTTTCTGGCGACCGCTGACTTCACCCTGGATGCCGTCGATGGCGAGGCAGTGGCCAAGGGACTCTTCGATCTTGTTGACGATTTCCTTGCGGTTGCCCCGGGCGCGTTTGACCGCCTGGTAGATCCGCGCGGAACGCATCGGGTGCATGGCCTTGAAGCCGAGGTCTTCGAACTCGATGCGGATCGCGTGCATGCCCAATCGGTTGGCGATGGGTGCGTAGATCTCGAGGGTTTCCTTGGCGATGCGCCGGCGTTTTTCGCCGGACAGCACTTCCAGCGTGCGCATGTTGTGCAGGCGGTCGGCGAGCTTGACCAGGATCACGCGAATGTCGCGGGCCATGGCCATGGCCATTTTCTGGAAGTTTTCAGCCTGGGCTTCGGCCTTGGTCTCGAAGTTCATCTGGGTCAGTTTGCTGACCCCGTCGACCAGTTCGGCCACGGTTTCACCGAATTGCGCTTGCAGCGCTTCTTTGGCGATACCGGTGTCTTCGATCACGTCATGCAGCATCGCGGCCATCAGGCTCTGATGGTCCATGTGCATGTCGGCAAGAATATTGGCCACGGCAAGAGGATGCGTGACGTACGCCTCGCCACTGCGGCGGCGTTGGCCGTCGTGGGCTTGTTCGGCGTAGAAATACGCTCGGCGGACCAGGTTGACCTGGTCGTTGCCGAGGTAGGTCGATAAGCGATCGGCGAGGGCGTCTATGCTCGGCATGATAACTCCTGCCGTAGGCTGTGATCCCGCGCCGTGCTACGTCGACCAGGCATAGGCTTAGACGGCCTCGTTGGACTCGTCCTCGAACGCAGCGAAGACCGGGTCTTCGTGGACGATTTCCTGCTCGGCGATGAACTCGTAGCTCATCAGGCCTTCAGCGATTTCACGCAGCGCAACTACGGTCGGTTTGTCGTTTTCCCACTGTACCAGGGGCTCTTTGCCGCCGGTGGCCAGTTGACGGGCACGCTTGGTAGAGAGCATGACCAGCTCAAAGCGGTTTTCCACGTGTTCTAGGCAGTCTTCAACGGTTACGCGGGCCATGGTATTCCTCGGAGCGAATGCAATATGCGCGCTGCCCGGTTGGGCGAGCGGACTCAACAGTTTAAAAAATCACCAGCGATTAGGGAAGCGCTGATTTTTTGACCAGACTCTTCAACGCGCTGCAAGCACCAATGTAAAGCCCTTGCAGCGGTTTTGGGAAGTGCTGTTTCAGCCCAGCAATTCAGCCAGCAATTTGCCGAAACGCACTTGTTGGCGTTTCTGTTGCAGCTGATTGGCGCGGAAAATCGCTTTCAGATCGTCCAGCGCGTGGGCGAAATCGTCGTTGATGATCAAGTAGTCGTACTCGACGTAGTGGCTCATCTCGCTGACCGCTTCACGCATCCGGCCGTCGATGATCTCGTCGCTGTCCTGGCCGCGGTTGGTCAGGCGCTGGTGCAGGGCCTGCAGCGATGGCGGCAGGATGAAGATCGAACGGGCCTGCGGCATCAGCTTGCGCACTTGCTCGGCGCCTTGCCAGTCGATTTCCAGAATCAGGTCGTGGCCTTCGTCCAGGGTCTGCTGCAGTCGGCTTTGCGAGGTGCCGTAGAAGTTGCCGAAGACTTCGGCGCGTTCCAGGAAATCGCCGTGCTCGCCCATCTTCACGAACTCTTCGCGGGTTACGAAGTGATAGTTCACGCCGTCCACTTCGCCCGGGCGCATGGCGCGGGTGGTGTGGGAAATCGAGACGCGGATTTCCGGGTTGGCGTCGGTCAGGGCCTTGACCAGACTGCTCTTGCCCGCGCCCGAAGGGGCGGAAATGATGTACAGGGTGCCGGTGCTGTGGGTCATGTCGGGGTAGCCTTACTCAATATTCTGCACTTGTTCGCGCATCTGCTCGATCAACACCTTGAGGTTGACCGCCGCCTGGGTGCTGCGCGGGTCGAAGGCCTTGGAGCCCAGTGTGTTGGCTTCGCGGTTGAGTTCCTGCATCAGGAAGTCCAGGCGCCGACCGGCGGCACCGCCGGATTTCAGCACCCGGCGAACTTCGATGATGTGGGTGCTCAGGCGATCCAGTTCTTCAGCCACGTCGCTCTTTTGCGCGAGCATGACCATTTCCTGTTCCAGGCGCTGCGGGTCCATCTCGGCCTTCATGTCGGCGAAGCGGTCGAGGATTTTCTGGCGCTGGGTGGCGAGCATCTGCGGAACCAGTTCGCGCAGGGTCACCACATCTTCCTCGATGGAAGTCAGGCGATCGTTGATCAGGCGTGCCAGCTCCCCGCCTTCGCGCTCGCGCCCGGCCTTGAGATCTTTCAGGCCTTGATTGAACAGGGCCAGCGCCTCGGCGTTCAACGCCTGCGGGTCGGTGGCGTCGGCGACCAGTACGCCGGGCCAGGCCAGCACTTCCAGCGGGTTCAGCGCGGCCGGGTTCTTGATCAGGCCGGCGACGGTTTCAGCGGCAGCGACCAGTTGCGCAGCGCGCTCGCGGTCCACTTGCAGCGGCTTGCCGGTGCTTTCTTCGGTAAAACGCAGGGTGCATTCCAGTTTGCCGCGCGACAGGCCCTGGCGCAGGGCTTCGCGGACGGCGCCTTCGAGGTCGCGGAACGACTCCGGCAGGCGCAGATGGGGTTCCAGGTAGCGGCTGTTGACCGAGCGCAGTTCCCAGCTCAGGGTGCCCTGAACGCCGGCTTTCTCGACGCGGGCGAAGGCGGTCATGCTGTGCACCATGGCGGTGACCTCGCGATACAGATCGGCGCGGATTGAAGCTCCGCAGCTCGATATCAATGAATTTAAGCCGACTGGCAGCAAAGGCGCAGGATTGTAGCGCAGTGCGGCAGATGCGCCCAAACACACGGTGTGACAAAGGGCTGCAGGCCGTCGGCGAAGTGCGTTTCAGGGCCCTTGATCGACGGCCGGAATTTTTAAGCAGTGCCCAGGCGCGGTGCGCAGCTCTATAATGCTCCGCAGTTTTCCGTCCCCAGTACAGGTATCTCCTATGAAACGTCCAAGTGGTCGCGCTGCCGATCAGCTCCGCTCGATCCGCATTACCCGCAACTACACCAAGCACGCCGAAGGATCGGTACTGGTCGAATTCGGTGATACCAAAGTCATCTGCACCGTCAGCGTCGAAAACGGCGTACCGCGTTTCCTGAAAGGCCAGGGCCAGGGCTGGCTGACCGCCGAGTACGGCATGCTGCCGCGCGCCACCGGCGAGCGTAACCAGCGTGAAGCGAGCCGTGGCAAGCAGGGCGGCCGCACCCTGGAAATCCAGCGTCTGATCGGCCGTTCCCTGCGCGCCGCGCTGGACATGTCCAAGCTGGGCGACGTCACCCTGTACGTCGATTGCGACGTGATCCAGGCTGACGGCGGCACCCGTACCGCGTCGATCACCGGCGCGATGGTTGCACTGGTCGATGCCTTGAAAGTGATCAAGAAGCGCGGCGGCCTGAAGGGCGGCGACCCGCTCAAGCAAATGATCGGCGCTGTCTCCGTGGGCATGTACCAGGGCGAGCCGGTACTGGACCTGGACTATCTTGAAGATTCCGCCGCCGAGACCGACCTCAACGTGGTCATGACCAGCACCGGTGGTTTCATCGAAGTGCAGGGCACCGCCGAAGGCGCGCCGTTCCAGCCTGAAGAGCTGAACGCGATGCTGGAGCTGGCCAAGAAAGGCATGAACGAGATCTTCGAACTGCAAACGGCCGCACTGGCCGACTGAGACGGTTCGTACCCACAAGGAAGACGCGATGAGTGATGAGCAAGAGTTACTGCCCAAGCCGAGCCAGGAGGTTCGCCAATGGGCGATGTTCTGTCACTTGTCCGGCTTGCTGGGGATCTGGTTTCCATTTGGCAGTTTGATCGGGCCGCTGATCCTCTGGCAGATGAAGCGTGAGAAGGACTCGTTTATTGATGCGCAGGGTAAGGAAGCGCTGAATTTTCAGATCACGATGACCATTGCTACGCTCATTGGCGTGGGGCTGACGGTAGTGCTTATTGGGTATCTGCTGATTATCCCGGTGGTCATTTGCTCGTTTGTGCTGCCGATTATTGCTGGGGTGAAGGCTAACAACGGATTCCCTTACCGCTATCCGTTCACCTGGCGATTGCTCAAATAACGATCAACTCGAGTCTCCTGCATAAAAGCAAAAATCAGCGCCCACAAAAAAGCCGACAGCGATGTCGGCTTTTTTGCATCCACGAATCGACGCTTAGATGGTCAGCGTCCAGTCGTAGTCGACGATCAGCGGCGCGTGCTGCGAGAACCGTGGCTGACGCGGAAGGCGTGCACTGCGCACGAAGCGCCGCAGGCCCGGAGTCAGGATCTGGTAGTCGAAGCGCCAGCCCAGATTCAGCATCTCGGCCTGTTCGTTGTCCGGCCACCAGCTGTACTGGTCGCCTTCGCGGCTGACTTCGCGCAGGGCATCTACGTAGCCCATGTTGCCGACAATCTCGTCCATCCAGGCGCGTTCTGGCGCCAGGAAGCCCGGGGATTGCTGGCTGTCGCGCCAGTTCTTGATGTCGAGCTTCTGCTGCGCGACGTACAGCGAGCCACAATAAATGTACTCGCGACGTTTGCGCCGCTGTTTGTCCAGGTACTTGCCGAAGTCGTCCATGAGCTTGAACTTCTGGTTCAAGTCCTCATCGCCGTTCATCCCCGAAGGAAGCAGCAAGGTGGCAATACTGACTTTGTCGAAATCTGCTTGCAGGTAGCGCCCGTAGCGGTCGGCCGTCTCGAAACCGAGACCGCTGATGACAGCCTTCGGTTGCAACCGCGAGTACAAAGCCACGCCACCTTGGGCGGGAACTTCTGCGTCGCAGGCATAAAGGAAGTAGCCATCCAGTTGGAAGGCTGGGTCGTCCAGTTCAAAGGCGGAGGCACGGGTGTCCTGCAGGCAGATGACGTCGGCATTCTGTGCCTGCAGCCAACTGAGCAAACCTCGCTCGACTGCAGCCTGAATACCATTGACGTTCACACTGATGATCCGCATAAATGGCCCCAAAAATCGCGTGCGTGTATGATACACGGCGTCAAGCTAATTAGCTAAATCCGTGGTATTTGGGGTTTTTTTCATGCAAGCGTATCAGCGCGATTTCATTCGTTTTGCCATCGATCGCGGCGTTTTGCGCTTCGGTGAGTTCACCCTGAAGTCCGGGCGCACCAGTCCTTACTTCTTCAATGCCGGCCTGTTCAACTCGGGCTCCGCGCTGGCGCAGCTGGGTCGTTTCTACGCCGCAGCCATCGCCGAGAGCGGAATTCCGTTCGACGTGCTGTTTGGCCCGGCCTACAAAGGCATCCCGCTGGCGGCAACCACTGCCGTGGCGCTGGCCGAGCACCATAACCGCGATTTGCCATGGTGCTTCAACCGCAAGGAAGCCAAGGCCCACGGCGAAGGCGGCAGCCTGGTCGGCGCACCGCTGACCGGTGAAGTGCTGATCATCGACGACGTGATCACCGCCGGCACCGCGATCCGTGAAGTGATGCAGATCATCGCTTCCCAGGACGGCGCCAAGGCTGCCGGCGTGCTGATCGCCCTGAACCGTCAGGAGCGCGGCAACGGTGAGCTGTCGGCCATTCAGGAAGTCGAACGTGATTTCGGCATCCCGGTCATCAGCATCGTGTCGCTGAACCAGGTGCTGGAATTCCTGGCTGACGACCCGCAGCTCAAGCAACACCTGCCAGCCGTTGAAGCCTATCGCGCCCAGTTCGGCGTCTGATCGCTTCTTCCGGGCAAAAAAAGACCCCGCTCAGCCTGGCTGAGCGGGGTCTTTTTGTTTGCGCTACCGCTTACGGACGCTTGCGATTGCTGATCAGCGTGCCCACACCGGTGTCGGTGAAGATTTCCAGCAGGATCGCGTTCGGCACGCGGCCGTCGATGATCAGCGAGCTGCCCACGCCGCCCTGAACCGCTTCCAGTGCACAGCGGATCTTCGGCAGCATACCGCCGTAGATGGTGCCGTCGGCGATCAGGTCGTCGACCTGTTGGGTGCTCAGGCCGGTCAGCACGGTGCCCGACTTGTCCATCAGGCCGGCGATGTTGGTCAGCAGCATCAGCTTCTCGGCTTTCAGCGCTTCGGCGACTTTACCGGCCACCAGGTCAGCGTTGATGTTGTACGACTCGCCGTTCTCACCCACGCCGATCGGCGCGATCACCGGGATGAAGTTGCCTTTGACCAGCAGGTTCAGCAGTTCGGTGTTGATCCCGACGACTTCGCCCACCTGGCCGATGTCGATGATTTCCGGCTGAGTCATCTCCGGGGTCTGGCGGGTGACGGTGAGCTTTTTCGCACGAATCAGCCCCGCATCTTTACCGGTCAGGCCGATGGCGCTGCCGCCGTGACGGTTGATCAGGTTGACGATGCTTTTGTTGACCTGCCCCCCGAGGACCATTTCCACCACGTCCATGGTCGCCGCGTCGGTCACGCGCATGCCGTCGACAAAGTGGCTTTCGATCGACAGGCGCTTGAGCAGATCACCGATCTGCGGGCCGCCGCCGTGAACCACGACCGGGTTGATCCCCACGGCTTTCATCAAGACGATGTCGCGGGCGAAGCCGGTTTTCAGCTCCTCGCTTTCCATCGCGTTGCCGCCGTATTTGATCACCAGGGTCTTGCCGACATAACGTCGGATGTAAGGCAGCGCTTCGGACAGGACCTGGGCGGTGTGGGCGGCGGCTTCGCGTTCGAGGGTCATTCAGGGCTCCGGGTGAATCAGAAATCAGAACGGTAGTTGGAGATCAGGTGCAACGCGTTTCAGTTGGGCATGGAACACAGCCTGGATGCGCTGCAATTCAGCCTCGTCATCGGCCTCGAAGCGCAGCACCAGCACCGGTGTGGTGTTGGAGGCGCGCACCAGGCCCCAGCCTTTGGCGTAATCGACCCGCACGCCGTCAATGGTGGTCAGGTCGGCGCCTGGACCCCACTGCGCATCGTGCAGTGCATCAATGATGCTGAATTTGCTCTCTTCGGTCACATGGATATTGATTTCCGGCGTGGAAATATCGTTCGGGAAGGTCGCGAACAGCGTTTCCGCGTCGGATTTTTCCTTGCTGAGGATTTCCAGCAGCCGTGCGGCGCTGTAAATGCCGTCGTCGAAACCGAACCAGCGTTCCTTGAAGAAGATGTGCCCGCTCATTTCACCGGCCAACAACGCGCCGGACTGTTTCATTTTCTTTTTGATCAACGAGTGACCGGTCTTCCACATTAGCGACTGGCCGCCATATTCCTTGATCAGCGGGATCAGGCGACGGGTGCATTTGACGTCGAAGATGATTTCCGCGCCCGGGTTGCGGGCCAGCACGTCGCGGGCAAACAGCATCAGCAGACGGTCCGGGAAGACGATGGTGCCGGTGTTGGTCACCACGCCGACGCGGTCGCCGTCACCGTCGAAGGCCAGGCCGATGTCAGCCTTGGTTTCCTTGACCTTGGCGATCAGGTCGACAAGGTTTTCAGGCTTGCCCGGGTCCGGGTGGTGGTTCGGGAAGTTGCCGTCGACTTCGCAGAACAGCGGGATGACTTCGCAGTTCAGCGCTTCGATCAGTTGCGGGGCGATCACGCCGGCCGCGCCGTTGCCGCAGTCGACCACGACTTTCAGGCGCCGGGCCAGTTTGATGTCCTGGACGATTTCGGTGGTGTAGCGGTCGAGGATCTCGACCTGGGTCACGCTGCCCTGGCCGCTGCTCAGGTTGCCGGTCTTGATACGCTCGTGCAGAACCTGGATCTGTTCGTTGGCGAGGGTGTCGCCGGCGATCACGATCTTGAAGCCGTTGTAGTTCGACGGATTGTGGCTGCCGGTAAGCATCACGCCGGATTTGCCGGCCAGCACGTTGGCGGCGTAATACAGCGCCGGGGTCGGCACCAGGCCGACGTCGCTGACGTGACAGCCGCTTTCGGCGATGCCGCGAATCAGCGCGGCAACCAGTTCGGGACCGGACAGGCGGCCGTCACGGCCAACGGACACGTTGGGTTCACCCTGGGCCAGGCTCTGGGAGCCAATGGCGCGGCCGATCCAGTAGGCGGTTTCGGCATTGAGGAATTCCGGCACGGTGCCGCGAATGTCATAGGCGCGGAAGATGCTGTCGGGAAGCTTCGGGGCGACTTGGGCGGGGGTGCTCATCTGCGGAAATGCTCCATCTCGAAAGTGGCGGGACACGCCGACGAATCATCTCGGCGGCTGGCTCAAACTGAAGGGTATGACGGCGGTTTTCACAGAGAGTTCGTGGTGTGAAAGGGCCATGACGCCTTGTCCGGCGTGGCTTTGGCCTGCCAATGCCTTGATTTTCGGTGCTAAACCTTGCAGATGACATTTTGAAATTCGTGGCGAAAAACACGCCCTCGCCACGACAGATTTCTAGCCGATCACTTGGTGCCGGAGTGGCCGAAACCGCCAGCGCCGCGCTCGGTTTCGACGAACTCTTCAACCATTTCGAAGTGCGCCTGCACCACCGGCACCAACACCAGTTGCGCCAGACGCTCGCCGACCGGCATGGTGAATTCGGTCTGGCCACGGTTCCAGCAGGAGACCATCAGCGGGCCCTGGTAATCGGAGTCGATCAGACCGACCAGATTGCCCAGCACGATGCCGTGCTTATGGCCCATGCCCGAGCGCGGCAGGATCAGCGCGGCAAGGTTCGGGTCGCCGATGTACACCGACAGACCGGTAGGGATCAGCACGGTTTCACCCGGCTTGATCACGATTTCCTCTTGCAGCATGGCGCGCAGGTCGAGGCCGGCGGAGCCTGGTGTGGCGTATTGCGGCAGCGGGAATTCGGTACCGATGCGTGGGTCGAGGATCTTGGCTTGCAAAGCGTGCATGTAAATTAAACCTGGTTCAGACGTTCGGCGATAAAAGTGACCAGTTGGCGAGCGATCTTGCTCTTGCTGGTCTGGGCGAAAACCGTGGCGTGCAGCGCACGGTCGATGACGCTGCAGGCGTTTTCTTCGCTGTTGAAGCCGATACTCGGGTTGGCGACGTCGTTGGCGACGATCAGATCGAGATTCTTGTCCTTCAGCTTGCGTGCAGCGTAGTCGAGCAGGTGTTCGGTCTCGGCGGCGAAGCCGACACTGAACGGACGGTCGGGACGGGTCGCGATGGTGGCCAGGATGTCCGGGTTGCGCACCATTTGCAGGACGAAGCCGTCACCGCTCGTAGGATCTTTCTTTAATTTTTGCGGGGCGACGACTTCCGGACGGTAGTCCGCGACCGCCGCCGAGGCGATGAAGATGTCACAAGGGATCGCGGCTTCACACGCGGCGAGCATGTCGCGGGCGCTGACCACGTCGATCCGGGTGACACGATCCGGCGTCGGCAAATGCACCGGGCCGCTGATCAGGGTCACACGGGCGCCGGCTTCCACCGCCGCTTCCGCCAGGGCGAAGCCCATTTTGCCGGAGCTGTGGTTGGTGATGTAGCGCACCGGGTCGATGTTTTCCTGGGTCGGGCCGGCGGTGATCACCACGTGTTTGCCGGTCAGTGCCTGACGCTGGAAGCAGTCTGCCGCGAGCTGGGCCAGGTCGGTGGCTTCCATCATGCGGCCCATGCCGACGTCGCCGCAGGCCTGGCTACCGGAGGCCGGGCCGAAGGTCTTCAGGCCACGGCTTTCAAGGAGTTGCAGGTTGGCCTGGGTCGCCGGATCGCGCCACATGGCCTGGTTCATGGCCGGAGCGACAGCGACGATGGCGTCGGTGGCCAGCACCAGCGTGGTCAGCAGATCGTTGGCAATGCCTTGGGCCAGACGGGCCAGCAGGTCGGCGGTGGCCGGGGCGATCAGCACCATATCGGCCCATTTGGCCAGTTCGATGTGGCCCATCGCCGCTTCGGCGGCCGGGTCGAGCAAATCCAGGTGAACCGGGTGGCCGGACAGCGCCTGCATGGTCAGCGGGGTGATGAATTCGCTGCCGCCACGGGTCATGACCACGCGCACTTCGGCGCCCTGATCGATCAGGCGGCGAACTAGGTCAGCGCTCTTGTAGGCAGCGATACCGCCGCCGACGCCCAGAACGATGCGTTTCCGATACAGCCGCTGCATAGGTCTGCCTTTCATTTCGTTGGTGACATACGTGGCGAAACCCCCTCCCCAGGGTGAATTCGCCCGCAAAAAAGATGGGCTACGATATCACAGCGACCGCTACGGAACAGCGGCGCCCACAGACAAGGAATGTGTATGAGTATTCGCGATTGGCCGGCGGCGGAAAGGCCGCGGGAGAAGCTGCTTGAACAGGGTTCGGGAAGTCTTTCCGATGCCGAATTGCTGGCGATTTTTTTACGCACCGGCGTATCCGGGAAAAGCGCGGTGGATCTGGCGCGACACTTGTTGAATCAGTTCGGCAGCCTTCGTGCGTTGCTGGAGGCAGATCTCGGGGCGTTCAGCGAGCAATTGGGGCTGGGGCCGGCGAAATTTGCTCAATTGCAGGCGGTGCTGGAGATGGCCCGGCGGCATCTGGCCGAGCGCATGCGCCAGAAACCGACGCTGGAAAATCCACAGGTCGTACGCGACTACCTCAAAGCCATGCTGCGCCACGAGCCACACGAGGTGTTCGGTTGCCTGTTTCTGGACTCAAAACACCAAGTGCTGACCTTCGAACCGCTGTTTCGGGGCTCCATCGACAACACCGCCGTACATCCCAGGGAAGTGGTGAAGCGTGCGCTGGCGAACAATGCGGCAGCCGTGATCCTGTGCCACAACCACCCGTCGGGAAACACGGATCCCAGTCAGGCTGATCGATTATTGACCAAGCGATTGCAGAAAGCGCTTGAGCTGATTGATGTGCGAGTGCTCGATCACTTCATCGTCGGAGATGGAGAGCCGTTGTCGATGGCGGAGTGTGGCTGGATGTAGCTCGCAGCGACTGCAGTCGCTGCAAGCCGGGGCGGATTACTTGAGGGTGACCTTGGAGTAATCCTGCCGCCCGAACGGGCTCACCGAGTAACCCTGCACGTCTTTACGCGTCAGCGCATAGGCCGTCGGATGTGCCAGCGGCAGCCACAATGCCTGCTGCTGAATCTGCGCCTGCGCCTGTTCGTAGAGCTTGGTGCGAACACCTTGTTCGCTGGTGGTCTTGCCGGCGCTGATCAGCTTGTCCAGATCGGCGTTGCAGTAGCGGGCGAAGTTGGTGCCGGACTTCACTGCCGCGCAGGAAAACTGCGGCGTGAGGAAGTTGTCCGGGTCGCCGTTGTCGCCGGCCCAGCCCATGAACAGCAGGTCATGTTCGCCAGCCTTGGCGCGACGGATCAGCTCACCCCATTCGATCACGCGGATTTCCGCCTGAATGCCGATTTCCGCCAGGTCCGATTGCAGCAGTTGTGCACCCAGGCTCGGGTTCGGGTTGAGCAGGCTGCCGGAGGGGCGCGTCCAGATGGTGGTCTGGAAGCCTTCCTTCAATCCGGCCTTGGCCAGCAACGCCTTGGCCTTTTCCACGTCGTGCGGGTAGCCCGGCAGGTTCTTGGCGTAGCTCCAAGTGTTTGGCGGGTACGGGCCGTTGGCGGCTTCGGCGGTGTCTTCGAACACAGCCTTGAGGTAGTTGGCCTTGTCGAAGGCGAGGTTGATCGCCTGACGCACTTCCGGCTTGTCCAGTGGCGGATGCTGGCTGTTGATGCCGACGAATGCGGTCATGAACGCGTCAGTCTTTTCGACTTTCAGCGTCGGTTCTTCCTTCGCGGCCTGTACGTCCAGAGGCTTTGGCGACAGGGCAATCTGGCACTCGTTACGCCGCAGCTTTTGCAGGCGCACGTTGGCGTCCGGGGTAATGGCGAAGATCAACGGATCCACCGCAGGCTTGCCGCCGAAGTAGTCCGGGTTGGCCTTGTAGCGGATCGACGCGTCTTTCTGGAATCGGGTAAAGACGAACGGGCCGGTGCCGACCGGTTGGCTGTTGAGCTTGTCGGTCGCGCCGGCCTTCAGCAGTTTGTCGGCGTATTCGGCGGAATAGATCGAGGCGAAACCCATGCTCAGGGTCGCGAGGAATGTCGAGTCCGGGTGGTCGAGGGTGAAGCGCACGGTCAGCGGATCCAGTGCGTCGATCTTCTTGATCAGGCTCGGCAACTGCATCGACTGGGCGTGCGGGAAGCCGCTCTGGGCGACCTTGTGCCACGGGTTGGCCGGGTCGAGCATGCGGTCGAAGCTGAATTTGACGTCTTCGGCAGTCAGCTCGCGGGTCGGCTTGAAGTAGTCGGTGGTGTGAAACTTCACCTGCGGGTGCAGTTTGAACACATAGCTCAGGCCATCGGTGCTGACTTCCCAGCTATCGGCCAGGCTCGGGACCACCTTGCCGCTGGCGGTATCGAAGTCCACCAGGCGATTCATCAGCACGTCGGCCGAAGCGTTGGTGGTGGTCAGCGAGTTGTATTGCACCACGTCGAACCCTTCGGGGCTGGCCTCGGTGCACACGCTCAGGGCGGCGGCATGGGCCAGGGGGCTCAGCAATAGCGGGGCGAGCAGCAGGGGGAGGGCAGCGAGGCGCATGGTCGGCTTCCTTTACAGATCGAAGGCCCATCTGCAAGTGCAGTCTGGAAAAGGCCTACCCTAGTGGTCGCGATTGCAAATGACTATCCCCTTTTTGCATTTTCGGGGCTGTGCGGCTGAGGATTTATCGGAAGTGGCGGCAGGAAAAGTCTCGATTGCGGGTATGATCGGTTTTCTTCGACGAATGGTAAAAATTGCCGCCAGCCTTTGCCCAAGCCGCTTGCGGGCGGAAAAAGCGGCTTTTTAGCCATTCTTTGCACACGGAAAGTTGTTGCTCCGTGGTCTTTCTGGTATAAAGCAGCGCTCTTTTCTAGGGGCCCGGTTCCTTCGCTTGTAGGTGTAGCCGGTAAGACCTCTAAAGAATCGCGGCGCCTGGCGCCACAATGACTAGAGATTAAGCGGCCAACCCATGCCGGGTTGGGCATGTGGTTTTAGAGGGCTGAGGCATGTCTAGAGTATGTCAAGTTACCGGTAAGGGTCCGGTGACTGGGAACAACATTTCCCACGCAAACAACAAAACCCGTCGTCGTTTCCTGCCGAACCTGCAGCATCACCGCTTCTGGGTTGAAGAAGAGAAACGTTTCGTACGCCTGCGCGTTTCCGCCAAAGGCATGCGTATCATCGACAAGCGTGGCATCAGCGTTGTGCTGGCCGAGCTGCGTCGCGACGGCAAGGTTTAAGGGAGCTAATCATGCGTGAATTGATTCGTTTGATCTCGAGCGCCGGTACTGGTCACTTCTACACTACCGACAAGAACAAGCGTACTACCCCGGACAAAATCGAGATCAAGAAATATGATCCGGTTGTTCGCAAGCACGTGATCTACAAGGAAGGCAAAATCAAGTAATTGATTTTTCCCGACTTACGAAAAAGGCCCGTATCTCACGATACGGGCCTTTTTTGTTGCCTGATGAAAGGCCTCAGGCCTTCTGTTCGAAGATCACATAGACCTTGCGGCACGCCTCCAGCACTTCCCAGGTGCCACGGAAGCCGGCCGGAATCACGAAGCGGTCACCGACACGCAGGGTTTTGGCATTGCCTTCGCCGTCACGTAGCACCGAAACGCCTTGCAGGATTTCGCAGTATTCATGCTCGGTGTAATTCACTGTCCATTGCCCGACTGCACCTTCCCACACGCCGACGCCCATTTGCCCGCAAGGGCTGTCGTATTGATTGAACACCGCTTGTTCGGGATCGCCCTTGAGGACTTTTGCCGGGTCCGGGCGGTAGCGTTCGGCCTGGTCCATGGTCAGGCTGATGTCGACGACGTTCTGGATGTTCATTGTTGTTTTCTCCCGTGATGACGGCGCGGTGGCTTGAAGGGGCCAAAGTCTATGTTGATTAAATTGAACGCCGCAAGGCTGTATAACCGCCTTATGTCAAATATATTGAAACAACCCCGGCCGCTGGTTTAGGGTGGCGGGTGCCTTGGGCCGAAAACAGGCTGGCCGGGCAGAATTCCTGAGGACGTCGGCGAAGATCGCGCGGCGCTCGTATTCAACAAGAGGAGGACACTCGAATGACCACCCTGACTCGTGCCGACTGGGAACAACGCGCCCGCGACCTGAAGATCGAAGGCCGCGCCTACCTTAATGGCGAGTACACCGATGCCGTCTCCGGCGAGACCTTCGAGTGCATCAGCCCGGTCGATGGCCGTCTGCTGGGCAAGATTGCCAGCTGTGACGCCGCCGATGCCCAGCGCGCCGTGGAAAACGCTCGCGCCACCTTCAATTCCGGCGTCTGGTCGCGCCTGGCACCGACCAAACGCAAAGCCACCATGATCCGTTTCGCCGGCCTGCTGAAACAGCACGCCGAAGAGCTGGCCCTGCTCGAAACCCTCGACATGGGCAAGCCGATCAGCGATTCGCTGTACATCGACGTTCCGGGCGCGGCGCAAGCGCTGAGCTGGAGCGGTGAAGCGATCGACAAGATCTACGACGAAGTCGCCGCGACTCCGCACGACCAACTGGGTCTGGTAACCCGCGAGCCAGTGGGCGTGGTTGGCGCCATCGTGCCGTGGAACTTCCCGCTGATGATGGCCTGCTGGAAACTCGGCCCGGCGCTGTCGACCGGTAACTCGGTGATCCTCAAACCGTCGGAAAAATCCCCGCTGACCGCCATCCGCATCGCCGAACTGGCGGTCGAGGCCGGCATTCCGAAAGGCGTGCTGAACGTGCTGCCAGGCTACGGCCACACCGTCGGCAAAGCCTTGGCGCTGCACAATGACGTCGACACGCTGGTGTTCACCGGTTCGACCAAGATCGCCAAGCAACTGATGATCTATTCCGGCGAATCGAACATGAAACGCGTCTGGCTGGAAGCTGGCGGCAAGAGCCCGAACATCGTGTTTGCCGATGCGCCGGACCTGCAGGCTGCGGCCGAGTCCGCTGCCAGCGCCATCGCCTTCAACCAGGGCGAAGTCTGCACCGCCGGTTCGCGTCTGCTGGTCGAGCGTTCGATCAAGGACAAATTCCTGCCGATGGTGATCGAGGCGCTGAAAGCCTGGAAGCCAGGTAACCCGCTGGATCCGGCCACCAACGTCGGTGCGCTGGTCGACACCCAGCAGATGAACACCGTGCTGTCCTACATCGAGTCGGGCCACACCGACGGCGCCAAACTGGTGGCCGGCGGCAAGCGCATCCTTCAGGAAACCGGTGGCACTTACGTCGAGCCAACGATTTTCGACGGCGTGAGCAACGCGATGAAGATCGCTCAGGAAGAGATCTTCGGCCCGGTGCTGTCGGTCATCGCCTTCGACACGGCCGAGGAAGCGATCAACATCGCCAACGACACGCCTTACGGCCTGGCGGCAGCGGTGTGGACTCAGGACATCTCCAAGGCTCACCTGACCGCCAAGGCACTGCGTGCCGGCAGCGTGTGGGTCAATCAGTACGATGGCGGCGACATGACCGCACCGTTTGGCGGCTTCAAGCAGTCGGGCAACGGCCGTGACAAGTCGCTGCACGCGTTCGACAAATACACCGAGCTGAAGGCGACCTGGATCAAGCTGTAAACCGTTGAGGGAGTCTGCTCCGGCAGGCTCCCGAACGATACAAAGATCCCTGTGGGAGCGAGCTTGCTCGCGAAAGCGGTGTATCAGTCAGCACATCTGCTGAATGTGAAACCGTTATCGCGAGCGAGCTCGCTCCCACAGTGTTTTGTGGTGCACATAAAAATTATCCACAGGAGCGTGGACCATGCGTTGGGCGACGTATTTCGCCGTGTTGGCGTCTGTCTTGAGTGTTGGCCTGGCCTTGGGTGTCAGCATGCCGCTGGTGTCGTTGCGTCTGGAGGGCTGGGGTTATGGTTCGTTCGCCATCGGCGTGATGGCGGCGATGCCGGCCATCGGTGTGTTGCTGGGGGCTAAGGTTTCAAGTCATCTGGCGGCGCGCTTCGGTACGGCGAACCTGATGCGCCTGTGCCTGTGGGGCGGGGCATTGTCCATCGGCCTGCTGGCATTGTTGCCGAGTTATCCGATCTGGCTGGTACTGCGGCTGATGATCGGGGTAATCCTGACGATCGTGTTCATCCTCGGCGAGAGCTGGATCAATCAACTGGTGGTCGAGCAGTGGCGCGGGCGATTGGTGGCGCTGTATGGCAGCAGTTATGCATTGAGCCAACTGTCTGGCCCGTTACTGCTGGGTGCGCTCGGCACCGAGCATGATTACGGCTTCTGGGCGGGTGTCGGCCTTTTGATCGCTGCGCCGCTTCTGCTGCTGGGGCGCAGCGGTGCACCGAGCAGCGAGGCCAGCAGCGTGACCTTCGGCGATCTGTGGGGCTTCAGTCGTGAGCTGCCGGCGATTGCCTGGGCGGTGTCGCTGTTCGCCGCATTCGAGGCGATGATTCTGACCCTGTTGCCGGTGTACTGCCTACAACAGGGCTTCACGGCGGAAATCGCGCTGGCGATGGTCAGCACCGTGGTGGTCGGCGATGCGCTGCTGCAATTGCCGATCGGTGCGCTGGCCGACTATCTGTCGCGGCGGACCTTGTTCACCGGTTGCGCCGTGGTGCTGATGCTGTCGAGTCTGGCGATCCCGATGCTGATCGACACCTTGCTGATCTGGCCGCTGTGGGTGCTGTTCGGCGCCAGTGCCGGTGGCTTGTTCACCCTGTCGCTGATCCTGATCGGCGAGCGCTACCGCGACGACGCGCTGGTGCGGGCCAATGCGCATGTCGCGCAACTGTGGGGTGTCGGTTGCCTGATCGGGCCGTTGGCGGCGGGGGCGGGCAGTCAATGGATCAGCGGGCACGCGTTGCCGTGGTTCATGGCGGCCGGGGCGTTCGGTCTGGTGATTCTGCTGTCGCGGCAAGGGGCGTTCGGCAAGGTGCCGGAGCCGGCCTGATGATCCGGCTGGAGCGGGCTACTACAGCATCCGCTCCAGCCCCACCGTGGTGCTGAACCACGCATTGAACCGCCGCCACCAGCTGCCGGGTTCCTTGGTCAACGTGTGCATCTGGCCGTTGTCCTCGGTGACCCAGACGACTTTCCCGTCCTGAAGTTTTGCCTCGTAACTCAGCGCCGGCGCCATGCCCTGCAAGGCCAGTTCCCGAACGCGGGCAGCCAGTTCGGGACTGTCCACCAGTACCCCGACTTCGGTGTTCCACAGTACCGAGCGCGGGTCGAAATTGAACGAGCCGATGAACGCTTTTTTCCCGTCGAAGATCATCGCCTTGCTGTGCAGGCTGGAATCCGAGCCGCGAAACGACTTGCTGTAAAACAGGTGCGGGCCGCTGCCGAACTTATCCCCAGGCTGGCGCCGCAGCTCGTACAGCTTCACGCCATGTTCCAGCAACGCTTTGCGATAGGGTGCGTAACCGCCGTGCACCGCCGGCACGTCGGTGGCTTCCAGCGAGTTGGTCAGCAGGCTCACCGCCACCCCCGCATCGGCGCGGCCGGTCAGGTAAACCAGCCCCGGCTGTCCCGGTACGAAGTAGGCGGAAATCATCATCAGTTCTTTGCTGACGCCCCGCAGTTCCGGTGCCAGTTGCGTGGTCAGCAGCAGTTGTGGATCAGGCTTGCCGTCCGCCAGCACCTTGCTCGGTGCATCCCACAACGCCTGGTTCCAGGCCCAGATCAGTTCCCGGCGCCAGATGTCCATGCGCGGGTGGGTGGTGAAGGTCATCAACTGTTGGTACAGCGCGTGGTTCTGCTTGCGGGTTTCCTCGAGGGATTCTTCCAGGCGCGTGCGGGTGTTCTGCAGGTCTTTGGCCGAGGGTTTGCTGGAGAGGAACTCGTCGATCGGTTTGCTCAGGGCGCTGTTCCAGTACTGGTCGAAACTGTGCCCGAGCTGCTCGGCGACCGGCCCGACGCTGAGCATATCGATGTCGGTGAAGTTTAGGTTCGGCTCGGCATCGAAGTACTCGTCACCCAGATTGCGGCCGCCGACGATGGCGGCGCTGTTGTCCGCCAGCCACAGCTTGTTGTGCATCCGCCGATGTTGCAGTGACAAGTTGAACAGCCGCCCGGCCGCACGGGTCACGCCGGTGCTGCGCCCCAGGTTCAGGGGGTTGAACAGACGGATCTGGATGTTCGGATGCGCCGCCAGCGTGGCGATGATCAGGTCGAGGCCGTCGCTGGTGGTGTCGTCCAGCAGAATGCGCACCCGCACACCACGGTCGGCAGCCTTGAGCACTTCTTCCACCAGCATTCGCGTACTGATGCCGTCGTGGACGATGTAGTACTGCAGGTCGAGGCTGCTCTGGGCGTTGCGGATCAACTCGGCGCGAGCGGTGAAGGCTTCGGTGCTGTTGGACAGCAGGCGGAATCCGGACTGGCCTTTGTACGGCGCCGCCTGGGCCTGGATCGAGCGGCCGAAACTCGATGCCGAGGCCGGCAATGCCTGACTCGGCTCGCGCGGTACGTCGAGGGTCGCGCAACCGCCAAGGAACGAGGCGAGTAACAGCAGAGCGAGTAGGGGCTGTCTGAAGCTCACGTAGGATCGTTCCGATTGGCGGCTAGGGTCGGCATATGGACGCGGGTCTCTCGAAAAAGGTCAGTCGGCTTCAGCCAGTAGTTTGATCGCCGCCGCACCCACCTTGCGCACTGCTTCCTCGACCAGCGCGGTCGGTTTGGCAGCGTAGTTCATGCGCAGGCAATTGCGGTACTTGCCCGAGGCAGAAAAGATGCTGCCGACGGCAATCTGTACGCCCTGATCGTGCAGCGCACGATTCAGTTTCAAGGTATCGAAACCTTCCGGCAGTTCCACCCAGAGCATGAAGCTGCCTTGCGGGCGGCTGGCGCGGGTGCCGGCCGGGAAATAACGGGTCACCCAATCGATCATCACGTCGCGATTGCGCTGGTATTGCGTGCGCATCCGCCGCAAATGCGGTTCGAAGTGCCCGGCCTTGATAAATTCGGCGATGGCGATCTGCGGTTGTGTCGCGGTGGAGCCGGTGCTGATGTATTTCATGTGCAGTACGCGTTCGAGATAGCGACCGGGCGCGACCCAGCCGATACGCAGCCCCGGCGCGAGGGTCTTGGAAAACGAACTGCACAGCAATACGCGACCGTCTTCGTCGAAGGATTTGATCGTGCGCGGGCGCGGGTAGGTGTAGGCCAGTTCGCCATACACATCGTCCTCGATAATCGCCACGTCGAAGCGCTGGGCCAGGTTGAGCAGGGCACGTTTGCGCGACTCCGGCATGATGTAGCCGAGCGGGTTGTTGCAGTTGGGGGTGAGCTGGATGACCTTGATCGGCCATTGTTCCAGCGCCAGTTCCAGGGCTTCGAGGCTGATGCCGGTGAGCGGGTCGGTGGGGATTTCCAGGGCTTTCATGCCCAGCCCCTTGAGGGTCTGCATGGCGCCGTGAAAACTCGGCGAATCCACGGCGACGATGTCGCCGGGCTCGCAGATCGCGTGGATGCTGGTGGACAGTGCTTCGTGGCAACCGGTGGTGATCACCAGGTCACTGGCGCTCAACTGGCAGCCGGAATCGAGCATCAGCCGGGCGATCTGTTCGCGCAGTTCGAGGGTGCCGTGGATGTTGTCGTAATACAGACCCGGCATGTCCTGGCGGCGACTGATGCGTGCCAGTCCGCGCAGCAGCGGTTTCATCGTCGGTGACGAGATGTCCGGCATGCCGCGACCGAGTTGCACCACGTCCTTGCGCGGCACGGCGCGAATCAGCTCAAGCACCTGATCCCACTGGGAAATCTCTACCGGCCGTTGGGCCGGGCGCCCGACCGCCGGCAATTCCGGCAGCTCCCTCCCAGCGGGCACAAAGTACCCGGACTTGGGCTTTGGCGTGGCCAGGCCGCTGTCTTCCAGCATCCGATAGGCCTGCTGCACCGTGCTCAGGCTGACCCCATGTTCTACGCTCAAGGCGCGCACCGACGGCAGGCGATCACCAGGACGGTAGAAGCCTTGTTCGATGCGGGTGCCGAGCAACTCGGCAAGGTTCACATACAGGGTCATGGCACTGCCTCGATGCAGGTGATTCGAAAAACCAGTACAGATGCGGCGTAAATCGACAATTCAGTCTCGGGAACAGCAAATCTGTATGGAGTTAATACAGATGTGTTGAATCTGTAATGCTTTTGTCGACCCGCGCATCATGGAATCTCTGGCTACCCAAGTAAACAGGAGCAATGAAAATGAACGGTTTGAGCGATGTGCGGCTGACGTTACACAGTCAGGAACTGGAGGCAGGGCAACAGGACAACGCGCGCGACGAGATCATGCGCAACGCACCGTCCGGGCTGAGTCGCTGGGGTCTGTTCTGGCATCGTCTGCACACGCGCAAGGCGTTGCTGGGCCTGACGCCGGAGCAGCTCAAGGATGTCGGGCTGACACGGGAACAGGCGCTGGAGGAGGGGTTGAAGCCGTTCTGGCGGATCTAGAGGGATCGTTCCCACGCAGAGCGTGGGAACGAGCTCAGACCAGCTCTTTGAGTCGATGCCACAACATCCCCAATGCCAGCAACGGCGAACGCAGATGCTTGCCGCCGGGGAAGGTGATATGTGGCACTTTGGCGAACAGGTCGAAGCCACCGCTGTGCTGGCCGCTGATGGCCTCGGCCAGCAACTTGCCCGCCAGGTGCGTGGCGTTCACACCATGGCCGGAATAGGCCTGGGCGAAATACACGTTCGGCTGGTCGGCGAGCCGGCCAATCTGCGGCAGACGGTTGGCACCGATGCCGATCATCCCGCCCCACTGATAATCGATCTTCACTGATGCGAGCTGCGGGAACACTTCCAGCATCTTCGGCTGCATATACGCGGCGATGTCCTTCGGATCACGCCCCGAGTAATGGCAAGCGCCGCCGAACAACAGGCGGCGGTCCGCCGAGAGCCGGTAGTAATCCAGTGCCACGCGCTGGTCGCAGACCGCCATGTTCTGCGGCAGCAGGGCGTGGGCCTGTTCTTCGCTCAGCGGTTCGGTGGCGATGATATAGCTGCCGGCGGGAAGCACCTTGCCGCTGAGTTGCGGATTCAGATTGTTGAGATAGGCGTTGCAGCCGAGCACCAGCGTCTTCGCCCGCACCGAGCCTTGCGCCGTGTGCACCCGGACTTCGGGGCCGTAATCAATGTGGGTGACCGCCGATTGTTCGAACAGTTTGACGCCCAGTTGCTGCGCCGCCGCGGCTTCGCCCAATGCCAGGTTCAGCGGGTGCAGGTGACCGGAACCCATGTCGATCAAGCCGCCGACATAGCGCTTGGAACCGACCACGGTGTGCATTTCATTCGCTTGCAGCAGGCGGGTTTCGTAGCGGTAACCAAGGCCTCGCAGTTCTTCGGCGTCTTCGGCAAAGCCTTCCAGGTCGGAAGGTTTGTTGGCGAGGTCGCAATAACCCCAGGTCAGGTCGCAGGGGATCTGAAATTTTTCGACGCGCTGTCGGACGATTTCCACCGCTTCCAGGCCCATGAGCTTCATCTGACGCACGCCGTCGGTGCCGATCACGTTGGCGAACTGGTCGAGCCCGTGGCCTACCCCGCGAATCAGTTGCCCGCCGTTGCGCCCGCTGGCGCCCCAGCCGATCCGGTGCGCTTCCAGCAGCACCACGCTCAATCCCCGTTCAGCCAGTTCCAGCGCGGTGTTCAGCCCGGAGAAACCGCCACCGACCACGCACACGTCGGCAATCAGTTCGCCTTGCAGTACCGGATGGTCGGGCTGCGGCAGGCTGCTGGCGGCGTAATAAGAGGCAACGTGGGGTTGGCTCGCGGAGGCGTGGGCGCGGGCATTCATGGGCGTCATCCTGAGCGGGTGTCGAGAAAATTTGACGGAGCATAAGCCGCAGGCCCGAGGCCGGGCAACATTGGTCGGCTTATGGTGTCTGGATCACGGCTTTTGCGGCACAATTGCCGCCTATTTCGCTCCGGTTACCGCTGCAATGAGCTGCAACAGTCAGAAAGTCCGCACCCTGCGTCAGCAGATTCCCACGTTCGAGTGCGTGCCAGGCTGTCATGACTGCTGTGGGCCGGTGACCACCTCGCCCGAGGAAATGTCCCGCTTGCCGCGCAAGACGCGCGCCGAGCAGGACGCGGCCATGGAAGAACTCAACTGTGTGCACCTGGGGCCGAACGGCTGCACGGTGTATGACGAGCGGCCACTGATATGCCGGTTGTTCGGCACCACCCAGACCCTGCCGTGCCCCAACGGCAGGCGGCCGGTGGAGCTGATTCACCCACGGGTCGAGAAGCAGGTGTTCGAGTACATGGCCGAAAACCGGCAGGTGTTGGTCTGAGCGATCAGTCCGGAATCGGCAGGCTCAGGCTCTCTTTCACTTCTTCCATCACGATGTAGCTCTTGGATTCACGCACGTGCGGCAGCTTGAGCAGGATGTCGCCCAGCAGCTTGCGGTACGAGGCCATCTCGGAAATCCGCGCCTTCACCAGATAGTCGAAATCCCCTGACACCAGGTGGCATTCGAGCACGTGAGGCAATTTCAGCACCGCGCGTCGGAACTCTTCGAAAGTATCGCCGGATTTGTAGTCGAGGCTGATCTCGACGAACACCAAGAGACTACCCTTCAAGTGCTGCGGATTCAGGCGGGCGTTGTAGCCCATGATGATCCCCTCGCGCTCAAGGCGCCGCACCCGCTCCGTGCAAGGCGTGGTGGAGAGCCCGACCTTCTCGCCCAGTTCGGTGAATGAAATCCGCCCGTCCGCCTGCAGGATCCGCAAGATGTTGCGGTCGATCTTGTCCAGCTCACGTTTGGTCTGAGTGTTGGTACGCATAGGGGATGCGCCTCCGTGAAAAGGGTTTTTGCCGAGAATTGTCGCCAAATATAGGCGCTTATACAGTGAAAAGCACTGGCGAATCTTTTTTACACTGCGCGCATCATTGCTCTAACAACAGACGTACGCGGCACGCCGCGATGAGGGATACAAAAATGCGCGTTATGGTCTTGGGTAGCGGCGTCATCGGTACCGCCAGTGCTTACTATCTGGCCCGTGCCGGGTTTGAAGTGGTGGTGGTCGACCGGCAGCCAGCCGCGGCCATGGAGACCAGTTTCGCCAACGCAGGCCAGGTCTCGCCGGGCTATGCCTCGCCGTGGGCCGCGCCGGGCGTGCCGCTCAAGGCCATCAAGTGGCTGCTGCAACGCCACGCGCCTTTGGCGATCAAGGCCACCGCCGACATCGACCAATACCTGTGGATGGCGCAGATGCTGCGTAACTGCACCGCCAACCGTTACGCGGTGAACAAGGAACGCATGGTGCGTCTGTCCGAGTACAGCCGCGACTGCCTCGACGAATTGCGCGCCGAAACCGGCATTGCCTACGAAGGCCGCAGCCTGGGCACCACCCAGCTGTTTCGCACTCAGGCGCAGCTTGATGGCGCCGCCAAGGACATCGCCGTTCTGAAAGAGTCCGGCGTACCGTTCGAAGTCCTCGACCGCGCCGGCATTGCCCGCGTCGAGCCGGCCCTGGCCAGCGTCACCGACATCCTCGCCGGTGCCCTGCGCCTGCCGAACGACCAGACCGGCGACTGCCAGATCTTCACCACCCGCCTTGCCGAAATGGCGGTGAACCTGGGTGTGGAATTCCGCTTCGGCCAGGACATCCAGCGCCTCGACTTCGCTGGTGACCGCATCAACGGCGTGTGGATCGACGGCAAGCTGGAAACCGCCGACCGTTACGTGCTGGCTCTCGGCAGCTACTCGCCGCAACTGCTCAAGCCGCTGGGCATCAAGGCCCCGGTCTATCCGTTGAAGGGCTACTCGCTGACCGTGCCGATCACCAACCCGGCGATGGCCCCGACCTCAACCATTCTCGACGAGACCTACAAGGTTGCGATTACCCGTTTCGACAACCGCATCCGCGTCGGCGGCATGGCGGAGATCGCCGGTTTTGACCTGTCGCTGAACCCGCGTCGGCGTGAAACCCTGGAGATGATCGTCAACGACCTTTATCCTCAGGGCGGCAATCTGGCCGAAGCGAGTTTCTGGACCGGCCTGCGTCCAACCACGCCGGATGGCACCCCGATCGTCGGCGCCACCCCGTTCAAGAATCTGTTCCTGAACACCGGTCACGGCACCCTCGGCTGGACCATGGCGTGCGGTTCCGGTCGCTTGCTGGCTGACCTGATGGCGAAGAAAAAGCCGCAGATCAGTGCCGAAGGCCTCGATATTTCCCGTTATGGCAACAAGACCCAGGAGTCCGCAAAGCATGGCAATCCAGCGCCAGCTCACCAATGAGCGCATGAGTCAGATCGTCAGCCACAACGGTACGGTGTATCTGTCCGGGCAGGTCGGCGATGACTTCAACGCCGGGGTGGAACAGCAGACCCGCGACGTGCTCGCCAACATCGAGCGTTTGCTGGATCTGGCCGGGACTGACAAGCAGCATCTGCTGTCGGCGACGATCTACCTGAACGACATCGAGGCGCACTTCGCCGGGATGAATTCGGTGTGGGACCAGTGGCTGCCCAAAGGCGCCGCGCCAGCCCGTGCCACCGTCGAAGCGAAGATGGCCAAGCCGAGCATCCTGGTCGAGATCTCCATCGTCGCCGTGTTGCCGTAACCTGTTTTAAAGATACCTCTCCCGGTGCTGTTGGCGGTTCACGCCGTCAGCCAGCGCCGGTTTTTATTCCCATGACCGCCAAGAAGTCTGCTGCCATGCGTCCTGCCCGTGCCCTGATCGACCTTCAAGCCCTGCGTCACAACTACCGTATCGCCCGTGAAGTCACCGGTGCCAAGGCACTGGCGGTGATCAAGGCTGATGCCTACGGCCATGGCGCAGTGCGTTGCGCCCAGGCGCTGGAGGCTGAAGCGGACGGCTTCGCGGTGGCGTGTATCGAAGAAGCCCTGGAGCTGCGTGCCGCGGGCATTCGTGCGCCGGTGCTGTTGCTTGAAGGCTTTTTCGAGGCCGATGAGTTGGCGCTGATCGTCGAGCACGACTTCTGGTGCGTGGTGCATTCGCTGTGGCAGCTCGAAGCCATCGAGCAGGCAGCGTTGAGCAAGCCGATCACCGTGTGGCTGAAGCTCGATTCGGGCATGCACCGCGTTGGCTTGCATCCGAAGGATTACCCGGCGGCTTACCAGCGCCTGCTGGCCAGCGGCAAAGTGTCGAAGGTCGTGCTGATGAGCCACTTCGCCCGTGCCGATGAATTGCATGAGCAGAGCAGCGCCGATCAGGTTGCGGTATTTGAAGCTGCGCGTCAGGGGCTGGCAGCCGAAGTCAGCCTGCGCAACTCGCCGGCGGTGCTGGGCTGGCCACAGATTCACAGCGACTGGGTGCGCCCGGGCATCATGCTCTACGGCGCCACCCCGTTTGAAGAAGCCAACGCCGTGGCCGATCGCCTGCAACCGGTGATGACACTTGAATCAAAAGTCATCAACGTACGCGAGCTACCGGCCGGCGAACCGGTGGGCTATGGCGCGAAATTCGTCACCGACAAACCGATGCGCATCGGTGTGGTTGCCATGGGTTACGCCGACGGTTATCCGCGTCAGGCGCCGACCGGCACACCGGTACTGGTGGCCGGCCAACGCAGCCGCATTCTTGGCCGGGTGTCGATGGACATGCTCTGCATCGACCTGACCGACGTGCCGCAAGCCGGTCTCGGTTCGACCGTCGAGCTGTGGGGCAAGAACATCCTCGCCAGCGACGTCGCGAAGTGGGCGGACACCATTCCGTACCAGATCTTCTGCAACCTGCGTCGGGTGCCAAGGCTCTATTCCGAGGGTTGAAGCCCAGGCTGGGCCCAAGTGTTGTAAATACTGAACGCTGTCGCCATGATAACGCTCAATATTTCTACAACACTCAGGAGGCCCAAGCCTTGGACGTCGGTGAACGACTGCAATCGATCCGCAAGCTCAAAGGGCTTTCCCAGCGTGAACTCGCCAAGCGCGCGGGCGTCACCAACAGCACCATTTCGATGATCGAAAAGAACAGCGTCAGCCCTTCGATCAGTTCGCTGAGGAAGGTGCTGGGCGGGATTCCCATGTCCATGGTCGAGTTCTTTTCCGAAGAAATCCTCCAGGAAAAACCGACCCAGATCGTCTACAAGGCCAACGAGCTGATCGACATTTCCGACGGCGCCGTGACCATGAAACTGGTCGGCCGCGCACACCCGAGCCGGGCCATCGCGTTCCTCAATGAAATCTACCCGCCGGGCGCCGACACCGGCGAAGAAATGCTCACCCACGAAGGCGAGGAAACCGGGATTCTGGTGGAAGGGCGTCTGGAACTGGTGGTGGGACTTGAAACTTTTATCCTCGAAGCCGGCGACAGCTACTACTTTGAAAGTACCAAGCCGCATCGTTTCCGTAATCCGTTCGACTCGCCTGCGCGACTAATCAGCGCAGCCACGCCGGCGAATTTTTAAACCGAGAGACGCCAGGCCAGTGCGGCAAAGGTGTCCGGACTGTTTGACCGATGCGCAACAAGACCCCTTTAACTTTGGGGTTGTTTCAGTGTGGCGGGCTAACCGCTATACTTGCGCCCGCCTGCGAACCGTGGCCGCAGGCGTGAATAGCCACCATTGAGGGTGAACGCGTGAATCTAATTATGAAAATGCTGGCTGCACCAGCAACCGTACTGGCCCTCTGGGCTGTCAGCGCTCAAGCTGCGACGAATGACGACATTGCCAAACGCCTCGAGCCCGTCGGCCAGGTCTGTGTTCAAGGGCAAGAGTGCAAGGGGATGGAAGTCGCTGCTTCGGCAGGCGGCGGTGGCGGCGCCAAGACGCCGGACGAAGTGATTGCCAAACATTGCAACGCTTGCCACGGCACCGGCCTGCTGGGCGCACCAAAAATCGGTGACGCAGCAGCCTGGAAAGACCGTGCCGATCACCAAGGCGGCCTCGACGGCCTGCTGGCCAAAGCCATCACCGGCCTGAACTCGATGCCTCCGAAAGGCACCTGCGCCGATTGCTCGGATGACGAGCTGAAGGGCGCCATCCAGAAGATGTCCGGCCTGAAATAAGCCGCGCTTCTGACGAAAAAAACCGTCTTCGGACGGTTTTTTTGTGCCTGCGATTCAGGCCTGAGGCTGTTCATTGCAGCAAACAACCGGCAATCTCGGTCGTACCTCTATTCACGGAACGGGCGGGAGGCTTCAGATGGTGCAGTTGTGTTCGATCGAACAGGCAGTGGACGACGTACTGGCACGGTTGCCGGCGCACATCCACATGGGCCTGCCGCTGGGGCTGGGCAAACCCAATCTCTTCGTCAACGCGCTGTACCGGCGCATCGCCGGTTTGCCGGAGCGGCAACTGACGATCTACACCGCGCTGTGCCTCGGCCGACCTTCGTTAGGCGACGGTTTGCAGAAGCGCTTCATCGAACCCTTCGTCGAGCGGGTGTTCGGTGATTACCCGGAGCTGGATTTCCTCGCCGACCTGCACCGCGACAGCCTGCCGGCCAACATCCGCATCGAGCAATTTTTCATGCAGCCCGGCAGCCTGCTCAACAGCGCGCCGGCCCAGCAGGACTACGTCAGCAGCAACTACAGCCATGCAGCCCGCGACATCTACGCCGCCGGGCTGAACCTGGTGGCGCAGTTGCTCGCCAGCAGCAGCGAACATCCTGATCGCTTGAGCCTGAGCTGCAATCCGGACATCACCCTCGACCTGTTCCCGATGATCGCCAAACGCCGGGCGGCGGGGGAGACCGTTCTGCTGGTCGGCCAGGTGCACACCGAGTTGCCGTACATGCCGGGCGACGCCGAAGTCGATATCGACACCTTCGACCTGCTGATCGACGAGAAGGACAACAGCACGCTGTTTTCCACGCCGAACATGCCCGTCGGGTTTCAGGACCACTTCATCGGCCTGCACGCCAGTACGTTGGTGCGCGATGGCGGCACCTTGCAGATCGGCATTGGCTCGATGGGTGACGCGCTGACCGCTGCGTTGCTGGCGCGTCAGGCCGACAATGTCGGCTACCGGGAGTTGCTGGCCGATGTGAATCTCAGCCAGTGGGCGCAATTGATCGAGCGCGAGGGCGGCATCGAACCGTTCGCCAAGGGTCTTTACGGTTGCAGCGAAATGTTCGTCAACGGCCTGCTGGTACTGGCGGACGCCGGGATCATCCGGCGCAAGGTCTACCCGGACGTGCAGACCCAGCAACAGGCCAACGCCGGCAACCTCGACGAGGCGGCGCAAACCGACGGCATTTCAGTGCACGGCGGTTTCTTCCTCGGGCCGCGCAGTTTCTATGAGCGCTTGCGTGAGCTGCCCCACAGCAAACGCCTCGAATTCAACATGACCCGCATCAGCTACATCAACGAGCTGTACGGTCAGGAAGAACTCAAACGCCTGCAGCGCCTTGATGCACGATTCATCAACACCGCATTCACCATGACCCTGCTCGGAGCCGGGGTGTCCGATCAGCTACAGGATGGCCGGGTGCTCAGCGGCGTCGGCGGGCAGTACAACTTCGTTGCCCAGGGCCATGCGCTGCACGATGCGCGTTCGATACTGCTGCTGCGCAGCTGGCGCGAGTCCGGCGGTGACGTCAGTTCGAACATTGTCTGGGAATATGGCCACTGCACGATTCCACGGCACCTGCGGGATATCGTGGTCACCGAGTACGGCATCGCCGATCTGCGTGGTAAGTCCGATGCGGTGGTGATTGAAGCGCTGCTCAATATCAGTGACTCGCGCTTTCAGCAGGGTCTGATCGAGCAGGCACAGAAGGTCGGCAAACTGCCGAAGGATTTCCGCCTCGATCCACGCTTTACCGACAACACCCCGCAACGCTTGCAGGCGATTGCCGCACGGCATCCGAATCTGTTTCCGGAATATCCGCTGGGCTGCGATTTCAATGAGGTCGAGAAGGATTTGCTGCGGGCGCTGAACTGGCTGAAGAGCAAATTCAAGCTGACCGAGATTCTGGAGCTGGGCAAGGCAGCGCTGGACGCGCCGGAGGCTTCGCTGTACCCGGAGCACTTGGCGCGCATGCAGCTCACCCACCCGGAAGGTCTGAAAGAAGACCTGTTTCAGCGGTTGTTGCTCACTGGCCTGAAGGCCACCGCGCAATAACTGTCCACCCCCAAAACAACGGTGGGAGCCAGCAAACTGGCTCCCACAGAAGTCCTGCGGTGTTGCGGGTTACTCGATGAAAGTAACCACGCCATCTTTCAGCGATTTCACGCGAGCCAGCGACTCGACGCGGTAACCCTGCGAATCCAGCTCCGCACGGCCGCCCTGGAACGACTTCTCGATCACGATGCCCAGGCCCGCGACGGTGGCGCCGGCTTGCTTGATGATCGAGATCAGCGCCTGGGACGCCTTACCGTTGGCCAGGAAGTCGTCGATGATCAGCACGCGGTCGCTGCTGGTCAGGTGACGCGGGGAGATGGCCACGGTGCTTTCGGTTTTCTTGGTGAACGAGTAAACGGTCGCCGACAGCAGGTTTTCAGTCAGGGTCAGGGACTGTTGCTTGCGGGCGAAGATCACCGGCACGCCGAGGTTCAGACCGGTCATGATCGCCGGGGCGATGCCCGAGGCTTCGATGGTGACGATCTTGGTGATGCCGGAATCCTTGAACAGCGAGGCGAATTCGTCGCCGATCAGCTTCATCAGGGCCGGGTCGATCTGGTGGTTCAGGAAGGCGTCGACCTTCAGGACCTGGTCGGAAAGCACGATGCCTTGTTCGCGGATTTTCTGGTGCAATGCTTCCATGAAGCTGTCCTCATTTGGCGCTTTGTGCGCCGAAGGTCTAGTAAAAAGTGGTCAATTCTAGCGCTTTAACATCGCGCGTATATCAGCCAATGCGCTATTGCCCCGCACGGCTTTGACTTCGGTCGGTGTGTCGTCGTTGCCTTCCCAGGCCAGGTCGTCCGGCGGCAGCTCATCGAGGAAGCGGCTTGGCGCGCAGTCGATGATCTCGCCGTACTGTTTACGCTTGGCGGCGAAGGTGAACGCGAGGGTCTGGCGCGCGCGGGTGATGCCCACGTAGGCCAGGCGGCGTTCTTCTTCGATGGTGTCGGCTTCGATGCTGGAGCGGTGCGGGAGGATTTCCTCTTCCATGCCCATGATGAACACGTAAGGGAATTCCAGGCCCTTGGACGCATGCAGGGTCATCATCTGCACGCCTTCGGCGCCGTCTTCCTCTTCCTGCTGACGTTCCAGCATGTCACGCAGGACGAGTTTGCCGATGGCGTCCTCGACGGTCATTTCGCCGTCTTCGTCTTTTTCCAGGGTGTTCTTCAAGGCTTCGATCAGGAACCAGACGTTGCTCATCCGGTAGTCGGCAGCCTTGTCGCTGGAGCTGTTGGTGCGCAGCCAGTTCTCGTAGTCGATGTCCATGACCATGCTGCGCAGGGCGGAGATCGGGTCTTCGCCGGCGCACTGCTCGCGCACCTTGTCCATGAAGCGCTTGAAGCGCGACAGGCGATCGGTGAAGCGGCTGTCCAGATGCTCGCCGAGGCCGAGTTCGTCGGTGGCGGCGTACATCGAGATCTTGCGTTCGGTGGCGTAGTTGCCAAGTTTTTCCAGGGTCGTCGAGCCGATTTCCCGGCGCGGTACGTTGATCACGCGCAGGAAGGCGTTGTCGTCGTCCGGGTTCACGATCAGGCGGAAGTAGGCCATCAGGTCTTTCACTTCCTGGCGGCCGAAGAAGCTGTTGCCGCCGCTCAAGCGGTACGGCACCTGATGGTGCTGCAGTTTCAGTTCGATCAGCTTGGCCTGGTAGTTACCGCGATAGAGGATCGCGAAATCACTGTACGGGCGATCGGTGCGCAAGTGCAGGCTGAGGATCTCCATCGCCACGCGCTCGGCCTCGGCGTCCTCGTTGCGGCAGCGGATCACGCGGATCTCGTCGCCGTGGCCCATCTCACTCCACAGCTGCTTTTCGAATTCGTGCGGGTTGTTCGAGATCAGTACGTTGGCGCAGCGCAGGATGCGGCTGGTGGAGCGATAGTTCTGCTCCAGCATCACCACTTTCAGGGACGGATAGTCGTCCTTGAGCAGCATCAGGTTTTCCGGCCGCGCGCCGCGCCAGGCGTAGATCGACTGGTCGTCGTCGCCTACCACGGTGAACTGGTTGCGCTTGCCGATGAGCATTTTCACCAGCAGGTACTGGCTGGCGTTGGTGTCCTGGTATTCGTCGACCAGCAGGTAACGCACCTTGTTCTGCCACTTTTCGAGGATGTCGGCGTGCTCTTCGAAGAGCTTCACCGGCAGCAGGATCAGGTCGTCGAAGTCCACCGCGTTGAACGCCTTGAGCGTGCGCTGGTAGTGGGTGTAGACGATGGCGGCGGTCTGTTCCTTGGGATTGCGGGCGTTTTCCAGGGCTTCGGCCGGCAGGATCAGGTCGTTTTTCCAGGCGCCGATTATGTTCTTGATCTCGTCGACGCCGTCGTCGCCCGCGTATTCCTTCTGCATGATGTCGGTCATCAGCGACTTGACGTCGGTTTCGTCGAAGATCGAGAAACCGGGTTTGTAGCCCAGCCGTTCATGTTCCTTGCGGATGATGTTCAGGCCCAGGTTGTGGAAGGTGCAGACCGTCAGGCCACGACCTTCGCCGGCACGCAGCAGGGTGCCGACCCGTTCCTTCATCTCGCGCGCGGCCTTGTTGGTGAAGGTCATGGCGACGATGTACTGGGCACGGATGCCGCAGTTCTGGATCAGGTGCGCAATCTTGCGCGTGATCACGCTGGTCTTGCCGGAGCCAGCACCGGCGAGCACCAATAGAGGGCCGCCGACGTAGTTCACGGCTTCTTGCTGCCGGGGATTGAGTCGGGACATACGAAAATTCGGGAGTCGTTGACGAAATGGGCCGGCATTTTAACAGGCTCAGCGATTTGTGCTGCTCTCTCCGACTTGTGACGCAGCACGCGATTCAAATTTGCCGGTTTTGTTACTTTCACGCAGGATGCGCGGTGATTTTGCGGCTAATGTTCTCATTCGTGACACAAAATAACGTTTTGATAACCGTTGTCATTTGGTCATTGGTTGGCAGAACGGCATAATGCCCGCCGCCCACATCATTGCAGAGTCTAGGGAGTCAGCTTGACTACGCCTGTCGAACCCTTGCGTTTGCTGCTACTGGCCGAAGAGCCAGCGTGGACAGCGTTATTGCGCGAGTGTCTGGCTCCGTTGGGGAGTGCGGCGGTGCTGATCAGCGCGCCGAACTGGGAGTCGGTCAGCAGTCTGTTCGAAGACAACCGCCATGCGGTGTTGTTGACCGTTCCTGCTTTGCAGCCGGCGCCCGGCCGGTGCAACCTGCCGACGGTGTTGCTGCTGGAGCACGAGCCGGCGACCGCACCCGACGGCGTCAGTGACTGGCTGGTGTTCGATGCCCTCGATGCCGGCATGCTTCGCCGTTGCCTGCGCCATGTGCGCGAACGCGGCGTGCTGGAAAACACCCTGCAACGCCTGGCCGAACAGGATCCCTTGACCGGCATCGCCAACCGTCAGGGTTTCCAGACCCTGCTCACGGCTCGGCTGGCCGAAAACGACGGTCGAGGCCTGGCCCTCGGGCACCTCGATCTCGACAACTTTCGTCACGCCAACGACGCCCTCGGCCATCAGGCCGGCGACCGCCTGATCCTGCAAGTCGTCGCACGGCTGAAAAGCCAGCTGGAGGCCGGCGATCAACTGGCGCGCCTGGGCAGCGACGAATTCGCCTTGCTGATCGACACCCGCCGCGCCCCGCAACGGGCTGAATGGATGGCCGAACGCATCACCGAAGCCTTGGCCGAACCTTACTGGGTCGATGGCGAAAGCCTGCTGATCGGTTCCAGCCTCGGTATCGCCCATGCCCGCGCCCAGGGCGGCGCCGATCCGTTGATGTGGCACGCACACATCGCCATGCAACAGGCCAAGAGCACGCAAGGCTGCACTTTTCACATCTTCAACGAGCGGATCAACCGCAATGCGCGAAGCATGGCCGACCTCGAAAGCGAGCTGCGCCGGGCCTTGCGTCGCGATGAGCTGGAGCTGCATTACCAGCCGCGTCTGAACATGCAGGACGGCCAGATTGTCGGCCTCGAAGCGCTGGTGCGCTGGCGTCACAGTGAGCGCGGCTTGCTGCCACCGAGCGAATTCGTGCCGCTGGCCGAGCAGAGCGGTCTGATCGTACCGCTGGGTTACTGGGTGATTTCCCGGGCCCTGCGTGACATGCAGGCCTTGCGCGAACGCGGATTACCGGCGCTGCACATGGCGATCAACCTGTCGTTCCGCCAGTTCCAGGACAGCCAGTTGCTGCCGACGCTCAGTCGTCTGATCGCCGAGCGCGGTGTCGAGGCGCAGTGGCTGGAATTCGAACTCACCGAAACCGCCGTGATGCGCCGCAGCGACTTGGTCAAACAGACCATGGACGCCCTTGGCCGCCTTGGCGTGCGCTTCTCGCTGGATGACTTTGGCACCGGATTCTCGTCGTTCGTGCACCTCAACAGCCTGCCGATCACCTTGCTGAAGATCGACAAGAGCTTCGTCGGCGGCATGGAGCAGCGCGAAGAGAACCGCAAACTGGTGCACGCGATGATCAACCTCGCGCACAACCTGCACCTGGAAGTGGTGGCCGAAGGGGTGGAAACCCCGGAGCAGATGGAATTGCTGCGCGGGTTCGGCTGCGATCAGGTGCAGGGGTATCTGATCAGCAAGCCGTTGCCGCTGGCGGAGCTGGTTGAATACCTGACCTTCGATGCGAGTCAGCAGCCACCGCTGGAAATCGTGGTTTAACCACAGAACCCTGTGGGAGCAAGCCTGCCCCCACAGGGAAACACCTATTCAGGCTGGGCGACGGCGAACGGCTTCGAGGGTGCAGGCTCCAGGCGAATCATCCGCTTCATTTTCCATTCGAACGCCAGCGTCAGGCTGATCGCCGCGCAGGCCAGCCCCAGCGCCAGTCCCCACCAGACGCCAGTTGGCCCCCAATGCAGATGGAACGCCATCAGCCACGCCGCCGGCGCGCCGATCAGCCAGTAGCAACCGAGTCCGACCAGAAACGTGGTTTTGGCATCCTTCAGCCCACGAATACAGCCCATGGCAATGGTCTGCGTGCCGTCGAACAGCTCGAACCACGCCGCCACGGCGAGCAGGCTCACGGCCAGACGAATCACTTCGGCAAACGCCGGGTCGTTATGGTCGAGGAACAAACCGACCAGCTGATTCGGCAGCAACCAGAACACCATCGCAAACCCCAGCATCACCACTGCACCGAAGACGATGCCGACCCGCCCGGACATCCGCGCATCGTTCAATTGCCCGGCGCCGTAATGCTGGCCGACGCGCATGGTGATCGCATACGACATCCCCGCTGGCACCATGAACGCCACCGAGACGATTTGCAGGGCAATCTGGTGCGCCGCCAGTTGGGTACTGCCCATGGTGCCCATGCACAGCGCCGCGAAAGCGAACAACCCGACTTCCACCGCGTAGGTGCCGCCAATCGGCAGACCCAGGCGCCAGAGTTCTTTCAGGTACTGCCGGTTTGGCCGCGACAGGCCCTCGCGCAGCGGGTAAGCGTCATAGGCCGGATGCCGACGGATATGCCACGCCAGCGCCAGTGCCATGCAGTTGGCGACAATCGCCGTGACCAGTCCGATACCGGTCAGCCCCAGTTTCGGCAGGCCGAACATGCCGGTGATCAGCGCGTAATTGAGCAGGAAGTTGGCCACGGTGCCGGCGAGGCTGATGACCATCACCGGTGTCGCCCGGCCGATGGCGCTGGTGAAGCCGCGCAGGGCCATGAAGCTCAGGTAGCCGGGCAGGGCAAACGGCAGCGCGATCAGAAACTGCCCGGCCGCGTTGACGTTGGTCTCGGTCTGGCCGAACAGCAACAGCACCGGTTTCAGATTCCACAGCAGCAGCCCGGCACCGAGCGCCATCAGCCACGCCAGCCACAACCCGGCCTGGGTCAGTTTGGCGGCGCCGATAATATCGCCGGCGCCCTGACGGATTGCCACCAGGGTGCCGACCGCCGCGATCACGCCGATGCAGAAGATCGACACGAACGAATAGCTCGCGGCGCCCAGACCGCCACCGGCCAGCGCTTCGGGGCTGAGGCGGGCCATCATCAGGGTGTCGGTCAGCACCATCAGCATGTGTGCCAACTGCGAGGCAATCAACGGCCCCGCCAGCCGCAGGATGGCCCAGAGTTCGGTACGCACAGGACGCTGCATGGTGTTCACATCCGTATAGAGAGGGAGCAAGAGACCGTCGATTCTCAGGGTTTGGCGCGGCTTGCACAAAGGGATAAAAAGGATGGGTGGCATGATTAAAACTCATCCAGGAGCAATTCTGCTAAGTTGGCGCAATCCCGCCATTGGAGCGCTGTACATGTCCCGTCGCCTTCCACCCTTGTATGCCCTGCGCGCATTCGAAGCGGCGGCACGCCACAGTTCGTTCACCCGGGCAGCCGAGGAGTTGTCGATCACTCAGAGTGCGGTGAGCCGGCACATCCGCACACTCGAAGAGCACTTCGCCTGCCGCCTGTTCCATCGCAGCGGACGCAATTTGCAACTGACGGAATCGGCGCGCCTGCTGCTGCCGGGCATCCGCGAGGGGTTCGCCGCGCTGGAGCGAGCCTGCAATACCTTGCGCGCCGAAGATGACATCCTGCGCATGAAGGCCCCGTCGACCCTGACCATGCGCTGGTTGCTGGCGCGGCTCAGTCGCTTTCGCCATTTGCAGCCGGGCAATGAAGTGCAACTGACCAGTGCCTGGATGGACGTGGATTCGGTGGACTTCAACAACGAACCTTTCGATTGCGCGGTGCTGCTGAGCGACGGGCATTTTCCGCCGGACTGGGAGGCCAGCCTGCTGTTTCCGGAAGAGCTGATTCCGGTGGGCGCCCCGAGTCTTTTGCACGACCAGCCCTGGGATGTGGCGCGACTGGCCAGCGCCGAATTGCTGCACCCGACGCCGGATCGCCGCGACTGGCGCAGTTGGCTGGAGCACATGGGACTGTCGGATCAGGTATCGCTCAAGGGCGGGCAGGTGTTCGATACCCTGGAACTGGGGATGATCGCGGCGGCCCGGGGTTATGGCGTGTCGATGGGTGATTTGCTGATGGTGGCCGAGGATGTCGCGCAAGGGCGTTTGAGTCTGCCGTGGCCGACGGCAGTTGCCAGTGGCCTGAATTATTACCTGGTGTGGCCAAAGACCCGTCCGGGAGGTGAACGTTTGCGCCGGCTCAGCGACTTCCTGCAAGGCGAAGTCCACGCCATGGTGTTGCCGCCGGTCACGCGCTTGAGCTGAAACGTTCGAGCCGCCACAATGCCGGCCTTCGGCCATAACCCCGCTGTGCACTCAAGTATTCGGCTTTACCGCCGAATACGTGCAAGTGGGACCGTCGTGCCGGTTCCAGGCTTCACCCCCATTATTAGAATTTTCCGAGCCGCGATCAGGGAGGATCCGCAGACTCGGCCAGGAGCTGTCCATGTCTCAACCTCGCGCCCGGATCGCCTCGCAGCTGGGCCTCGCGCTCGCCGTGATACTGGCGGTTGTCATCAGTGGCAGTACGGTGTTCGCCCTGCGTTCGCTGGACACCGCCAACCTCGCCACCCGTGAAGAACACCTGGCCAGCGAGGCACGTCTGCTCGCCGACCAGTTGAGCACCTTCCACGGCACGCTGCGTGAAAGCACCCAGCGCCTGAGCGGGTTGTTCGAGAAGCGCTTCAGCGCGGGCCTGAGCATTCACCCGAGCGAGCCGGTCAGTGTGGCGGGCACCCAGACCCCGGGCCTGCACCTGGGCAGCGAAGTGTTGAACAACAACTTCAAGGAAGTCGACGAGTTCAAGCAGATGACAGCGGGCGTTGCCACGCTGTTCGTGCGCAGCGGCGAAGACTTCGTGCGGGTCAGCACCTCGCTGACCAAACAGGATGGCACCCGCGCCATCGGCACCTTGCTCGATCACGCTCACCCGGCTTATGCGAAGTTGATGGCGGGGCAGGGCTACGTCGGCCGTGCGCTGCTGTTTGATCGCTCCTACATGACTCAGTACACCCCGGTGCGTGACAGCAGCGGCAAGGTGATCGCGGTGTTGTTCGTCGGCTTCGATTACACCGACGCGCAAAACGCCCAGTTCGATAACCTCAAGCGTTTCCGCATCGGCCAGAGCGGCTCCCTGGCGCTGCTGGACGAACAAAACAAGTGGCTGGTTGCGCCAGCGGGCGTGCAGGCGCCGGATCAAGCGGTCCCGGTGGTCAACGGTCTGGCGAAGACGCCGGGCAAGGGCCGGTTCTGGAGCGACAAGTCCGAAGACTTCTACAGCATCGCCGTACCGTTCGAGGGTGGACCGTGGTCGGTGGTGGCGAGCATGCCGAAATCCGAGATCCGCGAAGTGACCTGGAGCGTTGGCATCCAGTTGGCCATCGGCAGCCTGCTGGCGATGCTGATTGCGGTCGGTTCGGCGGTGTGGCTGCTGCGCAGCAAACTGCAACCACTGGGTGATCTGGTGCGTCAGGCGGAAGCCCTGGGTGCCGGCGATCTGAGCGTGCGGCTGAACGTGTCGAGCAACGATGAAATCGGTCAGTTGGCCCGTGCCTTCAACCAGATGAGCCAGGCGCTGTCGACGATGGTCGAGCACATCCGCCGCGCTTCGGAAGAGGTCAACAGCCGTGCGCAGGCGCTGTCCGGTCTGTCCGGCGGCGCGTATGAAGGCATGGAGCAGCAGTCCGGCGAGATCACCAGCATGGCGGGTGCGGTTGAAGAGTTCTCCGCCACCTCGCTGAACATTGCCGACAACATGGGCAACACTCAGCGTCTGGCCCAGGAAAATGCCCAGCAAACCCAGATCGGTCGCAGCTCGATGGAAGAAGCGTCGTCCTCGCTGGAACAGATTGCCGGCGCGCTGAACACCACGGCGACTGTAATCAACACGCTCGGTCAGCGCTCCCAGGAAATCGGCGGCATCGTCAGCGTGATCACCTCGATTGCCGAACAGACCAACCTGCTGGCACTCAACGCTGCGATTGAAGCGGCCCGTGCCGGTGAACAGGGTCGCGGCTTTGCTGTGGTGGCTGACGAAGTGCGCAATCTGGCGTCGCGCACGCGTCAGGCGACTGACGAAATCTCCGGGATGATCCACAGCATCCAGCAGGAAACCGGCAACGCCATCAGCACCATGGAGCAGGGCAACGTGCTGATGCAGGAGGGCCTGTCGCGTAATGCCAACGTCGCGTCGGCGCTGGCGCGGATCGATGAGCAGAGTCGTTCGGCGGGTCAGCAGTTCGCGGCGATCACCACCGCGACTCAGGAGCAGAGCAGCACCGCGACGTTGTTGAGCAGCAATCTGCAGAGCATCGCGATGGCCAACAGCGAGCAGCGCGAGGTGGTGTCGAACCTGGCCATTACGGCGAAGGAGCTGGAAAGCCTGGCGGCCGACCTGCGCCAAGAGGTCGACCGCTTCCGCTGAAATGGCGTATCCGCTTATTGGTACGCGCAGAGGTCTTCGCTGGAGTCGACCTCTCCCCATTCTCCTGTGTAGGCAACGGCTTCGACGGGAACCTGGCCAGCATCGATGACGCGTTGCAGGGTGTTGGTCATGTGCATCTTGTCGCGTTGTTCCGGGGTCAGTTCGGCTCGTAGCCGAACGACCTCTGCCCAGCCCTCGGGGGTGAAGCGCAGCAGTCCCATGTATTGGCCCTGAACTTCGTCCACCGATTGCGGCTTGTTGCCGATTTCCGCCAGCGTGCCGGCGTCGGTCAGGCGGAACGTTTCGGCATCCAGTAACGGGTCGCCGAAACGTTGCGTCCACAGTTCCAGCCAGTTGGGGTCATAGGTCACCGCCAGTGATGCCGTGTTGGCCATCAACGACTGAACGGCCGCCGGGCTGTAGAAAATATCGGAATAACTCACGAGGCACGGCTGCCCCTGCAGCCACGATTCGGCGCAGGCCAGTGACGACACCATGTTGGTGTCCGCCCAGCGCGGGTTGTGAAACTCGATCAGGCCACGGTTGGCCAGCAACTCACGCTTATAGCCGGTGACCACGGCGATTTCACTGATACCGGCCGCGCGCAGGGACTCCAACTGCCATTCGAGCAGGGGTTTGCCCCGCAACTCGACCAGGCACTTGGGCCGCTCATCCGTGAGGCTTTTCATGCGACTGCCACGTCCGGCAGCCAGAATAATGGCTTTCACAACACGTCTATCCCGTGGGTTATTGAGAGGAGTGGGGTTCGCCGAACAACTGCCGGATTCGCTGAAGATCGTGGAAGGCAAAATCCGCTTCACGTTCCGGGTGCCACATCCAGCCTTCCCACGGCAGCTGGAGGTGGCGGATGGCTTCGATTTCCCCGTCTTCGCTGCGCGCCATGACTTCAAACCCCTGCGGGCAACTGGCAAGAGCGAGGCCGTGATAGCTGTTCACTTCGGCGACGATCCGGCCGGACAACTGATGCCGGGTTCGCACATGACCGGTGACCGGTTTCAGCTCGCCGCCGGACCAGTGCGCCAGCATCTGCATGCCGCGACAAATGCCCAGCACTGGCAACTGACGCACGCGCGCGTGATCCAGCAGCTCGCTTTCGGTACGGTCGCGGGCCGGGCACTGACCGATGTCATTGCCCCCCGACAGCACAATGGCGTGTGGCGCGACAGCCGCCAGCCAGTGATCGAGCGGCAAACCGTTGGGCACCGGCACCGGGACAAAACCGGCTGCCAGAAGGAAACCGATCAGTCGCTGATCCAGCGCATCACGGGTTTCTCCGCGTTCCGGATGACTGTCCACTCGCTGACTGACGGCGACAACCTTCATGTCATCATCTCCACCCGGCGGCCCGGGCAATCCAGGTGCAGGAAATCTGCGGTCGACCAGCGCCGGTAAAGCACTTCCCCCGCACCAATGACGGCCGGCAAGCCCAGTTCGCCGGCACGGATCGCCATGTGCGAATTGGCACCGCCCCACGCTGTGATCAATCCGGCAATCGGGTAGGCGAACAGCCAGTCGAACCCCGGATCCGCGTTGGGAATGCAGACGATCGCCCCGGCGAGTTTGTCCCGGTCGTCGCACAGCACCACCGGCGCGGTCACGCGTTTCTGGGTGATGAAATTGGGCGCCGTTTCCGGCCACTCGAAACTCCAGACATCTTCCGGTCGGGTGATCACCGGCGGCAGGGAGACCTTGAGCGTCTCGGCATAGCGCGCCTTGCCCTGTTCGATGCTGCGCAGCAGCACCTCTTTCGGATCCGCTGCCGCCACGTGCAGTTCGGTGAAGGCGCGGATATCGCAATAGGCCAGGTCTTCGCGACCGATGCCGTGCTCGGCACCGACTTGCGCAATCAACGCCAGCGCGTCGGAGAGATTGCGGGTGAAGTGAAACTTGGCCAGTTCCCGCAGTTCGATACCGTTCTGCAGGAAGTCCAGCAAACCGACCGGATCAGGCTGCAAACCATGGGCTTCGAGCAGTTTCACGATCTCGCGCATCTGTGGCAGCGTCAGCGAAAACGGTTGAAGCGGTTCCGGAGCGGCCGGACGTTGAGTCCAGTCGAAATAGAGCTCCGGCGCTTCATCGTAGCGGGGTGAAAGGATGTCGTAGGTGCCCGGTCGCAGATGCCCGTAACGCGCCAGGAAAGTCGTCTTGTCGAGCGTCGCCCGGTCGCGTGCCAATTGCCCGCTGACGGTGGAAACACCGGCCATGAACGCATCGTAGTCTGCCTGCGAAAACACGCCCACGGACACCAGCGACCTGAGCATCTGCACGGCGACGAAGCCGGCGCGCGCCAGACCGGCGAAGGGCAGGGTGCCGTAGCGTTTCGCATCTTCCAGCAGCCAGTAAATGCGCTCCAGCGGATCGGCATCGGAAGCCAGCAACTCATCGCGGCGGGCATTGAGCACATCGAGTTTGTTGGCATCGCTGCGCCACAGACCGTCCTTGGGGTGGACGATACGGTTGGTCAGCTTGCGCAGGCTGGTGCTGATCGCGTCCAGCTCGTGGGGCTGGAAGCCTGCATCGGCGAGGCGCTCCAGTTGTTGCGACAGATCCAGGGTGTAGCACGAGAACACGATCTCGAACTCGACCTTGTCGTGGAGTGTCGGTTCAGCCAGCAACCGATCGATGTAGTAGTCGACCAGCCGCCCGGCCAGATCTTCATCAAGGTCTGCCGGAATGAAGGAGTTGAACGACAAGCGCACATCGATATAGGGCAGGCCGAAAAAATGCGGCATCAGCGGAAAGCTGCGCAAGTTGCGGTAGCCGTAGTTGTGACGCTGGTAGGCCCAGATGGAGTCGGTCACCAGGTCCCGGTACAGCGAGAGTGCCAACGGCTTGGGCCGGATACCGATGATCTCGGCCGGGTTCCAGTCAGGCATCACGCCATAGACCGTGCGCTGGCCGATCAGGAATGGATGTGGACGCATGCCGCGCGCCACTTTGCGCTGAATGCTTTCCAGACGGGCCGACTGCTCTGCATCGGATTCCGGACGGGAAGGCAGAATCAGCGGCCGGGCCTGTAACAGCCAGAGCACTTCGCCTTCGGTTTCACGGGTGACTGCAAACTCGCAGTCGACAGGCCCGCCACCGAACAGTTCCAGCAACTCTTCGAGCAAGCCGACCACAGGCGCGAGCGCCGCTGGCGCTGAAACCTTGCTGTGGGCCGCCTGCTGCCAGAGCCGACCGCCCATGCCACCGGTCACCGAGGCCGTGTCGCTGCCTTCCGACCAGTTCACCACCCGATATGGCGCGCAGGTGTTGGGGTCGTGGGAAAACGCCACGCCGGAGCGCAGCACATTTCCCAGCATGGGCTGGACCAGTATCTCGTCCGACGGATACACCTCGCCATAACTGGCGATGACCTGTTCAACCGCCGAGGCCAGCCCTGTGTCATCGACATCCGGGATCGACAGGAAGGCGCCCGCGAAGGACGCCTGGGCGCTGTCCTCGCGTCCGCAACTGGAACGCACGATCCAGGGAGCGGCAGGCAGCCGCCCCCGGATAGCCTGGACACAGGCTTGCCGATCCCGTTGCCAGTCCGCCACGGTGAATGCCAGCAGCGGCGCAATGCGGGCCGACGCGAGTCGTCCTTGCAGGCTGGACAGCGTGCCGGCCTTGGTAGAGAAATGCAGGGCCATCAGGCGTTATCTCAGCTGAGCGACCCAAATGTTCGTCGAGTACGGAATCTGGATCGAAGGCGTCTTCAGGCCTTTCAGGTAGTCGTCGATGGCGCTGATCACTTCGTGGAAGTTCGCACCGGCCTGACGCTCCAGCGTGGCGTGGGAGCGCCAGGCTTCCAGGCATTCTTCGATGCTCTGCTCGTGAATGACACGGGCGTCCAGGTGTACGACCGGGCCGAACAGTTCGCTGGCGTCGATCACGGCCGTCTGGTCTTCGCGACGGGTGCCGTAGCCATAACCCGGTACGCGCTCCTTGATGATGGCTTCGATCCGGGCCTGGATCGGGTCTTCGAGATTGCGGTGGTTCCACATGCAGGCAAACCAGCCACGAGGCTTGAGAATGCGCGCGGTTTCTTTCAGGGCCTGCTGGCGGTCGCAGACGTTGAACGAGCTGCCGAAGGTGACCATGTCGAACGCCTGGGTCGCTTGACCGGTCACTTCGCCGGTGCCTTCGTGCCATTTGACATTGGCCAGCTCGGCGGTGCGCTTGATGCCGTTGGCGCGCATCGCATCGTTGGGCTCCACGGCGGTGACGTCCAGGCCACGAGCGGCCAGCATCAGCGTCAGGTGGGCAACGCCAGCACCCACGTCGCAGAACTTGTCACCCTGTTCGGCACCTGCGATCGAGAGCATCGCGTCGATGGCGGCATCGGCGTAGTCAGGACGCTTCAGATAGGCGTCGGCCAGGGTGGTGTAATCCCATTCGGTTTTCATACCAGATTCCTTGTATAAATTTTATTGAGTAAATCGTCTGCCAGGCTTTGCCCGGAGCGCAGGGGGTCGAATTCAACCAGCCAGTCCGCCGCTTGCGGTTCATCAATGGGCAGGTCAAGTCCGGCAACGTTGTTCAGTTCACCGGCATGAAACCGACGGTAGATGCCCTTGGGATCCCGGCGGCTGAGTTCCTCTACCGGTACTTTCAGGTAAACCTCGAAATAACCGGGCAGATGGGCGCGGTTCCACGCATGAACTTCACGGAACAGCGAGATCGTCGCGATCACCACGGTGTGGCCTTGCGCCGCGATCATTCTGCAGAGATGGGCGTATTGCATGGCCAGCGCGAGTCGACCTTCACGGCCATGGTTCTGCGAGTTGGCGGCGGTGGCGCCGAACACCTCGCGCAATTCATCGCCATCGAGCATCACAACCGATTGGCCATCGCTGCGCAGACGGGCAACGAGCTCACCGGCCAGCGTTGATTTGCCGGCGCCGGAAAGGCCCGTAATCCATATCACCTGCGCGCGAGGGTCACATTTCATAGCATTCTGACCAGTGTTCCGTGTGGGTAAATGGCGTTGAACCTTGCGGCAGGTTCAACGCGCTTTATCTGTGTTCAGTCACGTTCTTTGATATTGCCAAAGGAGTCGATGGTTAACTGGCAGAACATCGAATCATGCTTGTTTTCGATCAAGTCATGAAACACATCCTGCGGCAACGGCAAGTTGCGGTACTGCGTTTCGTAGAACTTCTTGTATATAAAGTAATTGTCGTCGGGGGACATCAGGCTGAAACCCAGTGCCAGCTCTTTTAGTTCGTCGCCGTTTTTCGCAATGGGCAGCAGGTTATTCATCTGTTGCAGCCAGGCGTCGACAATCGGATTGCATTCATCGGAGGTCGGAACGTAATAGATTGGCAACTTGCACGAGTTGAGCATGAACGACACACCACCGGTCGAGGCATCGGTAATGATGGTGTCGCACTGCTGGTAGAAAACCGTGCTGCTGGTGCCTGGCTCGTCTATGGTGATCCAGTCATACACAGAGAGCTGTTTGCACAGGTCCTTCAGGGTTGGATGCTCGAGGTCGGCCATGTACGGACGCAGGATGAACCGGGCATGTGCAATCTGTGACCTGACGGCATTGATCACGGTTTGCAGGTTTTCGTACAGCGATGCGCCACTTGGGCAAATGCCCAATTGGGTCGGCAACAGCCCGACAACGTAGTCCCCCGACGCCTTGTTCGACACCGGAGCGGACTCGAAGAATCGGGGGACCTTGATTGGCAACGTCGCGACCGGACTTGTCTTGCGCATGTCGGTGCGCAATGCAATGCCATCGGCAATCAGGGATTTCAGGGCTTTTCTGTCGGGTCTGTAGCGTTGCAGGCCGGTTTTGATCAGGTCAAAACCTGATCGGGATGAAGCAATGACCACGTCCCAATAGGACGTCAGTTCGGCGTAGTAATACTTGTCCTTGGTCGGCATTCCGATATTGCCGTGGGTCATGAAGATGCCAAAGTTCGAATCGTCGAGCAGGCGGCCAACCCAGGCGTCGTTTGAAATGACGATTTGTGATTCCAGGTTCGAAATCTCTTCTACACCTACCTGCTGAACCGGGTAGTCGAGGATCTCTTCTGCCTCTTGCCGGCTCAGCCCCGTCTTGTCTGTTTGCAGGACGATGCAGTTGTAGGTGTTGCGCAGGGCATTGAGCGCAGGGATCAGGTATTCGAGGTATGTTTTGCCGCCACGGGTGACATTGCTGATCAGATAGACGTTTTTCATTATTGACTGGTACTTATAAAATTTGCCGTGGCAAAACAAAGTTGGATCAGCTAGGTGCGCGTGGACAATTAATTGATTGATATTGTCTTGGCGCGTTCGCCATTGAAATCTGTCATCGGCAGTTGTTTTAAGTCTGCCGTCTCATGACGATTTTAATTGATCAAGTATATTGCGCCCGGTGGGCTGAAGAGATCTTTTCCATGATGTGCCGCCTCCATTTTATATTGCTTTAAAGTTTGAGCTTTTAACTAAAGGCTCTGGTGCCTGATGAAGAGCGCCGTCGTTATATCACATCTTGGCTAATGGCTATCAGCGTGCGCGGACTTTATTTTCAGCCGGCACAGACCACTTGCAAACAGCCTGTCCATACCGTCATTGCGTCGCTGGGCGATACTGAAGCGCTTCGGCCAGATGTTCGCGGGAGATGGCATCAACCTTCTCTATATCGGCCAGTGTCCGTGCAACCTTGAGCAACCGATGCGCCGAACGCAGTGAAAGTGTCAGCCGTTCGCATGCAGACTCCAACCAGTGTTCATCGGTTGTGGATAACTTGCAGTGTCTGCGCAACCCCGGCAGATCCAGAAATGCATTGGCGCAGCCTTGACGCTTTTGCTGTCGCTCCCGGGCTTCGGCGACCTGAATCGCTGCACTGGCGCTGTCCTCGCCGGGTTTGATTGCCGGGTTCAATGCAGTGGCTTCCCGTGCAACGGTCAGGTGCAGGTCGATCCGGTCGAGCAACGGCCCCGACAGTTTGTTGCGATAACGCTGCACCATGTCCGGGGTGCACGAGCAACGCCCCGTTGGCTCGCCAAGATATCCACAGGGGCACGGGTTCATCGCCGCGACCAGTTGAAAACGTGCGGGGAAGCGCACGCGATCCTTTGCGCGCGCGATGACGATATGCCCGGACTCCAGGGGTTCGCGCAGAACCTCCAGCACCTTGCGATCAAACTCCGGCAGTTCGTCGAGAAACAGCACGCCGTGGTGGGCGAGGGTGATTTCGCCGGGCTGAGGTTTTGAGCTGCCACCGACCAGTGCCGGCCCGGAGGCCGAATGGTGAGGTTGGCGAAAGGGCCGTTGCGGCCAATGGGTGAGCGGGGCGCCACTGGCGACCGACTGAATCGCTGCCACTTCCAGCGCCTCACTCTCGGCCAGAGGCGGAAGCAACCCCGGCAATCGACTGGCCAGCAACGTCTTGCCCGTTCCCGGTGGCCCGCTGAGCAGCAGGTTATGCGCACCCGCCGCCGCTATCAGCAGCGCCCGCTTGGCGGCCAGTTGACCCTGAACTTCATTCAGGTCGGGATAGGGTCTGGTGGCATGGATCAACCCGTCCGAAACATAAGGTTCGATCGGCGTATGCCCATTGAAATGCGCCACCGCCTCCAGCAGATGATCCACCGCGATCACCTTCAGTCCTGATGCCAGGCATGCTTCCTCGGCATTCGCCCGCGGAACCATCAGCGTCCGCCCGGCCTTGCGCGCCGCCAGTGCCGCCGGCAATACCCCGCGCACCGCCCGCACCGCGCCGGACAACGCCAGTTCACCCAGGCATTCCACGTCATTCAGCGTCAGCGTCGGCACTTGCACACTCGCCGACAGAATCCCCAGCGCAATCGCCAGATCGAACCGCCCGCCATCCTTGGGCAGATCCGCCGGGGCCAGATTCAGCGTGATCCGCCGCGCCGGAAACTGCAGCCCGGAATTGATGATCGCACTGCGCACCCGATCCTTGCTCTCCTTCACTGCTGCTTCGGGCAGGCCAACCATGGTCAACGAGGGCAGACCATTGGCCAGGTGGACTTCGACGGTGACGGCGGGAGCATCCACGCCAATCTGGGCGCGGCTATGGACGATGGCGAGGGACATGGTCATTCCTTGAGTTGAATCGGGGGCCGCTTCCTGCGGGTTTTTGAAGGGTAGTCGGGGAGGACGGTGTTGGAGGGATGGTTGCTTGGGCAAACTTTCACTGGATGTTGCGGGGCAGAACTGAGGAAGCCCTCTCCAGCATTGCAAGCAGATGTGCCGGGTTTTCCTGTAGGAAATGCTGAAGTTTTTTGTGGGGCTTAGATGGGCTGAGTAGTCCGTTTCCTAAAATATTGAGAGACCATTGTGAAACCTCAATGGGCCATTTGCTTTCAAGGATTCCACGAATAAACTCAAGATTAATGCATAACGTTAAGCTTTAAATTGTGATCGTTAGCTTTAAGTGTTCTGAAACCGAATACCTGTTCTGCAGCGGTAAAACCCGTTTCTGGTCAGCCATATTGAGTGTCGCGGAACGTAAGCTGACGATGCTTGATGCGGCAGCTGTACTCGCTGATTTACGATCTCCTCCGGGTAATCGACTCGAGGCTCTGGAGGGGGATCGAAAAGGGCAGTACAGCATTCGAATCAACGCCCAATGGCGAATCTGCTTCGTTTGGGGCCTCAATGGACCCGAGGATGTCGAAATCGTCGATTATCACTGAGGTGAGTATGACTAAGAATGGTATGCGCCCGGTTCATCCAGGCGAGATCCTCAAGGAGGAATACCTGGAGCCTCTGAACCTGACAGCTGCTGCATTGGCCAGAGCTTTGAGTGTCTCCACGCCAACGGTGAATGACATCGTCCTGCAGCGCCGAGGTGTCAGCGCGGATATGGCGCTCCGGCTTTCCATATGCCTGGATACCACCCCTGAGTTTTGGCTCAACCTGCAATCGACTTACGATCTGCGCAAGGCCGAGATTGAACGGGGGGCATCAATTAGAGATCAAGTTGAGCGACTTGCTCGCTGTGCCTGATCGCTACAAAAGAAAGAACCCCACGTTGAATGACGTGGGGTTCTTTTTATTCGGTTTCTGAAGGTGGCGTCAGCTTCGCTTCCAGCTCAGCCACCTTCGCCTCAAGGCTCTCAAGCCGAGCGCGAGTCCGCGCCAGCACCACCATCTGACTATCAAACTCTTCCCGGCTCACCAGGTCCAGTTTGCTGAAGGCACTTTGCAGCAGCATCTTGAACTGGCTTTCGATTTCGGCTTTTGGCAATGGCGTGTCGCCGCTGAACAGGCGGGAGGCGGTGCCGCTCAGGGCGTCGAGGAAGTCTTTGGGCGCGAGCATGGGATATGTCCTGGAAACAATGGCCGGCAGTGTATCACGCAGTGTCTATAGTCATTTGCGTTGGCCGGGATGCACGCTTTTCGCGCAAAAGGACGAACGGCTGCGCACCGTTGTTGTGCGTATCCCGTGTGCCATTTCGGTGATGGCATCTTCGGCAGCGGCCAAGGGATTGAAATCAGGGGATTTTGGCGAGATGGCAAGCTTTCTGCTTAGTCGGTAGTGACCCATGCACTGATGCAGTCGCTGTGACGAATGCAGTGCGGCAGGCGGAGCGGGGAGTTTCGTCAGCAGCGGTTAGCTGGCGTCAGTCGGGCAGGTAGGGCCGACGATGCGTTACAAAGCCAGGCACTGCGCTTAGACTTGAGTCGGGTTTGTTTTCCTGGGGCAAGTCCACCAATTCGGGAGAGAGTTTCATGAAGCTAGTCACTGCCATCATCAAGCCGTTCAAGTTGGACGACGTGCGCGAGTCGCTGTCCGAAATCGGCGTGCAGGGCATTACCGTTACTGAAGTCAAAGGCTTCGGGCGGCAGAAGGGTCACACCGAGCTGTATCGCGGCGCGGAGTACGTGGTCGATTTTCTGCCCAAGGTGAAAATCGACGTTGCCATCGACGACAAGGATCTGGATCGGGTTATCGAGGCGATAACCAAGGCTGCCAACACCGGCAAGATCGGTGACGGCAAGATCTTCGTGGTCAATCTGGAACAGGCGATTCGCATCCGTACCGGCGAAACCGATACCGACGCGATCTAAACGCCGCCACAAACCCAACGCCCCAGGAGAAAACAATATGACTCTGCGTAAATTCGCAGGGCTAGGCGCCCTGTTGTCCATCGTAATGCCCGGCCTGGCTTTGGCGGCAGATCCGGTGGCGCCTCCAGTCCTCAATTCCGGCGATACCGCCTGGATGCTGACCTCGACGGCCCTCGTGCTGTTCATGACCATTCCCGGCCTCGCGCTGTTCTACGGCGGCATGGTTCGGTCGAAAAACATTCTTTCCGTGATGATGCAGTGCTTCGCCATTACCGGCCTGGTCACCATCCTGTGGTTCCTTTATGGCTACAGCATGGCGTTCGACACCACCGGGATGGAAGCCAACGTCGTCAACTTCAACTCCTTCGTCGGCAGCTTCGGCAAGGCCTTCCTCGCGGGCATCACGCCTGCCAGCATTACTGGCCCGGCGGCGCTGTTCCCTGAAGCCGTGTTCGTCACTTACCAGATGACGTTCGCCATCATCACCCCGGCGCTGATCGTCGGTGCCTTCGCCGAGCGTATGAAGTTCTCCGCGATGCTGGTGTTCATGGGCGTCTGGTTCACCCTGGTGTATGCGCCGATCGCGCACATGGTCTGGAGCGGTCCGGGCTCGCTGCTGGGTGACTGGGGCGTGCTCGACTTCGCCGGCGGCACCGTGGTGCACATCAACGCCGGTATCGCCGGTCTGGTGGCGTGCCTGGTGCTGGGCAAGCGCAAAGGCTTCCCGACCACCCCGATGGCGCCGCACAACCTCGGTTACACCCTGATGGGCGCCGCCATGCTGTGGGTTGGCTGGTTCGGCTTCAACGCCGGTTCCGCCGCCGCCGCCAACGGCACTGCCGGCATGGCGATGCTGGTCACCCAGATCGCCACCGCCGCCGCTGCACTGGGCTGGATGTTCGCCGAGTGGATCACCCACGGCAAACCTAGCGCACTGGGTATCGCTTCGGGTGTGGTTGCTGGTCTGGTAGCAATCACTCCGGCAGCCGGCACCGTGGGCCCGATGGGCTCGCTGATCATCGGTCTGGCCGCCGGCGTGGTGTGCTTCTTCTGCGCTACCACCCTGAAACGCAAACTCGGCTATGACGATTCCCTGGACGCCTTCGGCGTGCACGGTATCGGCGGTATCCTCGGCGCGATCCTGACCGGTGTGTTCGCCGCTCCAGCGCTGGGTGGCTTCGGCACCGTCACCGACATCGCCGCACAAGTCTGGATTCAGTGCAAAGGCGTCGGCTTCACGGTGATCTACACCGCGATCGTCACCTTCATCATCCTCAAGGTGCTGGATGCCGTGATGGGTCTGCGCGCTACCGAGGAAGAAGAATCGGTGGGCCTGGACCTGGCACAGCACAACGAGCGCGGCTACAACCTGTAAGTACGCGCCTCAAAAAAACTTGCCCGGTTCGCCGGGCATTTTTTTGTCCGGAATTTGTCATCCTTGAGATGGCTGTAAGGATTTTTCGTACTGCTTTGGTCGTGTTTACGACGGGTGTTTTTCTACGGCCAATGGCTTACATCATTGAAGGAATATTAGGGCCTTTGTTTTTTTTCAGAGCGCGCTAGAATGCGCCCCGAACGTGCGGAGAACTGTATGTGGCAACAGACTCTGATAACCCTGCGGGCACGGCCCCGGGGCTTTCATCTGGTAACGGAAGAGTTGCTCGCCGGACTGCCTGAACTCAAGGCATGCCGGGTCGGTCTGTTGCATTTGTGGCTGCAGCATACCTCGGCGTCGTTGACCATCAACGAGAACGCCGATCCGGCGGTACGTCGCGACTTCGAACGATTTTTCAATCGTCTGATCCCACAAGGAACAGACGGCTATGAGCATAACGACGAAGGCCTGGACGACCTCCCGGCGCACTTCAAGGCCAGCGTGCTGGGCTGCCAGATCAGCCTGCCGGTTTCGGCGGGTCGGCTGGCACTGGGCACCTGGCAAGGCGTTTACCTGGGCGAGCACCGCGATCATGGCGGTGCCCGTAAAGTCCTCGCCACCTTGCACGGTGAAGAGGCATAAACCGTTGGTCACCAATGGTTACCGATTTTTTTACGGCGACTTTCGACAGTCGCCAAAGCTGGTCTATAACTAATCTGCTTTTCGCAAGTCATGAGGTAGAACATGAGCGACGATGATCTGGAAAACGACGACCTCGAAGTAGGCGACGAAGACGAGGCCGAGGACGGTCTGGAAGCAGCAGCGGAAGACGTTGCTGAAGACGATGGCGGTGACGATACGCCGGCCCCGGCTGCCAAAGGCAAGGCCAAGGCTGCGGTGTCGGTCGATGAGTTGCCGAGCATCGAAGCCAAGAACAAGGAGCGCGATGCCCTGGCCAAGGCCATGGAAGAGTTCCTTGCGCGCGGCGGCAAGGTGCAGGAAGTGGAGGCTAATGTGGTCGCCGATCCGCCCAAGAAGCCGGACAACAAGTACGGCAGCCGCCCTATCTGAGGCGTGCCGCTTGCTTGCTGAAAAAGCCCGCCGTCGCTGCGGGCTTTTTCATGGGCGAAAGAAATCTAGCCGCGGCTGTTCCAGCGGGCGAGAACAGCCGGTAGATCGGTCAGGCTGCGAATTTCGGCATCCGGCAAACGCTCCGCTTCCCAGACCTTGCCTGCCGGGTTGAACCAGATGGCACGCAAGCCGGCCTGCTGCGCCCCGGCGATGTCATCTCCCGGGTGATCGCCGATATGCACCGCCGCTTCAGCGCTCACGCCGCCGCGTTGCAGAGCTTCATGGAACAGTCGCGCATCCGGCTTGGCGATGCCGATGTCTTCGGCGCACAGCGCAAACTTGAAGTAATCCGCCAGCCCGAGGCGACGCACATCGGCGTTGCCGTTGGTGACCACGCCAAGGGCGTAATGCTTGGCGAGTGTTTCCAGGATCGGCTCGACTTCCGGGAACACCTCTATCTGATGCCGGGCATGCAGAAACACTTCGAAACTCTTGTCCGCCAGCGCCGAGGCTTCACCGTGGGCATAACCGGCTTCTTCAAGGGCGTGGAACAGCACCCGCCGACGCAACGCACTGATGCGGTGCTTGAGTCCCGGCTCGCTGGCCAGCACCCGTTCGCGGATCGACCACAGGTGTTCCACCGGCACCGCGCCCAGATTCGGCGCATGTTCGCTCAGCCATTCGCGCAAAACCGCTTCGGCGCTGACGATCACCGGGGCGGTGTCCCACAGGGTGTCGTCGAGGTCGAAGGTGATCAACTGGATGCTCATGAATCGTCGCCTTTCATGCGTTTGGCCCGTGGATGGGCGCTGTCGTAGACCGCCGCCAGGTGCTGGAAGTCCAGGTGGGTGTAGATCTGGGTGGTCTTGATGTCCGAGTGGCCGAGCAGTTCCTGCACGGCGCGCAGGTCTTGGGAGGACTCCAGCAAATGGCTGGCAAAGGAGTGCCGCAGCATGTGCGGGTGCAGGTTCTGCCCCAGTTCGCGCTCGCCGGCCAGTTTGACCCGCACCTGAATTGCGCGCGGGCCGAGGCGTCGGCCTTGCTGGCTGACAAACACCGCATCATCCGCCGGGTTGGTCAGCGCCCGCAGCGGCAACCATTGCTCCAGCGCTTCCCGGGCCTTTTTGCCCACGGGTAACAGGCGCGTCTTGCTGCCTTTGCCGAGCACTTGAACCATGCCGTCGGCGAGGTCGAGTTGATCGAGATTGAGCCCGGTCAGCTCCGACAGGCGCAGGCCGGACGAATAGAACAATTCCAGAATCGCCTGATCGCGCCGGGCCAGAAAGTCGTCCTCGACCGCACCTTCAAGCAGTTGCAGGGCGCGATCGGTATCGAGGGTTTTCGGCAGGCGACGTTCGCCTTTGGGCGGCGCCAGGCCGGTGGCCGGATCGTGATCGCAGAGACCTTCGCGATTCAGATAGTGATAGAGACCGCGCACCGCCGACAGCAGGCGCGCCAGGCTGCGCGAGGACTGGCCCTGGGCATGCAGGCGGGCGATCAGGCTGCGCAGGCGCTGGATGTCCAGGGCCTGCCAGCTGCCGATGTTCTGTTTGTTGCACCAGCCGAGGACTTTATCGAGATCGCGCCGGTAGGCCGACAGCGTGTGCGGCGACACCTGCCGCTCACTGCGCAGGTGTTCGCAGTAAGCGTCCAGTTGTCGTTCCATGGTCAGCGTACCGAGCGCAGGGAGCTGTTGACCCGTGGCAGCACGCGGCCCATGACTTCGGCGATGTAGCTGAGGAACAGCGTGCCGACCGAGCTCTTGTAGTGCTGCGGATCACGGCTGGCGATGGCCAGAATCCCGTGGATGCCCTGGTGGCTGACCGCGACCACGGCGGTGGAGCCGATCTGCTTGCGCTGCTCTTCGCCGAACAGGAAGTCCAGCTCGTGTTCGCGCAGGCTGCCGCTGATGCTCTTGCCTTCGGTGAGCAGGCCGCCGATGGCGGTTTGCGCGTCGGCGTGGGTCACCCAGCGGCCGACCGGAGCCGGGTTGTCGCCGAGCAGGATCAGGCTGACGAAGGGCACCTGGAAGTCCTGGCGCAGACTGTCTTCGACGCTGATCACCACGTCTTCCAGGGTGGCGGCGTCCATCAGGGCGAGGATCAGGCGACGGGTCTTGTCGAACAGGCGATCGTTGTCCCGGGCGACGTCCATCAAGTGCGAGAGGCGGTGACGCATCTCGATGTTGCGGTCGCGCAGGATGGACATCTGGCGCTCGACCAGCGACACGGTGTCACCGCGACGATGGGGGATGCGCAGGGACGGCAGCAGTTCTTCATGTTCGACGAAAAAATCCGGATGAGCCTCCAGGTACGCGGCAACCGCTGCCGCCTCCAGGCTCTCGGACGCTGTTTCACCGGACTGTCGGGCGGGTACCTGAGGCTTATCGGTCATGGCTTCTGCTCACTCAAAGACGGACTTGTCCTTCGTATACACGCACTGCCGGACCGGTCATCAGCACCGGTTGGCCAGGGCCTGCCCATTCGATGGACAAGCGCCCGCCCGGCAGGTCGATCAGCAGTGGCGAATCCATCCACCCCTGGCTGATCGCAGCTACAGCAGCAGCGCAGGCGCCGGTGCCGCAGGCCTGGGTTTCCCCGGCGCCACGTTCCCAGACGCGCAGTTGTGCGCGATTACGGTCGATGACCTGGATAAAGCCGACGTTGACCCGAGCTGGAAAGCGCGGGTGGTGTTCGATTTTCGGACCCAGCTCATGCACCGGTGCGGTATTGATGTCCTGCACGCGCAGCACGGCGTGGGGGTTGCCCATCGACACTGCCGCCAGTTCGACCGATGTACCGTCGACGTCGACCTGATAGCTCAGGGCCTGCTCGGTCGCCTGGAACGGAATATCCGCCGGCACCTGACGCGGGGCGCCCATGTTCACGCCGATCTGGCCGTCGTTACGCACGTCCAGTTCGATGATGCCGCCCTTGGTCTCGACGCGAATCAGACGCTTGGCGGTCAGACGCTTGTCGAGCACGAAGCGTGCAAAGCAGCGCGCACCGTTGCCGCACTGTTCCACTTCGGAGCCGTCGGAGTTGAAGATCCGGTAACGGAAATCCACATCCGGATTGCTCGGCGCCTCGACGATCAGCAACTGGTCGAAACCGATGCCGGTGTGCCGGTCGCCCCACATTTTTGCGTGCTTGGGCTGAATGTGCGCGTGCTGGCTGACCAGGTCGAGGACCATGAAGTCGTTGCCCAGGCCGTGCATCTTGGTAAAACGCAGCAGCATGGGGTTACTCCGGCAGCAGGCTTTCGCCGGCAAACAGCTCGGCCACGGTCTCGCGGCGACGCACTTCAAACACCTGATCGCCATCTACCAGCACTTCGGCGGCACGGCCGCGAGTGTTGTAGTTGGAGCTCATCACAAAACCGTAGGCACCGGCCGAATGCACGGCCAGCAGGTCGCCTTCTTCCAGCGCCAGTTCGCGATCCTTGGCGAGGAAGTCGCCGGTTTCGCAGATCGGGCCGACCACGTCGTACTGGCGTGCGGCGGTGTCGCGCGGTTTGACCGCAGTCACGTCCATCCAGGCCTGGTACAGGGCCGGGCGGATCAGGTCGTTCATGGCGGCATCGACGATGGCGAAGTCTTTGTGCTCGGTGTGCTTGAGGTACTCGACCTGAGTCAGCAGCACGCCGGCGTTGGCGACGATGAAACGGCCCGGCTCGAACACCAGCGCCAGATCACGACCGTCGAGACGCTCGCGCACAGCCTTGATGTAGTCGGCGGCCAGCGGCGGCTCTTCATCGCGATAACGCACACCCAGGCCACCACCGAGATCGATGTGGCGCAGGTGGATGCCGCAATCGCCCAGACGATCCACCAGATCCAGCAAGCGATCGAGGGCATCGAGGAACGGCGGCAGGGTGGTCAGTTGCGAGCCGATGTGGCAATCGACGCCAACCACTTCCAGGTTCGGCAGATGCGCGGCACGTACGTACACGTCTTCGGCGTCGGCGATGGCGATGCCGAACTTGTTCTCTTTGAGACCGGTGGAAATGTACGGGTGGGTGCCAGCATCGACGTCCGGGTTCACGCGCAGCGAGATCGGCGCGACAACGCCCAGCTCGGCGGCGACCACTTGCAGGCGCTCCAGCTCGTCGGTGGATTCGACGTTGAAGCAATGCACGCCGACTTCCAGCGCGCGACGCATGTCGTCACGGGTCTTGCCGACGCCGGAGAACACGATCTTGTCAGGGCTGCCGCCGGCGGCCAGGACGCGTTCCAGCTCGCCACGGGAAACGATGTCGAAACCGGCGCCGATGCGGGCCAGGACATTCAGTACGCCGAGGTTGGAGTTGGCCTTGACCGCGTAGCACACCAGGTGCGGCATGCCGGCCAGTGCATCGGCGTAGGCCAGGTACTGGGCCTCGATGTGGGCGCGGGAGTAGACGTAGGTCGGTGTGCCGAAGCGATCGGCGATGGCGGACAGCGCCACACCTTCCGCGAACAGCTCCCCGCCACGGTAGTTAAAAGCGTCCATGGCGATCCCTTAGTAAACGTCGTGCTTGTGTGCCTTGGAGGCAGGCTGCTTTTGCGAAGACTGGGCTTGTGCTGCCGGGTCCTGATCTTCATCGGGCAGGTACAGCGGGCCTTTCTGACCGCAGGCCGATACGAGACAGGCAACCGCGACGAGCGCAGCAAGGGAAGAGATCAGGCGCTTCATGGCGAAATCCTTGAATATGCGTTAATTGCGCCGGAGTATACCGGCCACCCGGCAGCTTGCCTATGCGACGGAACTCCCGTCCGGCGGGGCTCGGGCTGCGGCGAAGAAACTTTTCCCGCGTGACGGGTGCATATTTCGTCGCCGGGCAGGGCGCTTGGTCGTTATCCTTTGCAATCGGCTGGCAGCGACCGTATCTTGCGGCGCTTGAGCCTGATCAGACATTTTTTGAGGTTGCCGCAATGAGTTTGTCCGAAGCCCGTTTCCACGATCTGGTCGATGAAACCCAGGAAAAACTGGAAGACATCTTCGACGACAGCGACCTGGACATCGACATGGAGAACTCGGCCGGTGTGCTGACCGTCAAGTTCGAGAACGGCACCCAGCTGATCTTCAGTCGTCAGGAACCGCTGCGTCAGCTGTGGCTGGCCGCTGTCTCCGGTGGTTTCCACTTCGATTACGACGAAGAAAGCGAACGCTGGATGTGCGACAAGAGCGAAGAGCAGTTGGGCGAGATGCTCGAGCGCATCGTCAAGCAGCAGGCCGGTACCGAATTCGATTTCGAAGGCCTGTGATTTCGTGACTGACACCGCGCCCGCCCGTCCGCCGAAGCCGCTCTACAGCAACGTCAGCCCGGCCGTGCCTTCGCCGTGCACCGGCGTGTGTCGGCTGGATGAGCAGAAGGTCTGTCTCGGCTGCATGCGCCATGTCGAAGACATCCGCGAGTGGCGCTCGGCCGATGACGAGCGCCGCCGGGTAATCTGCGCGCAGGCGATGCAACGCCGACAGCTCGCCGGAGCGTAGCTTGTATATTTTTTGAGCTGTGATAGTGTCCGGAAACGCCTCAACCCATCGAGGCCTGGTGAAAACCCCGTCTTTTTTGGCGGGGTTTTGCTTTTTTTGTGTGCAGAAGAAAGGAGTCTGCCCGGATCATGACCGCACCTTCCATCACCCTTACCCGTCTGGACGTGCAACGTCTGGAGCGCCTGATCGACAGCCTGGATGACACGCTGCCGGGCGTGATCGCGCTGCAAACCGAACTGGACCGCGCCGATACGCTGGTCGGCCACGATGAAGTGCCCGCCGATGTCGTGACGATGAATTCCCGTGTGCATTGTCGCGAAGAGGGCAGTGGCAAGGACTATCACCTGACTCTGGTTTATCCGAAGCACGCCAACGCCGATGAAGGCAAAATCTCGATCCTGGCCCCGGTCGGCAGTGCGCTGCTGGGCCTGAAAGTCGGCCAGCACATCGACTGGCCGGCACCTGGCGGCAAGACCCTGAAGCTGACCCTGCTGGAAGTCGAATCGCAGCCGGCCAACGGCGGCGACTTCCCGGAGTAACCCTGCCTCAGACCTGCTCGAGCGCCTCGTTCAGAGAGCGCTCCAGGTCAGCCTTGTAACGCAGATACAGATTGCTCGAACTCTGCCCGTCACCGATCACACCCGAGAGATCGAGGTCGGTGATGTAGCAGCGGTAGCGCTCGGTTTCCCGGCGCTGCCCGACAATCTCCCGGGCGACCACGCTGAACAACTGGTCGCCATGTTCCAGCTCGCTGAATTCCCGCTGATTGCAATACAACGTGACCTGCACTTCGCCCGGTGCGGCTTTGCCGATGATCGCCTGCACGTCGTAGAACGGCTTGTTGACCGGGGTCTGCGGTGCCGGGCGCATTTCGACGCGTCGCGCGCGTCCCGGTCCTGAAGGCAATAACTGGTAATACAAGATTTCAAGGCTGGAGGCGTGGTTCGAGTCCATCGGCAGCAGTGCTTCGCGACGGAACTGGATCGATTGCAGGAACCGTTGCAACGGCACCAACAGGCTTTGCTCGTCGTGATAGGGCAAGTGTTGTTGCCACAGCGCATTGAATTCGTCGAGCACGTACAGCTCGGCCGTTTGTTCGGTGATCCGGTAGAACACCTGAATGCATTCGGGCTGGCCCATCGGCAGGATCAGCGCGAGGTCGTGGTCTTCCAGCGCCATCGGGTCCAGGTGCAGCGGGCTGTAGCGCGGTTGCTCCTCGCCCAGGTAATCGAGCAGCGCCGGCAGGGTGGCGAGAGCAACATGGCTGACCTGGCCCGGCACCAGTTCCAGTACGTGATAGTGCTGTTGCACCTGAATCAGGTAGCGGTGATTCAGGTCGCTGAGCAGCAGGTTCTGAGCGGTGTCGACGATCTCTTCCACCCGGCGGGCGATGAATTGCGCACGGTTGTGGCAGAAGCAGCGCACCCGCAGCGATGGCTGCTGCGGCCCGCGCGGCAGGTTGTTGAGGTAGTCGCGCAGGCAGTCGAGCAGCGCATGCGGGCCGTCGAAGCGATTGACCAGCACTTCGTTCCAGCTGTTGAGCGTGACCTGATCGAGGGTCAGCACCAGGTTTTCGCGCACGCCGGCATAGCTCAGGGAGTCCGTGCGCTCGGTGGTCATCAGGATGTTCAGGTCGCGGTGATGCTTGAGCGGGTCGACCCCGACATTCACCAGTATCAGCACTTCGCTCGGCACGCTGGCGTGCAGCAGCGGTTCTTCGGCAACGGTGGGCAAGGGCAGGGCGATGCTCTGTTGCAGGCTGCCGAGCAGGTTGAACAGCTCGAACTCGCTCAGGTCGCTGGTGCCGGGATGCAGGGCCAGTCGTGTGCTGCTGTCGATTACGCCGTTGCGATGGCACCAGGTCAGCAGTTCCAGCAACTCGCGGCTGCGCTTGATCGGTGCGAAGTGTTCCCACTCCAGCGCCGTCAGGCTGCCGTTGTACAGGCCCCACTGGGTTTGGCCCGGTTCCTTTTTGTTCGGCGACTGCACCAGGGTCAGGGTGTCTTCGGCCAGGTCCGGGGCGATGCCGGGGTTGATGAACTCGACCTTGTCGGCCTTGCGTTCGAACGCGGCGTACAGGCGTCGGCCGAGAACGTTGAGATCACGTTTGTTGATCAGGCTGACAGTCTGCTCGGTGCGGGCGAACTGGGTGAGAAAGCGGTAGCTGTAGTTCAGCTCGTTGACCAGGGCCCGGCGCTCGGCGCTGACCTGACGGACTTTCCACTGGCTGCGGCTGTCGAGCAGCGCCAGTTGCCGCTGGTCCCAGTGCCATTCGCTGGCCAGCCTTTCCAGCAACGAACGCTGCCAGCTTTGGGTGCGGCTGTTACCGGTGAGCTTGCGGTTGACCTTGAGGTACAGCGCCCGACGCACCAGTTCAAGTCGTTCCGGTTCGTTGCGTGCGGTGAGGTATTCCTCGATCCGGCGGTAAACCACCATGTACGGATCCAGCTCGTCGAGGTCCAGCCGGTTGGCGAACACCGCCTGCTTGAAGCGCAGGCTCAGGCACTGCACCTGCGGGTGCTCGCTGGCGTAGACCTCGATCAGCAGCAGCTTGAGCACCGACTTGTAAGGCGATTCGATGCCCTTGAACAGCTGCCACAGCCCGGCGCCCACGAATTCGCCCGGTGGAATGTGCGCCAGCGGCCCCAGGTCGAGGGTTTCATCGTTGCGGATAAAGCGTTTGGACAGCAGCGTGTGGGTGTACTGATCGTAGGCCCGTTCTTCGTAGACCGGCACCAGCCACCAGATCGGCGTACGCCCGGCCAGCCAGATCGCGGTGCGGTAGAACTCGTCCAGCAGCAGATAATGCTGGGTGGTGCCGCAATCCTCGGAACTGAGCTGGGTATCGCGCTCGCCTTTGACGAAGCGTGTCGGGTCGATCAGGAAGAAATGCGCCTCCGCGCCCTGGCTCGCGGCCCAGACTTCGAGCAACTGGCACTTTTTACGCAGCTCGGCGAGTTCGCTGTCGCTCAGGTCGGGGGCGTGGCACACCCACACGTCCATGTCGCTCTGGTCGGCCTGGGCCAGGGTGCCGAGGCTGCCCATCAGGAACAGGCCATGAATCGGCCGTGGCGGATTGCTGCCGTGGCGCGGCTTATAGGAAAACGAACGCGTCAGGCGCTGGGCTTCGGTGAGGGCGTCGGCGTCCGGCTCGTAATTCGACAGCCCGGCCGGTGTGCTACCCGAAACATAGCCGGGCAACAGCGGATGATTGACGTGGAAAAACAGCGGCAGCAAGGTCAGCACGCTTTGCTGGCGCGTCGACAGGCCTTCCAGCGCCCGGCTCAGGCGACCTTCGTTGAGTTTCAGAAAGCGTGCGCGCAGCTGGCTGAGTACCTTGCGGTCGATTCCCTCGTCCAGGTCGGGGCGGATTTCATGGGTGCGGGTCATGTCGACTCAAACCGGCTCGCAGGGCTCGGAGGCAGAGGGTCACGGAATGCGGGGGAGTTTAGCGCCTGTGCAGCGCGAGCATTAAGCTGAATTTGTTTTTGACGTCAGATTTCCACCGCGCGGCGATGGCTTGCAGCCGGGCTGGCCCGCGGAAATCCCGTGGCAGAGGTTTCCGTGGGCAAAGTCGGGAGGATCAGGCGGTTTGTTGCTCTTTCAGAATCGTCAGTACGGTTTGCACGTTTTGTGCGGCATCGCGACCGAGGCTGGTCAGGTAACCGCCATCAGGCTGGTCTGTCAGTTCTTTTTCAAAGAGGCGTTGGGCAGCAGCAATGTGCTTCGGGGCAGCGGTCTGATGAATTTTCAGGCCTTCCTGGGAACTGTCCAGGTTGAAGAGTGCGAGGACTTCCAGTTCGGCAACCAACTCAGGGGTAAGCGACATAAGGACTCCAGACTTTCTAGGAATTGGACGACAGCGCCCCTAAGGTGAACCTGCCGGCGCGACCTGTCCAGTGTGCGTCGGGGTTTTTGTCTCGGGGGTGGATTCCAGTGTAGTCAGGGGCCGGGAGAAGGCCGCAGAGATGGGTGACAAATTGTGTGGGAGCAGAGCTGCTCCCACATCGGGTTGCCCGGTTAAGCCTTTTCCGGTGGCAACTCGGGCAGTGCACGAAGGGCCGCTTCGTACCATTCGGTATTGAACGCGCGGTCGTCATCGAGCATGGCGTCGATCTCGTAAGCCAGCACGTGGGCCATCAGATTCAGGATGTCTTCGCGCTCATAACCGACCAGCGTCAGCTTGTTGAACGTCGCCTTGGCCGCTGGCGGGTTGTCGCTTTCGATCTGGTTTTCGATGGCTTCGATCAAAGTGCTCTCGGTGAACTCTTCTTCGTCGTTATCGATGTCTGTCGGCTCGCTCATGGCAGGCTCCTCAAGGAAAGGCGCCAGTTTACCCGCATTCAGCGGCGTGATGCTGCTGGCAGGATTCCCCGGAGCGATCTATAAACAGGCACTGCCCACCCCGCACGGCCTGGAGGCTATGTGATGTTCAAGCTCTACGGATTCTCAGTCAGCAACTACTACAACATGGTCAAACTGGCGCTGCTGGAAAAAGGCCTGCCGTTCGAGGAAGTCACGTTCTACCCGACGCCTACGCCTGAGTCTCTGGCCATCAGCCCGCGCGGCAAGGTGCCGGTGCTGGGCGCCGAAGGTGGCTACATCAACGAAACGATGGTGATGCTCGAATACCTCGAAAGCACCCAGAAGGGTGTCTCGCTGCTGCCGAGCGATCCGTTTGCGCGCGCTCAAGTGCTGGCGGTGGCCAAGGAAATCGAGCTGTACATCGAGTTGCCGGCCCGTGCCTGTTACGGCGAAGCGTTTTTCGGCGCGGCGCTGCCGGAGGCGATCAAGGAGAAAACCAAGGCTGAATTGCTGCTGGGGTTTGCGGCGCTGGGCCGTCACGGCAAGTTTGCCCCGTATGTGGCGGGCGACAGCCTGAGTATTGCGGATTTGTACTTCCTCTACAGCGTGCCGCTGGCGGCTGCGGTGGGGCACAAGCTGTTCGGTCTGGATTTGCTGGCGGACATGCCGAAGGCCAAGGCGCTGCTGGAGCGACTTGAACAGAATCCGCATGTGCAGAAGATCGCAGCGGACAAGGAAGCGGCGATGCCGACGTTTTTGGCGATGATCGCGGCCAAAAAGTAGAAGTTTTGTTCTGAAACAAGTTCGCGGGCAAGTCGATAGTTCGACTTGCCCGCAATGCTTTTAGCGGCTGGCGATCAGCGCCTGACCGCGAGCTACGGCAGCCTTGACCTGCGCCGGCGCAGTGCCGCCGATGTGGTCACGGGCATTCACCGAGCCTTCCAGGGTCAGCACGGCAAACACGTCCTGCTCGATCTGATCGCTGAACTGACGCAGTTCTTCCAGGCTCATTTCCGCCAGATCCTTGCCGGTGTCGACGCCGTATTTCACGGCATGGCCGACGATCTCGTGGCAGTCACGGAACGGTAGGCCACGGCGAACCAGATAGTCGGCCAGATCGGTGGCGGTGGAGAAGCCGCGCAGCGCCGCTTCACGCATGATCGCGTGCTTCGGTTTGATCGCCGGGATCATGTCGGCAAAGGCACGCAGCGAGTCGCGCAGGGTGTCGGCGGCGTCGAACAGCGGCTCCTTGTCTTCCTGGTTGTCCTTGTTGTAGGCCAGCGGCTGGCCTTTCATCAGGGTCAGCAGGCCCATCAGGGCGCCGAACACACGGCCGGTCTTGCCACGTACCAGCTCTGGCACGTCGGGGTTTTTCTTTTGCGGCATGATCGAGCTGCCGGTGCAGAAGCGGTCCGGCAGATCGATGAACTGGAACTGCGCGCTGGTCCACAGCACCAGCTCTTCGGAGAAGCGCGACAAGTGCATCATCGCGATGCTCGCGGCCGAGCAGAATTCGATGGCGAAGTCACGGTCGGACACGTTGTCCAGCGAGTTGCCGCCGACAGCGTCGAAGCCCAGCAGTTGCGCGGTGTATTCGCGGTCGATCGGGTAGGTGGTGCCGGCCAGCGCGGCGCTGCCCAGCGGCATGCGGTTGGTGCGCTTGCGGCAGTCGACCAGGCGCTCGTAGTCGCGGCTGAGCATTTCGAACCAAGCCAGCATGTGGTGCCCGAAGGTCACGGGCTGGGCGGTCTGCAGGTGAGTGAAGCCCGGCATGATGCTGCCGGCTTCGCGCTCGGCTTGCTCCAGCAGGCCTTTTTGCAGGCGGGTGATCTCGGCCAGGATCAGGTCGATTTCGTCGCGCAGCCACAGGCGGATGTCGGTGGCGACCTGGTCGTTGCGGCTGCGGCCGGTGTGCAGCTTTTTACCGGTCACGCCGATGCGGTCGGTCAGGCGCGCCTCGATGTTCATATGCACGTCTTCGAGGTCGATGCGCCAGTCGAACTGGCCGGCCTCGATTTCACCCTGGATGGTCTTCAGGCCATCGATGATGCTGTCGCGCTCGGCATCCGTCAGCACGCCGACCTTGGCCAGCATGGTGGCGTGGGCGATCGAGCCCATGATGTCGTGGCGATACAGGCGCTGGTCGAAAGTGACGGAGGCGGTGAAGCGGGCGACGAAGGCGTCGACGGGTTCACTGAAGCGGCCGCCCCAGGACTGATTGGTCTTGTCAGTGCTCATGAATTCGCTCGTATCGGCTTGAAGAAAGAAGGCGTGAAACGCTGGCGCGGATAATAACAGGGTTGCCAATCCTGTCGCTGACACTGGTCGATACGTTTTTTTCTCATGTCGAGGTTCATAGTCGCCGCCGGTTCCGGGGGATTTGCTCAAGGATATTTTCCGATTGAGCAATATCGGCCCGGCGAGCGTCTACAGTAGGACTAAGGGTCGGCGCAACTGTGGATCGCGCAAAGGTCTGGCCGCCGACTATAAGAAGAGAGGGGTGGGTGTATTGACCATCGGCATACCCTGCGTAAAACGCAGACAGCAGCGAGCTTTGAGTGGTGCGTCCCGGGTGTCGGCAAATATTGCCGGCCGACGTACGGCACTTTTTGGCGCTCGCGCTAGTCTTAGCGTGGATCGCGGTGACGGACGTCACTCCACTTGTCTACGCTATCCTTGTGCGAGACTCACGCAGGAATCCAGCGCAATATGAATGTCCTGATCGTTGATGACGAACCACTGGCCCGCGAGCGCCTCGCCCGAATGGTGAGCGAGCTCGAGGGCTACACAGTCCTGGAGCCCAGCGCCACCAATGGCGAAGAGGCGTTGGCACTGATCGACAGCCACAAGCCGGATATCGTGCTGCTCGATATCCGCATGCCAGGCCTCGATGGCCTGCAAGTGGCTGCCCGCCTGTGCGAACGCGAAACCCCGCCCGCCGTGGTGTTTTGCTCCGGTATCGATGAATTTGCCTTGGAGGCCCTGCAGGCCAGTGCCGTGGGCCATGTGGTGAAACCCGTGCGAACCGAACATCTGCAGGAAGCCCTGAAAAGGGCTGAACGTCCGAATCGGGCTCAGCTTTCGGCCCTGACTCGTCCCGCCGCCGAAAGCGGCACCGGCCCGCGCAGCCACATCAGCGCGAGAACCCGCAAAGGCATCGAGCTGATCCCGCTGGATCAGGTGGTGTACTTCATTGCCGACCACAAATACGTGACCTTGCGCCATGAAACCGGTGAAGTCCTGCTGGACGAGCCCCTCAAGGCCCTGGAAGACGAATTTGGCGAGCGCTTCGTGCGCATCCATCGCAACGCGCTGGTGGCTCGAGACCGCATCGAGCGACTGCAACGCACTCCGCTGGGCCACTTCCAGTTGTTCCTCAAGGGGCTGAACGGTGACGCGCTGATCGTCAGTCGCCGGCATGTGGCGGGCGTGCGCAAAATGATGCAAGGGCTTTAGTCCGCAGGCGTCGGGCGGCTCTCAACTCTTTTCACCAGGCATTGCCGGCCAGGGAGGCCACGCCGTTTCTGATTCAGGTCAAAGTGGATTTGGCTGAGCTGTTATTATCCGCCGTATCTATTCAGTACGGATTGATCCATGTCCTCTCGCGAAATCCGCATCGCCACCCGCAAAAGTGCACTGGCCCTCTGGCAGGCCGAATACGTCAAAGCCCGTCTGGAAGCAGCCCACCCGGGACTGCTGGTGACACTGGTGCCCATGGTCAGTCGCGGCGACAAGCTGCTCGATTCCCCCCTGTCGAAAATCGGCGGCAAGGGTCTGTTCGTCAAGGAACTGGAAACCGCGCTGCTGGAAAACGAAGCCGACATCGCCGTCCATTCGATGAAAGACGTGCCGATGGACTTCCCCGAAGGCCTCGGACTGTTCTGCATCTGCGAGCGCGAAGACCCGCGTGACGCCTTTGTCTCCAATAACTATTCCAGCCTCGATGCATTGCCTGCCGGCAGCATCGTGGGCACCTCCAGCCTGCGTCGCCAGGCGCAGTTGCTGACCCGCCGTCCCGACCTGGAAATCCGTTTCCTGCGTGGCAACGTCAATACCCGTCTGGCCAAACTCGATGCCGGCGAGTACGACGCGATCATTCTCGCGGCGGCCGGCCTGATCCGTCTCGGTTTCGAAGATCGCATCACCTCGGCGATCAGCGTCGACGACAGTCTGCCGGCCGGTGGCCAGGGCGCCGTCGGTATCGAATGCCGCAGTGCCGATACCGAAATCCATGCCTTGCTCGCGCCTTTGCATCACGCCGATACGGCTGACCGTGTCAGCGCCGAACGTGCCCTCAACAAACACTTGAATGGCGGCTGCCAGGTGCCGATCGCCTGCTACGCCGTGCTTGAAGGCGAGCAGTTGTGGCTGCGTGGTCTGGTCGGCGAGCCGAGCGGCGGCAAGCTGCTGAGCGCCGAAGCCCGTGCGCCACGCGCTGCCGCTGAAACGCTGGGCGTGCAAGTCGCTGAAGATTTGCTCCGCCAGGGTGCCGCCGACATTCTCAAGGCTGTCTACGGCGAGGCAGGTCACGAGTGACGGCCTGGCGCCTGCTGCTGACGCGCCCCGCTGACGATTGCGAGGCGCTGGCCGAGGTGCTGGCCGGACAGGGGATTTTCAGCAGCTGCCTGCCGCTTTTGGAAATCGCGCCGCTGCCGGTCTCTGACACAATTCGCCAGACGTTTGCCCGGTTGTCGCGCTACAGCGCGGTGATCGTGGTCAGCAAACCGGCGGCGCGTATCGCCGTGCAATGGATTGATACCGATGAGGCGTCGCTGCCGGCCATGCCCTGGTTCAGCGTTGGCGCGGCGACGGCGCAGATTCTTCGGGATCGGGGCCTGGATGCGCACTGCCCGGACGAGGGTGATGACAGCGAAGCCTTGCTGCAATTGCCGCGTCTGCTCGACGCCGTCGCACAGCCCGGCGCGCCGGTGTTGATCCTGCGCGGAGAGGGCGGTCGCGAGCTGCTGGCCGAGCGCCTGCGCGCGCTTGGTGCTAGTGTCGAGTATCTGGAACTGTACCGCCGTGACCTGCCGGACTATCCGCCGCGGGAACTGCCCCGACGGATTGAGGCGGAACGCCTGAACGGGCTGGTGGTCAGCAGTGGACAGGGTTTTGAGCACCTGCGCCAATTGGCCGGCGACACTTGGCCAGTGCTTGCGCAGATGCCGTTGTTTGTTCCAAGCCCAAGGGTCGCCGAGCAGGCACGTGCCGCCGGGGCCCGAACAGTTGTGGATTGTCGCGGCGCCAGTGCCGCGGCCTTGCTGACGGCGTTACGGGAGCATCCCGTGCCCGTTCTCTAATGCAAAGGATGGATACGTGAGCGAAACAGCCTTGCCTAAAGATGACGTTCAACCTGTGATCGATGCACCGGTTGAAGTACCGCCACCGGCCGCTGAACCGCGCCGAGGCAACGGATTGGCCATTGTCGCGCTGCTGCTCGGCGCTGCCGGTATCGCAGTGGGTGGCTGGGGTGTCTGGCAGGTGCGACACCTGCAAGCCAACACTCAGGAGCAATTGAGTCAGGTACAGGCGTTGAGTGACCAGGCCCAGACCCTGAAACTCAACGACCAGCGTCTGACCGAGCGCCTCGGGCAGTTGCCGGGCGCTGACGAACTCGCCGACCGCCAGCGTCTGGTGACGCAGCTTCAAGGTGATCAGCAGCGCCTCAATCAACGTCTGGAAACGGTTCTCGGTGCCAGCCGCAAGGACTGGCGCCTGGCCGAGGCCGAGCACTTGTTGCGTCTGGCCAGTCTGCGTCTTTCTGCCTTGCAGGACATCAGCAGCGCTCAGGCGCTGGTGCAGGGCGCCGATGAAATCCTGCGCGAGCAGAACGACCCGGGTTCGTTTGCCGCGCGCGAGCAAGTGGCGAAAACCCTGGTGGCGCTGCGCAGCACCGCGCAGCCTGATCGTACCGGTCTGTTTCTGAGACTGGGTGCGTTGCGCGATCAGGTCATCGAGCTCACCGAGCTGGCACCTGAGTACAAGGATCGCGGTGATTCCCTGCTGGGTCTGACTGCCGATGGCGACGGTGCCAGTCGCTGGTCGCAGTGGTGGGATCAGATCTCGCGATACATCCGTATCGATTTCAACGCGGACAAAAAAGTCCGGCCGCTGCTCGCCGGTCAGAGCCTGAGCCAGGTGCGTCTGGCCTTGAGCCTTTCGCTCGAGCAGGCTCAATGGGCCGCCCTCAACGGCCAGGCGCCGGTGTACACCCAGGCATTGGCTGAGGCGCGGGATGTGCTCAAGGGCAATTTCAACCCGGACAATCCGCAGAGCAAAATCATGCTCGAGCAAGTGGCGGAGCTGAGCAAGCAACCGGTCACAGTCGTCACCCCGGATCTGGCGGGCACCCTCAGCGCTGTGCAGGCCTATCTTGAGCGACGTAACGTCAACGCTGAAGACTCGGTGAAACCCTTCGCCAAACCTGCTGCCAGCACCGCGCAGGAGGCCACGCCATGAAGCGTCTGTATGTCATCGTGTTTCTGGTGATTGCTGCGACGGCGGCGCTAGGTCTGGCGATCGCCGAGCATTCCGGTTACGTGCTGGTTGCCTACAAAAGCTTCCGCTATGAGTCGAGTCTGTGGGCAACGCTGGCGCTGGTGGCGGTGTTATGGCTGCTCATCTGGGGCATCAAGGCGCTGGTCGAGCTGGTGCTGACTTCGGGTGGCGTAGTCAATCCGTGGTCGCGCCGCAACCGCAGTCGACGCGTACAAGTGGCGATCGAGCACGGTCAACTGGATCTGGCCGAAGGTCGCTGGGCCAGTGCCCAGCGCCATCTTTACCGGGCTGCCGAGGCCGAGCGTCAACCGTTGCTGTATTACCTTGGCGCCGCCCGTGCCGCCAACGAGCAAGGCAATTACGAGGAAAGTGATCGTCTGCTGGAGCGCGCCCTCGAACGTCAGCCTCAGGCTGAGCTGGCGATCGCCTTGAGTCATGCGCAACTGCAAACCGACCGTGGCGATACCGAAGGTGCGCTGGTGACCTTGCAGGCGATGCGCGAGCGTCATCCGCATAACGTTCAGACCCTGCGTCAGTTGCAGCGCCTGCATCAACAGCGTGGTGACTGGTCGGCGGTGATCCGCATGCTGCCCGAACTGCGCAAGGACAAGGTCCTGCCTCCTGCCGAACTGGCCGAGCTGGAGCGTCGTGCCTGGGGTGAGAACCTGTCGCTGGCGGCGCACCGCGAGGAAGATGGCGCGGTGGGTCTGCAGTCGCTCAATCGTGCCTGGCAGCAACTGACCTCGTCGCAGCGTCAGGAGCCTCCGCTGGTCCTGGCGTACGCTGAGCAACTGCGCCAGCTCGGCGCTCAGGTCGAAGCGGAAGAGGTGCTGCGCAACGCCCTCAAGCGCAAGTACGACAGTCACCTGGCGCGCCTCTATGGCCTGGTGCGCGGCAGTGATCCGACGCGTCAATTGCAAGCGGCCGAGGGCTGGCTCAAGGATCATCCCGCCGACCCGAGCCTGCTGCTGACACTTGGTCGACTGTGCCTGCAAGCCAGTCTGTGGGGCAAGGCGAGGGACTATCTGGAAAGCAGCCTGCGTACGCAGCGCAACCCGGAAGCCTGTGCGGAACTGGCTCGATTGCTGGCCCGACTCGGCGATACCGAACGCAGCAACCAGCTGTTCCAGGAAGGTCTGGGGTTGTTGGATGAGCGTCTGCTGGCCGCGCCTTTACCGGTACAGGCTCACGCCTGAATGGACGAGGGAGTGCGCTCCCTCGCTCATGTTCTCGACTGAATAGTTACCGCTAATTCGCTTCTGAGGCAAAGTCCTACAGAGGCCTACATTCTTTCCTCTCAAGCCTGTCGGGATTTCCCTACACTTCTGGTGAAGTGTCGTCAGCGGCCCGCCTTGAAAGGCCGCGTCCCTTTCCTCTACCGTAACTGCCTGTCTTTATTGTTACGGATAACCCATGTCGTTGACCTGCTCACGCTCCCTGTTTTTTATGGCTTTCACGGCGGGAACACTGGCGCTGGGAGCTTCCTATTACCTCGAGTACGAGGTCGGCCTGGTGCCTTGCAGCCTGTGCCTGGTGCAACGGCTTTTCCTGAGTATTCTCACCGTTTGCTGTGGCGTGGCGGCTGTGCATGGGCCCGGTCGTTTCGGTCTGTCGCTCTACTGGTCTGGCGCGTTGTCAGCCGCTCTGGGTGGAACGATGGCGGCCTGGCGGCAGGTGCTGCTGCAGAGTGATTCGATGCATCACCTGGCGCAATGCGCACCCAACCCGGAAGAGCTTTTCAGTTCTCTGCCCTGGCTCTGCGCCCTGGCGCGGATGTTCAATGACAGCGAGGATTGCGCGCAATTGTCCTGGACATTGTTTGACCTGAGCATTCCGGAGTGGAGCCTGCTGTTCTTCGTCGCGCTGTCGATCCTGGCGGTTTACCAGTTGCTGCGGCTGGCCTGGAGCGCTCTGCAACGACCGCTCAGCGGCGAAGCGTCGCACCGGGCGCTGCTCGGGGATTAAACACTTGTATGAACTTTCTCTCCTGCGTACCTTGAAGCCATAGGCGTGCGGGCATAATCTGGCCCGCACGTGTCATTGGATTTGTGTTGCTCGATGACGCTCTGCCTGGCCGCCTCTCAAAGCAATACCCACAAGAAGGGGCGCGGGAGTAGGGCAGCATGACCCACAAGGGAAGAGAGATCGCCATGCTCGAAAGTTGTCAGAATGCTCAGGAACGTTGGGGTGGAGTTCATCTGCTGATCGACCGCTGGCTCCAGGAGCGTGAGGAGCTGATCGCTGCTTACGACAAGCTGGGCGCAGAGCCTCAGTCGCTTTCCGTGGATCGAAAGCCCTTGCAGGAATTCTGCGGCGTGCTGGTCGATTACGTGTCGGCCGGGCATTTCGAAATCTACGAACAGCTGACGGGCGAGGCCAAGGCCTTCAACGACAAGCGCGGCCTGGAACTGGCCGAGACGATTTATCCGCGCATCGATGTCATCACGGAAAAACTGCTGGCCTTCAATGACCTTTGCGATGAAGGCAAATGCGTTGCCGAAAAATTCAAGGAGCTGGGTGGGCTGCTCCACGAGCGCTTCGAACTGGAAGACTGCCTGATCGAAGTGCTGCATACCGCCCACAAGGAAGAGGATTCGGTTCAGGCTTGAACCGACCCTGCAAGACACAAAAACGGTGCGCCAACAGCGCACCGTTTTTTATTGGGCGATCAACTGGTCGCGCCGCGCAATTCGACTTCGAACACCAGCGGTGTGAACGGCGCGATCAAGTCGCCGGCACCGTCGGCGCCGTAAGCCTGATCCGATGGAATCACCAATCGCCACTTCGCACCCACCGGCATGTTTTGCAGCGCGGTGCGCCATCCGGCGATCACGCTGTCGAGATTGAACCACTGAGGCTGAGTGTTCTGATCGAACACGGTACCGTCCGGCAGTCGACCGACATACAGCACCTGTACTTTTCCATCCGGGCCGGCCTTGGTGCCATTCCCCGGCGCCAGCTCGGTCAGCAGGATGCCGTCGGCCAACTCTTTCACTCCCGGTTTGGCTTTTTCGGCGGTGAGAAAACGTCGCTCGTTTTCCATCGCAGCTTCAGTCGACGGCATGGCGGCATGCTCGGCCGTCTGCGATTCGTGATCGGCCAGGATCTGCTCGATACGTGCCTCGCTCAGGGCCAGCGGCTTGCCTTGATAGGCCTGTTGCAGACCTTCGATCAATGCCTGGATCTGTAGCTGCGGCACTTCTTGACGCAGCCGTTCACCGAGGCTCGCGCCGAGACTGTAGGCCAGATCATGAGCATCGTTCGCGGTGTTTTTTTCGTCGGCCTGAACCGCCGAAAAGATCATGCAGAGGGATAAAAAAAAGTAGCGCGACATGGGCACTCTCCGTCCTGAATTGCGGTGGATTATGCCAGCGCGAACGTCTGCACCGGTGAACTGCTTTGAGCAATGTGCAGAAGTTTTTCGCAAGCCTGCAACCGAGTGCATTCGATACTGTCAACATGCCCTAGCGGCGGTAGCAGCAGAGGTCTAGTATGAGCCGCACTCACGTCAGCCAGGAGGTAAACCATGTCGGCCACCAAGAAGCCTGTAAATACTCCGTTGCACTTACTCCAACAGCTCTCGGGCAGCCTGCTCGAACATTTGGAAAACGCTTGCTCCCAAGCCTTGGCTGATGCTGAAAAACTGCTCGCCAAACTGGAAAAGCAACGCGGCAAGGCGCAAGAAAAACTGCACAAATCCCGCACCAAATTGCAGGACGCAGCCGCAGCCGGTAAAGCCAAGGCGCAGACCAAGGCCAAGGGTGCCGTGAAGGAACTCGAAGACCTGCTGGATGCGCTGAAGGATCGTCAGTCCGACACCCGCAGCTACATTCTGCAACTCAAGCGCGATGCCCAGGAAAGCCTGAAACTGGCCCAGGGTGTCGGTCGTGTTCAAGAAGCCGTCGGCAAGGCGTTGTCCCTGCGTTCAGCCAAGCCGGCAGCGGCGCCTGCGAAAAAAGCGGCCGCCAAACCTGCTGCAAAAGCCCCGGCCAAGGCGCCCGCCAAAGCCCCTGCAAAAGCCCCGGCAAAAGCGCCAGTGAAAGCCGCCGCAAAACCTGCAGCGAAGAAACCCGCAGCCGCCAGCGCTGCAAAACCTGCGGCTAAAACCGTCGCGGCAAAACCAGCTGCCGCCAAGCCGGCTGCTGCCAAACCAGCTGCCACGCCTGCCGCGAGAACCGCTGCTGCAAAAGCTGCTCCGGCGAAAACCGCAGTTGCCAAACCGGCTGCAAAACCAGCCGCCAAAACCGCTGCTAAACCGGCAGCAAAACCTGCGGCCAGAACGGCTGCTGCCAAGCCAGCAACCAAAACCGCGGCCAAACCGGTTGCCGCTAAACCTGCAGCGAAACCAGCCGCCAAGCCTGCGGTAAAAGCCGTGGCTAAACCTGCTGCAAAACCGGCCACCGCCGCCAAGCCTGCAACTACTGCGGCCAAGCCAGCAGCTACCGCTAAACCAGCAGCGGCTGCCGCCAAGCCAGCAGCGAAACCCGCCGCAAAACCTGCCGTGAAAAAACCTGCCGCTGCCAAGCCAGCTGCAGCGAAACCGGCTACTGCACCTGCTGCCAAGCCAGCCGCGCCGGCAACCCCGGCATCGACCGCAGCACCTGCATCCGCCGCCACTACCTCGACCACCACCGCGCCATCGTCGGCACCGGTGTCGAGCGTCGCCAGCAACCCGACCAGCGCTTCCTAAGCACCGGTCGCCGCGACGCGCAGCACTTGCAGCGCGTCGCGGTTCAGGTTGGCCGCACTGCCGGCCAGAACCTCCAGCCAGTCACTCGATTCCTTCGAGTTGCGCCTCCAGCCCTGCGCCGCGCCTTCAAGTCGCGACAGCAAAGCGCGCTCCGCCTCCAGTTCCAGCCCCTTGATCTGCTCGCGCATACCCTTGAGCACCGGATCCGTGTCAGTCAGCGTTTTCCACTGCATGCGCATCGCTCGCAGCGGTTGAATCACCTCTTTGTCCCAAGGGATGGTCAGCTCTCGAAGCTGTTTCGCACGCATCTCGTCGCAGGTCGCATCGCGCTGTTCCAGCCACAAACCGCACAGCATCAGGCACACATTGGCCCCCGCCGATTGCAGGCGCAGGCAGGCATCCTCTACGCCGGGACGGGCATAGACGGCAAGGGCAAAGCTCCACAGGTCAGAGGACATCGTGCTACTCGCGCCAGTTGTGAGCGAAGCTGGTAGACTCCGCCGCCATTATGATCCGACTTCAGAACCTGACTTTACAGCGTGGCCCGCAACGTCTGCTAGAAGACGCCGAGCTGACCCTGCACGCCGGCCACAAAGCCGGCCTCATCGGTGCCAACGGCGCCGGCAAATCCAGCCTGTTCGCCTTGCTGCGCGGTGAGTTGCACCCGGACTCGGGCGATTGCCTGCTGCCGGCCGACTGGCGTATCGCCCACATGCGCCAGGAGGTCGACACCCTCGAGCGGCTGGCGGTCGACTATGTGCTCGACGGCGACCTGCGTCTGCGCAAAGTGCAGCGTGAGCTCGCGGCAGCCGAAGAGGCTCACGACGGCACCGCACTGGCCCGCCTGCACATCGAACTCGACAGCGCCGACGGCTACACCGCCGATGCGCGTGCGCGCAAGTTGCTGGCCGGTCTCGGTTTCACCAATGAGCAGATGGATCGTCAGGTAGGAGATTTCTCCGGTGGCTGGCGGATGCGTCTGAACCTTGCGCAGGCTTTGATGTGCCCATCGGACCTGCTGCTGCTCGACGAACCGACCAACCACTTGGACCTCGATGCCATCATCTGGCTCGAAGAGTGGCTGAAAAGTTACCCCGGCACGTTATTGCTGATCTCCCACGACCGGGATTTCCTCGATGAAGTCGTCGATCATGTGGCCCACGTCGATCAGCGCAAGCTGACCCTCTACCGTGGCGGCTACACCGCGTTCGAACGCGCCCGTGCCGAACGTCTGGCCCAGCAGCAACAGGCCTACGAGAAGCAGCAGGCGCAACGTGCGCACATGGAAAGCTACATCGCCCGCTTCAAGGCCCAGGCCACCAAGGCCCGTCAGGCCCAGAGCCGGATCAAGGCGCTGGAGCGGATGGAAGAGCTGTCGGCGGCCCACGTCGATTCGCCGTTCGACTTCGTGTTCCGTGAATCGACCAAGATTTCCAGCACGCTGATCGACCTGTCCGATGCGAACCTGGGCTACGGCGACAGAACCGTGCTGGAGAAGGTCAAGCTGCAACTGACCCCTGGCGCGCGGATCGGCTTGCTCGGCCCCAACGGCGCGGGCAAGTCGACCCTGATCAAGAACCTCGCCGGCGAGCTCGAACCGCTGGCCGGGCGCCTGACCCGTGGCGAAAACACCGTGGTCGGCTACTTCGCACAGCATCAGCTCGACTCGCTGGACGCCAAGGCCAGCCCGTTGCTGCACTTGCAGCGCCTGGCACCGACCGAGCGCGAGCAGACGTTGCGTGATTTCCTCGGTGGTTTCGACTTCCGTGGTGCGCGTCTCGACGAGCCGGTGCTGAATTTCTCCGGTGGTGAAAAGGCCCGTCTGGCCCTGGCGTTGATCGCCTGGGAGCGGCCGAACCTGTTGCTGCTCGACGAACCGACCAACCACCTCGATCTGGAAATGCGTCTGGCGCTGACCATGGCGTTGCAGGAGTTCAGCGGCGCGGTACTGGTGGTTTCCCACGATCGGCATCTGCTCAAGAGCACCACCGACAACTTCTACCTGGTCGCGGACGGCAAGGTCGAGGAGTTCGATGGCGACCTCGAAGATTACGCCCGTTGGCTGGTGGAATACCGTCAGCGCAACGCCCCGGTCAGCAACACGCCGGTCAACCCGGACAAGACCGACAAGAAGGCCCAGCGTCAGGCTGCTGCCGCGTTGCGTCAGCAACTGGCGCCGCACAAGCGCGAGGCCGACAAGCTCGAAGCCGAGTTGGGCAAGCTGCACGAGAAACTCGCCAAGGTCGATGCCAGCCTTGGCGACAGCGACATCTACGAGCCGGCGCGCAAGAACGAATTGCGCGACCTGCTGGCCGAACAGGCCAAACTGAAAGTGCGCGAAGGCGAACTTGAAGAGGCGTGGATGCAAGCGCTGGAAACCCTGGAAAGCATGCAGTCGGAGCTGGAGGCGCTGTCCTGATGGACGCGTTCAAGCTGCCGCTGCCAGCGGTGTGGATCGAGCCGATCTGGCTGGGCGTGCAGATTCTGCTGATCCTGCTGGCCGGTTACTTCGCCCAGCGCGTCGTCGCCCGATTCCTGACACGCCTGGGCGAGAAGTATCCGTTCCCGCCGCAGCTGCTGATGCCGCTGCGCGGGGGGCTGCGCTGGCTGATCATGGGCAGCGCGCTGATCTTCGTGCTGGAACGCCTCGGAGTCTCCGCCACGGTGCTGTGGACGGCGTTGTCCGGCTTCGTCGCCGTCGCGGCGGTGGCGTTCTTCGCCATGTGGAGTGTGCTGTCGAACCTGCTCTGTGCGATTCTGATTTTCACCGTCGGCCCGTTCCGTCTCGGCGATGTGGTCGAACTGGTGGACACCACCGACAAGCCCGGCGTCAAAGGCCGGGTGGTGGCGATCAATCTGCTCTACACCACGCTGATCGAAGCCGAAGAGCTCGGCACCGGCAGCGCCATGGTGCAGGTGCCCAACAGCCTGTTCTTCCAACGCTCCGTGCGACGCTGGCGCGGGTCGGATGTGTTTCCTTCCAGCGGTTTCGAAAAGTGATCGGGCGCCGGCCACGTTGGTCGGCAGCCGCAACATCCTGAAAAAAATCGGTAGTCATCCAGCCTGAATCGCATTAGCTTGGACGTTTGTCACGAGTCCGAGTCGAGGTGTGCGATGGAGCTTCAAACATGGCTGGCGTTTTTTGCCGCCTGCTGGGTGATCAGCCTTTCTCCTGGTGCCGGCGCGATTGCGTCGATGTCCAGCGGTCTGCAATACGGTTTCTGGCGCGGTTACTGGAACGCCCTGGGCCTGCAACTGGGTCTGGCCCTGCAGATTGCCATCGTCGGCGCCGGTGTCGGCGCGATCCTCACCGCTTCGGCCACTGCGTTCCATGCGATCAAATGGTTCGGTGTCGCGTACTTGGTTTATCTGGCGATCAAGCAATGGCGCGCACTGCCGATGGACATGAGCGATGACGCGGCGGTACGCCCGATCGGTCGGCCGATGGCGCTGGTGTTCCGTGGGTTCCTGGTGAACATCAGCAACCCCAAGGCTCTGGTGTTCATGCTGGCGGTGCTGCCGCAGTTCATCAACCCTCACGCGCCGCTGCTGATCCAGTACGTGGTGATCGGCGTGACCATGATCTGCGTCGACCTGATCGTCATGGCCGGCTACACCGGGCTGGCGTCGAAGGTGCTGCGTCTGCTGCGCACACCGACCCAGCAGAAGCGCATGAACCGCACGTTTGCCGGGCTGTTCATCGGTGCGGCGGCGTTCATGGCGACGTTGCGCAAAGCCGCCGCGTAAAGCGGGCAGGCATAAAAAAGGCGACCTTTTCAGGTCGCATTTTTCGTTTTCGGCAGTCGGTCAGTGAAGAATCACCGGCGCCGTATCACGCGGCAGATTGTTGCGCTGCTGCGGTTCGCGCGGTTGCTCGTAACCGTTGCCGCCGAGCTGCATGCTCAGCTGTCCGGCGACGTCTTCGCCCAGCGCTTTCGAGACATCACGCACCACCCGTGGGCGGTTGAGTGAGATCTTGATGTCGCGGTGGTTCACCAGTTTGGTGTCCTGCGCTTCACCCATCGCCGTGAAGGCCGAGGTGATTTCGTAGGTCTTGGTGTTGATCAGGCTGAAATCCGCCACCAGCGTCAGGCCCAGTACGGCTGAATAGCTGTCGGTGTTCGCCAGCTCGTTCATGTCCTGGGTGAAGTCGATGTCAGACACCGTGCCGAACAGCACGTAGTCGGCACCCTTGAAGTTGCCGGCCTTGATCCGCTTGATCACATCGTAGATGTCACCCTTGGACGAGGCAGTGTACGGCGTGCCCTGAATCAACTGGAACATGCCGGTGCGCAGGATTTCACCTTTGATGTCGCCGGTGAATTTACGCAGCTCGGCCTGCTCGATGTAACTGGTGTTGGCTTCGAACTCGTCGTAGCTCGAAGAACCGCTGGAGCTGTAGTAGCCCTCGCGGTAATTGTTCTTCGACGAAACGATGTGGATGTATTGCTCCACACGTTCCTGGTACGCCAGATCCGTTACCGCGACTTTCGGGGCCGCTTGCGCGCTGAACGCGCAAGCCAGGGCCATCATGCCAATCCATGCGCGCATCAATTAACGCTCCGTGGTTTTGCGGATCTCTTTCTCGTCCATCCACTCGGCCAGACCGCTTTCAACGTCGATCAGTTGCAGGCTGAATTTGTAGAAGACGTCCTTGTAGTCGCTGCTGCGCTTGACGATCGAGCTGATCGAACCTTCAAGACGGTATTTGGCCGCAATCATGTTGCCGGTCTTGGCCACGGTGTTCTTCTTGTACAGGCCGCTCTGGTTTTGCAGCTTGAGCTGGTCGACCTGACTTTGCATCGCGGTGTTGTCGCTGGCGAAACGGGCGGCGCCGGACTTCATCAGCTGAGTCTTGATGCTGGTGGTGATTTCACGGGTGTCGATGTATTCGCTGGTCTTGTTCTTCACGTCGTAGACCTGCACCACAGGGCGGCCCTGCAGAATGCCGGACTGGGCGAGGGAACGGGTCATCGACTCGGCGATCATCTGCAGGTCGGTCGAACCGAACTCGTTGGTTACGGTTTCAACGGCCTTGGTGTCGCCGTAGCTGATGTTCTTGCTGCCCAGGGTCGGCGAAGTGTTGGCGCAACCGCTGGCCAGCAGGGCGATGACAGCGATGAAGGAAAAGCGTGCAAACATGGGAATGCTCTCTGAATCAGGAATAGGGTGTCGGGCTTAAGGCGTCTTGAGTTCCAGACGGAAATCCACGGCTTTCGGTGTCGGGGCGATGCCCTGAATGAAGCTGGTCTGGGCGCCGTACATCATCTGGCTCTTCCAGACTTCTTCTTCGGCAATCGGGAAACCTTCCGCGCCGAGCCAGGCGAAGCGGTAGTAGAACGTCTTGTTGCTGTTGAGGGTGTTGGTCAACTGCACATTGACGGTCATGAAGCCGTTCTCACGGGCGACGCGCATGGCACCGACCGCGATGTGTTTCTGCGGGCCCATGGCCACGACCTTGCTCGCGGCGCTGCCCGGCTCCGGTGGTGGCGGGGTGGCGCAGCCGCTGGCCAGCAAGGCGAGGGCGGCGACGGCGAAGAGTTTGAAACGCATGCAAAGACTCCGTTCTTAAGGTTGTTTGAGGCTGGCCACAGCAGTGGCGTTGGCGCTCGGGATCACGTGGGCGGCGAGCCCGGCGGCAAACACCTGGTTGCCCACGGCGCGCAGGGTGATCACCTGATAACGCTGATCGACGGTGATCTTGACCACCGAACCACCCACGGCGCTCGGCAGGGTAACCTGATGCTCACCCTTTTTCAGGCGCAGACGCACCACCTGGGTGGTGTCCGGCAAGGTACGCCACGTACGGGTATCGGCACCTTCGAGCACAGCTGAAGAGATACCGACCGCCAGGCCCGCCAGCGGGTTGGTTTCGTTGATCTTCTTCTGCGCCACGCCTTTGGTGATCGCGCGCACCATGGTGCGTACGATGATCCCCGGCATGTCATCGCGCAGGGCGCGGCGGGACATGGCAGTGGTGCTGTTGAGGGCGGTCAGGTTCAGTTGCTGGCCGTCGACACCGATCTGCGCGAACGGCGCGGTCGAGGTGTCAGGCTTGATGATCGGGAACGACAGCGGGGTGATCACCACGCTGTTGGAGATCGGCAGCGGCAGCGGGACGCGGATCGAGTCGCGGGCCGGTGCCAGACCGCTTTGCACCACGATCAGGATGTCGCTGTCATCGCTCTTGACCGGTTTGTCCAGGTTGACCAGCGCCTGCTCCAGCAGCGGCGTGTTCGGGCGCAGCTCGGCGGCCTTGCGATAACCCGGTGCCGCCAGGTCTTTTTCGTCCAGGGCTTCGTAGACGAAGCCGGCCAGGTAGTGGCTGAACGCGCTCTGGTAGCTGTTCTTCAGACCGACCACTTCCGGGGCGTCGAGGCTGGCGACCGGGTAGCCTTGCAGGTCCTTGTACTGGGTCTTGATGCCTTCCTTCTCGGCTTCCTCTTCGCTCTTGAGGTATTCCTTGTCGCGCAGGTCGGCGATCACGGCTTCACGTTCGTGGGTCTTCTTGATCACGGTGCGGGCGCCGTCGAAATCGTTGACCGCCAGCAGGTTCAGGGCCATCTGCGTGGTCAGCATGACTTTTTCGTAGTCGTAGCCTTCGTAGCGACGAACCTTGTCGTTGACCAGGAAACTGCCGAACTGGGCCAGGTATTTGTCGGTGTCGAGCTTGACCGAGTCTTCCCACTTGCCCACTACCTGGTCGGCGCTGGTCCAGGCGTTCTGGCTGCCGGACAGATCACCCTTGGCGCGTAGCAGTTCGCCTTTTTCGAAGTAGTAGAGCAGGTCCTTGTCTGGACCGGTGTTGTTCTTTTCCAGCAGGGTCAGGGCGGCGTCGACGTTGCCGGTGGCCAGTTGCTGGTTGGTCTGGGCCAGTTCGGAATCGTAGTTGCGAAACGCCGAACAGCCGGACAGCAGGGTGACTGCGCCAAGCGCGATCAGAGTGGGAGCGCGGAATGCCATGGGGTACTTCTTCCATGAGTAGCGACAGCCTCGGGTGCGGGTCGGGCTGCTGGGACCGATCGGCAGTGGCGTTGGCCTCCTGCCAATTCCTCATAATCAGAGGAGCTTTAATGCCGTATCGCGATAACGAGGGCACGGCATTATAGGCGGCCGATGCTGGCTATGTAATAGCTTTTTAATCGCACCGGTTAGTTCTGTGCCACTACTTATCAGGCAGCCCGGCATTGCCGATCGCATTGCCGATATCGCTCAAAAGTCTCAAGTTGACCAATTGATGATCGCGGTCGATCCGCAGGGTGACCGGTGCCGCCCCCGGCACATTGGGGGCGCCGAACTGATGATTGCCCTTTTTCAGCCGCAGCCGTGCCACCAGTGTCTTGTCTGGCAGGGTGCGCCAGGTTCGCGTATCCGCTTCTTCAAAGGGGTCGTGCTCAGTGACGACCAGCGAGGCCTTGGCCGGGTTGCGTTCATTTTCATAGGCCTGGGAAATGGCCGCCATGTTGGCGCGGAACATCGCCCGGGAAATGATCGCCGGCATATCGTCGCGCAACGTGCGAAATGCCATGTCGGTGACGCTGTTGATCGCGGTCAGCGGCCGTTTGCGGCCATCCACCATGATGTGGTCGAACGCCGGTGTGACAGTGTCCGGCACCAGGATGGGAAAGGAGATCGGCGCGGTAATGACCAGGTTTTCATTGAGCCGCACCGGGATCGGCACGCTGACGGAACTGCGAGCCGGGGCCAGACCGCTCTGGACGACGATCAGCACGTCGCTTTCATCATTGTTGGCCGGTGGCTTGTCGAGGTTGCGCAGCGCCTGTTCGAGGAACGGTGTATTCGGGCGCAACTCGATTGCCTGGCGATAGCCCGGAGCCGCCAGACCCCGCTCGCCCAGCGCTTCATAGGTGAATCCGGCCAGGTAATGGCTGAAGGCACTCTGGTAGCCGTTTTTCAGTTCAATCACCGCCGGCGCATTCAGGGTCTGGACCGGATAGCCCTGCAGATCCTTGTATTGCACGGAGATGCCTTGAGTCTTGGCCTGCTCCTCGAGTTCCTCGTACTGACGTTCCCGTTGACGGGCAATCAGTGTTTCGCGCTCGTGGGTTTTCTTGATGTCGGCCCGGGCGCCGTCGAAATCGCCGACGGCCAGTTGGTTGAGGGCCATCTGCGTGGTCAGCATGACCTTTTCGTAGTCGTAGCCGTCGTAGCGGCTCAACTTGTCGTTGACCAGCATGGTGCCCATTTCATAGGAGAACTGATTGAGCAGCTTCATGGGCGCAGAAGGCACGACCTCTTCACGTTGAAACACCATGCGGTCGGCGCTGCGCCAGGCCGTCTGACTCTGCGGCAAGGCGTTGGCGAAGCTGAGTATCGAGCCCTTTTCGAAGTAATAGAGCAGATCCTTGTCTTCCCAGGGGTTGTGCCATTCCAGCAGATCCAGCGCGCCCTGAAAGTCGCCGCGCATCAACTGGGCATTGGTCTGTTGCATCTCCAGATCGTAATTGCGGTAGGCGGCGCATCCGCTCAGTTGCAGGATCGTGCCGATTAACACCGGGAACAGCAGGCATTGGCGCATGGAGTGCAGCTCGTCCTTGAACAGTGAGGCGGGAGGTGTCGGATTATAGGGGCGGGCGATGGCTATGTGCCGGAGATTGGAGAGAAAGCTTGAGTCAGGCTTCCGCGACGTGAACAATGTGTTACTTCGCATTTCCAATTGAGACCCCTTCATGACTGCCTCGTCCCGATTCCTGGCCTGGCTGGTGTTCCCGTTGTTTGCCCTGAGCAGCTTCAATCTGCTGGCCGAAACCGTGGAAGGCGCGCCGCAAGCGCTGCACCTGCTCGATTACATCAGCGCCGATTACCCGCCAACGGTAGAGGCGGGCAAGGTCATCGACGATGCCGAATACCGTGAACAACTGGAGTTCACCCGCGCGCTGCAAGGCTTGATTGCCGGCATGCCGGCCAAACCGGAGAAGGCTGGTCTGGAGCAAGGCATCGACGCTCTGCTCGCCGCCATCACCGCCAAGCAGGACGGCGCGGACGTCGCCCGTCAGGCCCGGCAACTGGGGGCGAAACTGGCGGTGGCCTATGAAGTCAGCCAGGCCCCGATCATCACCCCGGATCCGACCCGTGGCGCGCCGCTCTATACCCAGCACTGCTCGGTGTGTCATGGCACCAACGGTGCCGGCGATGGCCCTGCGGGTGTCGGCATGGAGCCCGCGCCGGCCAACCTGCGTGATGCGGCGCGCCTGGATCACCTGAGCCTGTACGCGATCTACAACACCCTCGGCCAGGGCGTCGAAGGCACCGACATGCCGGCCTTCGCCGATCAACTGGACGATCGTCAGCGCTGGGATCTGGCGACCTATATCGCTCAGTTCAGCGCCGATCCGGCCACGGCCAAAACCGACAAGACCTACAACATCGCCGACCTCGCCCGTCAGACACCGGCCGAAGTGCAGGCCGCCGAAGGCCCGGCCGCCGCCGCGACCTTCCGCGCACAGCGGGCGCAACCGCCACAGGTCAAGCGAGGGCCGGCGCAGTTGCTCGACTACACCGCCGCGACGCTGGACAAGAGCCTTGCCGCTTACCGCGCCGGCGAGCGTGATCAGGCTTATGACTTGTCCGTTGCCGCGTATCTGGAAGGCTTCGAACTGGTCGAAAGCTCGCTGGATAACGTCGACGCCAACGTGCGCAAGGACACCGAAAAATCCCTGATGGCCTACCGGCAATCGCTGCAGGATGGCTTGTCGGTCGAGCAGGCCGAGCAGCGCCTCGACGCGGCCAAGGCCAAACTCAAGGAATCCGCCGGCCTGCTGGGCAGCGACGGACTGAGCTGGTCGCTGAGTTACATCTCCGGGCTGCTGATTCTGTTGCGTGAAGGGCTGGAAGCGATTCTGGTGCTGGCGGCGATCCTCGCGTTCCTGCGCAATACCGGCCAGCAATCGGCGGTGCGCAGCGTCAACGTCGGCTGGGGCCTGGCGCTGCTGGCCGGTCTCGGCACCTGGGCGCTGGCGGCGTATGTGATCGATGTCAGCGGCTCCCAGCGCGAACTGCTGGAAGGCGCCACCGCGCTGTTCGCCAGTGTCATGGTGCTGTGGCTCGGGGTGTGGATGCACGACCGTCGCCACGCAGCGGCCTGGCAGGACTACATCAAGCAGAGCCTGGTCGGTGGCGGTGGTCGATTCGGCTTCGCCATCCTCGCGTTCTTCTCGGTGTACCGCGAGCTGTTCGAGGTGATCCTGTTCTACGAAACCCTGTGGTTGCAGGCGGGGCCTGCCGGGCACAACGCGGTGTTGGCGGGTGGGGCGACGGCGCTGGTGCTGCTGTTCGGTCTGGCGTGGGTGATCCTGCGCGGCTCCGCGAAATTGCCGCTGGCACTGTTCTTCAGCATCAACGCGGCGTTGCTCTGCGCGCTGTCGGTGGTGTTTGCCGGTCATGGTGTGAAGGCGCTGCAGGAGGCCGGGATTTTCGGCACTCGCCCGGTGGCGTTCTTCGATTTCGAATGGCTGGGGATTCATGCCGACGCCTACTCGCTGACGGCTCAGGCTGTGGCGATTGCGGCGATCATCGTGCTGTATGGCCGCAGTTGGGTGGCTGAAAAGCGCCGAGTGGCGGCTTGAGATGATGCGCGTATGGATCGATGCCGACGCCTGCCCGAAGATGGCCAAGGAGTTGGTGGTGAAGTTCGCCCTCAAGCGCCGCTTCGAGGTGGTGCTGGTGGCGGGGCAGCCGCAAAGCAAACCGGCGCTGGCCATCGTCAAGCTGATCGTGGTGCCGAGCGGCCCGGATGCGGCGGATGATTATCTGGTGGAACACGCGGTGCCGGGCGAACTGGTGATCTGCAGCGATATCCCGCTGGCCGACCGGCTGGTGAAGAAAGGCGTTGCAGCGCTGGACCCGCGAGGCAAAGAGTTCGACGCGCAGAACATGGGTGAACGGCTGGCGACACGCAACCTGTTCACCGATCTGCGTGAGCAGGGCCAGGTCAGCGGCGGCCCGGCGCCGTTCGGCGACCGGGAGAAGCAGGCGTTCGCCAATGCGCTGGACCGGATCCTGACGCGGTTGGCGCGCCAGTCCTGAGGCAATCATTCCCACGCAGCGCGTGGGAATGATCACTGTCGCGCGTCAGGCGTCGTTTTCGTGGGTCAGTTCAAGCACGCGATCCACCAACTTGTTGATCCCCGAAGCCGCTTCACTGATCGACTGCGCCAGCATGTAGGCCGGGGTGGTCACCAGTTTGCGCGCCTTGTCTTCGATGATGTCGGTCACGGCGCAGTCTTCGTGGGTGGCGCCCATCTTGCCGATCGCCGTGGCGGTGTCGGCATCGTTGCCGATGGTGCAGGTCACGCCCGGGCCGTAGATCTTGGCGGCCAGCGCCGGCGAAATGCACATCAGGCCCACCGGTTTACCCGCTTCGGCAAAGGCCTCGGTCAGCGCCAGTACGTCCGGCTGAACGCAGCAGCCCGCGCCGTCGACGGCGAAGTTCGACAGGTTCTTCGCTGCGCCAAAACCGCCGGGCACGATCAGCGCATCAAAGTCATCGACATCGGCTTCACGGACATCCTTGACGTTGCCCCGGGCGATGCGTGCCGATTCCACCAGCACGTTGCGCGACTCGGGCATCTCCTTGCCGGTGAGGTGGTTGATCACATGCAATTGCGCGATGTCCGGGGCGAAGCACTGCACCTGGGCGCCGCGCTGGTCGAGGCGCAGCAGGGTGATGACGCTTTCGTGGATCTCGGCGCCGTCGTACACGCCGCAACCGGACAGGATCACTGCAACTTTTTTGCTCATGGGTTTCTCTCCAGATTCATGGCGCTAAATGTCCACTAATTTGTCGTTCGTTGCCATAGGGTCGAGCCGCGGCTACACCTAGGATCTGTGCACACGGATCTCGATCAGGGCGCGTCATGAACTTCATTCTGTATGCGGTGCCGTTTTTCTTCGTATTGATCGTGGCAGAGCTCATCGCCGACCGTTGGCGCGGGGTGAGCAACTATCGCCTGGCCGATGCGGTGAACAGCATCAGCACCGGGGTGTTGTCGACCACCACCGGCCTGCTGACCAAAGGCGTGGGGCTGGTGACCTACGGCTTTGCCCTGGAGCATCTGGCGCTGGTCAGGTTGCCGGCGGACAGTGTCTGGGTGTGGGTCTTCGCTTTTGTCCTCTACGACTTCTGTTACTACTGGCTGCACCGCATGGGCCACGAGCGGAACATTCTCTGGGCGGCTCACTCGGTGCATCACCAGAGTGAGGACTACAACCTTTCCACCGCGTTGCGCCAGACCAGCACCGGGTTTCTGCTGGGCTGGATCTTCTACCTGCCGATGGCGGTGCTCGGCGTGCCGTTGCTGGTGTTCGTCAGTGTTGCGGCGCTCAATTTGCTGTACCAGTTCTGGGTTCACACCAAGCACATTCCCAAGCTTGGCTGGTTCGAAGGGTACTTCGTCACACCGTCGAATCATCGGGCCCACCATGCACAGAACGCTCTCTACATGGATCGCAACTACGGCGGGGTGTTCATTATTTGGGATCGTCTGTTCGGTTCGTTCCAGGAAGAGGACGACAACGAGCCCGTGATTTTCGGTGTGACCACTCCGCTGGCGAGCTGGAATCCGCTGTGGGCCAACGTGCAGTTTTACGCGCAGCTGTGGGACGACGCGCGCCGCGCCGGGAGCAAATGGGACAAGCTGCGGATCTGGTTCATGCGCACCGGCTGGCGTCCGGCAGACGTGGCGGCGAAATACCCGATGCACAAGCCGGACTTGAGCCGGTTCCGCAAATTCGAAGTACCGTTGGGCACCCGGCAGCAGTGGTACGTGGTGCTGCAATTCGGTGTTTACGTGGCGCTGGGCAGTTATCTGATGAATCTGGAACACAGCCTGTCGACCGGCGCCCTGATTCTGGGTTGGGGCGCGGTGGCATTCGGTTTGTTTGTATTGGGCGTGGCCCTGGAGAATCGCCCGTGGGCGCTGAGGCTGGAACTGCTGCGGTTGGCCGCGAACCTGCCGCTGGTATGGCTGGCGCCGCAGGTCGGGTTATGGCCGGCCGGCCCGCAGATGTGGGTCGGCCTGTTCGGTTACAGCCTGCTCAGCGGCGTCGGGCTGTATTGCTGCCGCCAGCGGTTTATTCGGCTGGCGTCTTAGGGTCGGTAGCCTTGGCCAGTTCAGCCTTGTGCCGTTCGGCTTTGGCCAGTTGTTCGGCCTGCTCGTCCTCGTAGACCTTCTTGGCCAGCCGGGCATTCTTGAACCGGCGGCGCAGCCACAGGCCGACACCCAGCACCAGCAGCGCACCGAGTACCCACAACTCATATTTCTTGATGCTGCCCAGCATGCCTTCGAGCACCGCACCGAAGTGGTATGCGGCCGCAGCGAGGGCGGCGGCCCAGATCGCAGCGCCAATCCCGTTCAGCAGCAGATAGCGTCCCGGCGGGTAGCCCGACAGGCCGATCGCCACCGGCATTACCGTGCGCAGGCCGTAAACGAAGCGGAAGCTCAGGACCCAGATGTCCGGGTGCTTGCGGATATGCTCCAGCGCGCGGTCGCCCATCATTTGCCAGCGCGGTTTGCGCGCCAGCAACTTGCGTCCGTGTTTGCGGCCCAGGAAGTACCACAGCTGATCGCCGGCATAGCTGCCGAAGAACGCCACGACCACCACCAGGTTGATGTCCATGTATCCACGGAACGCGAGGAAGCCCGCGAGCACCAGGATGGTTTCGCCTTCGAAGAACGTGCCGAGAAACAGGGCAAAGTAGCCGAAGTCATGCAGAAATTGTTGGAGCATTGTCTGGGTGCTGGCGAAATGAACGCGCAGCCTAACCCTTCGGACACATTCAGGAAAGTGTCGAAATGTGTCTCGACGTGAACATTTCCTACAACGACAATGGAATGCGACTACCTGCCACAGGGGTGCACATAACTGTAATACGTTGGTCATAATGGCCATCTATAACTGTCACGCTCGCCCGTTTGCGCGGGCTCAGGAGTCTGCCGTGAGCTTTACCCCAGCCAACCGTCTGTTCCCTGCCACCCGCCTGCGTCGCAATCGCCGTGATGATTTTTCCCGGCGACTGGTGCGTGAGAACGTGTTGACGGTCGATGACCTGATCCTGCCGGTGTTCGTGCTCGACGGTGAAAACCGCCGCGAAGCCGTGGCCTCGATGCCAGGTGTCGAGCGCCTGACCATCGACCTGCTGCTTGAAGAAGCCGCCAAATGGGTCGAACTGGGGATTCCGGCGCTGGCGCTGTTCCCGGTCACGCCACCTGAGCTCAAATCCCTCGATGCCGCCGAAGCCTGGAATCCCGAAGGTATCGCCCAGCGCGCCACCCGCGCCCTGCGTGACCGATTCCCGGAGCTGGGCGTGATCACCGACGTCGCCCTGGATCCGTTCACCACTCACGGTCAGGACGGCATTCTCGACGAAGAAGGCTATGTGCAGAACGACATCACCGTCGATGCACTGGTCAAACAGGCGCTGTCCCACGCCGCCGCCGGCGCCCAGGTGGTTGCCCCGTCGGACATGATGGACGGCCGCATCCAGGCGATCCGTGAGGCGCTGGAGCTGGCCGGTCACGTCAACGTGCGGATCATGGCCTACTCGGCCAAGTACGCCAGCGCCTATTACGGCCCGTTCCGCGATGCCGTAGGTTCGGCCGCGAACCTGGGCAAGGCGAACAAGGCTTCCTATCAGATGGACCCGGCCAACAGCGACGAAGCGCTGCACGAAGTGGGCGCGGACTTGTCTGAAGGCGCGGACATGGTCATGGTCAAACCCGGCATGCCGTACCTGGATATTTTGTTCCGGGTAAAAGATGCCTTCAAAGTGCCGACCTTCGTCTATCAGGTTAGCGGCGAATACGCCATGCACATGGCGGCGATCCAGAATGGCTGGTTGAGCGAAGGCGTGATCCTCGAATCCCTGACCGCCTTTAAACGTGCCGGCGCTGATGGCATCCTGACTTACTTTGCTGTCCGTGCCGCTCAATTGTTACGAGAGCAGAAATAGCCCTCCCAGGAACATTCGATGAATACCGAAGGACTCACTGAAGTTGCCGTAAAAGAAGCTCAACCCGTGGTCGAGCAGATTACCGAAACCCCGCCGGAACTGGAGCCCGCGCCACCCGCGCCGGCAACTGAACCCGCTCCGGCGGCCCCGGCGATCGCGATTCCCGGCCTGGATGACAGCAGCCTGTATATCCACCGGGAATTGTCGCAACTGCAGTTCAACATCCGCGTGCTGGAACAGGCGCTGGACGAGTCCTATCCGTTGCTGGAGCGGCTGAAGTTCCTGCTGATCTTCTCCAGCAACCTCGACGAGTTCTTCGAGATCCGCGTCGCCGGCCTCAAGAAGCAGATCACCTTCGCCCGTGAACAGGCCGGCGCCGACGGTCTGCAACCGCATCAGGCATTGGCGCGGATCAGCGAGCTGGTGCACGGTCATGTAGACCGTCAGTACGCGATCCTCAACGACATCCTGCTGCCGGAGCTGGAAAAACATCAGGTGCGCTTCATACGTCGCCGCTACTGGACGACCAAGCTCAAGACCTGGGTGCGCCGTTACTTCCGCGACGAGATCGCGCCGATTATCACCCCGATCGGCCTCGACCCGACGCACCCGTTCCCGTTGCTGGTGAACAAGAGCCTGAACTTCATCGTCGAGCTCGAAGGCATCGACGCCTTCGGTCGCGATTCCGGTCTGGCAATCATCCCGGCGCCACGCTTGCTGCCGCGGATCATCAAGGTGCCGGAAGAAGTCGGCGGCCCTGGCGACAACTATGTGTTCCTGTCGTCGATGATCCACGCCCACGCCGATGACCTGTTCCAGGGCATGAAGGTAAAAGGCTGCTACCAGTTCCGTCTGACCCGAAACGCTGACCTGGCGCTCGATTCCGAAGACGTCGAAGACCTGGCCCGCGCCCTGCGTGGCGAGTTGTTCTCACGTCGTTACGGTGACGCCGTGCGCCTGGAAGTCGCCGACACCTGCCCGAAACACCTGTCGGACTACCTGCTCAAGCAGTTCAACCTGAGCGAGACCGAGCTGTATCAGGTCAACGGTCCGGTCAACCTGACGCGTCTGTTCAGCATCACCGGTCTGGACAGCCATCCGGAGCTGCAATACACGCCGTTCACGCCGCAGATCCCGAAACTGCTGCAAAACAGCGAGAACATTTTCAGCGTTGTCAGTAAACAGGACATCCTGCTGCTGCACCCGTTCGAGTCGTTCACCCCGGTGGTCGACCTGCTGCGCCAGGCTGCGAAAGACCCGCACGTTCTGGCCGTACGCCAGACCCTGTACCGCTCCGGCGCCAACTCGGAAATCGTCGATGCGCTGGTGGACGCCGCGCGTAACGGCAAGGAAGTGACGGCGGTCATCGAGCTGCGTGCGCGCTTCGACGAAGAATCCAACCTGCAACTGGCCAGCCGTCTGCAAGCGGCCGGTGCGGTGGTGATCTATGGCGTGGTCGGCTTCAAGACCCACGCCAAGATGATGCTGATCCTGCGTCGCGAAGCCGGCGAGATCGTGCGTTACGCGCACCTCGGCACCGGTAACTACCACGCCGGCAACGCCCGTCTGTACACCGACTACAGCCTGCTGACCTCCGACGACGCCTTGTGCGAAGACGTCGGCAAACTGTTCAGCCAGTTGATCGGCATGGGTAAGACGCTGCGCATGAAGAAGCTGCTGCACGCGCCGTTCACCCTGAAGAAGGGCATGCTCGACATGATCCTGCGCGAGACGCAATTCGCGCTCGACGGCAAACCTGCGCACATCATCGCCAAGTTCAACTCGCTGACCGATCCGAAGATCATCCGCGCGCTGTACAAGGCCAGCCAGTCCGGCGTGCGCATCGACCTGGTGGTGCGCGGCATGTGCTGCCTGCGTCCGGGCATCGCCGGGGTTTCGCACAACATTCACGTGCGCTCGATCATCGGTCGCTTCCTTGAACACACCCGCGTGTTCTACTTCCTCAACGGTGGCGAGGAGCAGATGTTCCTGTCCAGCGCCGACTGGATGGAACGCAACCTCGACAAGCGCGTCGAGACTTGCTTCCCGGTGGAAGGCAAGAAGCTGCTGACCCGGGTCAAGAAAGAGCTGGAGTTGTACCTGACCGACAACACCCACAGCTGGAGCCTGCAGTCGGACGGCCGCTACATCCGCAACACGCCGACCGGCAACCAGAACCCGCGCAGTGCGCAGGCGACGTTGCTGGAGCGGTTGGGCAGCCCGATTCTGCCGGTCAGCAGCTGACCGCAGGTCTCAAAGCAATAAAAAAGGCGATCCATCCGGATCGCCTTTTTTGTGCCTGCCGGTTACTCAGTGCACGGTCAGAACAATCCCCACCCGCGTCAGCCACTCGGCCTCAAGTGCGAAATCCGCCTGAGTCAGCTGGTTTTCATCCAGCCAGTTCTCCGGGAATTCCACATCGAGGTTGTCGCCATTGGCGTGCAGCGCGACCTGCGGCATGGTCTGGGTGCCGCGAATGTGGTGGAACAGGATCGCAAAGCGCAGCAGCACGCACAGGCGGATCAGCTTGTCGCCGTCGTCGCCGAATTCGGCAAACTTGTCCTTGGGGATGTTGCGGCGGTGGCCGCGCACCAGCAGGGCGAGCATTTGCTGGTCTTCGCGGGAGAAACCGGCCAGGTCCGAGTGCTCGATCAGGTAGGCGCCGTGCTTGTGGTATTGGTAGTGAGCGATGTCGAGCCCGACTTCGTGCACTTTCGCCGCCCAGCCCAGCAGTTCGCGCCAGATGCCATCGTCCAGCTGCCAATCGACAGCCACTTGATCGAAGGCGTGCAGGGCTTTGCGCTCGACGCGTACGGCCTGTTCCAGGTCGACGTGGTAGCGCTCCATCAGCGAGGTCAGGGTGCGTTCGCGCACGTCTTCGTGATGATGGCGGCCGAGCAGGTCGTAGAGTACGCCTTCGCGCAGCGCGCCTTCGCAGTGATCCATACGTTGCAGTTCGAGGGCGTCGAAGATCGCTTCAAGAATCGCCAGGCCGGCCGGGAAGATCGCGCGGCGATCCGGCTTGATGCCTTCGAAATCGATCTTGTCGACATCGCCGAGCTTGAACAGGCGACGCTTGAGCCACGCCAGGCCTTCGGCGTTCACTTCGCCGGTGCCATGTCCGCCGGCCTTCAGCGCCAGGCCGATGGCGCGGATGGTGCCCGAGGAGCCGATGGCTTCATCCCAGGTCAGGCGGTGCAGGGCGTGTTCGATGCTCATGATTTCCAGCCGCGCCGCCGTGTAGGCCTGGGCGTAGCGTGCCGGGGTGATCTTGCCGTCCTTGAAGTAGCGCTGGGTGAAACTCACGCAGCCCATTTGCAGGCTTTCGCGCAACAACGGCTCGAAGCGCTGGCCGATGATGAATTCGGTACTGCCGCCGCCGATGTCGGCGACCAGGCGTTTGCCCGGAGTGTCGGCGAGGGTGTGAGAGACGCCGAGGTAGATCAGGCGCGCCTCTTCGCGGCCGGAGATGACTTCCACCGGGTGGCCGAGGATTTCTTCGGCACGACGGATGAATTCGCCACGGTTGCGCGCCTCGCGCAGAGCGTTGGTGCCGACGATCCGCACGGCGCCCAGCGGCATACCGTTGATCAGTTGGGCAAAACGCTTGAGGCAATCAAGCCCGCGCTGCATGGATTCTTCGTTGAGATGGCGCTCATCGTCGATGCCGGCGGCCAGCTGAACCTTCTCCCCGAGACGTTCGAGAATACGGATTTCGCCGTTCTGGGCCTTGGCCACGACCATGTGGAAGCTGTTGGAGCCCAGGTCGATCGCGGCGATCAGGGACAGATTCTTGGCTTGGGATTGCGGCATGGTCTGGGGGTCTCGGTCGATAACCTCGACATCGTGCCACGATCAAACGCTGCCGCCAACGCGCATGGTACAAACCCTTGATTTAGCGCACTGACGGCCTGCTTTCAGCCTGCGACTTCCACGGTTCCGATGAAATTCGCCAGTTCCGGCGTCTGCGGATCGGCAAACAACACCTTCGGGTCGCCCACCTCATGCACCTTGCCCTGGTGCATGAACACCAGTTTGTCCCCGACCTCCCGGGCGAAGCGCATTTCGTGGGTGACCATGATCAGCGTCATGCCTTCCTTCGCGAGCTGGCGGACCACGCTGAGCACTTCGTTGACCAGTTCCGGGTCCAGCGCCGAGGTGATCTCGTCGCACAGCAGCACCTTGGGCGACATCGCCAGCGCCCGGGCAATCGCCACGCGTTGTTGCTGGCCGCCCGAGAGGCGATCCGGGAAGGCATCGAATTTCTCGCCGAGGCCGACGCGCTCCAGCATCTGCCGCGCCAGCTCCGCAGCCTTGGCCTTGGGCACTTTCTGCACCACTTGCGGCGCGAGCATCACGTTTTCGCCCACCGTCAGGTGCGGGAACAGGTTGAACTGCTGGAACACCATCCCGACTTTCTGCCGCAGGCTGCGCAGGTCGGCGCGGGCGGCGTCAAGGTATTCGCCGTCGACTTCGATCACGCCGTCGTTGATCGATTCCAGGCCGTTGAGGGTGCGCAGCAGGGTGGATTTGCCCGAGCCGCTGCGGCCGATGATCGCCACGACCTGACCTTCCTCGACGCTCAGGTCGATGCCTTTGAGTACGTGGTGATCGCCGTAGTATTTATGCAGGGCGGAAATTCTAAGCAGAGGCATGCAGTCTCCTTTCCAGGTAGCGCGCACTGAGGGACAAGGGGTAGCAGAGCAGGAAGTAGCCGGCGGCGACGAGGCCGTAGACCATGAACGGTTCGAAGGTGGCGTTGGCGAGCATGCCGCCGGTCTTGGTCAGTTCGGTGAAGCCGATGATCGAGGTCACGGCGGTGCCTTTGACCACTTGCACCGAGAAGCCCACGGTCGGCGCCACGGCGATGCGCAGCGCTTGCGGCAGAATCACGTAGCGCAATTGCTCCAGCGGATTCAGCGCCAGGCTCGACGAAGCTTCCCATTGGCCGTTGGGAATCGCCTCGACGCAACCGCGCCAGATCTCCGCCAGATAGGCGCTGGTGAACAGCGTCAGGGCAATCGCCGCCGCCATCCACGGTGAAATCTCCACGCCGGCCAGCGCCACGCCGAAGAACACCAGAAACAGCTGCATCAACAGCGGCGTGCCCTGGAACAGTTCGATCCAGGTGCGGGCGATGCTGCTGGGCAGGGTGTTTTTCGAGATGCGCATGACCAGGATCAGCAACCCGACGATCCCGCCGCCAATGAATGCCACCAGCGACAACGCCAGTGTCCATTGCAGGCCGGTGAGCAGGTTGCGCAGGATGTCCCAGAACGTGAAGTCGCTCATTGGCTGCTCCTTGCGCTGCTTTTCGACAGGTAGCGCCGACCGAGCCAGTTCAGTAACTGACGGATCAGCAGCGCCATGCACAGATAAATGAGGGTGGTCAGGGCATAGGTTTCAAAGGCGCGGAAGTTGCGCGACTGAATGAAGTTGGCGGCGAAGCTCAACTCTTCGGTGGCAATCTGCGAACACACCGCCGAGCCGAGCATGACGATGATGATCTGGCTGCTCAGGGCCGGCCAGACCTTGCCCAGTGCCGGCAGCAGCACCACGTGGCGGAACGCTTCGAAACGGCTCATCGCCAGCGCAGCAGCGGCCTCCAGTTGCCCGCGCGGGATCGCCTGGATGCCGGCACGGATGATCTCGGTCGAGTACGCACCGAGGTTGATCACCATCGCCAGCACCGCGGCCTGCCACTCGGATATCTGCACGCCAAGGGACGGCAGACCGAAGAAGATGAAGAACAGCTGCACCAGGAACGGCGTGTTGCGGATCAACTCGACGTACACGCCGAAGATTGTCGAGAACGGACGGATGTTCCACGCCCGCACCAGCGCTCCGACAATACCCACACCAACCCCGAACAGCGCGCCGATGGCTGTCAGCTCAAGGGTGAACAGCGCCCCGCGCAGCAGCAGGTCGGTGTTTTCCACCACCGGCAAGAAATCGAACTGATAGGCCATGAAAGTCTCCCGCGCCGCCGGTCAGAGGTCGGCCGGCAGCGGCTCTTTGAGCCAGGTCTGCGCGTTCTTTTCCAGCGCGCCGTCAGCCTTGGCGGTGGCCAGGATCTCGTTGACCTTGCCCAGCAGCGCCGGCTCGTTCTTGTTTACGCCGACGTAGACCGGCGAATCCTTGAGCTTCACTTTCAGCGCGGGCACGCGTTTCGGGCTCTTTTCGCTGATCGCCACCATCACCACGTTGCCGCTGGCGATCAAGTCGACCTGGCCGGCGAGGTAGGCGGCGATGGTCGAGTTGTTGTCTTCGAAGCGCTTGATGGTCACGCCTTCGGGGGCGACCTTGGTCAGCTCGATGTCTTCGATGGCGCCGCGAGTGACACTGATGGTTTTGCCCTTGAGGTCGTCCAGGGTGCTGACGGCTGCCTCCGGCGGGCCGAACACGGCGAGGTAGAACGGCGCATAGGCGCGGGAGAAATCGATGACCTTCTCGCGCTCGGGGTTCTTGCCGAGGCTGGAAATCACCAGGTCGACCTTGCCGGTGGTCAGGAACGGGATGCGGTTGGTGCTGTTGACCGGGGTCAGTTCGAGTTTGACCTTGAGCTGGTCGGCCAGCAGTTTCGCAGTATCGATGTCCAGGCCGCGCGGCTTCATGTCCGGGCCGACCGAGCCGAAGGGCGGGAAGTCCTGAGGCACGGCGACTTTCAAGGTGCCGCGTTTGACTACGTCGTCCAGACCGTCGGCATGGGAGGGGGCCTGGCTCAGCATCAGACCGGCAAACAGGGCGGCGAGGAGGGCGCTGTAACGCTTCGTCATGGACAATCTCCGGATCGGCGGGAAGTGAATTCTGCGATCGGACAGAGCATGGGCCGTGCCAAGACAGCGGTTTGGCTGCGCAAAGCCACGGGTTTAGCGGGTTTGTTCGGTCTTACTGGTCTGAACAGTCAGGTTGGATTTCGCACTGCGATAGCGCATCGGCGTGCGCCGTCGAACCCCGCTGGGGCATGACTTGCCTGACGCCTCGAATAGCTTTACAACTGGCCGCACCTTGGCCTGGTCCGACTGGAAAACCATGAACTCGATCTCCCGCGCCGTACCCGAAGTGGCGCTGCAAGCGATCCGCAAACTGATTACCGAGCAGGGTTTCGGCCCCGGTGATGCGCTGCCCTCGCAGCGGGATCTGGCGGTACAGTTGGGGGTCAGCCGGGCGTCGTTGCGCGAGGCGTTGTCATCCTTGAGTGCGCTGGGGGTGGTCAGCATCCAGCCGGGCAAGGGCGTATTCGTGCAGTCGCCGGTGGAGCTGCCGCGCGGGGAGGGTGCGCCGGCCTGGCCGTTTGCAGCCCAGGCCTCGCCGCTGGAGATCTTCCAGTTGCGCTATGCGCTGGAAGGGTTCGCGGCCGGGCTGGCGGCGGTGACGCTGAGCACGTTTGATCTGGATGAACTGGAAGACAACGTCGCCGCCATGCGTGAGCAACTGCGCGCCGGCGACTTCGAGGCCGCGGCGAAACTGGATTTCGAATTCCACCGGCGGATCCTGCGGGCCAGCGGCAATCAGGCGATGCTGAGCATCCTCACCGCCAGCGCCGACATCTTTCTGGAGAGCCAGAAGCTACCGTTCATCCGCGCCGAACGGGCCATGGAAACCTGGCAGGAACACCGCAAGATCCTCCGCGCCCTGGCGCGCCGGGCGTCCGCTGCCGCCCAGAAAGCCATGCAGGAGCACGTGCGCAACGCGGCGTTGCGCACTGGAATTGCCTTCATCGCCCCCGCCAGCGCGTGACTTGAGCTATACCCAAACTCATCGAGTGCCATAGCAAGACTCAATCATCTGCAGCTTCCTGAACAAGGGAAGGGCGGCTATGATGGGCCACGTTTTTTTGCTTACAACCTGGAGAATTCCATGAGCAGCGATCTGATCAAACACGTTAGCGACGCTAGCTTCGAAGCCGACGTACTCAAGGCCGAAGGCGCTGTCCTGGTCGACTACTGGGCTGAATGGTGCGGCCCTTGCAAAATGATCGCTCCGGTTCTGGACGAGATTGCAGAGACTTACAAAGGCAAGCTGACCGTTGCCAAGCTGAACATCGACGAAAACCAGGAAACCCCGGCCAAGCACGGCGTACGTGGTATTCCGACCCTGATGCTGTTCAAGAACGGCAACGTGGAAGCGACCAAGGTCGGCGCTCTGTCGAAGTCGCAACTGGCTGCTTTCCTCGACGCCAACATCTAAGCGTCGCGGTAAAGATTGTCCTCAAAAAGCCCCGCAAATCGCGGGGCTTTTTGCGTATTCAGGGCTAGACGCTCCGAAACTCAGGTGATACATTCGGCCCCGCACTGGTTTCTCCACTGCCCCCTGCTAGCCGTCGCCGACGCACTCCTTTTCGAACAAGTACGCGATCCTGTCGCCTTCTCCGCGGCGCGGCCTCATTAAGCCAAAAGCTTAATTTCCCCCCCTCCATAAATGATTACGTCATTCCTATATGAATCTGACTGAACTCAAGCAAAAGCCGATTACCGAACTGCTCGAATTGGCCGAACAGATGGGCATAGAAAATATGGCCCGTTCGCGCAAGCAGGACGTGATTTTCTCCCTGCTGAAAAAGCACGCGAAAAGCGGTGAGGAAATCTCCGGTGATGGCGTGCTGGAGATTCTCCAGGACGGCTTCGGCTTCCTGCGCTCCGCTGACGCTTCCTACCTCGCCGGCCCTGACGACATCTACGTCTCGCCGAGCCAGATCCGCCGTTTCAACCTGCGCACCGGTGACACCATCGTTGGCAAGATCCGGCCGCCAAAGGAAGGCGAGCGTTACTTCGCCCTGCTCAAGGTCGACACGATCAACTTCGATCGTCCAGAGAACGCGAAAAACAAGATTCTCTTCGAGAACCTGACCCCGCTGTTCCCGACCGTGCGCATGAAGATGGAAGCCGGCAACGGTTCCACCGAAGACCTGACCGGTCGTGTGATCGACCTGTGCGCCCCGATCGGCAAAGGCCAGCGCGGTCTGATCGTTGCACCGCCGAAAGCCGGTAAGACGATCATGCTGCAGAACATCGCGGCCAACATCGCCCGTAACAACCCTGAAGTTCACCTGATCGTGCTGTTGATCGACGAACGTCCGGAAGAAGTGACCGAAATGCAGCGCACCGTGCGCGGCGAAGTGGTTGCCTCGACCTTCGACGAACCGCCGACCCGTCACGTACAAGTGGCTGAAATGGTGATCGAGAAGGCCAAGCGCCTGGTCGAACACAAGAAGGACGTGGTGATCCTGCTCGACTCCATCACCCGTCTGGCCCGTGCCTACAACACCGTGATCCCGAGCTCCGGCAAGGTGCTGACCGGTGGTGTCGATGCCCACGCCCTGGAGAAGCCGAAGCGTTTCTTCGGTGCCGCGCGTAACATCGAAGAAGGCGGCTCGCTGACCATTATCGCCACCGCGCTGGTTGAAACCGGCTCGAAGATGGACGAAGTGATCTACGAAGAGTTCAAGGGTACCGGCAACATGGAACTGCCTCTGGATCGCAAGATCGCCGAGAAGCGTGTGTTCCCGGCCATCAACATCAACCGTTCCGGCACCCGCCGTGAAGAGTTGCTGACCGCCGACGACGAACTGCAGCGCATGTGGATCCTGCGCAAGCTGCTGCACCCGATGGACGAAGTAGCTGCCATCGAGTTCCTGGTCGACAAGCTGAAAACGACCAAGACCAACGACGAGTTCTTCCTGTCGATGAAGCGCAAGTAACATCGTCGGTTGAGTCCGAAAGATGGCGCCCTTCAGGGGCGCCATTTTTTTGCCTGATTTTTGTCCGGGCGATCGCAGGTGTGCGATCTGTTAAGGTCCGTGTGCCGGAAAAACAAGAAGCAGCGCCTTGGGCTGTACAAAAAATAACCACCTGATTGGCATTAAAGATTTATGAGCACACTCGCTTATCGAAGGGATATCGACGGCTTGCGCGCAGTCGCTGTGATTGCCGTGGTGCTGTTCCACTTTGGCGTCCCGGGGTTCACCGGTGGATTTGTCGGCGTGGACGTGTTTTTCGTGATTTCCGGCTACCTGATCACCTCGATCATCTGGAACCAGCGCCAGGCCGGGCGTTTCAGCTTCGTCGAGTTCTGGGCCCGACGCGCCCGGCGGATCCTGCCGGCGCTGTTTGCGATGATCATCGCGGTGCTGGCGGTGGGCTGGTTCCTGTTGGCACCCAAAGATTACGAAGAACTGGGGCGCTCGGTGCGCTACCAGGTGACCTTCGTCTCGAACATTCTGTTCATGCGTCAGGATGGCTATTTCGACGTCGCTTCGGATCTCAAGCCGCTGCTGCACACTTGGTCGCTGGCGGTGGAGGAACAGTTCTACATTCTCTTCCCACTGTTGCTGACCCTGCTGTCGAGCCGTCTGAAACACTGGCGGCTGGCGCTGTTCGGCGTATTGCTGCTGTCCTTCGGGCTGAGCGTGTGGGCGGTCCATCATTATCCGGAGAAGGCGTTTTTCCTGTTGCCGATGCGGGCGTGGGAGCTGCTGGCCGGTGCGATGCTCGCCGTGGCGCCCCGGCATTCGTGGCGCCTCAAACCGATGGCAGCGCAGGGGCTGAGCCTGCTCGGCATGGCGCTGATCCTGCTGGCCGTCTTCGGGTACGACAAAAGCACGCCATTCCCCGGCGCCGCGGCACTGCTGCCGGTGCTGGGCGTGGTGGCGCTGATCCTGGCCAACGGTCATCGTGAAACGTTGATGGGTCAATTGCTGAGCAGTCGGGTGATGGTCGGTCTCGGCCTGATTTCCTATTCCTGGTACTTGTGGCACTGGCCGGTGTTCGTGTTTTCCAGCTATGCCAGCGTCGAGGAACCGGGTGCGCTGGACATCGCAGGATTGATCCTGCTGACGCTGGTGCTGGGTTACCTGTCATGGAAGTTCGTCGAAACACCGTTCCGCGAGCGTCGCCTGCTTGCCGGGCGCCGGCAGGTTCTGCTGGCCGGTTTTTGCGGCATCCTGGTGCTCGGCCTGGCCGGACAAGCCCTGCGCTGGACCGATGGCTTGCCGTCGCGTCTGTCCGAACAGGCGCTGCAATATGCCAGGGGCCACGAGTGGCGGCCGGAGCTGATGGCGTGCCTGACGGACGACAAGGCCCCGGATGACAAGCTGTTCTGCCATTACGGTGTGGAAAGCCTGCCGGCCCAGGCGATGGTCTGGGGTGACAGCCACGCTACAGCACTGATTCCGGTGCTGGAGGACGCTGCGCAAGCCCATGGCGTCAACGTGATCCTCGCCAGCTCTGCCGGTTGTATTCCGGTTGAAGGGTTGGAGCATGACGCGGCCTGTACGCGTTTCAATCGGCGTGTCGAGCAGGGGTTGAGCGCGCAACGTATCAGCGATGTGGTGCTGGTCGCGCGTTGGAGCCTCTATCTGTATGGCGACGCCAAAGGGGATCTCGACCATGCGCTCAGAAAGCCGGATGGTAAGTACGACAGTGCCGTCGCTGAACAACGCCTGGCCGATGGGCTGCGCGCACGGCTTGCTCAATTGCGTGAGGGCGGGCATCGGGTCTGGCTGGTGAAAGAGGCGCCGTTGCAGGCGTTCAACCCGCCGTATCGCCTGACACGCCTTGCGATGCTGGGTCATTCGGTGGATGAGGTCGGCCTGGCCATCGGCGAGCATGACAAGCGCCAGGCATTCATCAGCCGGTTGTTCGCCCAACTGGCGCAGGATCCGATGGTGCGGGTGATCGATCCGGCGCCACGGCTGTGTGATGAAAACGGTCTGTGTCGCGCCGAACTCGACGGCTATTCGCTGTACAAGGATGACAATCACCTGTCGGAAGTCGGTGCGCGATTCGTGGCGCCGATCCTCGAACCGCTGTTTGTCAGTCTGCAGGCCGGTAAAAATCCGGGTAGCGGCCAGGTGAATGCAGCCAAGTAAGCAGTGACGGGCTGCCAGCGACCGGCATAGCAGGTAGGATGTACGCCTATTTTGAGGGTGCCATCGTCAATGAAATTCAAGGATCTTCGGGATTTCGTGCAGCAGCTTGAGCAGCGCGGAGAGTTGAAACGCATCCAGATTCCCGTCTCGCCGGTGCTGGAGATGACCGAAGTGTGCGACCGCACACTGCGGGCCAAGGGCCCGGCGCTGCTGTTCGAGAAACCGACCGGCTATGACATTCCGGTGCTCGGCAACCTGTTCGGCACGCCCGAGCGGGTCGCCATGGGCATGGGCGCCGAGTCGGTCAGCGAGCTGCGCGAAATCGGCAAGCTACTGGCGTTCCTCAAGGAGCCGGAGCCGCCGAAGGGCTTGAAAGATGCGTGGTCGAAGTTGCCGATCTTCCGCAAGATCATCGCGATGGCGCCGAAAGTCGTCAAAGATGCCCCGTGCCAGGAAGTGGTCATCGAAGGTGATGACGTCGACTTGGCGATGCTGCCGGTGCAGACCTGCTGGCCGGGCGACGTGGCGCCGCTGATCACCTGGGGCCTGACCGTCACCAAAGGTCCTAACAAGGATCGGCAGAACCTCGGCATCTACCGTCAGCAAGTGATCGGCCGCAACAAGGTCATCATGCGCTGGCTCAGCCACCGGGGTGGCGCGCTGGATTTTCGTGAGTGGTGCGAGAAACATCCGGGCCAGCCGTTCCCGGTGTCCGTGGCCCTCGGCGCGGATCCTGCAACCATTCTCGGCGCCGTCACCCCGGTGCCGGACAGCCTCTCCGAATACGCCTTCGCCGGCCTGTTGCGCGACAGCCGCACAGAATTGGTGAAGTGCCGTGGCAACGACCTGCAAGTGCCGGCCACGGCCGAAATCATCCTTGAAGGCGTAATCCATCCGGGCGAGATGGCCGACGAAGGCCCGTACGGCGACCACACCGGTTACTACAACGAAGTCGACAGCTTCCCGGTGTTCACCGTCGAGCGTATCACCCACCGGATCAAACCGATCTACCACAGCACCTACACCGGCCGTCCGCCGGATGAGCCGGCGATCCTCGGCGTGGCGCTGAACGAAGTGTTCGTGCCGATCCTGCAGAAACAGTTCCCGGAAATCACCGACTTCTACCTGCCGCCGGAAGGCTGCTCGTACCGCATGGCCGTGGTGACGATGAAGAAGTCGTATCCGGGCCACGCCAAGCGCGTGATGCTGGGTGTCTGGTCGTTTTTGCGACAGTTCATGTACACCAAGTTCGTTATCGTCACCGACGACGATATCAACGCGCGGGACTGGAACGACGTGATCTGGGCCATCACCACGCGCATGGACCCCAAGCGCGACACGGTGATGATCGACAACACGCCGATCGACTACCTCGACTTCGCCTCGCCGGTGTCGGGTCTTGGCTCGAAGATGGGCCTGGATGCCACCCACAAGTGGCCGGGCGAAACCACTCGCGAGTGGGGCCGCGTCATCGTCAAAGATGATGCCGTCACCCAACGGATCGATGCCATCTGGAATCAGTTAGGAATAGATTGATGCGTGTAACCCTGCAGCCCTCCGGAGCGGTGCTCGAGATACGGCCCGGAGAGCGGATTCTCGATGGTGCGCGGCGCCTGGGCTACGAATGCCCGCAAAGCTGCCGCAACGGCAATTGTCACGTGTGCGCAGCGCTGCTGGTGGAAGGCCGGGTCGAACAGGCCGGCAAGGTGCATGACCACGGCGAGTTCTACACTTGCATAGCGGAGCCGCTGGAAGACTGCATCCTGCTGTGGGATGGCGTGCTCGCGCTGGGAGAACTGCCGGTGCGCAGCCTGTCGTGTCAGGTCATCGAATGCCGGGACGTCGGTGGCGATACCTGGCGCGTGCGCCTGCGGGCGCCGGCCGGCAAGCCGCCGCGTTATCACGCGGGCCAGTACCTGATGATCGAGCGCGAGAGCGGCGAGAAGTCAGCCTTTTCCATGGCCTCGGCGCCCCACGGCGGGCGAGACCTGGAAATCCACGTGCTGGCGCGCGAAGCCAGTGCCCTGAGCCTGATCGAGCAACTGCAGCGCAATTCGATGGTGCGGGTCGAACTGCCGTTCGGCGACACCCACCTCGCGGAATTGCCCGACGGGCCGCTGGTGCTGATCGCCGCCGGCACCGGCATGGGCCAGATTCACAGCCTGATCGAACATTGCCGGGCCAACGGCTTCAAACATCCGGTGCATTTGTACTGGGGCGTGCGTCGTCCGGAAGATTTCTATGAAATCGAACATTGGGACGAATGGCTGAAGCTGCCCAACCTGTTCCTGCACAAGGTCGTCAGCGACCAATGCGGCTGGGAAGGGCGCTGCGGGATGTTGCATGAGGCGGTGTGCGAGGACTTTCCGGATCTGAAACCCTTGCACGTCTATGCCAGTGGTTCGCCGGCGATGGTCTACGGCACGCTGGATGCGCTGGTGGAAGCCGGGATGGACGCCCACCAGATGCGCGCCGATGTGTTTGCATATGCGCCGCGCTCTTGAGCCGCGCGACTGAGCCCTCGGCTGAGCCTTCCTAGAACCGCACGCCCGTCGTCACCATGGCCGCGTTGGCGCCGAGAAAGACCAGCTCGGCGGCCAGCGGGCCGTAATGGGTGCCGACGGACGGGATGATCACCGGTGCAACGCCGAAGTGATTGAGCGGGATCTTGTCCTTGTAGTCACCCCGATAACCCTGCAGCAACCCACCGGTGAGTTTCACGTACACCGGATAATCGGCACTGTCGAAGCGTTTGCCGGCATAGGCGTAATTGGAGCGCTGGCGGAACGAGTTGCGGAAAGTTGCCCCGCCAAATACCCAGCTGGAAGCCTGATTGCGTTCAATGCCGATCAAGTCCTGATGATTATTGTGTTCGGGGTCGGGTGAGTAATGTTTGGTATAGACACTGGTCTGTGCATACCAGAAACCCTTGTCCTCTTGCGAATCATCGGCGGCCAGTGCCTGGCCGGTCTGAATCAATAAAAGTGCGGCCAAAAGCCTTGGTGTGTTCATCGTGCAGCCTCGGTTGAACGGGTTGGCTTGCGCCAGAGGAAAGCCGTTGTACGTAGGCGTTCAGCGACGGTAAATATGGAAAGTCCGAAATTTTAGTAGGAAAAATCCCGGGGCTTCATGAACGAAACCTGAACGAAGCGAAGGCTTATCGATATTTCATTCGGGTATTTAAGATATCTGCGCAATGGTATTAGGCTATATCAAACAAGATAGCCCTCGCGGATAACCCCGAATTAGCGCTATCAAAGGTGTCATACATCCTTTAGCACTTTTCGTTTTACAGTTACTGCTATATGTTCTATCAAGCGAATTGTGCTTACATCTTGTAATACTTGCGGGGCCGAATACTTCCGTCATGACAGCCATTGAATCTGCTTTTCTGAATCTGGCTTACCCTCCGCGGCTCGACTTGGGGCCGCAGCTGACTCACGAACAACTTCTCGCTTCCATGCAATCGACCATGGCACGCCACAAGGGTGGGCCGGTGTGGTTGTTCGCGTATGGTTCGTTGATCTGGCGGCCGGAATGTTCGGCGGTGGAGCGGGTGCGCGGGCGGGTGCATGGCTACCATCGCGGTTTGTACCTGTGGTCCCACGAACATCGCGGCACACCGGAAATGCCGGGGCTGGTGTTCGGTCTGGATCGCGGCGGTTCGTGCAGCGGCTTTGCCTATCGGTTGCCGGAAGACAACCTCGACAGTGCGCTGTATGCGCTGTGGAAACGCGAGATGCCGTTCCCGTCCTATCGGCCACACTGGCTCAACTGCCGTCTTGAAGATGGCAGCCAGGTACAGGCGTTGGGATTTGTCTTGGAACGACACCTGCCCAGCTATGCCGGCAATCTGCCGGATCATGTGCTGAGCCAGGTGTTCGAAAGCGCTTGCGGGCGTTACGGCACGACTCGCGATTATGTCGAGCAGACCGCTCACGCCCTGCGCAGCCACGCCATGCCAGACCGGAATCTGGAGGCGCGGCTCAAACGCTGTAAGTCAAAAACCGATCAGGCGACTGCTTCGCGGCTCTGACTGGCGACTTGCTTGTGCCACAGGGTCGGCGCCAGGAAGGCCATCGACAGCAGGCAAGCGCCCACCAGCAGCACGAAACCGCCATCCCAACCGAAGTGGTCCACGGTGTAGCCCATCGCTGCACTGGCCGCGACCGAACCACCCAGATAACCGAACAGGCCGGTGAAGCCCGCCGCAGTACCGGCGGCTTTCTTCGGCGCCAGCTCCAGCGCCTGCAGACCGATCAGCATCACCGGGCCGTAGATCAGGAAGCCGATCGAGAACAGCGCGATCATGTCGACGGTCGGGTTACCGGCCGGGTTCAGCCAGTAAACCAGGGTCGCCACGGTCACCAGGGCCATGAACACCATGCCGGTCAGGCCACGGTTGCCACGGAAGATCTTGTCCGACATCCAGCCGCACAGCAGCGTGCCCGGAATACCCGCCCACTCATAGAAGAAGTACGCCCACGAAGTCTTGTCGACGTCGAAGTGCTTGGCTTCCTTGAGGTAGGTCGGCGCCCAGTCCAGTACGCCGTAGCGCAACAGGTAGACGAAGACGTTGGCCAGGGCGATGTACCAGAGCATTTTGTTGCGCAGCACGTATTTGACGAAGATTTCCTTGGCGCTGAATTCGTCTTCGTGGCTGGCGTCGTAGCCTTCCGGGTAATCGTTCTTGTACTTCTCGATCGGCGGCAGGCCGACCGATTGCGGGGTGTCGCGCATGGTGATGAAGGCAAACGCCGCCACCGCCAGGGCTACCGCCGCCGGCACATAGAACGCCGAATGCCAGTCGTTGAACAGGCCCATGCCGATCAGGAACAGCGGGCCGATCAGACCGCCACCGACGTTGTGCGCCACGTTCCACACGGACACCACGCCACCGCGTTCCTTCTGCGACCACCAGTGCACCATGGTCCGTCCGCTCGGCGGCCAGCCCATGCCCTGGGCCCAGCCGTTGATGAACAGCAGGATGAACATCATGGTCACGCTGGACGTTGCCCAAGGCGCGAAACCGAAAATGAACATCACCCCCGCCGAAACCAGCAGGCCGAATGGCAGGAAGTAGCGCGGGTTGGAGCGGTCGGAGACCAGGCCCATCAGGAACTTGGAAAGACCGTAGGCGATTGCGATGGCCGACATCGCCAGACCCAGCTCGCCACGGGTATAACCCTCGTCGATCAGGTACGGCATGGCCAGGGAGAAGTTTTTGCGCAGCAGGTAGTAACCCGCGTAGCCAAAGAAGATACCGGCGAAGATCTGCCAACGCAGGCGTCGGTAAGTACTGTCTATTTTTTCTTCAGGCAATGGAGCCTGATGTGCGGCAGGTCGAAAGAAAGCAAACATTCAAGAGCTCCAAATTTCTTGTTTTGACTGCGGATGCGAATGTTACAGTTTCGTTACCGAAAATAGCACCGGTTCGCATCGGCAAAACAGCGGAAAATGTTGGAAGTCGCACGTTCTTTTACGAACCTGTCGCTCTGCTGTAAGAACAGGGCGTTTTCACCACTTGTGAACATGGGGTGGCTTAGACTCGCGATCCGTCGCCCGACTGATCAACAGAGATGAATGATGGCTTTGAAGGTTCGCATGCTGATGCGCCGATTATTGGCAGCGACGGTCATTGTCGTTGCGGTGCTGACATTGATTTACGCCGATCACCCTGCCCAGTCCGGTTTGCGCAATGCCACGGTGCTGATCATTCGCCATGCGGAAAAGCCGACTGAAGGGACGGTACTCAATGCCCGGGGCGAAGAAAGGGCCCGCGCCTACGTCGACTATTTCAATCCGTTGAAACTGGATGGCCAGACGCTCACTCCGGAACGGCTGATTGCCGCTGGTGACAGCCCGGTGAGTTCCCGCTCACGCCTGACGTTGACCCCGCTGGCCGAACGCCTGGGCCTGTCTGTCGAACAGCCTTACATCAATGGCGATGCCCACGAGCTGGTCAAGCTGCTGCGCAAGAGCAATCAGGCGCCGACGATCCTGATCGCCTGGCATCACGGCCATATCAACCACCTGATTCAAGCGTTCGGCGGCGACAGCACGGCCCTGATGGGCCAGAAAAAATGGCCGGACGAAGTCTACGACTGGTTGATCGTTCTGCGCTTCGATGAAGAGGGCCACCTCATCAAGGCCCGCAGCCGGAAGGTTCAGGAACATCTGTTGCCGGGCGATGCCGGGGACGACAGTCAGAGAGAGTAGTCCGTCAGAAAAGTTACCTGCGACTGTTTACGCAGCGCTTTCGCCCGATTTCCCGTCGCAGCTTAGGCAATGTCCTGCATCCAAAGCAGAAGTTGCGCCATTCAGTTGAACGCCATTGCTCCGTAGTCTTTGTGCTGTTGCCGATTCGGCATTTCAGCTTGAAGGGGTGGGTCATGCGGTGGTTTTTTGCTCTGTTTCTATTGGCGTTTCTTGGTGCTGTAGAAGCAGCAGAGGTGGTGTTGATCCCCGACAATAATCCGGGCCCGGTTTATCCTCGCGAACTTGCCAAGGCGGGGGTTATGGGTGAGGTTCGTGTCCGCTTCACCGCCAATGCAGATGGCTCGGTGAGTGACATCGGCATTCTGGAAAGTGAACATCCTGACTTTTCCGAAGCGGTCACTGATGCCCTGCGGCAATGGCGATTCAGGCCATGGACCGTAGAGGCGGGCAAACCCGCAGAACGGGAAGTCATCGCCCCCATGGTTTTTCGACTGGATATTGATTCACCGATTCACGCAAACCAATGGCTGCGCAGAGTGCGATGTGTCGATCTCCACCAATACGCTATTCGCCGTCCGGTTTCTTCTTGGGTTCACTTGCCAGTCTTCCATTACACGCGGGCGTATTTATCCAGCGTGGTTTATACAGCTCAGCTTTCGGACGAGCGTCGACTGGGCTTGATTGCCAAACTCAATGAGCGTGCCCGCTACATTATTGATCGCTGCGGAAAAAGCCCGAATAGTCGGTATGTGAATTTGTTGCCGGAGGATATTCGCGAATTGCTTTAGTAAAAAGCCAGGCAGTGTCGCTGTAGGTGTGACACTGTCTGGCTGATGAATTATTCAGCTTTGAACCCAGGCTTGCCGTTTGCTTGGCGCCATTCTTTGATTTCGTCCAATGCACCTTTTGGACTATCTTCTCGGCCATTTATTGGGCGAGTTAGAACCATGCGCTGACGAGGGTGTTCAGTTATCTTCTCAAAGTGGCGCATGCGCTCAGATGAGTAAGCGCTATACGCATCACCTGACAGCCCAGTTGTATTTTTATAAAAGCCTTCTAAGAAAGCTAGAAATTCAGCTTCCGTATAATCTTCCAGCTTGTCTTTAAGGATCATTGTTGTATACCACTTTTGTGCAGTTCTATATGTGCTTTTGGGGTCAAGACAGTCAAGTTGTCCACATCATACACCGCGCCTTCATCAGCAATTCTTTGCTTATGGTGTATTTCATATTTTTCTCTGCCACCGACATTGTCATTTAGGTCGGTATAAGGTGCTGCGCCATTTCGCATCTCTTCAAGATCAACATTGCCAAACTGCCCGCTCAGCGAGCTATCAGATGCAATCGCCCTCCAAAATTTTTCCCTGAATCTGTCAAAATTCCTGAAGTCCTGACCACGTAGCTGATCCGCAATCTGTGCAGGGACAGGGGAGCCACTTGATTGTGTTGCGCCACCCAGCCAATTTTCGCCGACCTCTTGCCCCTTGCCTGTAGCCGTCCCTGGCTCATACCGAGGGCCACCGCGAGTGGCCATCATGTAGATGGATTCGATTCCCGACTCGATGGGAAACGTCAGGATATAGTCATCAGGGTCGTCTATTTCACAGGCAGGGTGCTCGTCTAGCCGGCCTTCAATCTGGGTAACGCGGGCTCCGGGATAAATTCTGGTTCCAGAATCGGTTGCGGGCAATTCAGTGGTTGAGGGGATGTCGTCTCCAGGAGGCGTCTTGGGCGTCCAGGTCAACGTGATCGGGAACAAACCCTCGGTCGTGAAGGTGTAGAGATTGTCCGAGCGATTAAACTTTGCTTGCCTGACTCTGACCGTTTGACCTGGATCAGCTGAACGTAAATAGAGCTGCGTGTGCTCTCCCTTAACCGACGATACCGCGCGGGTAGGGAGCCAGTTGGCCTCGGCCAGTCCAGGAAGTGCTACACGCTCATCGTTGTGGGCGGTTTGTGATAAAGGGATCGTAAGAATCAACGGGCTGCGCTGCAGTTCGCCGTTGCCGAGTGTCGGCGTATAAAAAACTGAAGCTAGAAACGTACTGACTGGCCCAGCGGAAATTGCCCCGCGTAGGGCGCTGAGAGTGTCGAGCGCCTTGCCTAACGTAAGAGGCGAGCCTTCGAACCCCGCGATTAGTCCGTCAGAGCTGACTACCAGGGGGTAGGCAGATGTAACAGTGCCGTCAACAGCGGGCGGTTTTATCTTTGTACTATTCTTTATCTGGTGTGTTAGCTCGCTAATTTATTTTTGTGTGTCCTTAATTGTTTTCCAGCGTCTTTTCCGTCTTTGAAAATTGTAGAAGTCTTTGAATACGCGCTCGGCTTTTGATGCTTCGACATGTGCGGCATACAGCTTTTGATGTGTTTCCTTTAATCGTTGAAGTTTTTCACTTGAGGTCTCTGGCTTATTTACCGTCAGCTGTTTAAGCACAGCATCGAACCGGTCTGCAACTTCAGAAGCGGCCCTGTGTGCTCTCTGTTCTTCAATCTGCTTCTCCGCTTCGCGTCGCCTGGCTTGTTCCTGTGCCGCTTGTTCGGCAGCAGCACGCGCCGCCTCCGCTCGCGCTGCTTGTTCGACAGCAGCACGCACTGCCTCTGCTCGCGCTGCTTGTTCGGCAGCAGCACGCACCGCCTCTGCTCGCGCTGCTTGTTCGGCAGCAGCACGCACCGCCTCTGCTCGTGCTGCTTGTTCAGCAGCCGCTCGTGCCGCCGTGGCCTGTTGAACTGCCGCTTGGTGTGCCGCATGTTGACGAGCCTGCGCAGCTGCGAACGCGCTATCTAGCTGGTGAGCTCTGTGTGTGAGGATACGAATCGACTCTGCATACACTCTGACGGAATAGCCCGCGATATACGATTTCTTCCACTGTCTGTGCACCTCTCCGGGCGCCCTCTCGTTTCCTATTAGGTTGCTGTTGAACGTGTTTATATATTCTTGCAGGGATTTATTGTGGGGGTCGCTCCCATAGAAGCTGTTAGCTTCGACGACACTACGTTGCAGGTTTTCGTTTTTTTGCTGAATCATCCGAATTACGATGTTTTTCTCATGTTGAATAGTAGCAATATCAGAGGGTGGGTTAGTGTCAGCGCTCGTTGCTCCGTTATTTATCAATTCTGAATTGATAGTTGCTGGTGTTATGGAAAGTTTTTGATGGTGTTCGCTGTCTAGGTTGGTACGGACTTTCAGTGCCTGCTGCGCGGTTGCGGCATTTACTCGATAACCGGGTCTCGCTCCGCCGTATCCACCGCCGTCGGCAACTGAAGTTGGGGTTTTGTATGGGTTAACTTCAGTGGTATCTAAAAGTACTTGCTGGCCGGGTCGCCAGTTTTCATCGCTCATACAGTTACTCCTTGTGTCTGTATGAGATAAAACTACTGTGATCTGCTGAAATTCCTGCGGTATATAGTTACCACTTCTTAATTGATTTTATTGGTTGTTGGAATTTAAAAAGTAGTTGAGGAGGCCGGGTTTATTGTGCTAATGCCCCCGGCTTTGTTCATGAAAGTCTTTCAGCGCACCTGCACCACAACCTTGCCCACAGCCTTGCGCTGCCCGAGATCATTGATCGCCTGCGCCGCCTCGCTCAGCAGATACACCTGCGACACCAGCGGTTTCAACTTGCCCTCGGCAAACCAGCCGAACAGTTGCTGGAAGTTCGCTGCGTTATCCTGTGGCTGGCGCTGGGCGAAGGAGCCCCAGAACACGCCGAGCACGGCCGCGCCCTTGAGTAACGCAAGGTTGACCGGCAGTTCGGGAATGCGTCCGCTGGCGAAGCCGACCACCAGCAGGCGGCCATTCCAGGCGATGGCGCGGATGGCCTGGTCGAACAGGTCGCCGCCGACCGGGTCGTAGATCACGTCGGCGCCCTGGCCGTCGGTCAGGCGCTTGATTTCGTCCTTGAGGCTGGTTTCGCTGTAGTTGATCAATTCGTCGGCACCGGCGGCCTTGGCCACGGCAAGCTTCTCGGCGCTGCTGGCGGCCGCGATCACCCGGGCACCCATGGCTTTGCCGATCTCCACGGCAGCCAGGCCAACGCCGCCGGAAGCGCCGAGTACCAGCAGTGTTTCACCCGGTTGCAGGTTGCCGCGTTGCTTGAGCGCGTGCATCGAAGTGCCGTAGGTCATGCTGAACGCGGCGGCGGTGTTGAAGTCCATCGACGGCGGAATCGGCAACACGTTATAGCCCGGCACGGCGACCTGCTCGGCGAAGCTGCCCCAACCGGTCAGGGCCATGACCCGGTCACCGACCTTCAAATGACTGACTTTCTCACCTACCGAGCTGACCACGCCGGAGGCTTCACCACCCGGGGAAAACGGGAAGGGCGGCTTGAACTGGTACTTGCCCTCGATGATCAGCGTGTCCGGGAAGTTGACCCCGGCGGCGTGCACGTCCAGCAGGATTTCATTCTTCTTGGCGACAGGACTGGCGACGTCTTCCAGCACCAGCGATTCGGCAGGGCCGAAGGCTTTGCACAGCACGGCTTTCATCAGGGCTATTCCTTTGGGAGTGATGGCCGATAAGTGTAGGTGTGGCAGTCAACGGGTCAACGAGCATGCCCGGCCCTGATAGTCCGCCATAAGCTTGTGCTTGCGCGGCGGGTCGTTATGCTAGGCCGCAAACCGGATAAGGAGCGAATTGTGAAAGCGTGGATCATGTTGTTGCTGGCCCTGTCTCTGCCTGTGGCAGCGCTGGCCGAAGAAGCCAAAGAAGGCGAGGCGCCGAAGGTCAACTACATCACCCTGAGCCCGCCGTTCGTGGGCAACTACGGGCTGGACGGCACGCCGAAGCTCAAGGTCTACAAGGCCGACGTGGCGTTGCGGGTGACCGGTGACGAGGCGACCAAACTGGTCAAGGCCAACGAGCCGCTGATCCGCAATCAGTTGGTGGCGCTGTTCACCCAGCAGACCACCGATGCGATGGGCAGCATCGAAGGCAAGGAAAAACTGCGTCAGGAAGCCTTGAAGCAGACCCAGCAAGTGATGAATGACGAGACCGGCAAGCCGGTGGTCGAGGATCTGTTGTTCAACAACCTGATCATTCAGTAAGACTGGAATGTGCATGAGCCGGTTTGCCGGCTCCTGCACAGGCGCATTAGCGCAACGCAATAACCGCCGCCCACTGCTCGGCCGTCACCGGCATCACCGACAGCCGCGAACCCTTCTGCACCAGTGGCATTTCGGCCAGGGCGGTCTGCTGTTTCAGGTAATCCAGCTTCAATACCCGGGCAAACGTCTCGACATGGGCGACATCGATCGCACTCCAGGCGTTTTTCTCTGGCGTGGCTTTCGGATCGTAGTAGTGGCTCTCGGGCTCGAGTGCCGTCGGGTCGGGGTAGGCCGCCTCGATAATCTTTCCGATTCCGGCAATGCCCGGCTCCGGGCAGCTGGAGTGATAGAAAAAGAACTCATCCCCCACCGCCATGGCCCGCAGGAAATTGCGCGCCTGATAGTTGCGCACCCCGTCCCAGCGCGCTTTGCCGAGTTTTTCCAGACCCTTGATCGAAAGTTCGTCGGGCTCGGATTTCATCAGCCAATAGGCCATGGTGTGTGCTCCTGAAACGGTCATTGGGCAGGTTGTCGGGCAATTTTATGACAAACCGACAGTCGGTTGACGCCAGCATTTGCGCAGAGGTTCACGTTGTCGCAAAATGCCGGCCTTTAAAGCTTGACGCTGCTGCACGGCCTACGAATGGAAACCGCTGCTGTCATCGTGATGATGTGCCTTGAGGGGGGCAATCGATGAAACGCAAACCGGATTTGCTGTGGACTTTGGTGATTTTGTTTGGTCTTGGCGTCGTGACCACCGGTTATGCGCAAAGTCTGTGGGCCAACAAGGCCGATGCTCCGATTGAAGTGGCGCAACAAGTACAGCAGTCGACAGCGTTCAAACGCTGACACCGTCTTCCCGGCGCCGCTGAATCCCTCGCGGCGCCTACCCTGCGAAATACCACGCCTTGTCGGTCACCGTTCCCTGCAACGGTACATCCCAGCTGGCCTGCGCCAGTCGTTCGACTTTCTGACATTCATGGGCCAGGCCCAACAGCGTCGGCTTGCGCCAGTTCTGGCGTCGGGCCAGATACGCCAGGCTGCGGTCGTAGAATCCGCCGCCCATTCCCAGGCGTCCGCCGACATCGTCAAACCCCACCAGTGGCAACAACACCAGATCCAGTGCCCAGATCTTGCGCTGACGGGCGACATTGACCCGGGGCTCAAGAATACGGAAACGGTTGGGCCGCAGCTTTTCGCCGGGCCGAATCTGCTGAAAGACCATTTTGGTTCGTGGCCAGGCGCTCAGCACCGGCAAGTAGGTTTTCTTGCCTCGTCGCTGGGCGGCGCGCAGCAGCAGGCGCGGGTCGATTTCACCGTCGGTGGGCAGGTACAGGGAAATGTGTCTGGCCCGGCGAAATTGCGGGTCCTGCGCGAGCTGCTTGTACAGGCCTTCGGCGGCCTGGCGTTGCTGACTTGGCGTCAGGGAGCGGCGGGCCTTGCGCAGCAGGCGGCGCAGTTGGGGGCGGGGCAGCAACGCGGGTTCGGTCATGGTTCGGCTTCGGCAGGATGAGGACGAAAACGTACGCATAAAAAATCCGATGCCGGCATGCACCGGCATCGGATTCGAATCAGGCTCCCCGGATGAGCCGCTGTCGACTTAGCCCTTGAACCCGAGAGTTCAAGGTGGAGGATGCAGTAGGCTTTAAGGCTTTCCGTCTGGCGGACATGCACACCAGCCCAACGTGCAACCCCCAGGGTAGTGCAAATCGGCTCAGGGACATCGTCAACTGGCAAGCACCCCAGGGAGTGCGGCGAGTATACCTCAAGCCGCCTGGCGAATCAGCCCTTGCTGATGTCCGGATCGTCGGCCAGCGCCAGATCGACACGATCGAGCAAGTCTCGCACCTGTTCACGGGTCGAGCCGCTGGCCTGGATGTCCGGACGCTCTTCTTTGTGCAAGAGATCGTGGGTGATGTTCAGCGCGGCCATCACGGCGATGCGGTCGGCGCCGATGACTTTGCCGCTGCTGCGGATCTCGCGCATCTTGCCGTCCAGGTAACGCGCGGCACTGACCAGATTGCTGCGTTCTTCCTGCGGGCAGATGATCGAATATTCTTTGTCGAGGATCTGCACGGTAACGCTATTGCTTGAACTCATGAGTCTTGCTCCAGGGCCTTGAGGCGCGAAATCATCGATTCGACCTTACGCCGGGCGATTTCGTTTTTTTCAATGAGGTGAGCGCGTTCCTCGCGCCAGGTCTTTTCCTGAGCTTGTAAGAGTGCGTTTTGACTCTTTAGTTGCTCGACCCGAGTAATCAGCAGTTCGAGTCTGGCCATCAGCGCTTGCAGGTCGGTGTCTTCCATTGTGTCCACTGATTCGGTCTGATGGGTTTGGCTGGCGGACAGCCTTTAATGGTCTTGGCGAGTCTGTCGATGTAGGATACAAGGCCTTCATTCTAGACATAGCGCCGTCTGGCGCCTAGCTGCCCATGCCCATTCAGAATTCCCCGTACCAAGGCTTTGCCACCCTGCTGAATTCCAGCGGTCACTCCGTTTCGCCTGCCGAACTGCACGGCCTGTTGCTGGGCCGCAGTTGTGCCGGCGCCGGCTTCAATGCAGACGAATGGCTGATCGATGCCGCCGAACTGCTCGAAAGCGAGCCGCAGGACAACGTCCGCAACGCGCTGATCGGCCTGCAGGAAATGGTCAAGAGCGAACTCACCGGCGACGACGTCACCGTGGTTCTGCTGCTGCCGAACGATGACGCACCACTGGCCGAGCGCGCTGCCGCGCTGGGTGAATGGTGCCAGGGCTTCCTCACCGGTTTCGGCCTGAACTGCCGCGACAGCAGCATGCTGAGCACCGAGGCCACCGAAGTGTTGCAGGATCTGGCGGCGATCTCCCAGGTGCAAGACGCCCTGGAAGAGTCCGAAGACGGCGAAAGCGACTACATGGAAGTCATGGAGTACCTGCGTGTAGCGCCGCTGCTGCTGTTCTCCGAAACCAAGAAAGCCGACGTGCCGCCAGCCGCCAAGCCGTCGCTGCACTGATCGCGTGCCAGGGAAAGCCATCTGCCCATGATCCATATCCCGAAAGCGGAATACAGCCGTCGCCGCAAGGCGCTGATGGCGCAGATGGAACCCAACAGCATCGCCATCCTGCCCGCCGCTGCGGTTGCCATTCGCAACCGTGACGTCGAGCACGTCTACCGTCAGGACAGCGACTTCCAGTACCTGAGCGGTTTCCCCGAGCCACAGGCGGTCATCGTCTTGATGCCTGGTCGCGAACATGGCGAATACGTGCTGTTCTGCCGTGAACGCAATGCCGAACGGGAACTCTGGGATGGCCTGCGCGCCGGCCAGGAAGGCGCGATTCGCGATTTTGGCGCCGACGACGCCTTCCCCATCACTGACATCGACGACATCCTGCCGGGCCTGATCGAGGGCCGCGACCGGGTGTATTCGGCCATGGGCAGCAACCCGGAATTCGACCGCCACCTGATGGACTGGATCAACGTGATCCGCTCCAAGGCGCACCTCGGTGCCCAGCCGCCGAACGAATTCGTTGCCCTGGATCACCTGCTGCACGACATGCGCCTGTATAAATCGGCGGCAGAAGTGAAGGTGATGCGCGAAGCGGCGCGGATTTCCGCCCAGGCCCACATCCGGGCGATGCAGGCCAGCCGCGCCGGGCTGTACGAGTACAGCCTCGAAGCCGAACTCGATTACGAGTTCCGCAAGGGCGGGGCGAAGATGCCGGCCTATGGTTCGATCGTCGCTGCCGGGCGCAACAGCTGCATCCTGCATTACCAGCAGAATGACGCGTTGCTCAAGGACGGTGATCTGGTGCTGATCGACGCCGGTTGCGAGATCGACTGTTACGCCAGCGACATCACCCGCACCTGGCCGGTCAACGGCAAGTTTTCGGCTGAGCAGAAAGCGATCTACGAATTGGTATTGGCCTCGCAGGAAGCGGCGTTCGCCGAAATCGCCCCGAACAAGCACTGGAACCAGGCACACGAAGCGACGGTTCGGGTGATCACCGCCGGGCTGGTGAAGCTCGGGTTGTTGCAGGGCGAAGTGGACGAGTTGATCGCGTCCGAAGCCTACAAGGCGTTTTACATGCACCGCGCCGGCCACTGGCTCGGGATGGATGTGCATGACGTCGGCGAATACAAGGTCGGCGGCGAATGGCGGGTGCTGGAAGTCGGCATGGCGCTGACCGTGGAGCCGGGCATCTACATCGCCCCGGACAATCAGAACGTAGCGAAGAAATGGCGCGGCATTGGCGTGCGCATCGAGGACGACGTGGTAGTGACCAAGAGCGGTTGTGAAATTTTGACCCACGGCGTGCCGAAAACCGTCGCCGAGATCGAAGCCCTGATGGCGCAAGCACGGACCTGCGCGGCATGAGTCGGGTCAATCTGGCAATCATCGGTGGCGGTCTGGTCGGCGCCAGTCTAGCGCTGGCCTTGCAGGCCGGGGCCAAGGCCCGTGGCTGGAAGATCGTGCTGATCGAACCGTTCGCCCCCGGCGACACATGGCAGCCAAGTTACGACGCCCGTTCATCGGCGCTGTCTTTCGGCTCGCGGCAGATCTATCAACGGCTGGGCGTGTGGCAGGAAATCTCCCGCCGCGCCGAGCCGATCAAGCAGATTCACGTGTCCGACCGTGGTCGTTTCTCCACCGCCCGACTGTCGGCGATGGAAGAGGGCGTCCCGGCGCTCGGTTACGTGGTGGAAAACGCCTGGCTCGGCCAGTGCCTGTGGCAGCACCTCGATAAAGAGGTGATCAGCTGGCGTTGTCCGGCAGAAGTCACCCGCATGGAACCGTTGCCCGACGGCTATCGCCTGACCCTCAACGATGAAACCACGGTCGAGTGCGATCTGGCGGTGCTCGCCGATGGCGGTCGTTCCGGTCTGCGCGAGCAACTGGGCATCAACGTGCGCAAACGCCCGTACAACCAGAGCGCGTTGATCGCCAACATCACCCCGAGTGAAGCGCACAACGGCATGGCCTTCGAGCGCTTCACCGATGAAGGCCCGATGGCGCTGCTGCCGCTGCCGGAGAACCGCTGCGCGCTGGTCTGGACCCGTCTGGGCATGGACGCGCAACGTCTGGCGGACCTGAGCGAGCGGGATTTCCTCAGCGAGCTGCAAGGCGTGTTCGGCTACCGCCTCGGTACCCTGAAACAGGTCGGCGCGCGGCATCTGTATCCGCTGTCGCTGGTGGAAGCCGAAGAGCAGGTGCGTTCGCATCTGGCCGTGCTCGGCAACGCCGCCCACAGCCTGCACCCGATTGCCGGGCAGGGTTTCAACCTGTCCCTGCGCGATGCCGATGCGTTGGCCGCCGCACTGCTGGCCAGCGACAAACCGCTGGGGGATTTCGCCACGTTGCAGGCCTATCGCGAGCGCCAGCGCCTCGATCAGGACCTCACCGTCGGTTTCTCCGATCAGGTCACGCGCCTGTTCGGCAGCACTCAGCCACTGGTATCGCTGGGGCGCAACATCGGCCTGCTCGGCCTCGATCTGCTGCCGCCGGCCAAGCGCTGGTTTGCCCGTCAGGCCATGGGGCTGGGGACGCGGCCGGATGCGTGAGTGGCTGATCAAACAGTTTGGCAAGGCGCAGCTGATGCGCTGGATCATGACGTTCTACCCGCCGTACTTCGGCGCCGGTGTCCGGGTGAAGCACATCAGCGATGACTTTCGCGACATCCAGGTCTCGATGGGCCTGGGCTGGTACAACCGCAATTACGTCGGCACCCAGTTTGGCGGCAGTCTGTATTCGATGGTCGACCCGTTCTTCATGTTGATGCTCATGGAAAACCTCGGCTCGCGGTACATCGTCTGGGACAAGGCTGCCGACATTGACTTCATTGCGCCGGGCAAAGGCCCGGTGTTCGCCCGGTTCAACATCGACGACACCCTGCTCGACGAGATCCGTCGGCAAACCGCCAGTGGCGAGAAATACCTGCCGCAGCTGCAGGTCGACATTCATGACGGCGCCGGCAACCTGGTGGCGCGGGTCGGTAAAACCCTTTACGTGCGGCTCAAGCCGCAAGCGAGACAGGCTTAAAGCATGGAAATGCGCGCAGATCTGCTGATTGTCGGAGCCGGAATGGTCGGCAGCGCCCTGGCGCTGGCGTTGCAGAACAGCGGGCTGGAAGTCCTGCTGCTCGACGGCAGCCCGCTGAGCGTCAAACCCTTCAATGGCGATGCGCCGTTCGAGCCGCGAGTCAGCGCGTTGTCGGCCGCCAGCCAGCGGATCCTCGATCGCCTCGGCGTGTGGGACGGCATCGTCAACCGACGCAGCAGCCCGTACACCGACATGCATGTCTGGGACGGCAGCGGCACCGGGCAGATTCATTTCTCGGCCAGCAGCGTGCACGCCGATGTGCTCGGCCACATTGTCGAAAACCGCGTGGTGCAGGATGCCTTGCTCGACCGTCTGCATGATTGCGATCTGGGCTTGCTGCCCAACGCGCGACTGGAGCAGATGCGCCGCTCCGGCGACGACTGGCTGCTGACCCTGGCCGACGGCCGCACCTTGCGCGCACCGCTGGTGATCGCGGCGGATGGTGCCAACTCTGCCGTGCGCCGTCTGACCGGCGTCGCCACCCGCGAGTGGGATTATCTGCACCACGCCATCGTCACCAGCGTGCGCAGCAGCAAACCGCACCGCATGACGGCGTGGCAGCGCTTCACCGATCACGGGCCGCTGGCGTTTCTGCCGTTGGAGCGTGATGGTCAGCAGGACTGGTGCTCGATCGTCTGGTCGACCACGCCGAGCGAAGCCGAACGGCTGATGGCGCTGGATGAAGCGGATTTCTGCCGTGAGCTGGAGCGCGCGTTCGAAGGTTGCCTCGGCGACGTCATCAGCGCCGACCCGCGTCTGTGCGTGCCGCTGCGTCAACGTCATGCCAAGCGCTACGTGGCCGAAGGCCTGGCGTTGATTGGCGATGCGGCGCACACCATTCACCCACTGGCGGGGCAGGGTGTGAACCTCGGTTTCCTCGACGCCGCGGTGCTGGCCGAAGTGCTGCTGCAAGCGAACGAACGCGGCGAACGCCTGGCGGACGTGAAAGTGCTGAGCCGCTACGAGCGCCGGCGCATGCCGCATAACCTGGCGCTGATGGCGGCGATGGAAGGTTTCGAGCGGCTGTTCCAGGCCGATCCGCTGCCGCTGCGCTGGTTACGCAACACCGGGCTGAAAATCGTCGAGCAGATGCCAGAGGCCAAAGCGCTGTTTGTGCGTGAAGCGTTGGGGCTGACCGGGGACTTGCCGGCCCTCGCCAAGGCCTGACGAATGTCGTGCAACATCTGGTAACTCCTTGGGAAAGTGTTCGATTGAGCTGGTAAATGTGAGTCCTTATCATTTGGGCCACTTTTCCCGACCGAGAGATCACTCCCATGTTGGCACCCCAGCGTCTTCTGACCGCACTGGCCCTGACCCTGATTGGCAGCACCGCCGCCCAGGCCGCCGATGAGGTGGTGGTCTACTCGTCGCGTATCGATGAACTGATCAAGCCGGTGTTCGATGCCTACACCGCCAAGACCGGGGTGAAGATCAAGTTCATCACCGACAAGGAAGCGCCGCTGATGCAGCGGATCAAGGCCGAAGGCGAGAACGCCACCGCCGACCTGCTGCTGACCGTCGATGCCGGCAACCTCTGGCAGGCCGAGCAGATGGGCATTCTCCAGCCGTTCACCTCGAAAACCATCGACGCCAACATTCCCCTGCAATATCGCTCGTCCACCCACGCCTGGACAGGTCTGAGCCTGCGTGCGCGGACCATCGCCTATTCCACCGCACGGGTGAAACCGGGCGAGCTGACCACCTACGAAGCGCTGGCCGACAAGAACTGGGAAGGCCGCCTGTGCCTGCGCACGGCGAAGAAGGTCTACAACCAGTCGCTGACCGCCACCATGATCGAAGTCCATGGCGCCGAGAAAACCGAGAAGATCCTCAAGGGCTGGGTCAACAACCTGTCCACCGACGTGTTCTCCGACGACGTCGCGGTGCTGGAAGCGATCAACGCCGGCCAGTGCGACGTCGGCATCGTCAACACCTACTACTACGGTCGCCTGCACAAGCAGAAGCCGGATCTGCCGGTGAAACTGTTCTGGCCGAACCAGGCGGATCGCGGTGTGCACGTCAACCTGTCGGGCATCGGCCTGACCAAACATGCACCACACCCGGAAGCGGCCAAGGCTCTGGTCGAGTGGATGACCACGCCTGAGGCGCAGAAGATCTTCGCTGACGTGAACCAGGAGTTCCCGGCGAATCCGGCGGTGAAACCTTCGGAAGAAGTGGCGGCGTGGGGGCAGTTTGTGGCCGATACGTTGCCGGTTGAGGTGGCGGGCAAGCGTCAGGCTGAAGCGATCCGGATGATGGATCGGGCGGGTTGGAACTGACGTTGCGAGTCGAATCGCCGCAAGCGTGACGCGCAGCGTCACAGGATGTGTGCCCACGCAGAGCGTGGGCACATTCATTTAACGAGAGTCTTTCCTTGGCCCACCCCGCCCAACGCCGCTGGTACCCCATCGTCTTCGCCATCGCCGCGTTGGTGCTGCTCCCCCTCAGCGTGCTCCTGCTGTCGTGGCAAACTATCGACCAACAGATCTGGTCGCACCTGTGGGAAACCCAGATGCCACGCCTGTTGGGCAACACCCTGACGCTGGTGCTCGGTGTCGGCATCGGCGTGACCCTGCTGGGCGTAAGCCTTGCGTGGCTCACCAGCCTCTGTGAATTCCCCGGTCGGCGCTGGCTCGACTGGGCGTTGATGCTCCCGTTCGCAATCCCGGCTTACGTGCTGGCGTTCGTGTTCGTCGGCCTGCTGGACTTCGCAGGCCCCGTGCAAACCCTGCTGCGAGAATGGTTCGGCACCGGCCTGCGCCTGCCGCGAGTGCGCTCCACCGGCGGGGTGATCCTGGTGTTGGTGCTGGTGTTCTACCCCTACGTTTACCTGCTGGCACGCACCGCGTTTCTCGCCCAGGGCAAAGGCCTGATGGAAGCGGCGCGGGTGCTCGGGCAGTCGCCGTGGCAGGCATTCTGGCGCGTAGCGTTGCCGATGGCGCGACCGGCCATCGGCGCTGGCGTGGCGCTGGCACTGATGGAAACGCTGGCGGATTTCGGCGCGGTCTCGGTGTTCAACTTCGACACCTTCACCACCGCGATCTACAAGACCTGGTATGGCTTCTTCAGCCTGTCGAGCGCCGCGCAACTGGCCAGCCTGTTGTTGCTGGTGGTGATGCTGGTGTTGTACGGCGAACGTCGCGCGAGGGGCGCCAATCGGGCGAGCAACGAGCGGCCACGGGTCAAGGCGTTGTATCACCTGCGCGGGCCCAAGGCCTGGGCGGCGACCGGATGGTGCGGTCTGGTGTTCGCCTGTGCGTTTGTCATCCCGGTGCTGCAACTGCTGGTGTGGTTCTGGCAGCGCGGGCGTTTCGATCTGGATGAGCGTTACGCCGGGCTGATTCTGCACACCCTGTATCTGGGTGGCATGGCGGCGTTGATCACGGTCAGCGTGGCGATGTTGCTGGCGTTCGCCCGACGTCTGGCACCGACCCGGGCGATCCGTTCCGGCGTCAGTCTGGCCAATCTCGGCTACGCGTTGCCGGGCTCGGTGCTGGCGGTGTCGATCATGCTGGCGTTCAGTTATCTGGATCGTGAGCTGGTGATTCCACTCTCCGGCTGGCTCGGCGGTACAGGCAAACCGTTGCTGCTGGGCAGTCTGGCGGCGTTGTTGATGGCTTATCTGGTGCGGTTCGTGGCGGTGGCCTACGGGCCGCTGGAAAACAGCTTGGCGCGTATACGGCCCTCTTTGCCTGAAGCGGCACGTAGCCTGGGTGTCAGTGGGCCGCGACTGTTTTTCAAAGTGTATCTGCCGCTGTTGCTACCCGGCACACTCAGCGCTGCACTGCTGGTGTTCGTCGATGTACTCAAGGAAATGCCCGCGACCCTGCTGATGCGCCCGTTTGGCTGGGACACGCTGGCCGTGCGGATCTTCGAAATGACCAGCGAAGGCGAATGGGCGAGGGCGTCGTTGCCGGCGCTGACCCTGGTTCTGGTCGGCCTGTTGCCGGTCGTCGGCCTGATCCGGCGCTCGGCCCACAGAAACACTTAGTCGTCAGTCCTGAATCATGCGGCTACAATGCGCGGCATTCGGTGCGGTCCGTCTGACAGACCCTGTCGCTGAAATCGGCTGAAAGCCTTCTTCTACAGGGCTTTCAAACCGTGCAGCAGCGCTCCGCACCTTCGCCACGCCCGGAAGGAGAAACCCATGGGACAGCGTACGCCTCTCTATGACCTGCATCTCGCCCTCGGCGCGAAGATGGTCGATTTTGGCGGTTGGGACATGCCACTGCATTACGGCTCGCAGGTCGAGGAGCACCACGAGGTGCGTCGCGATTGCGGGGTGTTCGATGTATCCCACATGACCGTGATCGATGTCGCCGGCCACCAGGCCAAGGCCTGGCTCCAGCATTTGCTGGCCAATGACGTCGAACGCCTGCACAGCCCCGGCCGTGCGTTGTACAGCACCATGCTTAACGAGCGCGGCGGTATCGTCGACGACATGATCGTCTACCGCCTCGAGGACGGTTACCGACTGGTGGTCAACGCCTCGACCCGCGATCAGGACCTGGCGTGGATGCAGGCTCATCTCACCGGCTACGACGTGCAACTGCACGAGCGTACGGATCTGGCGATGCTCGCCATTCAAGGCCCCCATGCCCGGCACAAGATTGCCGAGCTGGTGACCCAGTCCCGCGCCAATCTGATCCAGATGCTCAAGCCTTTCGAAGGTCACGTCGACGGTGACTGGTTCATTGCACGGACCGGCTACACCGGTGAGGACGGTCTGGAAATCGCCCTGCCGGCCGATCAGGCCCCCGGATTTTTCAACGATCTGGTGGGCGCCGGCATTTCCCCCATCGGCCTCGGTGCCCGCGACACCTTGCGGGTGGAAGCCGGGATGAACCTCTACGGCCAAGACATCCATCAAGACGTTTCGCCACTGGCTTCGAACATGGCCTGGAGCATCGCCTGGGAACCGGCCACGCGTCGGTTCATCGGTCGCGATGCGCTGGAAGCGGAAAAAACCGCCGGCGTGCAGCACAAACTGGTGGGTCTGGTGCTCGAGGAACGCGGGGTTTTGCGTGCGCATCAGGTGGTTCGTATCGCTGATGTTGGCGAAGGAGAGATCACCAGTGGTAGTTTCTCTCCTACGCTTAGCAAGTCGATTGCCCTGGCGCGTGTACCGATGGCGACTGCCGACCGCGCCGAAGTGGAAATCCGTGGCAAGTGGTATCCGGTACGAGTGGTCAAACCGACCTTCGTCCGTCACGGCAAAACCTTGATCTAACCTTTTCCGGCGGGCACGACCGCTGACAATTTCTTGAGGACACCGAGCATGAGCAACATCCCAGCCGAACTGCGTTTTGCCGAAAGTCATGAATGGGCGCGCCTGGAAGCCGATGGCACCGTCACCGTGGGCATCAGCGATCACGCCCAGGAAGCGTTGGGTGATGTGGTGTTCGTTGAACTGGCCGAAGTCGGCAAGGTGTTTGCTGCCGGTGATGCTGCCGGTGTTGTCGAATCGGTGAAGGCCGCTTCCGACATCTACTCCCCGGTCGGCGGTGAAGTGATCGCCGTCAACGAAGACCTGGCCAGCGCGCCGGAAGAACTGAACAACGATCCGTACGCCGCGTGGATCTTCAAGCTCAAGCCAAGCGACAAGGCCGAGCTGGACAAGCTGCTCGACGCTGCCGGCTACAAGGCTGCCATCGGCGAATAAGCTTCACGCAACACCGCAAAGCCCCGATCCGTCGGGGCTTTTTTGTGGCCGCAGCTTTCAATCGCGCGGCTCAGGCGTTGCCCAGTACCGCTTTGACCGCCGCCACCGAGCGCTCGACATCTGCCTTGTTCATGGTGGTGAACATCGGCAACGACACAATCAGCCGCCCGACGCGCTCGGCCACCGGCAACATCCCTTCCTTGAAACCGCGCTCGCGGTACAGGCTCAGCAGGTGGATCGGCGGGTAGTGATAGCCGATGCCGACGCCCAGCGCCTGCATCTGCTCCATGAACGTGGCCCGCGCCGGCAAGCCGTCCTTGCGCTCCGGCAACACCAGCTGGAACAGGTGCCAGTTGCTGTTGGTGAAGTCGGCTGGCGGCAGTTGCGCGCCGTACGTGGCTTCGAAGTCGTCGCCAAAGCATTTGAAGTAGTGGCGAGCCAGTTCCTGACGATGGGCGGTCAGCGTTTCGATGTGGGCGAACTGCCCGAGGCCGATGACGGCCGCCACATCGGTCATGTTGAACTTGCCACCCAGCACATCGACATCCAGACCGTCGAACCCGGTGCGGGTGACGCCTTGCAGGCGATATTTCTCCGCCAGACGCACTTCTTCCGGCGTATTCAGCACCAGGCATCCGCCTTCGGAGCAGGTCACGTTCTTGTTGGCCTGGAAGCTGAACGACACGAAATCACCGGTGGCACCGATGCGCTGGCCGTTCCAGCTCGAACCGAGTGCCTGCGCGGCGTCTTCGACGATGCGCAGGTTGTGTTTTTTGGCGATAGCGTACAGGCGCTCCATATCCACCGGCAACCCGGCGAGATAGACCGGGATGATCGCCTTGGTGCGCGGGGTGATGGCCGCTTCCAGTCGATCCAGGTCGATGTTGCGGGTGACCGGGTCGATGTCGGCGAACACCGGTGTGGCCCCGACCTCAAGAATCACGTTGGCCGTGGCCACCCAGGAAATCGGCGTGGTGATCACTTCGTCCCCCGGCCCGATGCCGGCGATGCGCAGGGCGATTTCCATGGTGCAGGTGCCGGAGTTGAACGTGCGTACCGGGCGCCCGCCGAAGTATTCCGACAGTTGCGCCTCGAAGGCCTGGACCTTCGGCCCGCTGGTGATCCAGCCGGAACGCAGGACATCGCCGACGGCGGCAATGGTGGCTTCATCGATGACAGGTTTGGAAAACGGCAGAAACGGCAGTTGGCTCATGAGGATTCGATCATCCGAGGGTTGGGCGCGTGTTACAGGTGCCACAGCATGCCCCGTTCGGCCACCCGCCGCCAAGCCGTCCGCGACGGTATCGACTGCTATGCTGGTTTGACCGTGTTGCATTGACGCCGAGCCGCCAGCCAAGAGAGAGCCCGTCATGTCCCAGTTGCCATCCCTGAGCCAGTTACGCGACCCCCATGCCTTCCTGCGCCGTCACCTCGGCCCCGATGCCGCCGAGCAGCAGGCGATGCTCGACAGCCTGGGCCTCGGCAGCCGGATCGAACTGATCGAGCAGACTGTCCCGCCCGTCATCCGCCTCAACCGCGAACTGGACCTGCCGCCCGCGCTGGACGAGCAGGCCGCGCTGGCGAAACTGCGCGGGTACGCCGAACAGAACCAGGTCTGGACCAGCCTGATCGGCATGGGTTACCACGGCACCCTCACGCCGGCGGTCATTTTGCGTAACGTGCTGGAAAATCCCGGTTGGTACACCGCCTATACGCCCTATCAACCGGAGATTGCCCAGGGCCGGCTCGAAGCGTTGCTCAACTTCCAGCAACTGACAATCGATCTCACCGGTCTGGAACTGGCCAACGCCTCGTTGCTCGATGAGGCGACTGCGGCCGCCGAGGCCATGGCGCTGGCCAAGCGCGTGGCGAAGTCGAAGAGCAATCTGTTTTTCGTCGACGAAAACTGTCATCCGCAAACCATTTCCGTGGTGCAGACCCGCGCCGAAGGCTTCGGCTTCGAGCTGATCGTCGACACGGTGGATAACTTGAAGCAGCACCAGGTGTTCGGCGCGCTGCTGCAATACCCCGACACCCACGGCGAGGTCCGCGACCTGCGCCCGTTGATCGATCACCTGCATGCGCAACAGGCGCTGGCATGCGTGGCGGCCGATTTGCTCAGTCTGTTGTTGCTGACGCCACCGGGTGAACTGGGCGCCGATGTGGTGTTCGGCTCTTCACAGCGCTTCGGTGTGCCGATGGGTTACGGCGGGCCGCACGCGGCGTTTTTCGCCAGTCGCGAGGAGTACAAACGGGCGATCCCCGGGCGGATCATCGGCGTGTCGAAGGACGCTCGTGGCAACGTGGCGCTGCGCATGGCCCTGCAAACTCGGGAGCAGCATATTCGCCGGGAGAAGGCCAATTCGAACATCTGCACCGCCCAGGTGTTGCTGGCCAACATCGCCAGTTTTTACGCGGTCTATCACGGGCCGCAAGGGCTCAAGCGGATCGCCCAGCGCGTGCACCGGCTGACCTGCATCCTCGCTGCCGGCCTTGAGCGGCATGGCATCAAGCGTATCAACGAGCACTTTTTCGACACACTCACCCTGGACGTCGGCGGCGCGCAGACCGCGATCATCGAAAGCGCTCAGGCCGCGCAGATCAACCTGCGGATTCTCGGTCGCGGCCATTTGGGCCTGAGCCTCGATGAAACCTGTGACGAGAGCACGGTCGGCAAACTGTTCGATGTGCTGTTGGGTGTCGATCATGGATTGAACGTCGAAGAACTCGACGCTGAAACGCTGGTGTCCGGGATTCCGGATAATCTGCTGCGCAGTTCACCCTATCTGCGCCACCCGGTTTTCAACGCCCATCACAGCGAAACCGAGATGCTGCGCTACCTCAAGCAGCTGGAGAACAAGGATCTGGCGCTCAACCAGTCGATGATCCCGCTCGGCTCCTGCACCATGAAACTCAACGCCACCAGTGAAATGATCCCGATCACCTGGCCGCAGTTCGCCAACCTGCACCCGTTCGTGCCCCGAGAGCAGGCCGTCGGATACACGTTGATGATCGAAGAGCTGGAGCGCTGGTTGTGCGCGATCACCGGGTTCGACGCGATCTGCATGCAGCCCAACTCCGGCGCCCAGGGCGAATACGCCGGGTTGCTGGCGATCCGCAAATACCACGAAAGTCGCCACCAGGGCGGGCGCGATATCTGCCTGATCCCGTCCTCGGCCCACGGCACCAACCCGGCCTCGGCGCAGATGGCCGGGATGCGCGTGGTGATCGTCGAGTGCGACGAGGCGGGCAACGTTGATCTGGATGACCTGAAATCCAAGGCATCCGAGGCGGGAGACAAGTTGTCGTGCCTGATGGCGACGTATCCGTCGACCCACGGCGTGTACGAGGAGGGCATCAGCGAAATCTGCGAAGTTATCCACAAGCACGGCGGCCAGGTGTACATGGACGGCGCCAACCTCAATGCCCAGGTCGGACTGGCGCGGCCGGCGGACATCGGCGCCGACGTTTCACACATGAACCTGCACAAGACCTTCTGCATTCCCCACGGCGGAGGCGGGCCGGGCATGGGGCCAATCGGTGTGCGGGCGCATCTGGCGCCGTTCGTCGCCAATCACCCGGTGGTGCCGATCGACGGGCCGCAACCGCAGAACGGTGCGGTGAGCGCAGCGCCCTGGGGCAGTGCGAGCATTTTGCCGATCAGCTGGATGTACATCGCCATGATGGGGCCGCAACTGGCGGACGCCAGCGAAGTGGCGATCCTCGCGGCGAATTACCTGGCGCAGCATCTGTCCGGCGCCTTTCCCGTGCTCTACACCGGGCGCAATGATCGGGTGGCCCATGAATGCATTCTGGATCTGCGGCCGCTGAAAGCGCAGACCGGCATCAGTGAGGAAGACATCGCCAAACGCCTGATGGATTACGGCTTCCATGCGCCGACCATGTCGTTCCCGGTGCCGGGTACCTTGATGGTCGAGCCGACCGAGAGTGAGTCCAAGACCGAACTGGACCGCTTCATCGGCGCCATGTTGAGCATCCGCGCGGAAATCACCGAAGTGCAAAACGGCAACTGGCCGGCCGAGGACAATCCGCTCAAGCGTGCGCCGCATACGCTGGCCGATGTCACCGGCGTCTGGGAGCGGCCTTACACTATTGAGCAGGGCATCACGCCGGATGCGCATACCAAGGCGCACAAATACTGGCCGGCGGTGAACCGGGTGGACAACGTCTATGGCGACCGCAACCTGTTCTGCGCGTGTGTGCCGGTGGATGATTACCGCTGATTGGCGGGCAAAAAAATGCCGCTCATGTGAGCGGCATTTTTTTGGGCGAAAGGTTTATTCCGATGCTACGGCGTTCTTCGCCAGGATCGCGTTCGCCAGTTCCATGTCCGTCGCTTGCAGGCCCGGGTTGTCGGCGCGGACTTTCTGCATGGCGGCTTCCAGGTACGGGCCACGGATGCCGCCATCGCTGGCGACGAAACTGCCGGCGTCATCCTGGGCGGCGACGATCAGCTTGTGATCCTTGAAGGTCAGGTACGTCGAGCCAGTGGTGGCGCCGGACGAAATGACGTTACGCCAAAAGCTGTCGGCCATCGCTGAACCAACGGGAAGGGACAGCAGGGCGAGGGTGGCGACAGCAAGTTTGAGACGCATGATGGGTGACTCCACAGGGGGTTGAACTGAGACCTTGGATCGCCATTTACCCTGTCGAGTTCCATGGCGGCTCAAGTAGCGCTGGAGACGCGATGGGTAGTTTGACACCATGCCCCCTGATTTTTTCGCAGGGATGCAATCGTGGGTGTTATCGCGCTGATTTACGGGGTGATGTGGACGGTGCTGATGGGCGCGTTCATCGGCCTTCCTGGCCTTTTGATCATGCTCTGTGTTCCGCCATGGCGCAGGGCGCTGCTGCGCCATCCGCGCAAATTTGCTGTTCTGATGCTGGTCTGTGTCAGCGTGGTTGGCTTTACCTTGTTTCAGGTGGTGGTCAGTTATCGGGAAAACAAGCTCCTTAATCCGAAACTGGAGGATGCGGTTCAAGTTCAGGGTCTGAATTTTCCTGCCGGCACCCGGTTGCACCTGAGATCAGCCGAACCGCTGGACGGGAGCGGCCAGCCTCAGGTCTATGGACTGGCCAACCTGCGGGGTGCCGAGTTTGCTGTACCGCATACCATCAAGGGAATGCGAGTTTCTACCCTGCAGATGATTCTCCCGTTGGCAGTAGATTTGAAGCTCGTCGGGGATCAAGAGGTGGAGGGCTGGCCCTGTCGCGGAGGGAGTTGGGTCCATCTGGGCTTCGGCGAGCATACCCGGTTTCAGCCGGAGCATTGGCAGTTCAGCGATTGTCAGTTGGTGGCTGGTACGAAAATCGCCGGGCTGAACTGGCCGGACTCCAGCCAGCTCTACAAGCTGGACACCGGCTACGCTGTTACCCATTTTCGTTCGACATCCACGGTTTTCATCGACGGCATTGAACTGGCGAACGTGAGCGTCCGTCTGGACCCGCAGCGCACGCTCGTGCGTTGGGAGGGGAACCTGAAGAGCCCGCTGACCCTTGGCGAGTGGACGTACCCTCAAGGAATGAGAGTGCAACAGAACGCGCCATCCACATTGATATTCAGTGCGGACGAATACTACACCGGACGAAACCTGCACTCCGGCAAGAGGCTGGGTCCCGGCCAGTCGATTGAGCAGCATAGGCTGGATGGCTCCGAGCTATGGATCAAACCCAGCACCGAGGTTGAGGGGTTTGACCGGTAACCGGGCTATTTCTGTTCGCTTTGCGGAGTGACCCGCAACACCTCCTCGATAGTCGTCAGCCCCGCCGCGACTTTCTGCGCGCCGGACAATCGCAGACTGCGCATGCCTTCCTTGAAAGCCTGGCGCCGGAGCGCCGTCAGATCGGTATCCGGGCTGATCAACGCCTTGAGGCTGTCGGTCAGTTGCATGATTTCGTAGACCCCGGCGCGACCGTGATAACCGGTGTCGCGGCATTCCAGGCAACCGATGGCCCGTTGTGCGTTGCCCGGCAGCGGCGCCTGCCACGGTCGGGTCAGGGTTTGCCAGTCTTCCTCGCCGATGGGCAATGGCACCTTGCAGTGCGGGCACAGCGTACGCACCAGCCGTTGGGCCATGACCCCGAGCACCGTGGCCTTGATCAGGTAATGCGGCACCCCGAGTTCCAGCAGGCGGCTGATGGCGCTCGGTGCATCGTTGGTGTGCAGGGTCGACAGCACCAGGTGCCCGGTCAATGCAGCCTGGATCGCCATTTCGGCGGTCTCCAGGTCGCGGATCTCGCCGATCATGATGATGTCCGGGTCCTGCCGCATCAGCGCCCGTACCCCGGCGGCGAAGGTCAGGTCGATGTTGTGCTGCACCTGCATCTGGTTGAAGGCCGGCTCGACCATCTCGATCGGGTCTTCGATGGTGCAAAGGTTGATTTCCGGGGTCGCCAGTTTTTTCAGGGTGGTATAGAGCGTGGTGGTCTTGCCCGAACCGGTCGGCCCGGTCACCAGAATGATGCCGTTGGGCTGGCGGGTCATGTCCTGCCAGCGGCGCAGGTCGTCGGCGGAAAACCCGAGCTGATCGAAATCCTTGAGCAGTACTTCCGGGTCGAAGATCCGCATCACCATTTTTTCGCCGAACGCGGTGGGCAGCGTCGACAGGCGCAACTCGACCTCGCCGCCGTCCGGGGTCTTGGTCTTGACCCGGCCGTCCTGGGGTTTGCGCTTCTCGGCGACGTTCATTCGGCCAAGGCTTTTCAGGCGACTGACAATCGCCATCGTCACCTGCGGCGGAAATTGATAGACGTTGTGCAGTACGCCGTCGATACGAAAGCGCACCGTGCCTTGCTCGCGGCGTGGTTCGATGTGGATATCGCTGGCCCGTTGCTGGAAGGCGTACTGGAACAGCCAGTCGACGATGTTGACGATGTGTGCGTCGTTGGCGTCCGGCTCCTGATCGCTGGCGCCGAGGTTGAGCAGTTGTTCGAAATTGCCGAGGTTGCTGCCCGGCTGGTCGGCGTTGCTGGCGCCGCTGACCGATTTGGCGAGACGAAAGAACTCGACGCTGAAGCGCTGGATGTCCACCGGGTTGGCGACCACCCGTCTGATCGGCAGTTTCAGCACGTGGGTCAGGTCGGCTTCCCAGCCATTGACGTAGGGCTGGGCGCTGGCGACGGTCACTGCATCGCGGTCGACCGACACCGCAAGGATCCTGTGGCGCTGGGCGAAGGCGTAGGACATCAGCGGGGTGATGGCGGCGACGTTGATCTTCAGCGGATCGATCCGCAAATACGGCTGGCCGGCCTGCTGCGCCAGCCACAGGGTCAGGCTTTCCAGGTCCAGGTGTTTGCCCGGCCGGCTGAGGTCGTCCAGTTGCTGGCCGGCGATGAATTCCAGCGGGTGCACCTGCCCATGGGTGGCATGGCGGCGGCGCGCATTCAGCGCATGCTCGGCCGAGTCCTGGCTGATGAAGCCCTGGGCGACCAGTTCACGCAATACATCATTGAGATCCAGCCAGCGGTCCTGAGTGGCGAGTTGAACGGACATGCGGGCTCCTTTTGAACAACAGTTCGCAAAGGATAGCCGTGGCCCCGCAGACCGTTGGGCCACTACCCGACAAAGGCGTTTCCGCTTTTGTCAGCCTGCCGCCTGAGTGGGCGCATCCCACGCCGTCTCGGGGTTTTGCAGGTTCACCGAGCAGACGCTGATCAGGTTACGAAGTTTTTCCGCGATCACCTGGGCGCGATGCCAGCTCAGGCCACTCATGACGATGTCGATGGACAGCAGGTCGTCCAGGCGCTGGACATTGACCTGCTCCGGGGTGAGGAACTGCAAGGCGAACAGGTTCAACACACGCACCAGCAAATCCGGCTCGGCCTCGGCCAGTATCTGGTACTGCGCGTGGCAATGGGCGTTGCTGGCGTTCCACACATCGGCACGGGGCGCTGGGGTGTTGACGGCTTCGAGGTGTGGCATGGCTGGTCTCCGGAATCATTGGGGGAATTTTTACATTCGATGCCGGGCATTTCTTATCTAAGATGAGCTGATTACGTGATTGATCGGTCTGATCAATTCGCCATTGGCTTGTTTTGAGGATTTTTTATGCACAGTGAGCTGGACAGCTACGACCGGCGCATTCTCGCCCTGCTGCAAGAGGACGCTTCCTTGTCCAGCGCACAGATCGCCGAACAGGTGGGCCTGTCGCAGTCGCCTTGCTGGCGGCGGATTCAGCGGATGAAGGAGGAGGGGATCATTCGCGGCCAGGTGACTTTGCTCGATCGCAAGAAAATCGGCCTGAACACGCAGATCTTCGCCGAAATCAAACTCAACGCCCACGGCCGTTCGAACTTCACCGAATTCACCGAGGCGATTCGCGGCTTTCCCGAGGTGCTGGAGTGTTACGTGCTGATGGGGGCGGTGGACTTTCTGTTGCGGATTGTCGCGGCGGACATCGAGGCGTATGAGCGATTCTTCTTCGAGAAGCTGTCGCTGGTGCCGGGGATTCAGGAGGTGAACTCGATCGTGGCGCTGTCGGAGATCAAGTCGACGACGAGCCTGCCGGTATTGCGCTGATGATCGTTCCCACGCGTGGGAACGATCATCATCCGGGGATTACATGCGCAGCAGCATTTTCCAGGCGCGGTTCTGGTAAACCGCAATTGCCTGATGCTTGCGCGCATCGAGCAGTTCATCCGTGATGGTCGGCTCGTTGGCCAGTTGCGCCAGTTTGTTCAGCTCGCCGTACAGACGATCCATTTCCGGGATCTCCAGCACGTTGCGCGCATGGTGCAGCCAGACCTGGATGCGCTCGATGCGCGGCAGTTGCTCGGCCAGATCTTCCGGCTGCTGCTGATAACGCTGCAATTGCAGCGAGGTGGCTTCTTCGCCCAGCAGGCGCGGCAACCAGCTGCCCAATTGCGCCGCACCCTGGCGATTGCCACGGGTGTTGCGGTCGGCCGCCCAGGTGCGGGCCAGCAACCAGCGCGACGTGTTCAGCGAGAACAGGCCCCAGCGCGGGTCTTCCAGTTCTTCGAGGAACTGCTCCGGCGCGGCTTTGCGCACGTCTTCGTCTTCAATACCGACCTGTACCAGTGGACGCCAGTCTTCCAGCAAGGCGTCCAGTGCAACGCGCAGGTCGTGGGTCGATTGACGCGGTGCGGCCTGGCCGAGGCTGCTGAGCAGGGCGCGCATTTCCGCGAGGTTCTCGACCCAGTCCTGCAGCAGGCGCCAATGGCCGTTGAAACGATACTGTTCGGCCAGACGCTGGCTGCTGCCGAGCAAGTGCCAGCTCAGGGCGGCGAAGGCATCGTCCAGCGGGGTTTCAGCGGTGATGGCCGGTGCCGGCAGGCTCAGCGAATAGCTGTTGGCGTCGTACAGGCGATAGCCGCGCTCGGCCTTGCTGATGTCGCACGGCATCAGGGCCAGGGTTTCGGCCAGTTCGGCGGCCAGTTCCAGCAACGCGGCAGGCTCGCCTTCACGCAGTTCCAGTTCCAGCTCGCAGATTTCTTCTTTCTGTTTGCCGACTACCACGTGGCCCAGGTCCAGCGCGGCTTCGATGACCACTTTGGTCTTGCCACGGCCCCAGGCGATTTCGGCGCGTTCACGGACGAAATCGGTGGTGAAGATCGGCTTCAGGGTTTTCTTGTCCAGCTCGGCGAGGGACTCGGGCCAGCATTCGCCGTCGAGTTTCTTCACGTCGAGCTTGGCTTTGGGCAGGTTCCAGTCGTATTCGTTACGCTCGGACAGACCGGCAACGCTCTGGCCACGGGTCTTGAGGGTCTGAATCACTTCTTCGCCGTCCTTGCGCAGGCGCAGGGCAACCTTGGCCCGGGCCAGGTCACGCTCGGGCGTGTCGAAGTACTGATTCATCAACTCACGGCGTTCCCAGCCACTTTTGTTGCGTTTTTTCAGGAGAGGGTGCTCGCGCAGGGCGGCGAGAGTTTCGCGGCTGACGCGGAGTTTGATTTCGGTTTCTTTCTGCATGGCCGGAAAATCCAGGATCGGGAGCGCAGCCGGGGGAATGTGTGGCTGCCAAGGCCGTGCAGTGTACAGGACTCAAACTTCCTACGCCTTGCGGCGGTTTATTCTCGGCGCCGGATGGTTCTATGATGGACTTCAATCCGGGAGTTGGAGTCAGCGATGCCTTTGCCGTCCATGCAAGACCAGTTCGCTGCACTGATCGCCGTGCCGTCGGTCAGTTGCACCCAGCCGAGCCTCGATCAGTCCAACCGGGCAGTGATTGACTTGCTCGCGGGTTGGCTCGGTGATCTGGGCTTCAGCTGCGATATCCAGCAGGTCAGCCCCGGCAAATTCAACCTGCTCGCCAGTTTCGGCAGCGGCCCCGGCGGGCTGGTGCTGGCCGGGCACAGCGACACGGTGCCCTACGACGATGCGTTGTGGAAAACCGATCCACTGAAACTCACTGAAGTCGATGGCCGCTGGGTCGGCCTCGGCAGTTGCGACATGAAGGGCTTCTTCGCCCTGATCATCGAAGCCGTGCAACCACTGCTCGACCAGCCGTTCAGGCAACCGCTGCTGATCCTCGCCACCTGCGATGAAGAAAGCTCGATGTCCGGCGCCCGGGCGCTGGCCGAAGCGGGGCGGCCGCTGGGCCGGGCGGCGGTGATCGGCGAGCCGACCGGGCTCAAGCCGATCCGCATGCACAAGGGCATCATGATGGAGCGCATCGACATCCTCGGGCAGAGTGGCCATTCGTCGGATCCACGCCTGGGGCACAGCGCCCTCGAAGCGATGCACGACGCCATCGGCGAACTGCGTGGCCTGCGCCTGCTGTGGCAGCGCGAATTCAACAACCCGCAGTTCAGCGTCCCGCAGCCGACCATGAACTTCGGTTGCATCCATGGTGGCGACAACCCCAACCGTATCTGCGGTCAGTGTTCGCTGGAGTTTGATCTGCGGCCGTTGCCGGGAATGGACCCGAAGGTCCTGCGGGCCGAGATCCTGCGCAAGCTCAACCCGGTCGCCGAACGGCATCAGGTGAAGATCGACTACGCACCCTTGTTCCCCGAAGTGCCGCCGTTCGAGCAGGCCGAGGACGCCGAACTGGTGCGAATTGCCGAAAAACTCACCGGCCACACGGCCGAAGCGGTAGCGTTCGGCACCGAAGCGCCTTATCTTCAGCGCCTTGGCTGCGAAACCATCGTGCTCGGCCCCGGCGACATCGCCTGCGCCCACCAGCCGGACGAGTACCTTGAAATGTCACGTTTGCAGCCTACCGTGCATCTATTGCGGCAGTTGATCGAACATTACTGTCTCAAAGCTGTATAAATTGCCGTCCGGCCAACCCGTATTCATGAGGAGAGCGCGCGTGTCGCCAAGCCTGTTCCGACGATAACCATCAGCCCGCTGTGCGTTTTCCGTTTCGCCCTTTTTCCGGCTGCTATTTATTACAGGCCCAGGTTCATGCCCGAATACGTCAATTGGCTTCGTCACGCGTCCCCTTATATCAATGCCCACCGCGACTGCACCTTCGTCGTCATGCTGCCCGGCGACGGCGTGGAGCATCCGAATTTCGGCAACATCGTCCATGACCTCGTGCTGCTGCACAGTCTTGGCGTGCGACTGGTGCTGGTGCATGGCTCCCGTCCGCAGATCGAAACCCGTCTTGCCGCGCGCGGCCTGACCCCGCATTACCACCACGGCATGCGCATCACCGATGCCGCGACGCTGGAGTGTGTGATCGACGCGGTTGGCCAGTTGCGCATCGCCATCGAAGCGCGGTTGTCCATGGACATGGCCTCGTCGCCGATGCAGGGCTCGCGCCTGCGAGTGGCCAGCGGCAATCTGGTGACCGCACGGCCGATCGGCGTGCTGGAAGGTGTCGATTATCACCACACCGGTGAAGTGCGCCGGGTCGACCGCAAGGGCATCAACCGTCTGCTCGATGAGCGCTCCATCGTGCTGCTGTCGCCGCTGGGTTATTCGCCGACCGGTGAAATCTTCAACCTGGCCTGCGAAGACGTCGCCACCCGCGCCGCTATCGATCTGGGCGCCGACAAACTGCTGCTGTTCGGCGCTGACCTCGGTCTGATCGACGAAAACGGCAAACTGGTGCGCGAACTGCGCCCGCAACAGGTGCCGGCGCATTTGCAGCGTCTGGGCAGCAACTATCAGGCAGAACTGCTGGATGCCGCCGCCGAAGCTTGCCGTGGCGGCGTGGCGCGCAGTCACATCGTCAGTTATGCCGAGGACGGCGCGCTGCTGACCGAACTGTTCACCCGTGACGGTGGCGGTACGCTGGTGGCCCAGGAGCAATTCGAGCGGGTGCGCGAGGCGGCGATTGAAGACGTCGGCGGCTTGCTCGACCTGATCAGTCCGCTGGAAGAGCAGGGGATTCTGGTGCGCCGTTCGCGCGAAGTGCTGGAGCGTGAGATCGAGCAGTTCAGCGTGGTCGAGCGTGAAGGGATGATCATCGCCTGTGCGGCGCTGTATCAGATTGCCGATTCGGATGCCGGTGAGCTGGCGTGCCTGGCGGTGAACCCGGAATACCGCCATGGCGGTCGTGGCGACGAATTGCTCGAACGCATCGAGACCCGTGCCCGGGCGCAGGGCCTGAAGACACTGTTCGTCCTCACCACCCGCACCGCCCACTGGTTCCGCGAGCGCGGCTTCGAGCCGAGCAGCGTCGAGCGCCTGCCGGCGGCCCGGGCTTCTCTCTACAACTATCAGCGCAACTCGAAGATCTTCGAAAAAGCCCTGTGATCGGCAATTGCCCCCACGCGACTCGTGGGGGCATATCCTTTACTCCGCGACAAACTTCGCACTGACATACGGCGAATAGTCGGGCAGTACGCTTTCGACCTTGCCTTGTTCCTTCAGGAATTTAGCCGTCTCACCAATCGCCTTCGCCGTGCCGCCATCCAGCAGCGCAGTGGTCTGTTGCGCCTTGGCATCGGGGAAAGCCGAACCGGCGAGCAATTCCGGGACGTCGGCAGCGTTGGCACCGGTCAGTTTGGCGATTTTCTGCACCGGCACCGAGTCGGCCGTCCAGCTTTCTTTATGGGCGGCATAGTCGGCGAACGAGTCCAGAGTCACCTTGGCAAATTTGGCCACGACCTCAGGATGCTTCTCCGCAAAGTCCTTGCGCGCTACCCAGACTTCGAAGGTCGGCGCGCCCCACTGGCCGACCTGCGCGGCATCGGTCAGGGTCTTGCCGGTCTTGCGGATCTCGCCCAGCGCTGGTGACCAGACAAAGGCACCGTCGATGTCACCGCGTTTCCAGGCCGCCGCGATTTCTGCGGGTTGCAGGTTCACCACTTTGACTTTCGAGGTTTTCAGCCCCCAGTGCTTGAGCGCACCGAGCAGGCTGTAGTGGGAGGTGGAGACGAACGGGGTGGCGATGGTCTTGCCGATCAGATCCTCGGGCTTGTTGATACCGCTGCCGTTGCGAACGACCAGGGCTTCGGCGGCATTGATCTGTGCCGAGACGATGAACGCGACAATCGGCAGGTTGCGCGAAGCGGCGGCAGCCAACGGGCTGGAACCGAGGTTGCCGATCTGTACGTCACCGGAGGCGATGGCTGTCACAACTTCCGGGCCACTGTTGAAACGGCGCCAGTCGATTTTTTCGCCTATGGTCTTCTCGTAAACGCCATCGGCCTGAGGGACTTTGCTTGGATCGATGCCGGTCTGGTAGCCGACAGTGAGGTTGGCGGCGTGGGCTGAGAAAGAAATCAATGCCGATACAAAAACTGTAACAAATTGACTAGATAGTGCGCGTTTGGCCATGATGGCGTCGCCTTTTCGATAGGGTTTGACGAATCGGGGTTTCGCCAAAGCTAAACGATCTAAAAAAAGGCTAATAAATACCATTTAGGAATGAGCTTAGTCGCCGATACGCTGTATCCCGGTGCAGATGGCCACTACAGAGCCATATACCCGAATGGTATGAAAAAGAATGAATAAATTCTTTTTGGGTTTATCAGGAAATCTTTACCCTGCAAGGACCAAATAACTGCGATTAGACCTTGGTCGTAGACACACAAGGTTACGATTGACTTGTCAGTCACGGTCTGGCGCTAATCGCGCATCTTAGGATCCAGGGGCATCAGACTCCGGACCAGGAACACAAGAATTAGAAACGAGAGGAGCGATACATGAACAAGTCCACCTTGGCCCTGGCCGTGGCTGTAGGGGTTATGGCGCAGCAGGCAGGCGCCGCCGGTTTCATCGAAGACAGCAAGGCCACATTGGGGCTGCGTAACTACTACATCAACACCGACAACCGCGATGGCCAGCCGTCTGCAACGTCGAACACTCGCAACAAGAACGCCGAGTGGGGCCAAGGCTTCGATCTGCGCTTCATCTCCGGTTACACCCAGGGCACCGTTCAGTTCGGTGTTGACGCAATCGGCCTGTACGGCGTGCGCCTGGACTCCAGCCGTGCAGAACACGGCAACTACACCGGCACTGCTTCGGGCGGCACCGTTTTCCCAAGCGATGGCAACAAAGCCGTACACGATTTCGCCAGCCTGGGTGTGACCGGCAAGGTCAAGATCTCCCAGACCGAGCTGAAGGTCGGTACCTTGCTGCCGAACAACCCGGTCATCAAGTACAACGATGGTCGTCTGCTGCCACAAACCTTCCAGGGCGAAGCGATCACGTCGAACGAGATCAAGGACCTGACCCTGACTGCCGGTCAGGTTGAAGCCGTGAAAGGTCGTAACTCGAGCAACAACGAGAACATGTCGATCGCTGGCGCGAACGCCGGTTCGAACTACGACACCGGCGTGTTCAGCAACAAGTTCTACTACGCGGGTGCTGACTACAAAATCACCAAAGACCTGACCGCCTCGTACTACTACGGCGAGCTGAAGGAGTTCTACTCGCAGAACTTCCTGGGTCTGGTACACAACTGGGCAATCGGTCCAGGCGTACTGAAAAGCGACCTGCGTTACTACCGCAGCCGTGACAACGGCAACAACGGCGACACCCCTGCCTACTACACCAGCGGCTTCTATGGCGGCAAAACCGTCAAGGGCAAGGTCGACAACGATCTGTACAGCTACCTGGCGCTGTACTCGGTTGAAGGTCACACCTTCGGTGGCGGCTATCAGTACACCAAGGGTGACAGTGACTTCCCTTGGCTGAACCAGGGTGACGGTTCGTCCAACAGCACCATCACCGACATGCAGATCCAGAAGTTTGCCCGTGCCGGCGAACGTACCTGGCAAGCTCGCTACGCCTATGACTTCGCCAAGGTCGGCGTACCTGGCCTGACGGCTGGCGTGATCTACCTGCGTGGCAACAACATCAATACCCCTCTGGGCGACAGCACCGAGTGGGAACGTGACCTGACCGTTGGTTACGTGATTCCGGAAGGCCCGCTGAAGAACCTCGGCGTTGCCTGGAAGAACGCCATGTGGCGTACCGACCTGGCGAACACTCGTTCCCAGGACGAAAACCGCCTGATCGTCAGCTACTCGATCCCGCTGCTGTAATAGCGCTCCTGCACTGATGTAAAAAACCGACGTAAAAAAGCCCCGTCCGGCATCGCGCCGGACGGGGCTTTTGCGTTTTCGGGTCAGGCCCACCCCCGTAGACCTTTCCCGACATTTCCCTCTTTGCAGCAACTCAAGGCCTTCTCGAACCTTGGGGCCGATGTTCGGCGCGTTGCCGGCAGGCGTCCAGTGAACAGATGTTTAATATTCTTAAACGATATAAATATCTCGTTATTTATTCTTTTTCAGATAGGCAAATCCCGAGCTACAGTTGAGGTCTCCAACAACTCATCAGGAGCAGCACCATGAGCCTCAGACTCGGCGATATCGCCCCCGATTTCGAACAGGATTCCAGCGCTGGCAAGATTCGTTTCCACGAGTGGCTGGGCGATAGCTGGGGCGTGCTGTTCTCCCACCCGGCGGACTTCACCCCGGTCTGCACCACCGAGCTGGGCTTCACCGCCAAGCTCAAGGATGAGTTCACCAAACGCGGCGTGAAGGCCATCGCCCTGTCGGTCGATCCGGTGGACTCGCACCACAAGTGGATCGAAGACATCAACGAAACCCAGCACACAATCGTCAACTTCCCGATCCTGGCCGATGCCGATCGCAAGGTGTCCGATCTCTATGACCTGATCCACCCGAACGCCAGCGATACTCTGACTGTGCGTTCGCTGTTCGTGATCGATCCGAACAAGAAGATCCGCCTGACCATCACCTACCCGGCGAGCACCGGGCGCAACTTCCACGAGATCCTGCGGGTGATCGACTCGCTGCAACTCACCGACAACTACAAGGTGGCCACCCCGGCCAACTGGCAGGACGGTGATGAAGTGGTGATCGTGCCGTCGCTCAAGGATGAAGATGAAATCAAGAAACGCTTTCCGAAGGGCTACCGCGCGGTGAAGCCGTACCTGCGCCTGACGCCACAGCCGAACAAATAACCGTCCTCGGATCGCTCCCACACTCTGCATGGGGAGCGATCAGTTCGAACCACGATGCAGGGTTTCAGGCCGTTTTCACGGCCTGTTTTTTTGCCCGGAAGAACGTGAAACGCATATCTCCACAAAGAATAACCAAATGAATAAATATGATTTATGGATATATGAATCAGCTGGTAAGGTCAGTGTCATTGAAGCGAGATCGCAACCCGCGAATCGCCGGTAACGCTCAAGGAATTGTCTGAATGCTGGTCGTCTCACTCGGTGGCAGTCCCAGTCAACGCTCCCGTTCCGGGGTGTTGCTGGAGCGCTCGCAACGCTGGTTGCAGCAGCAAGGGGTGGAAGTGGTGAGTTATCAGGTGCGGGACTTCCCGGCCGAAGACCTGCTCCACGCCCGCTTCGACAGCCCGAAGGTGCTCGACCTGCTGCAACAGATTGAAAACGCCGATGGCCTGCTGATCGCGACTCCTGTCTACAAGGCGTCGTTCTCCGGCGCACTGAAGACCGTACTGGATCTGCTGCCCGAGCGCGCCCTGAACCACAAGATTGTCTTGCCGATGGCCACGGGCGGCAGTATCGCCCACATGCTGGTGGTCGATTACGCCCTCAAACCAGTGCTGTCGGCGTTGAAGGCCCAGGAAATGCTGCAAGGGATTTTTGCCGAGGACAGCCAGATCGCCTACGGCGAAGGCAGTGCCGCGGCGCAGTTGGCGCCAGCTCTGGAGCAGCGGCTACATGAAGCGCTGGACCAGTTTGTCAGCGCCATGGCCCGCCGGCCGAAGCCACTGGAGCCGGGGCTGTTGAACGAACGTTTGTTGAGTGCTCGCTGGAGCATTTGAGCCACATCGAAACTTGAAGTACTGGCCTTACTCGCCCGCCAACGGGCAAGCAGGTGCAGCCAAAACCCAACAGCAAAAAGGAGAGCGCTATGCGCACTGTATTTTTGCGTCGTGGTCTGGTCGCTCTGTTTGCTGCGGCTGTGTCCTTCGGCGCCATCACTCAAGCTCAAGCCGAGACGCTTCGTATCGGTTATCAGAAATACGGCACGCTGGTGCTGCTCAAAGCCAAAGGCACGCTGGAAAAGCGTCTCGCCGCCCAAGGCGTCGACGTGCAATGGACTGAATTCCCCGGCGGCCCGCAACTGCTGGAAGGCCTGAACGTCGGCTCGATCGACTTCGGCGTCACCGGCGAAACCCCGCCAGTCTTCGCCCAGGCGGCCGGTGCCGACCTGCTCTACGTGGCTTACGAGCCGCCAGCGCCAAACAGCGAAGCGATCCTCGTGCCGAAAGATTCGCCGATCAAATCGGTGGCGGATCTGAAGGGCAAGAAAGTCGCCCTGAACAAAGGCTCCAACGTCCACTACCTGTTGGTGCGTGCGCTGGAAGACGCCGGCCTCAAGTACACCGACATTCAAACCGTATTCCTGCCGCCGGCCGATGCCCGCGCTGCGTTCGAACGTGGCAGCGTCGACGCCTGGGTCATCTGGGATCCGTACCAGGCCGCCGCCGAGAAGCAACTGCAAGCGCACACCCTGCGTGACGGCAAAGGCATCGTCGACAACCACCAGTTCTATCTGGCGACCAAACCCTACGCACAGAAAAATCCCGAGGTGATCAAGACCCTGGTGGAAGAAGTGCGCGCCGTCGGCGAATGGTCCAAGGCCAATCCTGAAGACGTGACCCAACAGGTGTCGCCGCTGCTCGGCCTGCCGGCAGACATCACCCTGACCTCGGTGAAGCGCCAGGGCTACGGCGCGCTGTTCCTGACCCCGGAAGTGGTCGCCGCGCAACAGAAAATCGCCGACACCTTCTACCAGCTCAAGCTGATTCCCAAGCCGTTGAGCATCAAGGATGTGATCTGGACACCACCGGCCGCTGTGGCCCAAAGCTCGGCGACCCAAGCCCAGTAAATCGAATTCCCAAGGAGACCACTCCATGAGCCTCAACATCTTCTGGTTCCTGCCTACCCACGGTGACGGCCATTACCTTGGCACCGCCGAAGGCGCCCGCGCCGTCGACCACGGCTATCTGCAACAGGTCGCGCAAGCGGCGGATCGACTGGGTTTTGGCGGCGTGCTGATTCCCACCGGCCGTTCCTGCGAGGATTCGTGGCTGGTAGCGGCATCGCTGATCCCGGTGACCCAGCGCCTGAAGTTTCTGGTCGCCCTGCGCCCCGGGATCATTTCCCCGACGGTGGCAGCGCGCCAGGCCGCGACCCTGGATCGGTTGTCTGGTGGTCGTGCGCTGTTCAATCTGGTGACCGGTGGCGATCCGGAAGAGTTGGCCGGCGACGGGCTGTTCCTCGATCACGAAGCGCGCTATCAGGCCTCGGTGGAATTCACCCGGATCTGGCGTCGTGTACTGGAAGGCGAAACCGTGGATTACGACGGCGAGCACATCAGCGTGAAGGGCGCCAAATTGCTCTATCCACCGATCCAGCAACCGCGTCCGCCGCTGTACTTTGGTGGTTCGTCGGAAGCGGCGCAGGATTTGGCCGCCGAACAAGTGGAAATGGTTTTGACCTGGGGCGAGCCGCCAGCAGCCGTTGCCGAGAAGATCGAACAGGTTCGGGCCAAGGCCGCCAAACTCGGCCGCACTGTGCGCTTCGGCATCCGTCTGCATGTGATCGTGCGGGAAACCAACGCCGAAGCCTGGCAAGCGGCGGATCGCCTGATTTCGCATCTGGACGACGACACCATCAAACGTGCCCAGGCGTCACTGGCGCGGTTCGATTCGGTCGGCCAGCAACGCATGGCCGCGCTGCACGGTGGCAGTCGTGACAACCTCGAAGTCAGCCCGAACCTGTGGGCCGGCGTCGGCCTGGTGCGCGGCGGTGCCGGTACAGCGCTGGTCGGCGACGGTCCGACTGTAGCTGCACGCGTGAAGGAATACGCGGATCTGGGCATCGATACCTTCATCTTCTCCGGTTACCCGCACCTCGAGGAGTCGTATCGGGTCGCCGAGCTGCTGTTCCCGCACCTCGACGTCGAACGTCCTGAACTGCCGAAAAGCGCCGGTTACGTCAGCCCGTTCGGCGAAATGGTGGCTAACGACATCCTTCCCAAAGCCGCGTCCCAGAGCTGAGGCGCCGCCATGAAGAAATTTATCCACAGCCTCGCGCCCTGGGCGTTGCCGGTGTTGTTGCTGGCGGTGTGGCAGTTGTCGGTGTCGGCGGGTTGGCTGTCGACGCGGATTCTGCCGGCGCCGGTGGCGGTGATCGAAGCCGGTGTGAGCCTGGTGCGCAGTGGTGAAATCTGGACGCACCTGGCGATCAGTGGCTGGCGTGCGGCGCTGGGCTTCACCATCGGTGGCAGCATCGGCCTGGTGCTGGGCTTTATCACCGGCCTGTCGAAGTGGGGCGAACGCCTGCTCGACAGCTCGGTGCAGATGATCCGCAACGTGCCGCATCTGGCGCTGATTCCGCTGGTGATCCTGTGGTTCGGCATCGACGAGTCGGCGAAGATTTTCCTGGTGGCGTTGGGCACGTTGTTCCCGATCTACCTCAACACCTATCACGGCATCCGCAACGTCGATCCGGCGCTGGTGGAAATGGCCCGCAGTTATGGCTTGTCCGGTTTCAGCCTGTTCTGGCAGGTGATTCTGCCGGGGGCGTTGCCTTCGATTCTGGTCGGCGTGCGTTTTGCGCTGGGCTTCATGTGGCTGACGCTGATCGTGGCGGAAACCATCTCTGCCAGCTCGGGCATCGGTTACCTGGCGATGAATGCCCGTGAGTTTTTGCAGACCGACGTGGTGGTGCTGGCGATTCTGCTTTACGCGGTGCTCGGCAAACTGGCCGACCTCGCGGCCCGTGGACTTGAGCGTGTGTGGCTGCGCTGGCATCCGGCGTATCAAGTGGCGAAAGGAGGTGCGGCATGACCGCTCAACAACCTCCACGCCTGCTGCGCGGCATTCCGCTGGCGGTGCGCAATCTGCAAAAGACCTTCGGTTCGCGGCAGGTGTTGCGGGGCATCGACCTGCACATTCCGGCGGGACAGTTCGTCGCCGTGGTCGGACGCAGCGGATGCGGCAAAAGCACGTTGTTGCGCTTGCTCGCTGGCCTCGATCAACCCACCGGCGGCGACCTGCTGGCCGGCGCTGCACCGCTGAGCGACGCGCAGGAAGACACCCGATTGATGTTCCAGGAAGCACGGTTGCTGCCATGGAAAAAGATCATCGACAACGTCGGTCTCGGCCTTAAAGGCAACTGGCGTCCGCAAGCCCTGGAAGCGCTGGATGCAGTCGGCCTCGCCGATCGCGCCAACGAATGGCCGGCGGCCTTGTCCGGCGGGCAGAAGCAGCGTGTGGCACTGGCGCGCGCTTTGATCCATCAACCGCGCCTGCTGTTGCTCGACGAACCGTTGGGCGCACTGGACGCGCTGACCCGGATCGAGATGCAGCAACTGATCGAACGTCTCTGGCAACAGCATGGTTTCACCGTGTTGCTGGTGACCCACGATGTCAGCGAAGCGGTGGCGATTGCCGACCGGGTGATTCTGATCGAGGACGGCGAAGTCGGTCTCGATCTGCAGGTGGAGCTGCCGCGCCCTCGGGTGCGTGGCTCCCATCGACTGGCAGCGCTGGAAACCGAAGTACTCAACCGTGTGTTGTCCCTGCCCGGCGAGCCGCCGGCGCCGGAGCCCGTTTCACCCTTGCCTACGCAACTGCGTTGGGCTCAATAACTCAAGCAAACGACAGGAATCAATGCCATGACTATCAAAGCCATCAACGTACGCAACCAGTTCAAAGGCGCGATCAAGGAGATCGTTCTCGGCGACGTGCTGTCGGAAATCGACGTGCAGACCGCTTCCGGCATCGTCACGTCGGTGATCACCACCCGTTCGGTCAAGGAGCTGGAACTGGAGGTCGGCAGCGAAGTGATCGCCTTCGTGAAATCCACCGAGGTGTCCATCGCCAAGTTGTAAGCCTGTGAGTAAAAAACAACCCCGAAGGGTGTGAGCCCTTCGGGGTTTTTTGTGTCTGTCGTGCGGCGCTAGAGAATACGCTTGGGCAGATAGGGCGGCAGATACAGCCCGATGTAGGCATCGAACACGCGCATCCCTTCCTCGGCCATGCGTGGCGTGATTTGCCCGTGCTGCTGCACCGAGCGGGCGTAGACGCGGTCGCCCAGTTCCATCGCCAGTGCGAACACGTCGACGTCGTCCGGCAGCTTCGGCAGTTCGAAGTGATGATCGAACAGCTTGTGCATCAGGTCGCCCAGTTCCAGATCGTGCTGGCGGTCGGCCTGGGTGACTTCGGTGAGGCCGTGTTGCGCGAGGATCAGTTGCCGGGCGGCGGCGTCTTCGTCGTAGATCTCCAGCATCCGTTGCTCGACCAGTCGTGACAGGTCGCGCCAGTCGCGCAGGGCGTCGTGATCGATCGGCGCTTGCAGGCAGGCGCGGAAAGCCGCGTGGACATCCGCCGTCAGGCCCTCGAGCAAGGCCGGGACGCTGGCGAAGAAATGGTAGACCGAGGAGGGTGGGATCTGCGCGCGCTCGGCGACGCTGTAGACCGACAGGCTCGCCACGCCCTCGGCGGCCAGCAGCGTGCGCGCGGCGTCGAGTATCGAATCGATCCGCGCCTGGCTGCGGGCACGGGGTTTGCGGACGGGGGCGGGACGCGTCATGAAAGTCTCCTGCGGGGCATCGGGCATTGTACGCAGAGCTTGGCCATGTGCCACAGGGGCCAATAAAAAACGCCGCGGGCTGAGAAGCCAACGGCGTTTTCTTTTGCTGCAATCCGCTTAAACGGTATGCAGGTACCAGTTGTACTCAAGGTCGGAGATGGAGTGTTCGAACTCCTCCAGCTCGCTTTCCTTACAGGCGACGAAGATATCGATGTACTTAGGATCGATGTACTTGGCCATCACCTCGCTGTCGTCCAGCTCGCGCAGGGCATCGCGCAAGTTGTTCGGCAGGCTCTGCTCGTTCTGCTCGTAGCTGTTGCCTTCGACCGGAGCGCCCGGTTCGATTTTGTTGACCAGACCGTGGTGCACGCCCGCCAGGACCGAAGCCATCAGCAGGTACGGGTTGGCGTCGGCGCCGGCAACGCGGTGTTCCAGACGGACCGCGTCGGCGGAGCCGGTCGGTACGCGCAGGGCCACGGTGCGGTTGTCCAGGCCCCAGCTCGGCGAGTTCGGCACGTAGAACTGTGCGCCGAAACGACGGTAGGAGTTGACGTTCGGGCAGAGGAAAGCCATCTGCGCGGGCAGGGTCTCGAGCACACCGCCGATCGCGTGACGCAGTGCGGCGTTCTGCTCGGGATCCTCGCTGGCAAAAATGTTTTTGCCTTGTTTATCCAGAATCGAAATGTGGACGTGCAGACCGTTGCCGGCCTGACCCGGGTACGGCTTGGCCATGAAGGTGGTGTCCATTTCATGGTCGTAGGCGATGTTCTTGATCAGACGCTTGAGCAGGACCGCGTAATCGCACGCCTTGATCGGGTCGGCGACGTGGTGCAGGTTCACTTCGAACTGCGCCGGGGCACTTTCCTTGACGATGGCGTCGGCCGGGATGCCTTGCTCTTTCGCACCTTCCAGAATGTCCTGGAGGCAGTCGACGTATTCGTCGAGGTCGTCGATCAGGTAAACCTGGGTCGAATGCGGGCGTTTGCCGGAGATCGGCGAGCGTGGCGGCTGAGGGCGGCCGTTCACGTTTTCCTGGTCGATCAGGTAGAACTCGAGTTCGAATGCGGCGCAGATGGTCAAGCCCAGCTCGTCAAACTTTGCAACAACTTGACGGAGTACTTCGCGCGGATCGGCGAAGAAAGGGTCACCTTCGAGTTCGTGCATGGTCATCAACAGTTGCGCGGTAGGGCGCTTCTGCCATGGCTCGTTGCACAGGGTGTCGGGGATTGGATAGCAGATACGGTCGGCGTCGCCGATGTCCAGGCCCAGGCCGGTGCTTTCCACCGTCGAACCATTGATATCCAGAGCAAATAGAGAGGCCGGCAGGTTGATGCCTTTCTCGTAAACCTTGTGGAGGCTGGTGCGTTCGATGCGCTTGCCGCGCACCACACCATTCATATCCGCAATCAGAAGGTCAACGTACAGAACCTCAGGATGTTCCTTAAGGAACGCGTTCGCTTCGTTAAGCTGAACGGCACGCGGGGGTACCGACATGATGCAACACCTTTGTTGTTAAAAATATCAATCATTGATCTTTTCTGGTTTCAGTCAACCCGAACGGCCTGCCGAAGTCAAGCGAGGCCTTTTTTGCCCTGAAAAAGCGCCATGAGGGCATTTATGGGGCACTTTGGGGCATTTTTTTATCCATGGAGGACACGCCACCCGCAGGCTTGAGCAGGCCGTGTTGTATTTTTTACGGGGGTGTTGTGTAAAAAAATGAACAAGGCTAAGCTCGGGTCAAACCCATAACAGCAATAATACCGGGGTGCTTCATGTCTCGCCTGCCGTTAATCGGCGTCACCGACTGCTCCTTGCAGTCCGGTCTGCATGCTTATCACATCAGTGGCGACACGTCCGTCCGCAGCGCAGCCAGCAAGGCTCGCAGCCTGCCAGCGGTGTCTCTGTCCACGGCAGATCAGGCGACAGCGTCCGATATTCTGGACGCATGCGGGGGCATCCTCTTTAGCGGTTCTCCTTTCAATATAGATCTCTTTCCTTCTTCCGGCCTGCACCGCGCCCGTCGCCGTGCCCGTGATTCTGCACGCCCGGAATGTGCACAGGAAATGCAACGCCAGCGTAAAGGGCAGGTAAGCTCCTCCTTCATTGTCTATGCGCGGTGCCAGGCGTAAGCCGGTACTGCGCGCAAGCAAGCCCCCTTAACGCGACGCCCCGTGCGTCAAACTTGCCTGACACGCGTCAGGAGACTCAGCCCAGAGGCATTTATGAGTAACAACCTCGACCAGCTCACCGATTGGTTGAAAGACCACAAGATCACAGAAGTCGAATGCATGATCGGCGACTTGACCGGTATCACCCGGGGCAAGATCTCGCCGACCAACAAGTTCATCGCCGAAAAAGGCATGCGCCTGCCAGAGAGCGTTCTGTTGCAGACCGTGACCGGCGACTACGTCGAAGACGACATCTATTACGAACTGCTCGACCCGGCCGACATCGACATGATCTGCCGCCCCGACCAGAACGCCGTGTACCTGGTGCCATGGGCCATCGAGCCGACCGCCCAGGTGATCCACGACACCTACGACAAGCAAGGCAACCCGATCGAGCTGTCGCCGCGCAACGTCCTCAAGAAAGTCCTGAAACTCTATGCCGACAAGGGCTGGCAGCCGATCGTGGCGCCGGAAATGGAGTTCTACCTGACCAAGCGCAGCGACGACCCCGACTATCCGTTGCAGCCGCCAGTCGGCCGTTCCGGGCGTCCGGAAATCGGTCGTCAGTCGTTCTCCATCGAAGCGGCGAACGAATTCGATCCGCTGTTCGAAGACGTCTACGACTGGTGCGAACTGCAGGAGCTGGACCTCGACACGCTGATCCACGAGGACGGCACCGCGCAGATGGAAATCAACTTCCGTCACGGCGATGCCTTGTCCCTCGCCGACCAGATCCTGGTGTTCAAACGCACCATGCGTGAGGCCGCCCTCAAGCACAACGTGGCCGCCACCTTCATGGCCAAGCCGATGACCGGTGAGCCGGGCAGTGCGATGCACCTGCACCAGAGCATCATCGACATCGAGACCGGCAAGAACGTGTTCTCCAACGAAGACGGGACCATGAGCCAGTTGTTCCTGCACCACATCGGTGGCCTGCAGAAACTGATCCCGGAATTGCTGCCGCTGTTCGCACCGAACGTCAACTCGTTCCGCCGCTTCCTGCCGGATACCTCCGCGCCAGTAAACGTGGAGTGGGGCGAAGAAAACCGCACCGTGGGCCTGCGCGTACCGGATGCCGGCCCGCAGAACCGTCGGGTGGAAAACCGCCTGCCGGGCGCCGACGCCAACCCGTACCTGGCGATTGCCGCGAGCCTGCTCTGCGGCTACATCGGCATGGTCGAGGGCCTCAACCCGAGCGCGCCGGTCGTGGGCCGTGGTTACGAGCGCCGCAACCTGCGCCTGCCACTGACCATCGAAGACGCGCTGGAGCGTATGGAAAACAGCGCAACCATCGAGAAATACCTGGGCAAGACCTTCATCACCGGCTACGTCGCGGTCAAGCGGGCCGAGCATGAAAACTTCAAGCGCGTGATCAGTTCCTGGGAGCGTGAGTACCTGCTCTTCGCCGTCTGATACGCCGGGCGCGGTGGCCAGCCGCCGCGCCTTCACCGATAACAAGGAGAATTGGCATGACCAGCAACAACCCGCAAACCCGTGAGTGGCAAGCCCTCAGCAGCGATCACCACCTGGCCCCGTTCAGCGACTTCAAACAGCTGAAAGAAAAGGGTCCACGGATCATCACCAACGCCAAGGGCGTGTACCTGTGGGACAGCGAGGGCAACAAGATCCTCGATGGCATGGCGGGTCTGTGGTGTGTGGCGATCGGTTATGGGCGCGATGAGCTGGCCGATGCGGCCGCCAAGCAAATGCGCGAGCTGCCTTACTACAACCTGTTCTTCCAGACCGCCCACCCACCGGCACTGGAACTGGCCAAGGCCATCGCCGACGTGGCGCCGGAAGGCATGAACCATGTGTTCTTCACCGGTTCCGGCTCCGAAGGCAACGACACCATGCTGCGCATGGTTCGCCACTACTGGGCGATCAAGGGCCAGCCGAACAAGAAAGTCATCATCAGCCGCAAGAACGGCTACCACGGCTCCACCGTGGCCGGCGCGAGCCTGGGCGGCATGACGTATATGCACGAGCAGGGCGACTTGCCGATTCCGGGCATCGTCCATATCGCTCAGCCGTACTGGTTCGCCGAAGGCGGCGACATGACCCCGGAAGAATTCGGGATCTGGGCAGCCAATCAGCTGGAAGAGAAGATTCTGGAAGTCGGCGTCGACAACGTCGGTGCCTTCATTGCCGAGCCGATCCAGGGTGCCGGCGGCGTGATCATTCCGCCTGACACCTACTGGCCGCGCATCAAGGAAATCCTCGCCAAGTACGACATCCTGTTCGTGGCGGACGAAGTGATCTGCGGTTTCGGTCGTACCGGCCAATGGTTCGGCAGCGATTTCTACGACCTCAAGCCCCACATGATGACCATCGCCAAAGGCCTGACGTCCGGCTACATCCCGATGGGTGGCCTGATCGTGCGCGACGAAGTGGTGGCGGTGCTCAACGAGGGTGGCGATTTCAACCACGGCTTCACCTACTCCGGTCACCCGGTGGCGGCGGCGGTGGGTCTGGAAAACATCCGGATTCTGCGCGAAGAGAAAATCATCGAACGCGCCCATGAAGAAACGGCACCGTATTTGCAGAAACGTCTGCGCGAGCTGAACGATCACCCGTTGGTGGGAGAAGTGCGCGGAGTCGGTCTGCTGGGGGCCATCGAGCTGGTGCAGGACAAAGCCACTCGCAAGCGTTACGAAGGCAAGGGTGTGGGCATGATCTGCCGCCAGTTCTGCTTCGACAACGGGCTGATCATGCGCGCCGTGGGCGACACCATGATCATCGCGCCGCCGCTGGTGATCAGCAAGGCGGAGATCGATGAGCTGGTGACCAAGGCGCGCAAGTGCCTGGACCTGACCCTCAGTGCATTGCAGGGCTAAGTGCTAGGCTCTGAGCGATGGAGCTGTTGCGCTGTCGCTCGGAGCTGTCAGAAAGGCTGGTCTTTTCTTGAAAGACCGCCTCGTATCTTGCCAGACTAGCCGCGGTTCCAGTTGTCCGGGTTCGGCCGCTGAACAAAGTGGTTCAAAAAAGAAAAATTTGGAGCATGACGCATGAAGGCATTAGGTAAAAAGCTTGCTGGCAAGACTCTTCTGGCCCTGTCCGTCGCGGGCATGATGGCGGGCGCGGTTCACGCGGACGACAAAGTGCTGCACGTCTACAACTGGTCCGACTACATTGCTCCGGACACCATCGCGAACTTCGAGAAAGAGTCGGGGATCAAGGTCGTCTACGACGTGTTCGACTCCAACGAAACCCTGGAAGCCAAGCTGCTGGCGGGCAAGTCCGGCTACGACGTGGTCGTGCCGTCGAACAACTTCCTGGCCAAGCAGATCAAGGCCGGTGTCTACCAGGAGCTGGATCAGTCCAAACTGCCTAACTGGAAGAACCTGAACCAGGACCTGCTCAAGGCCGTGTCGGTCAGCGACCCGGGCAACAAGCACGCCTTCCCGTACATGTGGGGTTCGATCGGCATCGGCTACAACCCGGAGAAGGTCAAGGCTGCGCTGGGCGTCGACAAGATCGATTCCTGGGACGTACTGCTGAAGCCGGAAAACATCGCCAAGCTCAAGGGCTGCGGCGTGAGCTTCCTCGATTCGCCGACCGAAATGCTCCCGGTCGCGTTGCACTACCTGGGCCTGCCAACCGACTCCCAGAAGAAAGAAGACATCAAGAAAGCCGAGGACCTGTTCCTCAAGATTCGTCCTTCGATCACCTACTTCCACTCGTCCAAGTACATCTCGGACCTGGCCAACGGCAACATCTGCGTAGCGGTCGGCTACTCGGGTGACGTGCAGCAGGCCAAGTCCCGTGCCGCCGAGGCCGGTGACAAGGTGAAAGTCAGCTATGCGATTCCGAAAGAAGGCGCTGGCAGCTTCTTCGACATGGTCGCCATTCCGAAGGATGCCGAAAACGTTGAAGGCGCCTACAAGTTCATGACCTTCCTGCAGAAGCCTGAAGTCATGGCCGGCATCACCAACGCCGTACGTTTCCCGAACGGTAACGCCGCTGCAACGGCACTGGTGGAAAAAGACATCACCAGCGATCCAGGCATCTACCCGCCAGCCGACGTGCAGGCCAAGCTGTATGCCATCGCCGATCTGCCGGCGGCGACCCAGCGTGAAATGACTCGCAGCTGGACCAAGATCAAATCCGGTAAATAAGCCGGTTTGACGCAGCAACCGCTGGCCGTCGCGTTCGCAAGGACGGCCAGCGGTGCAATTAAATGACAGAAAGTTTTGCTGGAACGGTTTTTCGAGGGTAAGTTGCGCGCCGGTTTTGTTGCCGGGCAACCGTGACTGTCATGCAGCGCGGGGCAACTTGGGCCCAACTAAATTAGAGGACCTCCACTTGCCTATTTTTTCTTCTTTGCGCAATGCCCTGCTGGCCGCTGCCGGCCTGACGTTCGCTGTCGGTGCCCAAGCCGCCGGTACTGTGCATATTTATAACTGGTCGGATTACATCGGCGAGACCACCCTGGCCGATTTCCAGAAAGAAACCGGGATCAAGCCGGTCTACGACGTGTTCGACTCCAACGAGACCCTGGAAGGCAAACTGCTTGCCGGGCGTACCGGTTACGACGTGGTCGTGCCGTCGAACCACTTCCTTGGCAAGCAGATCAAGGCGGGCGCGTTCCAGAAGCTCGACAAGGCGCAGCTGCCGAACTATTCCAACCTCGACCCGGTGCTGCTCAAGCGTCTGGAACAGAACGATCCGGGCAACCTGTACGCCGTGCCGTACCTGTGGGGCACCAACGGCATCGGCTACAACGTCGATAAAGTGAAAGCCGTGCTCGGCGTCGACAAGATCGACTCCTGGAGCGTGCTGTTCGAGCCTGAGAACATCAAGAAACTGCACAGCTGCGGCGTGGCGTTCCTCGATTCGGCCGATGAAATGATGCCGACCGTGCTCAACTACATGGGCCTGAACGCCAACAGCACCGATCCCAAGGACTACGAGAAAGCCACGGCCAAGTTGCTGGCGGTGCGTCCCTACGTGACCTACTTCCACTCCTCGAAATACATCGGCGATCTGGCCAACGGCGACATCTGCGTGGCCATCGGTTTCTCCGGCGACATCTTCCAGGCCAAGCACCGCGCCGAAGAAGCCAAGAAAGGCGTGAACATCGCCTACGCCATCCCGAAAGAGGGCGGCGCGCTCTGGTTCGACATGCTGGCGATTCCGAAGGACTCGTCCAACGTCAAGGAAGCCCACGCCTTCATCAACTATTTGCTGAAACCTGAGGTGATCGCCCAGGTCAGTGATTACGTCGGTTACGCCAACCCCAATCCGGGTTCGGACAAGCTGATGGAGCAGTCCATTCGCACCGACGAAGCGGTTTATCCACCGCAGGCCGTTCTCGACAAGACTTACGTGTCGATCGAGTTGCCGCCGAATATTCAGCGTTTGATGACCCGCAGCTGGACCAAGGTCAAGTCGGGTAAATAGCTTCAACGTACAAACTATCCTGGGTTCGTCTTGCGTGGGCGAACTGCACTCTTTTTTTCTGGGAGTTTCGTAAATGGCAGTTGCCTCCGGCGCCTATAAGAAAGCCCTCGAGGGCGACCAGACACCTAAGCAGGTGCTGGTTAAAATCGACCGGGTCACGAAGAAGTTCGACGAGACGGTTGCCGTGGACGATGTGTCCCTGGAAATCAAAAAGGGCGAGATCTTCGCTCTGCTCGGCGGTTCGGGATCGGGCAAATCCACTCTGCTGCGGATGCTGGCAGGGTTCGAACGGCCCACGGAGGGGCGCATTTTCCTCGACGGCGTCGACATCACCGACATGCCGCCGTACGAGCGACCGATCAACATGATGTTCCAGTCGTACGCTCTGTTCCCGCACATGACCGTGGCGCAGAACATCGCGTTCGGCCTGCAGCAGGACAAGATTCCCAAGGCCGAGATCGACGCCCGCGTGGCCGAGATGCTCAAGCTGGTGCAGATGAGCCAGTACGCCAAGCGCAAGCCGCACCAGTTGTCCGGCGGCCAGCGTCAGCGTGTGGCGCTGGCGCGTTCGCTGGCCAAGCGGCCGAAGCTGTTGCTGCTCGACGAACCGATGGGCGCACTGGACAAGAAACTGCGTTCGCAGATGCAGCTGGAACTGGTGGAAATCATCGAGCGCGTGGGTGTGACCTGCGTGATGGTGACCCACGACCAGGAAGAGGCCATGACCATGGCCGAGCGCATCGCGATCATGCACCTGGGCTGGATCGCCCAGATCGGCAGCCCGATCGACATCTACGAAACCCCGACCAGCCGCCTGGTCTGCGAATTCATCGGCAACGTGAACATCTTCGAAGGTGAAGTGATCGACGACGCCGAAGGCCACGCGACCATCACCTGCAAGGACCTCGACCGGCAGATCTACGTCGGCCACGGCATCAGCACCTCGGTGCAGGACAAGTCCGTGACCTACGCGATCCGTCCGGAAAAACTGCTGGTCACCGCCGAAATGCCGACCTGCGAATACAACTGGTCCAGCGGCAAGGTGCACGACATCGCCTACCTCGGCGGCCACTCGGTGTTCTACGTCGAATTGCCGAGCGGCAAACTGGTGCAGTCGTTCGTGGCCAACGCCGAGCGTCGTGGCGCACGTCCGACCTGGGGTGATCAGGTGTACGTGTACTGGGAAGATGACAGCGGCGTGGTACTTCGCTCATGAACATGCGCAAATTCAAACGCCGGCTCAATCGAATAATTCCCGGTGGCCGCCAACTGGTCATCGGGGTGCCGTTCATCTGGCTGTTCCTGTTCTTCATGCTGCCGTTCTTCATCGTTCTGAAGATCAGCTTTGCCGAAGCAGACGTGGCCATCCCGCCGTACACCGAGATCTACAGCTTCGTTGACCAGAAGCTGCAAGTGCTGCTGAACCTGGGCAACTACGCGATGCTCGGTGACGACGAACTCTACATCTCGGCGTACCTCGGTTCGCTGAAGATGGCGTTCTTCAGCACGCTGTTGTGCCTGCTGATCGGCTACCCGATGGCCTATGCCATCGCCAGTGCCCGTAAGGAAGTGCAGACGGTGCTGGTGCTGCTGATCATGATGCCGACCTGGACCGCGATCCTGATCCGCGTCTATGCGTGGATGGGCATCCTCAGCAACAACGGCCTGCTCAACGGTTTCCTGATGAGCATGGGCTTCATCGATGAGCCGCTGCAGATCCTCAACACCAACCTCGCGGTGTACATCGGCGTCGTCTACTCGTACCTGCCGTTCATGATCCTGCCGCTGTACGCCAACCTGGTGAAGCACGACAACAGCTTGCTGGAAGCGGCGTCCGATCTGGGTTCGAGCACGTTCAACAGCTTCTGGAAAATCACTATTCCGCTGTCCAAGAACGGGATCATCGCCGGCTGCATGCTGGTGTTCATCCCGGTGGTGGGCGAGTTCGTGATCCCGGAACTGCTCGGCGGTCCGGAAACCCTGATGATCGGTAAAGTGCTCTGGCAAGAGTTCTTCAACAACCGTGACTGGCCGGTGGCGTCCGCCCTGGCGGTGGTGATGCTGGCGATCCTGATCGTGCCGATCATCCTGTTCAACCGCAGTCAGGCCAAGGAAATGGAGGGTAAAGAATGAAGCGCTTCCGTTTCTCCAGCCTGATGCTGGTGCTCGGCCTGTTGTTCATCTATCTGCCGATGCTGATCCTGGTGATCTACTCGTTCAACGCCTCGAAACTGGTGACGGTGTGGGGCGGCTGGTCGATCAAGTGGTACGTCGGCCTGCTCGACAACACCCAACTGATGGGCTCGGTGGTGCGCTCGCTGGAAATCGCCTGCTACACCGCCGTCGCGGCAGTGGCGCTGGGCACGCTGGCGGCGTTCGTCCTGACCCGCATCACGCGCTTCAAGGGCCGTACGCTGTTCGGCGGCCTGGTCACTGCGCCGCTGGTAATGCCTGAGGTGATTACCGGTCTGTCGCTGTTGCTGCTGTTCGTGGCCATGGCGCAGATGATCGGCTGGCCACAGGAGCGTGGCATCGTCACCATCTGGATCGCTCACACCACGTTCTGTGCGGCGTATGTGGCGGTGGTGGTGTCGGCGCGTCTGCGTGAGCTGGATCTGTCCATCGAAGAAGCAGCGATGGACCTGGGTGCGCGGCCGTGGAAGGTGTTCTTCCTGATCACCATCCCGATGATCGCACCGTCGCTGGCGGCGGGCGGCATGATGTCGTTCGCCCTGTCGCTGGACGACCTGGTGCTGGCGAGCTTCGTCTCCGGCCCGGGTTCGACGACCCTGCCGATGGAAGTGTTCTCGGCGGTGCGTCTGGGCGTGAAGCCTGAGATCAACGCCGTGGCCAGCCTGATTCTGTTGGCGGTGTCGCTGGTGACCTTCATGGTCTGGTTCTTCAGCCGCCGTGCCGAAGAGTCGCGCCGCAAGGCGATCCAGCAAGCCATCGAAGAAGGCGCTGCCGATTCGTGGAAACAACCGGACGTGCGCCGGGCGCAGACGCCGGAAGCGGCTTAAGTCTTCCGACACAAAAAAACCTCGCGACCGTTACCGGCCGCGAGGTTTTTTTATGCCCGGTCAGGACACCCAGGGCGATTGGCGGATGACTTCGACAAAGTTCATCGGCTTGAACCCCGGCGCCTGATCCTTCAGCACATCAGTCTTTACATTGCCGAACGTCGTCTGCGGGCGATGACGCAAGCCATCGGCGAACGCGCAGATGATGCACTCCTTGAAACCCTCGCCCCGTGGATGCGCATGCACCACCGCCTCGCGCTGCACGGTGGTGAACGCGGCGTAATCCATGCCCAGCACATCCATCTCGACGCCTGCCGTCACCAGCGCCACGGTCGGACGCAGATGCTTCGGTACGCCCGGTGTGGTGTGCAGGGCGATCGACAGCCAGACCTGTTCGATGTCGTCATCACTCAACCCGTAAGGCTTGAGAAACGCCGCCGCGGCGTTGGCGCCATCGACTTCGAAACGTTCGTCGTCGCTGCGGTGACCATCGACCAGCCCCAGGTCGTGGAACATCGCACCGACGTACAGCAGCTCCGGATCGTAGGCCAGTTGCTGGCGTTCGCCGCTCAAGGCACCGAACAGAAACACCCGGCGCGAATGGTGGTAGAGCAGGTCGGATTCGATGTCGCGGATGTATTCGGTGGTGGCCCGGGCGAGGGCGCTGTCGGGGATCTGGATACCGGCGATGGTCGTGGTCATGTTGAGCTTCCTCGTCGAAAACGCCGTCACGGCGCTGATGGAGAAAGTCTGTTCCCGGGGGCAAAACCGGACAATCGATCCATGGCTGCGATCCTTGCCATTCCACCTGCAAATCGTGCCAGCTCGCTTCTGCGGCGTGGATTGGCTAGGGTTGGCGCTGATCCGCCATTCCCCGGGAGCCGATATCGCCATGAACAGAACCGTTGCCATCGTGGTGTTCCCCGGCGTGCAGGCGCTGGACGTCAGCGGGCCCATGGATGTGTTCGCCGAGGCCAACCGCTTCCTGGCGCCGGAGGATCATTACCGGCTCGAAGTGATCGGCGTCGAGCGCGGACCGATGGCGTGTTCCAACGGGCTGACCCTGAGTGCTCACCGGCATTTCAGCGACGTGCAGGAAGCCTGCGATTTGCTGCTGGTGGCCGGTGGGCCGCAGTTGCCGTTCCTGGATTTCGGCAGCACGTTCGATGCCTGGTTGCGTGAGGCCTGCGGGCGGGCGCGGCGGTTCGGTTCGATCTGCAACGGTGCGTTCATGCTTGCCCGTGCCGGGTTGCTGGAAGGGCGTACGGTCACCACTCATTGGAACGACGCCGAGGCGCTGGCGCAGTTGTGCCCGTCGAGCCGGGTCGAGGCCGATCGGCTGTACGTCGAGGATGGTCAGCTCTACACCTCGGCGGGGGTGACGGCGGGGATCGATCTGTCGCTGTACCTGCTGGCGCGTGACTACGGTGCCGAGGTGGCGCTGAGCGTGGCCAAGCGGCTGGTGGTGTTTACCCAGCGCTCGGGCGGGCAGTCGCAGTTCAGCCCGTTTCTCACGCCCCACGCCGAACCGACGTCGGCGGTGGCGATGGTGCAACTGTACGTGCTGGCCAATCTCACCGGCGACCTGACCATCGCCGACCTGGCGAATGCCGCCAACATGAGCGCACGGAATTTCTCCCGGGTGTTTGCTCGCGAAGCGAAAGTCACCCCGGCGGAGTTCGTCGAACGGGCGCGGGTGGATGCGGCGCGGGTGATGCTCGAAAGCACCACGGCGCCGCTGAAAACGGTGGCGTATCAATGCGGGTTTCGCGATGCGCAACACATGCGCAGCGTGTTCAACCGCCGGCTGGGGGTGACGCCGCAGCAGTTTCGGCTGAACTTTGCGGCGATGGTTTGAACGGCGCTTATTGCGCCGCCCGCGCCGGCAACAGCTTCAAGGTACTGCGCGTATTCGCCGTCACCTCTTCATCACTGAAATGCGCCTGCACATACAGCCCGTCCACATACGCTTCCGCCTGATCGTCATAGTGACTGTCGAACGGCACGCCGCTCTGGCCGACCGGGTTGATCGTCAGGCTGTGAGCAGGGTCGGCGAAGTCCACCAGCCGCCGAGTCGACGGGCCGTAGGTCACCGGCCATGGCGCGGGGCCGATCTTCGCCGAGAGGTTGTTCGGCACTTCATGGGTGCCCGGTGCGGCAAACGGGCCGACATTGAAGATGCGATCCAGCGGTTTCTGCTGACCCAACGGATGACCATGGGTCAGCGTGTGCGCCTTGCCCCATTGCCAGCCGGAAGCATCGTCGCCGAGGATCTGTTTCAGGTGCGCCATGCTCGCCTGCCACGCGGTGTGCACGGTGTCGGCGCGGGTCTCCTTGCCTGGCGTGTTGCGGTTGTCCCACCACGGTGAATCGGCGTTGGCTGCCAGTCGCGGCAACGCTGCATCGAGCACGCGGGTCGACAGCAAGGTCTCGAACATGTCATTGCCCAGCTCATCGCGCATCGCCGCGTCGGCCAGGTCATAGAGGAACTGGTTGAACACCGTCGCGCTGACCGAATCCAGCGGATAGTCGCCCTGCCACTGGGCCAGTTGCTCGACCAGTTTCAGTTGCGCCGGGTCAGTCACCACTTCACGCAATACCGGCAGCAATGGCGCGAGCACGCGCGGGCCGTAACCGGTGGTGGTGCCCAGTTGCAGCTTCTGGTTGGCTTCGTTGTCCCACTTCACGTTCTTGTCGGCGAGCTGGCGGTTGAGCTGCTGGCCACGGTCAGCGAGGTTGTAGTAACCGGGAATCTCCATGCCGGTCGGCGACACGGGCTGGAAGTTGGCCGAGACGATATAGCCCCGCGCCGGGTTCTCCTCCTGCGGGTTGGCGCTGAACGGGAAGTAGCCGTCCTTGTCCGCCTGATTGCCGCTGCCATCGAGGATGAACTCGGGTTTGACCCCGGCCGGACGCTTGGGCAACAGCGCCGAGGCCCACCAGGCGATATCGCCCTTGGCGTTGGCATAGACAATGTTCAGCCCCGGCGCCTGCACCTTGGCAGCAGCGGCGCGAGCCTTGGCCAGGGTGTCGGCGCGGTTGAGCTGGTAGAAACCTTCGAGGATCGGGTTCGGCGTTTCGAGGAATGCCCACCACATCGCAATCGGGGTTTTCCCGGCGGCGGTGCCGAGGGCGTCGTTGACGATCGGCCCGTGGGGCGACTGGCGCAGGGTGATGGTCACCGGCGCCTGGCCTTTCACCGCAATCTGCTGCTCGGTGCTGACCATGTCGGTCCACTGACCGTGATACCAGACCTGATTCGGGTTGTCCGGATTGACCTTCTCGGCGATCAGGTCCAGGTCATCGTTCTGGAACATGGTCAGGCTCCAGCCGAAATCCAGGTTGTGTCCCAGAAACGCAAATGGCACCAGCGCCTGATGATGGCCGTAGAGTTCAAAACCCGGCGCCGACAGTTGCGCTTCGTACCACACCGACGGCACCGAGAAACGGATGTGCGGATCGCCGGCCAGTAATGCCTTGCCGCCCTTGCTGCGGCTGCCGGCAATCACCCAGGCGTTGCTGCCTTCGAACTGCGGCAGGCCGTTTTCGATCAGCGCCTGTTCGCTGAGGCGGGCGAGGGCGTTCAGGTCTTTCCAGTCTTCGGCGGCGAGTGCCGGTGCTTTGCCAGCGTGGCCCTTGGCGAGCACGCCCTTGGGCTGCCACTCGAGGTCGAAGACGTTGAGGTAGTCGGCGCCGAGCTGATCGCGCACGTAGGTCAGCAACGGTTCGGTGCGAAACGCGGCGGCGAAGCTGTAGGCCATGTAGCCGGCGACGCTGATGGTGTCTTCGGCGGTGAACGGCCGCTTGGGGATGCCCAGCACGTCGAACTCGACGGGGGCGGCGTGCGAGTCCTGATACTGATTGATGCCGTCCAGATAGGCTTGCAGGGCCTTCCAGGCCGGCGACTGCTTGTCGAGGCTGGCCACGTAAGTGGCAGCGCGTTCGCGAATGCGCAGGCTGCGGAACAGTTTGTCGGTGTCGAGCAGTTTCGGCCCGAGCACTTCGGCCAGTTCGCCCCGAGCCAGGCGGCGCATGGCTTCCATCTGGAACAGCCGGTCCTGGGCGTGCACGTAACCGAGGGCACGATAGAGGTCAGTTTCGTTTTCAGCACGGATGTGCGGCACGCCGCGTTCGTCGTAACGCACGGTCACCGAGCCTTGCAGGTTGCGCAACTCCACCTGGCCCTGACGCGTCGGTTGCTTGCTGTACACGTACCAGCCGCCGGCGGCGAGCAGTGCAACGATGAGCAAGGCAAGAACGGTAAAGACGCGTTTCATGGTGACTCCTTGTGCATTCGGGGTTGCCGCCCGTGCGGGCTGCAAACAATTAGCACACGCCTCGTGTGCCGCGCATCGCTGTCCTTGAAATGTCCGGAATGCCTTACTTCGTTTCTACCGGCCACGGGCAGTAGCAACCGACCGCCAGCGTGTGGGTGGCATTCACCGGACGATCATCACTCAATGCCTGCAGGATCGGCTCGATAAAACTGTTGCTGGAGTTGCACGTCAGGCCTTCGCTGTACGGGCCGAAGTACGCCAGTCTGCCGCTGCGGTCCCAGATCGCCACGGCCGGGCTGGCGGGGATCTGTTCGGAGCCGGGCAGCACCGCGATGGTCTTGAGATTGCTGAGCGTGGCGGGCAACTGGCCGTGGCTGCCGGACTTCTGCACGGCATAGAACTCCACACCTTTGGGGCCGAACTGTTCGACCATCTCGGTCAGGTGCTGCTGATTGCCGACGTTGCACGGGCAGGCCGGGTCCCAGAAATGCACCAGGCGGATGTTGCCGGGGCCGGCGAGGTCGTCGGGCAGTCGCAGCGGATCGCCGGAAAACACCGCCGTGTGTTCGCTGAAGGCCCGCAGGTAGCGGCCCTGAAACCAGTCGTACGCGGCCCACAGCACGCCGGCACACACGATGGCGAGCAGGCTGGCAAACAGTGCGGTGCGGTAGGGCGATCGCATGGATTTGGTTCCTCGAGAGCGCGCTAGCTTGCCATGCTTGCCGCGACAGATGAATATCGCAGGCCGATAAAGTCCGTTTACCGTTTTGGAATTGCCCATGTCTGCTGCCTTCAATCCCGATCATCTGCGTGCGAGCCTCAAGCCGTTGGCCGAGTGGCAGCCGTTGTCCGAGGAGGCGAAGGCGTATCAGCGGTTCTACAAGACCGACTTCCCGGAACGCGATGTCTGGCGCGGCATGGGCCGGTTCGACGTCGATGGTTATGAGTTGGTCAGTCATTGCTGGTGGCCGGCGGAAACGGCCAAGGCCACGCTGTTTCTGGTTCATGGTTTTTATGACCACACCGGTCTCTATCGGCATGTGATCGAGTGGGCACTGGATCAGGGGTTCGCGGTGATTGCCTGCGATCTGCCGGGGCATGGTCTGTCGAGCGGCGAGCGCGCGAGCATCCGCGATTTCTCCGAGTATCAGGATGCGCTGCAAGGTCTGTTCGCCGAGGCGCACTCGATCGCGCTGCCGCAGCCGTGGCACTTGTGCGGGCAAAGTACCGGCGGTGCGATCATTGTCGATCACGTGCTCAACCATGGCGAAAACAGCCCGGCGCAAGGCCAACTGATTCTGCTGGCGCCGCTGGTGCGTCCGCGGGCCTGGGGCTGGTCGCAGTTCAGTTATTACCTGCTCAGGCCCTTCGTCCGGGGCATCGCCCGGCGTTTCAGCGAGAACTCCAATGATCCGGATTTCCTGCCATTCCTGCAGGCCGATCCATTGCAGCCGAAACGCTTGCCGACGGCGTGGGTCGGTGCGTTGTCACGCTGGATCAACCGCGTGGAATACGCGAAGAAAAGTCCGCGTCGGCCGCTGATCATTCAGGGCCAGGCGGACATGACGGTGGATTGGCCGCACAACCTGCAAGTGCTGAAGTGGAAGTTCGACCGGCCGCAGATTCTGTTGCTGGCGGAGGCGCGGCATCACCTGGCCAATGAGACGGCGGAAATGCGCGAGGAGTATTTCGAGTTCCTGAACAAGCGGATCAAGGGCCGCAATCCCTAGATCACTGATTGAGGTTCGAGGTGCTTTGCCCCACGGCCAGCCCGGCGCGGATCGCCGCCAGCGCGGCCTGATAGTAAGCCTTGCCTTCGGTGGACTCGGCAAAGGTCGCGAACTCTTCCAGTTCTTCATCCGACAAATCGCGATAGACGTACAGCAGCGTGTTGTTCAGGTCGGCGCCGATCTGATCCATCAGTCGCTGGCGTTGACCGTTCAACATGCCCTGGGCCTGACCGCCGCCGAGCAGGCCAGGGATCATCGAACTCAGGCTGTCCGCCGCCACGCCGGCAATCGCCAGGCTGACTTCGGCGCCGGCTTCGCGGGCCGGCAGGGCCTGGGCGAGGTGGCCGATGATCAGCAGGCGGCTGTCGCTGGCCGGCATCTTCGGCAGGCCCTTGGCGTTTTTGGCCAATTGATCGCGGCGGGTTGCCAGCAGTTCGGCGGCGACGATCTTCTTGCCCAGCGGTGACTGAAAGAACGACAGGGCCGGTTTCGGGTCGGCGAGGTTCTTGCGCAATTGCGCTTCGGCCCGTTGATCCACGGCCTGGGGGGCGAAGCGCTGATTGCTGTTGTTCACCAGCGCCTGAAACACCGCCGGCGGCAGGCTGTTCTGGTAGCGCTGTTGCGCGGCACTCAGGGCGTCATTGAAATGCGCGCGTTGTTCCGGCCAGCCGGCGACCTTGTACAACTGGTCGTGGCCGTCTGCCCAGGCGGGCAAAACGCAGAACATCAACAGTGAAAAAAGCAAACGGCGCATAGGGACTCCTGTCAGCAGCGGACTATTCTCCGTGCGGTGCCAGTACTTGTCGAGAATTCGTATCAAGCCGCCGCGTGGCTCTGTCGGAATTCCCGGCGCAGGCATACTATGCGCGCCATGCAAATATCCTCTGAACACCCGCTGCTGTTACGTATCGTCGACGACCTGGCCGAGCGTGGCTGGTCGCAGCAGAACATTTTCCTGCCTGCGGATCTGACCCGCGCGCTGGCCGCCGAGTGCCGCAAACGTGACGCCGAAGGTGAACTGGCGCCGGCGGGGGTCGGACGTGGCCCGTTGTCGGAGGTCCGCGAGGGTATTCGTGGTGACCATATCCAGTGGATCGATCCCGGCCAGGCCGAGGCCAGTGACCGTTATCTGAACCTGATGGACAGCCTGCGTGAGGCACTCAACCGTGGGTTGTTCCTGGGCCTGGAAGATTTCGAGTGCCATTTCGCCCTGTACCCGCCGGGTGCGTTCTATCGCAGGCATGTCGACCGTTTTCGCGACGATGACCGGCGTATGGTCTCGGCGGTGATCTACCTCAATGACGGCTGGCTGCCGGAGGATGGCGGGCAGTTGCGCATGTACCTGGAAAATGATCGCGTCCATGACGTGCAACCTACCGGCGGTTGTCTGGTGGTGTTTCTCTCCGGTGAAGTGCCCCACGAAGTGTTGCCGGCCCATCGCGAGCGCCTGTCGCTGACAGGCTGGTTCCGCCGCCGTGGCAACGAGCCGTTCTGAGATGCACAGGATTCTTGTGAGTCGCTGCCTGCTGGGGCACCGCGTGCGTTATGACGGCGGGGCCAGCGGGCCGTTCGATCTGCTGGAACAGTGGATTGCCGAAGGGCGTGTCGTGCCGCTGTGCCCGGAAGTGGCCGGCGGATTGCCGACACCCCGGGCGGCGGCGGAGATTCCAGGCGGGCAGGGCAGTGAAGTGCTGGATGGTCTCGCGGCAGTGATCACCACCGAGGGCGAGGACGTCAGTGCGCAATTTCTCGACGGTGCGCGACAGGCATTGGTGCTGGTGCAGAAACACGGAATTCGTGTGGCGGTGCTCAAGGCCAACAGTCCTTCCTGCGGGAATCTGCTGACCTATGACGGGACGTTCAGCGGCGTTAAGGTGAGTGGCGAAGGTGTCACGGCAGCCTTGCTCAAGCGCCATGGCGTGCAGGTCTTCAGCGAACTGGAACTGCCGCAGGCCGCACAGGCGCTCAAGGCACTCGACTAGACACCGTCACTTCAGGTTTTCAGTAGCCTGCGCGTTCAACCACTTCTGCGACAACGCCTCCAGCCGCCCATCCGTCCTGATCCGCTGCAACGCATTCTCAAGACTCGCGTGAAACGCCGGGTTGCCCTTCTGAAACGGAATCGCCAGATCTACCGGCGGACCGACCTTCGGTTTTTCCTCAGTCAGCGTCTGTACCAGCACCAATGGGCGGGGCTGCTCATCCTTTTTTGCCAATAACTGCGCATTGACCTGCGTGTAAGGTTCGCTGAAGTCGAAACGATCCTTGAGTTCCGGGGTCAGTGCTATGTGGTTGAGCGCGACGTCGTACTTGCCGCTTTCGACGCCCTGGAGCAGATCGGCTTCGTCGGTGACGATGAAGTCGGCGCGCACATCCAGCTCGTTGGCCAGCAGTTGCCCAAGCTCGACCTCGAACCCCGTGAGTGTGTCGCCGTCCTTGAAATTGAAGGGCGGTGTATTAGCCTCAAGGACAATGCGCAACTCGCCACGGTCGTTGATGTCATCAATCAGTTCGGCATGAGCCAGCGGGCTCAGAAGGGGAAGCAGGCAGATCAGGCCAGGCAGAAAGCGCATGGTCACTCCTTTGAAATCATTGTCGCGGCCTGCTGTTCAGGCTCGCTTTGCTATGGTTGTCGAGTGCCTTCGACAACGAATGGTCATGAAGTTGTCATGACCGCGCGGATTTTACGGAAAAACTGGAGAAGAGAATGAAAACATTCATGTCACGCGCCGCTTTGGCAGGGCTTCTGTTAAGTGCTTCGATGATGGCCAGCGCCGCTACACCGGCACCGGCCGGTGCTTCAGTGAGTATTGTCGAGCCGAGCAGCGGTGCCGTTGTGGACAAGACATTCAAGGTCAAGTTTGAAGTCAAAGGCATTGCCCTGGCGCCGGCCGGCGACCCGACCGCGAACACCGGGCACCATCACCTGCTGGTCGATGCCAAGGAAATCGTCCCGGCGGGCAGCGTGATCCCGACCGATGCCAACCACCTCCACTTCGGCAAGGCCCAGACCGAAACCGAACTGACCCTGGCGCCGGGCAAGCACACCTTGCAGCTGGAGCTGGGCGACAAGGGCCACATGGCCTTCGATCCGCCAATCGTTTCGGAAAAGATCACCGTGACGGTGAAATGACTTTTCCGCCGGCATGAAAAAGGGAGCCCCGAGGGGCTCCCTTTTTTGTGGCTCAGCGCTGAATCAGAACAGCACGCGGCTACGGATGGTGCCGTTGACGTGTTGCAGCTTCTCTTGCGCCAGCTCCGAGTACTCGGCGTCGACGTCGATCACCACGTAGCCGACCTTCTCGTTGGTCTGCAGGAACTGACCGGAGATGTTGATGCCGTTTTCGGCGAAGACCTTGTTGATCTCGCTCATCACACCCGGGATGTTCTCGTGGATGTGCAGCAGGCGGTGCTTGCCAGGGTGAGCCGGCAGGGCCACTTCCGGGAAGTTCACGGACGATACCGAAGTACCGTTGTCGCTGTACTTGACCAGTTTCTCTGCCACTTCCAGACCGATGTTGGCCTGCGCTTCAGCGGTGGAACCACCGATGTGCGGGGTCAGGATCACGTTGTCCAGGCCACGCAGCGGGCTTTCGAACTCTTCATCGTTGGAGCGCGGCTCGACCGGGAACACGTCGATGGCGGCGCCGATCAGGTGCTTGTCCTTGATCGCAGCGGCCAGGTGGTCCAGCTCGACCACGGTGCCGCGAGCAGCGTTGATCAGGATGCCGCCCTTCTTGATGGCGCGGATTTCCTTCTCGCCGATCATCCACTGGGTCGCAGCGGTTTCCGGAACGTGCAGGGTGACGATGTCGGACATGCCCAGCAGCTCGTGCAGGTTGCCGACCTGGGTCGCGTTGCCCAGCGGCAGCTTGGTCACGGTGTCGTAGAAGAACACCTGCATGCCCAGACCTTCAGCCAGGACCGACAGCTGAGTACCGATCGAGCCGTAGCCGACGATGCCCAGTTTCTTGCCGCGGATCTCGAAGGAGTTGGCCGCCGACTTGATCCAGCCGCCACGGTGGCAGGAAGCGTTTTTCTCAGGGATGCCGCGCAGCAGCAGGATCGCTTCGGCCAGCACCAGCTCGGCAACGGAGCGGGTGTTGGAGTACGGCGCGTTGAACACGGCGATGCCGCGCTCGCGGGCCGCTTCCAGGTCAACCTGGTTGGTGCCGATGCAGAAACAGCCGACTGCCACCAGCTTCTTCGCGTGATCGAAGATCTCTTCGGTCAGTTGGGTGCGCGAACGAATGCCGATGAAGTGAGCGTCAGCGATCTTTTCCTTGAGCTGGGCTTCCGGCAGGGAGCCTGTCAGGTATTCGATGCTGGTGTAGCCCGCCGCCTTGAGGACGTCGACAGCCGATTGGTGGACGCCTTCGAGAAGAAGGAACTTGATCTTGCTCTTATCGAGAGAAGTCTTGCTCATCTGCGTAAACCTGTATCCCGGAGAAAAATGGCAGGAAATGGTCAACAGACATTGACCTTGACGACAAGAATGCCGTCACCGCAGAACCGCCGTTGGGCACTGGCCTGCGGGGTCGGTATGCTAGCATAGCCGCCCCGCTAATCACTCATTCCTGCGACGTGAAGCGTTCTCAGGATGACCATGAATTGTTCGAGAGTTCCGTCGATGACCAATCCTGCCCTGATTGATGAACTGAAGACCCTGGTCGAGCCTGGCAAGGTCCTGACCGATGCCGACTCCCTGAACGCTTACGGCAAGGATTGGACCAAGCACTTCGCCCCGGCGCCCAGCGCCATCGTGTTCCCCAAGACCATCGAGCAGGTGCAGGCCATCGTCCGCTGGGCCAACGAACACAAAGTGGCGCTGGTGCCCTCGGGCGGCCGCACCGGTCTTTCTGCCGCTGCCGTGGCCGCCAATGGCGAAGTGGTGGTGTCGTTCGACTACATGAACCAGATTCTCGACATCAACCTCACCGACCGCACCGCCGTCTGTCAGCCGGGCGTGGTCACCGAGCAATTGCAGAACGCGGCCGAAGAACATGATCTGTACTACCCGGTGGACTTCGCGTCGGCCGGTTCCAGCCAGATTGGCGGCAATATCGGCACCAATGCCGGCGGGATCAAGGTCATTCGCTACGGCATGACCCGCAACTGGGTGGCGGGCATGAAAGTGGTCACCGGCAAGGGCGATGTGCTGGAACTGAACCGGGACCTGATCAAGAACGCCACCGGTTACGACCTGCGCCAGCTGTTCATCGGCGCCGAAGGCACCCTCGGGTTCGTGGTCGAGGCCACCATGCGCCTGGATCGCGCACCGAAAAACCTGACCGCAATGGTGCTCGGCACCGCGGATTTCGACTCGATCATGCCGGTGCTGCACGCCTTCCAGGGCAAGCTCGACCTGACCGCGTTCGAATTCTTCTCCGACAAGGCTCTGGCCAAGGTCATGGGCCGTGGCGATGTCCCGGCACCGTTCGAAACCGACTGCCCGTTCTATGCGTTGCTGGAATTTGAAGCGACCACCGAGGAAGTGGCCAACAGCGCCCTGGAAACCTTCGAGCATTGCGTGGAGCAGGGCTGGGTGCTGGACGGCGTGATGAGCCAGAGCGAAACCCAGTTGCAGAACCTGTGGAAGTTGCGCGAGTACATCTCCGAAACCATCTCCCACTGGACGCCGTACAAGAACGACATTTCGGTCACCGTCTCGAAAGTCCCGGCGTTCCTGCGGGAAATCGACGCGATCGTCGGCAAACATTATCCAGACTTCGAAATCGTCTGGTTCGGCCACATCGGCGACGGCAACTTGCACTTGAACATCCTCAAGCCGGACAACCTGAGCAAGGACGAGTTTTTCGCCAAGTGCGCCACCGTCAACAAGTGGGTGTTCGAAACCGTCGAGAAGTACAACGGTTCGATTTCCGCCGAACACGGCGTGGGCATGACCAAGCGAGACTACTTGACCTACAGCCGCTCGCCGGTCGAAATCGAATACATGAAAGCGGTCAAGGCGGTGTTCGACCCGAACGGCATCATGAACCCGGGCAAGATCTTCGCGGTTTGATCTGCAATCCCTGATGAATCAATGAAGGCAGGAGTCGGTAATGAGCTATCAGCACCAGTATGTCGACGGTACGCGGATTCATTTTCCGCTGGGGAAAGTGGTGTGCATCGGCCGCAACTACGCCGAACACGCCAAGGAACTGGACAACCCGGTCCCTACCGAGCCGTTGCTGTTCATCAAACCGGGCAGTTGCGTGGTGCCGCTGGAAGGTGGTTTCAGCATTCCGACCGAGCGTGGCTCCGTGCATTACGAAGCGGAAATCGCCGTGTTGATCGGCAAGCCGCTGTCGACCAAACCCAGCCGTGAAGAAGTGCTGGACGCGATCTCCGGATTCGCCCCGGCGCTGGACCTGACCCTGCGCGACAAGCAGGCCGAGCTCAAGTCCAAGGGCCTGCCGTGGGAAATCGCCAAGTCGTTCGACGGCGCGGCGGTGATTGCACCGTTCGTGGTCGGCAGCACCTTTGCTGATCTGACCGACATCGGCATCCGCCTGACCATCAATGGCGAAGTGCGCCAGGACGGCAACAGCAGCGCGATGCTCAACCCGATCGTGCCGATGATCCAGCACATGGCCGGCTGCTTCTCGCTGCAGGCCGGTGACGTGATCCTGACCGGCACGCCGGTGGGCGTGGGGCCGCTGAACGTTGGCGATGACATCGTGCTGGAACTGCCGGGCGCCAGTCGCTTCACCAGCAGCGTTCGCTGATCCGGGCAACGCGTTCCCGAGTGGGAGATTGCGGGTTTGAGGTGTGCCCTCAGGCTGGCAATCTCCCATTTCTGTTTTGTGATCCCGCCTGCAAAGGCGCAGGGCAATCCGGCCATTTGCCGTTTTTTTCACATCCTGTCCGGATAATTCCGGTCATTCTGGCGTCTGAGCCGGCCTCTTTGTGCTATTACCCATAGCCTGAATTTTTCGGAACGCGTCCACTGATGTCATCTCAAACTCAGCTCAACACTGCTCGCCGTTCACGTTTCGCCCTGCGCTGGTATTACTGGCTGTTGCTGGTGGTCGCGGCCGGTTACGGTCTGGCGTATGCGATGCATTGGGATGACCGTGGCCTGTTGTGGGTGCGCGAGCGCTTCGAAAGCCCGGCTGAACGCACGGCGAGTGTCTGGTTGCCGGACTATCGGGTGGTGATCGACGCCAAGCTGTTGCCGGGGATGGAAAAGGACGAGGCCTCGGACCTGTCCTACGACCCGCAGAGCAAGACCCTGTTTTCGGTGATGGGCAAGAACCCGTTCCTGGTCGAGCTGACCTTGCAGGGCGATGTGCTGCGCAAGATGCCGCTGGTGGGCTGGATCAACCCGGAAGGCGTGACCGTCATGGGCAATGGCTTGCTGGCCATCGTCGATGAGCGTGAGCACATGCTGTCGATCGTCAAGGTCGATGCCAATACCCGCGAGCTGAAGCGCGACGATTTCCCGAAATACGACCTCGGCCCGTCGAAAAACCAGAACAAGGCCTTCGAAGCCATCACCTGGGATGCCCGCAACCAGCGACTGTTGCTGGGCGAAGAACGTCCGCCAGCGCTGTTCACCTGGAAAAGCGACGGCAGCCAGATCCTCACCGGCGACAAGCAGAAACTGCCGAATGACGAACTGGACATTCGCAACCTTTCGGCCTTGGCCATTGATCCGCGCACCGGACATACCCTGGTGCTGTCTGCCGATTCGCACCTGCTGCTGGAGCTGGACGAGAAGGGCGAACAGGTCAGTTTCATGACCTTGCTGGGCGGTTTCAACGGTCTGAAGCAGACCATCCCCCGCGCCGAAGGCGTGACCATGGACGAGGCGGGCACGCTGTACATGGTCAGCGAGCCGAACCTGTTCTACCGCTTCGAAAAACAGAAATAACCCGCCTGCCGCCGCAAGGTTGTCGTCCGGGGCAAGTGGCCTTTAAGCTTCGATTCAGACAGGCGTGATATTTCATCCGCCTGTTTTGATCCCGAGCCCAGCCCGCATGCGTCGATTTGCCCGTCCCAAGCCACTTCTGATCATCCTCTCGGTGATTGCCCTGATCGCATTGATTGCGATCGGCCAATACCTGCGTCTGTTCGAGCGCGCCTGGTTCAACCTGCAAAGTCACTGGCAGCCCCACAGCATTGAGGCGATCAATCTGGATCAGTACCGCGTGGGCATCGAGGCTCGGGTCATCGAGGGGCTGAACGATGACGTCTCCGCGCTGACTTACGATCCGGTGCGCAAAAGCCTGTTCACCGTCACCAACAAGAATGCCGAGCTGATCGAATTGTCGCTGGAGGGCCGGATCCTGCGCCGTGTCGCGCTGATCGGTTTCGGCGATCCAGAGGCGGTCGAGTTCATCAGTGCCGACACTTACGTGATCACCGACGAGCGTCAGCAGCGCCTGATCAAGATCCATCTGGAGCACGACACTACGTTCCTCGATGCGGCGGACGCCGAGCAGATGACGCTCGGCGTGCACATGAGCGGCAACAAGGGTTTCGAAGGTCTGGCTTACGATTCAGTGGGCAAGCGTCTGTTCGTGGCCAAGGAGCGCGATCCGATGCTGATCTACGAAGTGCACGGATTTCCGCACTTCAACCCGGAAAAGTCCTACGCGGTGCATGTCATCAACAACCCCAAGCGCGACGCCGGGATGTTCGTGCGTGACCTGTCGAGCCTGCAATACGACGAGCGCAGCGGCCATCTGCTGGCGCTGTCGGACGAGTCGCGGCTGATTCTGGAGCTGGATGTGGACGGGCGCCCGTTGAGCACGATGTCGTTGAGCGGTGGCCGGCAGGGGCTGAAGAAGACCGTGCCGCAGGCGGAAGGCATCGCGATGGATGACGACGGGACGTTGTATCTGGTGAGCGAGCCGAATCTGTTTTATGTCTTCAGAAAACCAGACCCGAACTGACTTTCTTTTTGAACCCCTGTGGGAGCGGACAGGCTCCCACAGGTTCTTCCGGCTTATTCGGCCTTCAGGGTCTTCACGCCTTCGCTGGTGCCCAGCAACAGCAGATCCGCCGGACGTGCCGCGAACAGGCCGTTGGTGACCACGCCGACGATTGCATTGATCTGCGCTTCCAGCTCCACCGGGTTGGTGATCTGCAGATTGTGCACGTCGAGGATGATGTTGCCGTTGTCGGTCAGCACGCCTTCGCGGTAGACCGGGTCGCCGCCCAGTTTCACCAGTTGGCGGGCCACGTGGCTGCGAGCCATCGGGATCACTTCCACCGGCAGCGGGAACGCGCCGAGCACCGGCACCAGTTTGCTGCCGTCGGCGATGCAGATGAAGGTCTTGGCCACGGCCGCGACGATCTTCTCGCGGGTCAGGGCTGCGCCGCCGCCCTTGATCAGGTTCAGGTGCTCGTCGCTTTCGTCGGCGCCGTCGATGTAGAACTCCAGGTCGCTGACCGTGTTCAGTTCGTACACCGGAATCCCGTGGCCCTTGAGGCGCGCGGCGGTGGCTTCGGAACTGGCGACCGCGCCATCGAACGCGCCCTTGTGCTGGGCCAGGGCGTCGATGAAGCAGTTGGCGGTGGAGCCGGTGCCGACCCCGACGATGCTTTTGTCGTCAAGTTTCGGAAGGATGAAGTCGACGGCGGCCTGGGCCACGGCCTGTTTGAGTTGATCCTGGGTCATGCGGGCTCCGGAAGCGGGCAAGGTAAGAACGGAAAGGCCGGCATTATAGCCTCAAGCCGGGCTAAAACCTCTGGATTCGTGTGGTCGTGCGCCCGAAAGCCGGGTTAGACTCGTTGGCCCTGCCCAACCCGCTCAGTGATGCTTTCCGATGCTCGAACAGTACGTCAAGAAGATCCTCACCTCGCGCGTTTATGACGTTGCCGTAGAAACCCCGCTGCAGAACGCCCGCCAGCTCTCCGAGCGGCTGGGCAACGACATCTGGCTCAAGCGCGAAGACTTGCAGCCGGTGTTCTCGTTCAAGATTCGCGGCGCCTACAACAAGCTGACCCAGTTGAGCGACGAAGAACGCGCTCGCGGCGTGGTCACCGCGTCGGCGGGCAACCACGCGCAGGGCCTGGCCCTGGCGGCGAAAGTGCTGGGCGTGAAAGCGACCATCGTGATGCCCAAGACCACCCCGGAGATCAAGGTCGAAGGCGTGCGCTCTCGTGGCGGCAAAGTGGTGCTGCACGGTGATTCGTTCCCGGAAGCCCTGGCCTACTCGCTGAAACTGGTCGATGAAAAAGGCTACGTCTACATCCACCCGTACGACGATCCGCACACCATTGCCGGGCAGGGCACCGTGGCGATGGAAATTCTGCGCCAGCACCCGCAGCCGCTGGACGCGATCTTCGTACCGGTGGGCGGTGGCGGTCTGATCGCCGGCATCGCGGCGTACGTGAAATACCTGCGGCCGGACATCAAGGTCATCGGCGTCGAGCCCGACGACTCCAACTGCCTGCAAGCGGCGATGGCGGCGGGCGAGCGCGTCGTGCTGCCGACCGTAGGCATCTTCGCCGACGGCGTGGCGGTGGCGCAGATCGGTCAGCACACGTTCGATATCTGCAAGGATTACGTCGATGAAGTGATCACTGTCAGCACCGACGAGATCTGTGCGGCGATCAAGGACATCTACGACGACACCCGTTCGATCACCGAACCGGCCGGCGCCCTGGGCGTGGCCGGGATCAAGAAGTATGTCGAGCAGCGCGGCGTCAGCGGCCAGACCTTCGTCGCCATCGACTCCGGGGCCAACGTCAACTTCGACCGCCTGCGCCACGTCGCCGAGCGCGCCGAGCTGGGCGAGGGGCGTGAAGCGATCATCGCCGTGACCATCCCGGAGAAGGCCGGCAGCTTCAAGGCGTTCTGCGAGGCCATCGGAAAACGCCAGATCACCGAATTCAACTATCGCTACAACACCGGCAGCGAAGCGCACATCTTCGTCGGCGTGCAGACTCACCCGGAAAACGACCCGCGCAGCGCCTTGCTGTCGAGCCTGACCGAACAGGGTTTCCCGGTACTCGACCTCACCGACAACGAACTGGCCAAACTGCATATCCGCCACATGGTCGGTGGGCGCGCGGCGCAGGTGGTCGATGAAGTGGTGTTGCGCTTCGAGTTCCCGGAGCGTCCGGGCGCGCTGTTCAACTTCCTCAACAAGCTCGGCGGGCGCTGGAACATTTCGATGTTCCACTACCGCAACCACGGCGCGGCCGATGGTCGTGTGGTCGCCGGTCTGCAAGTGCCTCACGAAGAACGTCACCTGGTTCCCGCAGCGCTGGCGGAAATCGGCTACCCGTATTGGGACGAAAGCGACAACCCGGCCTATCAGCTGTTTCTTGGCTGAGCGGCTACGCTGATGGGCAGGCCTTAAGGAAATCGGACAATGGAAACGTTAACTGCCCTGAAAACGGCGCACATGGTCGCCACCGTGGTTCTGCTGGCGAGTGCGCTGGGACTGGGCGTCTGGGTTTTACTGGCCCGGCGCAAAGGTGATGCGACGGCGGGCAGCCGCACCTTGCAGCGGCCACGGGTGTTTGTCTGGCTGCTGATGGGCCTGGCGCTGCTGAGCATGCCGTTTACGGGTTGGTGGATGGTGCATCTGGTGGGCTGGCCGTTGGGGCAGACGTGGATTCTGGCCTCCAGCGTGCTGTACACCGTGGCGGCGCTGGCGTGGTTCTGGCTGCTGGTGCGCTTGAACCGGTTGCGCAAGGCGCCGGGCGGCGTCGGCCGGTTCAGCTTTGCCCTGGCGCTGTTCAGTTTTGTCTGCTTTGTCGCGATTGCCGGGTTGATGGGCGCCAAGCCGGTTTAAGGCCCGGCACCCGGTCTCGAGATCAATCGCGCAGCGAGATGACCGACCAGCCGCGTTTCTCGGCTTCGGCCCGCAGATTCGGGTCCGGATCAACAGCGACCGGGTTCACCACCTGCTCCAGCAGCGGCAAGTCGTTCATCGAGTCGCTGTAGAAATAGCTGTCTTGCAGCGAATGCCCGGTCTCTTCCAGCCAGCGGTTCAGGCGCGTCACCTTGCCTTCACGGAAGCACGGCACGTCGGTGCTGCGACCGGTGTAGCGACCGTCCTGCATCTCGCACTCGGTGGCGATCAGGGTTTCAACGCCCAGGCGCTCGGCAATCGGTGCGGTGACGAAGCGGTTGGTGGCGGTGATGATCACCAGTTTGTCGCCGGCGTCGCGGTGCTTTTTCAGCAGCTCGACCGCTTTTGGCAACATCAGCGGCTCGATGCAGTCACGCATGAAGTCGCTGTGCCATTGCTCGAGCACGGCCATGTCGGTGCGGCCGAGAATTTCCAGGCAGAAGTTCAGGTACGCGGCGTTATCCAGTTTGCCCGCCAGGTAGTCCTGATAGAACTCGTCGTTGCGTGCCTTGTAAGCGATCGGGTCGAGGAAGCCGCGTTCACACAGATAATCGCCCCAGGCGTGATCGCTGTCGCCGCCCAGAAGGGTGTTGTCCAAATCGAATAAAGCCAGGCGCATTGCAGTTACCCGCTGAAAAGTCAGTAAAAAGGCCACAAGAATACGGTCTTTTCACAAGAGTGCACATAAGGTAGGAAGCTTCATTGCTGCCTTCACAATCTTTGTGGAACAATGCGGCGACATGCGTTTGCGAGGTTGTTGCCGTGATCGACCCCGATGGTTTCCGTCCTAATGTCGGGATCATTCTGACGAATGACGCCGGACAGGTGCTATGGGCTCGCCGTATCAATCAAGATGCCTGGCAGTTTCCGCAAGGAGGGATCAATCCCGAGGAGACGCCGGAAGACGCCTTGTACCGCGAGTTGAACGAAGAAGTGGGCCTGGAACGCGAGGATGTTGAAATTCTCGCCTGTACCCGGGGCTGGTTGCGCTATCGTTTGCCGCAACGTCTGGTGCGAACCCACAGCCAACCGCTGTGCATCGGCCAGAAACAGAAGTGGTTTCTCCTGCGCCTGATCTCCAACGAGCAGCGGGTGCGGATGGATTTGACCGGTAAACCGGAGTTCGATGGCTGGCGCTGGGTCAGCTATTGGTATCCGTTGGGCCAGGTGGTGACATTCAAGCGCGAGGTGTATCGCCGCGCTCTCAAAGAGCTTGCCCCGCGCCTTTTAGCGCGCGACTGACGACGGAGTTCGACCCCGAGCCATGCTCAATACGCTGCGCAAGATCGTCCAGGAAGTTAACTCCGCCAAGGATCTCAAGGCGGCGTTGGGGATTATTGTATTGCGCGTCAAAGAGGCCATGGGCAGCCAGGTCTGCTCGGTCTATCTGCTTGATCCCGAGACCAACCGCTTCGTCCTGATGGCCACCGAGGGCTTGAACAAGCGCTCGATCGGCAAGGTCAGCATGGCACCCAACGAAGGTCTGGTCGGCCTGGTCGGCACGCGTGAAGAACCCCTGAACCTCGAAAACGCCGCGGATCACCCGCGCTACCGCTACTTCGCCGAAACCGGCGAGGAGCGTTACGCCTCGTTCCTCGGGGCGCCGATCATTCACCACCGCCGCGTCGTCGGCGTGTTGGTCATCCAGCAGAAAGAACGCCGCCAGTTCGATGAAGGTGAAGAAGCCTTCCTCGTGACCATGAGCGCGCAGCTCGCTGGCGTAATCGCTCACGCCGAGGCCACCGGGTCGATCCGTGGTCTGGGCCGTCAGGGCAAGGGCATCCAGGAAGCCAAGTTCGTCGGCGTGCCGGGTTCGCCGGGCGCAGCGGTCGGTACGGCGGTGGTCATGTTGCCGCCGGCGGATCTGGACGTGGTGCCGGACAAGCACATCGACGACATCGATGCCGAGCTGGAGCTGTTCAAGACCGCCATCGAAGGCGTGCGCGCCGACATGCGTGCCTTGTCGGCCAAACTGGCGACCCAGTTGCGTCCGGAAGAGCGCGCGCTGTTCGACGTCTACCTGATGATGCTCGACGATGCCTCGCTGGGCAGCGAAATCACCACCGTGATCAAGACCGGCCAGTGGGCCCAGGGCGCGTTGCGTCAGGTGGTCACCGATCACGTCAACCGTTTCGAATTGATGGACGATGAATACCTGCGTGAGCGGGCGTCGGACGTCAAGGACCTGGGCCGTCGTCTGCTCGCCTACTTGCAGGAGGAGCGTCAGCAGAACCTGGTCTACCCGGAAAAAACCATTCTGGTCAGCGAAGAACTGACGCCGGCAATGCTCGGCGAGGTGCCGGAAGGCACGCTGGTCGGTCTGGTCTCGGTACTCGGTTCGGGCAACTCCCACGTCGCGATCCTGGCCCGGGCCATGGGCATCCCGACGGTCATGGGTCTGGTCGACCTGCCGTATGCCAAGGTCGACGGCATCGACATGATCGTCGATGGCACCAAGGGCGATGTCTACACCAACCCCAGCGAAGTGTTGCGCAAGCAATTCGCCGACGTGGTGGAAGAAGAGAAACAACTGGCGCTGGGCCTCGATACCCTGCGCGACCTGCCATGCGTGACCCTCGATGGCCACCGCATGCCGCTGTGGGTCAACACCGGCCTGCTGGCGGACGTGGCGCGGGCGCAGAAGCGTGGCGCCGAAGGCGTCGGTCTGTACCGCACCGAAGTGCCGTTCATGATCAACCAGCGCTTCCCGAGCGAGAAGGAACAACTGGCGATCTACCGCGAGCAGCTCGCCGCGTTCCACCCGCAACCGGTGACCATGCGCAGCCTGGACATCGGCGGCGACAAGTCGCTGTCGTACTTCCCGATCAAGGAAGACAACCCGTTCCTCGGCTGGCGCGGGATCCGCGTCACCCTCGACCACCCGGAAATCTTCCTGGTGCAGACCCGCGCGATGCTCAAGGCCAGCGAAGGCCTGAACAACCTGCGGATCCTGCTGCCGATGATCTCCGGCATCCACGAGCTCGAAGAGGCGCTGCACCTGATTCACCGTGCCTGGGGCGAAGTGCGCGACGAGGGCACCGACGTGCCGATGCCGCCGGTGGGCGTGATGATTGAAATTCCTGCGGCGGTCTACCAGACCAAGGAACTGGCGCGGATGGTGGACTTCCTGTCGGTCGGCTCCAACGACCTGACCCAGTACCTGCTGGCCGTGGACCGCAACAACCCACGGGTGGCCGATCTCTACGACTACCTGCACCCGGCGGTGCTGCAAGCCCTGCAAACCGTGGTGCGCGACGCCCATGCCGAAGGCAAGCCGGTGAGTATCTGCGGCGAGATGGCCGGTGACCCGGCGGCGGCGGTGCTGTTGATGGCGATGGGTTTCGACAGCCTGTCGATGAACGCCACCAACCTGCCGAAGGTGAAGTGGATGCTGCGTCAGATCAACCTGAGCAAGGCCAGGGATCTGCTGGCGGAACTGATGACTATCGATAACCCGCAAGTTATCCACAGCTCGCTGCAGTTGGCGCTGAAGAACCTCGGATTGGCGAAGATGGTCAGTCCAGCGGCGGCCAAACCTCTCTGAGCACAGGATCGCAGCCTTCGGGCTGCGATCTTCAGAGGTTGATTTCCACTTCCCCCAAGTGCCCGCCATACGGCCCGAAACTGCGCTCCACCATCCGCCGCGTCCCGTCGGCCTGCACAATCAGCGCCGTACTCGCCCGTGTCCCATAGCTCTGGCTGGCAATAAACACACTCGACAGCAACGACTCGGTCGCCAGGCCCACGCCAGTGTCCGGCAGTTCGGCAAACGGCGCGGTCTGCGCATCGCCCAGCAGCGCGAGCAACTGCTCGGGTTGTGGATCATCCAGCACCGCATTCAATGCCGCCTTGGCCTTGAGCAGTTTCGGCCACGGCGTATCCAGTCCGGCGTTTGAAAGCCCATAAATGCCCGGCTGCAACATCACCGGTTCCGAAGACCGGGCGTTGAAATGCCACAGCTCATGAGCATTGCCCAGCAGCAGATTGAACCCGGCATACTCCGGCGAGCGGGCGACAACGTCGGACAAATAGTCATCGATCGACAGGTTTCCGGTCAGAAACCCCGCCACCAACTCGCCCCGGGAGCGCCGGGCTGGTGGTTGATGCGGATCACGGATGTTGGTCAGTGCGGCAAAACGTCCATTGGCGCCGAGGCCGAGCCAGGTGCCTCCGGCCTCCAGATCCCGTCCGGCATGGACGTGCGGCGCTTCCGGCCACTGGGCCAGCGGCAGGCTGGGCCGGGCGTAGAACTCGTCACGGTTGGCCGCGACGATCAGCGGCTGGGCATGCCCCGGCCGCCAGGCGAAAACGATCAGGCACATAAGGTGGTCCTTGTGTGTTTTCTGCCCACTCTACGCAGACATCGTCCGTGCATCCATCGCCAGTGGAGCCGAAGGCCATGCATCCGTTACCATGCCGCTCCGGTTTTGGGGATGCGCCTTGGAGGCAGCATGGAATTTCTGCTCTATCTGGCGCTGGGTGCCTGTGCAGGCGTGCTGGCCGGGCTGTTCGGGGTCGGCGGCGGGATCATCATCGTTCCGGTGCTGGTGTTCAGTTTCACCTTGCAGGGCTTCGATCCGTCGATCCTGACCCACCTGGCCGTCGGCACGTCGCTGGCGACGATCATCTTCACCTCGGTCAACGCCGTGCGTGAACATCATCGACGTGGGGCGGTGCGTTGGCCGATCTTCAAGTGGATGACCGTCGGGATTCTGCTCGGCGCCGGTTTCGGCGCGCTGACGGCCGAAGCGATCTCCGGGCCCAATCTGCAGAAAATCATCGGTGTATTCGCTCTGGTGATCGCGGCGCAGTTGGCGCTGGACGTCAAACCCAAGGCCAGCCGAACGGTGCCCGGCAAGCTTGGTCTGACCATGGCCGGCAGTGTGATCGGCTGGGCGTCGGCGATTTTCGGGATTGGCGGCGGCTCGCTGACCGTGCCGTTCCTGACCTGGCGCAGCGTGCCGATGCAGCAGGCGGTGGCGACATCGTCGGCCTGTGGCCTGCCGATTGCCGTGGCAAGTGCAATAAGTTTCATGATTCTGGGCTGGCATGATCCGTTGCTGCCGGCCCATAGTCTCGGGTTTGTGTATCTGCCGGCGCTGCTGGGCATTGCGCTGACCAGCATGGTGTTCGCCCGTCTCGGCGCGCGGCTGGCGCACAAGTTGTCGCCGAAGTTGCTGAAACGGCTGTTCGCCGCTTTGCTGTTCTGCGTGGGGCTGAGCTTTTTGTTCTGAGCAGGCCACAATCCTGGCTTAATCCTGAGGTGGCAGCGTCGCCCGGGAATTTTGAAGATTTGAACTCTAACGAGGAGTCGCAATGCTGCCTTACCCGCAGATCGACCCGGTGGCCCTGGCCATCGGTCCGCTGAAAATCCACTGGTACGGCCTGATGTATCTGGTCGGCATTGGCGGTGCGTGGCTGCTGGCGTCGCGCCGGCTCAACCGTTTCGATCCGACCTGGACCAAGGAGAAACTCTCCGATCTGGTGTTCTGGCTGTCGATGGGCGTGATTGTCGGCGGGCGACTGGGCTATGTACTGTTCTACGATCTGAGCGCCTACATCGCCAACCCGACGCTGATTTTCGAAGTGTGGAAGGGCGGCATGTCGTTCCACGGTGGCTTCATCGGCGTGATGCTGGCGGCGTTGTGGTTCGGCAAGCGTAACGGCAAGTCGTTCTTCCAGCTGATGGACTTCGTCGCGCCGATGGTGCCGATCGGCCTGGGTGCCGGACGCATCGGCAACTTCATCAACGCCGAGCTGTGGGGCAAGGCCACCGACGTGCCGTGGGCCATGGTGTTCCCGCCGTTCAGCGACCCGGCGCAACTGCCGCGTCACCCGTCGCAGCTGTACCAGTTCGCGCTCGAAGGCGTCGCGCTGTTCCTGATCCTCTGGCTGTTCTCGCGCAAGCCGCGTCCAACCATGGCGGTCTCGGGCATGTTCGCCCTGTTCTATGGCATCTTCCGTTTCATCGTCGAATTCGTCCGCGTGCCGGACGCGCAACTGGGCTACCTCGCCTGGAACTGGCTGACCATGGGTCAGGTACTGTGTGTACCGATGATCATCGGCGGGCTGTTCCTGATCTGGCTGGCCTACCGTCGTGCCCCGGCGGCACCGGTTGCACCGACGGCTTAAATATTCGAACCCCGGCGCGGTTGGCCGGGGCTCAAGGACACAGGTAACTCATGAAGCAATATCTCGATCTGGTGTCGCACGTCATCAACAACGGCACCAAACAGGCCAACCGTACCGGCGTGAACACCATCAGCTTTCCGGGCGCGATGCTGCGCTTCGATCTGCAGGAAGGTTTCCCGGCGATCACCACCCGCAAGATGGCCTTCAAATCGGCCATCGGCGAGATGTGCGGCTTTCTGCGTGGCGTGAACAATGCTGCGGAATTCCGTGCGCTGGGCTGCAAGGTCTGGGATCAGAACGCCAACGAAAACGCCCAGTGGCTGGCCAACCCGTTCCGCCAGGGCGAAGACGACCTCGGCGAAATCTACGGCGTGCAATGGCGCAAATGGCCGGCGTACAAGCAGATCCCGCTGAGCAACATCGCCGCCATCGAACAAACCTTGAGCAACGGCTACAAGCAGATTGCCCAGGGTGAAGAAGACGGCCAGGCCTACGTGGTGCTGTACAAAGCCATCGATCAGGTGCGCCAGTGCGTTGACACGATCATCAGGGACCCGGGCAGCCGCCGCATCCTGTTCCACGGCTGGAACTGCGCCCAGCTCGATGAAATGGCCTTGCCGCCGTGCCATCTGCTGTATCAGTTCCACCCGAATGTCGAGACCAAAGAGATCTCTCTGACCCTCTACATCCGCTCCAACGACCTGGGTCTGGGCACGCCGTTCAACCTCACCGAAGGCGCTGCACTGCTGAGCCTGATCGGTCGCCTGACCGGTTACACGCCGCGCTGGTTCACCTATTTCATCGGTGACGCCCACGTCTACGAAAACCATCTGGACATGCTCAACGAACAGCTCAAGCGCGAGCCGTTCGCCATGCCGAAGCTGAAGATTTCGGATCGCGTGCCGGAATTTGCCAAGACGGGCGTCTACCAGCCGGAATGGCTGGAGCTGGTGGAGCCGAGCGACTTCTCGCTGGAAGGCTACGAGCACCATGCGCCGATGACCGCGCCGATGGCGGTCTGAAGCAGGGTGATCAAAACACTGAGGGAGCCAAATGGCTCCCTCAGTCGTTTCTGGCGTTCTTAATGGCCGTGACTGCGGCCCACATGCGAATGCTCAACCTCCGCTGCCACAACTCCGCCACTCACTTCCAGCCGTTGCAGGATCCCGCACTGATCCGCTTCCGGCCCTTCGCCACAACGCTGGCGCAGGTCGAGCAGTTGCGTCTGCAACGCCAACAACCCATCGATTCGCGCCTTGACGTGCTGGATGTGCTCGTCGATCAGCGCATTCACGCTTTCGCACTGATCCTGCGGGCTGTCGCGCAAGGCGAGCAGGCTGCGGATCTCTTCGAGGGTCATGTCGAGGGTGCGGCAGTTGCGGATGAAGGTCAGGCGCTCGGCGTGGGCCTGGGTGTAGACGCGGTAGTTGCCGTCACTGCGGGCCGGTTCCGGCAGCAGGTTTTCGCGCTCGTAGTAGCGGATGGTTTCCACGGCGCAATCGGTCTGTTTCGCCAGTTCTCCGATCTTCATGACAGCGATCTCCAAAAGGGTGCTTGACCCTATAGTGGCTACAGGGTCTTTACTTGGCAACAGGCACCTTCATGGACGCGACCAATGAGCGATTCCCAGCACACCCACCCTCACACCCACAAACCGGGCGACGGGCACGATCACAGTCATAAATTGCAGCCTGTGCATAAGCATTCCCACGGCGGCGATTCCTGCTGTTCGTCGAAAGCCGCTGCGCCGGCGCTGGTACAACTGAGCGAGGCGAAAAGCGCCGACGCCCGGCTGAGCAGCTTCCGCATCGAGGCGATGGACTGCCCGACGGAGCAGACGCTGATTCAGAACAAGCTCGGCAAACTGGCCGGGATCCAGCAGCTGGAATTCAACCTGATCAACCGTGTGCTCGGCGTGACCCACAATCTGCCGGACACCGCGCCGATCATCGACGCGATCAAATCCCTCGGCATGCAGGCCGAGCCGCTCGAGGCGGGTGTTGATGCCCCGGCCGCCGCCCCGGTGAAAAAACACTGGTGGCCGCTGGCGCTGTCCGGCGTCGGTGCGCTCGCTGCCGAAGTGATCCACTTCACCAGCGCCGCGCCGACCTGGGTGGTGGCGATCATCGCGCTGATCTCGATCCTCAGCGGCGGCCTCACCACCTACAAGAAGGGCTGGATCGCCCTGAAGAACCGCAACCTCAACATCAATGCCCTGATGAGCATCGCCGTGACCGGCGCCGTGTTGATCGGCCAATGGCCGGAAGCGGCGATGGTGATGTTCTTGTTCACCGTGGCCGAGCTGATCGAAGCGCGCTCGCTGGACCGCGCGCGCAACGCCATCAGCGGTTTGATGCAGATGACGCCAGAGCAGGCGACTGTGTTGCAGGCTGACGGCAACTGGGTCGAACTGGATGTGAAAAGCATCGAACTTGGTGCTCGTGTGCGAGTGAAACCGGGCGAGCGCATCGCACTGGACGGTGAAGTCGTGAGCGGCAGTTCGACTATCGATCAGGCGCCGATCACCGGCGAAAGCCTGCCCGTGGAAAAAACCGTCGGCGACAAAGTGTTCGCCGGCACCATCAACCAGGCCGGTTCGCTGGAGTATGCGGTGACGGCAGCGGCGAACAATTCCACCCTGGCGCGAATCATCCACGCCGTGGAACAGGCGCAAGGCGCGCGGGCGCCGACCCAGCGCTTCGTCGATCAGTTCTCGAAAATCTACACCCCGGTGGTCTTCGTCCTGGCCCTGGCCGTTGCGATCATCCCGCCGCTGTTCATGGGCGCCGTGTGGTTCGACTGGATCTACCGCGCGCTGGTGCTGCTGGTCGTCGCGTGCCCGTGCGCACTGGTGATTTCCACCCCGGTGACCATCGTCAGCGGCCTCGCCGCAGCGGCGCGCAAAGGCATTCTGGTCAAGGGCGGCGTGTACCTGGAGGGTGGTTTCAAACTCGACTATCTGGCCCTCGACAAGACCGGCACCATCACCCACGGCAAACCGGTGCAGACCGACTACCTGTCCCTCGACCCGACCGCCGACGCCACAGCCCCGGCGATTGCCGCCGCGCTGGCCGGGCGTTCCGATCACCCGGTGTCGCTGGCTATCGCCAATGCCGCTGTGGATAAAGGTTTTGCCACGTTGGTTGTGGATAACTTCGAAGCGCTGGCCGGGCGTGGTGTGAAGGGTGAGGTCAACGGCCAGGCCTACCACCTGGGCAACCATCGTTTGGTGGAAGAACTGGGCCTTTGCTCGCCGCAACTGGAAGAAAAGCTGTTTGCGCTGGAGAAACAGGGCAAGTCCGTGGTGTTGCTGCTCGACCGCTCCGGCCCGCTGGCGCTGTTCGCCGTGGCCGACACGGTCAAGGAAACCAGCCGCGAAGCGATTCGCCAGCTGCACGATCTGGGCGTGAAAACCCTGATGCTCACCGGCGACAACGTCCACACCGCGCAGGCCATTGCGGCGCAGGTCGGGATCGATCAGGCCAAGGGCGACTTGCTGCCCACCGACAAACTGCAAGCCATCGAAGACCTGTATGCGCAGGGCCGTCGGGTCGGCATGGTCGGCGACGGTATCAACGATGCGCCGGCACTGGCTCGTGCGGAGATCGGTTTTGCGATGGCGGCGGCTGGCACCGATACGGCGATTGAAACCGCCGATGTCGCCCTGATGGACGACGATCTGCGCAAGATTCCGGCGTTCATCCGTTTGTCCCGCAACACGGCCAGCATCCTGAAACAGAACATTGCGTTGGCATTGGTGATCAAGGCTATCTTTCTTGGGGTAACCTTCGCCGGGCTCGCCACCATGTGGATGGCGGTGTTCGCTGACATGGGCGTGAGCCTGCTGGTGGTGTTCAACGGTTTGCGCCTGTTGCGCAAATAGAGGAAGAGGGGCGGTTGTGCTGAGTGCCGAGCTGAAAGCGTTTTACATGGTGGCCCGCCTGGGCAGCATTACGCTGGCGGCGAAAAAGCTCGGCCTCAGTCAACCGACCGTGACCACCCAGATCCGCAATCTGGAAAGCCAGTACTCGGTGGAGCTGTTCTACCGTGGCGGCCGGCGCCTGAGTGTCAGCGATGAAGGTGCGCGGCTGTTGCCGATGGTCAAGGCGCTGTTGCAGCAGGAGGCCGATATCGAGTTCTTCCTGCGCAACAGTGGTCAGGTTCAGGGCGCCCTGCGCATCGCCGCCACCGCGCCGTATTACATCCTCGATCTGGTGAAGACCTTCCGCGAACGTCTGCCGCAGGTGGAAGTGTCGGTGGAAATCGGCAACTCGCAGCAAGTGCTCGAAGCGCTGGAGGATTACCGGGTGGATGTCGCGGCATCGTCGCAATTGCTCGACGATGCGCGGCTGATCCGCCGGGTGCTTGGAAGCGATCCGCTGGTGCTGGCGGTGCATCGTAATCATCCGCTGGCGGCGCATGACCATGTGACGCTGAGTGCACTGGCCGGGCATACCCTGTTGATGCGTGAACCGGGTTCGACCACCCGTCGCTTGACCGAAGAATTGCTGGCCGGTGCCGGGGTCAGTTTCGGCCCGTTGCTGGAGATCGGCAGCCGTGAATCGATCCGCGAAGCGGTGCTGCGCAACATCGGCATCAGCATCATCGCCCGACAGGAAGTGCCGCATGATCCGCAGTTGCGGGTGCTGACCCTGGAGAATGCGCCGCAGATTCCCGAATACCTCTACTGCCTCAAGGAACGCAAGAACGCCCGGTTGCCGGCGGCGTTTCTCGGGCTGGCACAGGAAATGTCCCCGGCCTGATCAACCCAAATCCCTGAATACCACTATCGGTCGTTTTTGCCTTACTGCCATATGACCGACGCATTACAACTCTAGGATTTGCCTCATCTGCTTGATGAGGTCTGTCCATGAACCCTGCAATCGCAACTGCCCTGACCAACCCCGGCGCCCCGATGAAAGTGCGCGGCGTGCAGAAGCGCTTCGGCGCCTTCACCGCGCTGGATAACGTATCCCTCGATGTCGCGGCCGGTGAGCTGGTGTGCCTGCTCGGCCCGTCGGGCTGTGGCAAGACCACGCTGTTGCGCTGCATCGCCGGTCTGGAGAAGCAGGACAGCGGCGAGTTGTACCTCGGTGATCGCGATGTTTCCCACCTCGCGCCGCAGGCTCGGGACTACGGCATCCTGTTCCAGTCCTACGCGCTGTTCCCCAATCTGACCGTCGAAGCGAACATTGCCTACGGCCTCGCCGGCAGTGGTCGTGATGAAGTGCGCCGTCGCGTTGGTCAGATGCTGGAGCTGGTCGGCCTCACCGGCAGTGAGAAAAAGTACCCGGGCCAGTTGTCCGGCGGCCAGCAGCAACGTGTGGCACTGGCCCGGGCTCTGGCACCGGCGCCGTCGCTGCTGTTGCTCGACGAACCGATGTCGGCCCTCGACGCCCGGGTTCGCGAGCATCTGTGCACCGAGTTGCGCCAGCTGCAACGCAACCTCGGCATCACCACCCTGATGGTCACCCACAATCAGGACGAAGCCATGCTGATGGCCGACCGCATCGCCGTGATGAACAACGGCAAGGTCGAGCAGTACGCCACCCCGCAGGAAATCTACAACCGCCCGGCCACGCCATTTGTGGCCGAGTTCGTCGGCCAGGGCAACTGGCTGCCGTTCCAGCGCAGCAGCGACAGCCACGCCAAGGTCGGCGGGATGAACCTGCGCCTGGCCGATGGCAGCGTCCATAGTCCGTCGGGCCGACTGTTCTGCCGTCCGGAAGCGATCAACGTCAATCCGCTGGTGCACGAAGAAAACCTGTTCCCGGCCAAGGTCCGCGAGATCACTTTCCTCGGCAACCGCTGCCGCATGAGCTTCGAGCTCGATCAATTGCCCGGCCACGCCTTGCTCGCCGAACTGGCACCGGAAGCCATGCCGCGCCTCGGCGCCCAGCAAATCATGGTCGCCTTGCCGCCACGCAGCCTGCAGGTGTTTGCCTGATGAACAGCAACCTCGCACTGCCGCTACCGCAAAAGCAGGCGCGGCAGGTGTCCGGGGCCGAGGTCGGCGACCGGATCTTCGTCCTCGGCGGCAAACTCCTGCTGCTGGTGCTGCTCGGTGTGGCGGTGCTGTTGCCGTTGCTGGCGATCTTCTGGCGCGGTTTCAGCAGCGAAGCCGGGCAGGGCGGTGGCTGGCTGGCGGCGAAGGAACTGGTGACCAGCGACAATTTCCACTGGCTGCTCGGCAACAGCCTGAAGGTTTCCCTCAGCGTCGCGGCGATCGTCGTACCGCTGGCCTACCTGTTTGCCTACGCCTTGCAGCGCACGTTGATTCCAGCAAAAGGCATCTGGCGCGGGATTTCCCTGCTGCCGCTGATGGCGCCCTCGATGTTGCCGGGGATTGCCTTGGTCTATCTGTTCGGCAATCAGGGCATGTTGCGCGGGCTGCTGTCGGACAACATCTACGGTTTCTGGGGCATTGTTCTGGGTGAGGTGATCTACACCTTCCCACACGCCTTGATGATTTTGCTGTCAGCCCTGTCGCTGGCGGATGCACGACTGTTCGACGCCGCGTCGAGCATGGGCGCGAGCCCTGCGAAAGCCTTCCGCAGCATCACTTGGCCGGCAACCCGCCAGGCTGTGTTCGCCGCGTTCTGTCTGGTGTTCACCCTGACCATCACTGATTTCGGTGTGCCGGTGGTGGTCGGTGGCGACTATCAGGTGCTGGCGCTGGAAGCCTACAAAGCGGTGGTCGGCCAGCAGCAATTCGGTCGCGGCGCGTTGATCGGCATGGTTCTGCTGCTGCCGGCGCTGTTCAGCTTCGGCGTCGATGCCTGGCTGCGTCGGCGTCACGGCGACTCCATGAGCGGCCGTGCCCAGGTGTTCAAACCGGCGCCGTCGAAGAGGCGCGACGCCTGTTATCTGGCCATCGTCCTGTTGATCAGTGCGGCGTTGCTGCTGGTGTTCGGCATGGCGGTGTTCTCGTCGCTGGTGAAGTTCTGGCCGTACAACCTGTCGCTGTCACTCAACCACTATCAGTTCAACGAGACCGCCGGCGGTGGCTGGCTGGCCTATGGCAACAGTTTGAAAATGGCGCTGGGCACGGCGTTGATCGGCAGCGTACTGATCTTCACCGGCGCCTACCTGATGGAAAAGACCCGCAGCCAGCGCGGGCTGAATCTGACCTTGCGCATGCTCAGTTTCGTACCGATGGCGGTACCGGGACTGGTGCTGGGGCTGGGTTACGTCTTCTTCTTCAACCTGACCGGCAACCCGCTGCACGTGCTGTACGGGACCATGACCCTGCTGATCGTCTGCACCATTGCTCACTATTTGACCACTGCGCAGATGACCGCCACCACTGCGCTGCGCCAGCTCGACGCCGAGTTCGAAGCCGCCGCGCTGTCGCTCAAGGCGCCGCTGTACCGGCATTACCTGAAGGTCACCGTGCCGATCTGCCTGCCGGCGCTGCTGGACATCGTGCGCTACCTGTTCGTCTCGGCCATGACCACCGTGTCGGCGGCGATCTTCCTCTACAGCCCCGACACCATCCTCGCGGCGGTGGCGGTGCTGAACATGGATGACGCCGGCAACGTCGGCGGCGCGGCGGCGATGTCGACCCTGATTCTGTTCACCTCGGCGGGCGTGTCCTTGCTGCTGGCGTGGGCTTCGCGCGGCTTGCTGCGCCGTTCCCAGGCCTGGCGGCAAACGGCGCCCGGCCACTGATCCACGACTTATCCCTATCGCCTCAACTCACCTACAGGAAAACGATCATGTTCAAGCCTATGGCCCTGGCCGCTGCTGTGCTCGCTACTTTCAGCCTGAATGCCTTCGCGGCAAAAACCGAGTTGACGGTGTACACCGCCCTCGAAGCCGAACAGCTTAAGAGCTATAAGGAAGCGTTCGAAAAGGCCAACCCGGACGTCGAGATCAAGTGGGTGCGCGACTCCACCGGGATCATCACCGCCAAACTGCTGGCCGAAAAAGAGCGTCCACAGGCTGACGCGGTGTGGGGCCTGGCAGCATCGAGCCTGGCGATCCTCGATCAGCAAGGCATGCTGCAAAGCTATGCGCCGAAGGATCTGGGCAAGATCGGTGCGAACTACCGCGACGCCGCCAACCCGCCAGCCTGGGTCGGCATGGACGTCTGGGCCGCAACCATTTGCTTCAACACTGTCGAGGCCGAGAAACAAGGCCTGACCAAACCGGTGAGCTGGCAGGACCTGACCAAGCCTGAGTACAAAGGCAAGATCGTGATGCCGAACCCGGCCTCGTCCGGCACCGGTTTCCTCGACGTCAGCGCCTGGCTGCAAACCTTCGGCGAGAAGCAGGGCTGGGCTTACATGGACGGTCTGCACCAGAACATCGGCCAATACGTTCACTCCGGTTCCAAGCCTTGCAAACTGGCGGCCGCTGGCGAATTCCCGATCGGGATTTCCTTCGAATACCCGGCCGTACAGTTGAAACGCCAGGGTGCACCGCTGGACATCATCCTGCCGAAGGAAGGCCTGGGCTGGGAGATCGAAGCGACTGCCGTGATCAAAGGCACGCCGCACGAAGAGGCTGCGAAGAAACTGGCTGACTTCTCCGCCAGCGCCCCGGCGATGGATCTGTACAAGGAAAACTTCGCCGTCCTCGCCCAGCCGGGCATCGCCAAGCCACAGACCGAGCTGCCGGCCGACTACGAGCAGCGCCTGATCAAGAACGACTTTGCCTGGGCCTCGAAGAACCGCGACGAGATCCTGACCGAATGGCGCAAGCGCTATGACGGCAAGTCCGAGAAAGTGGTCGCCAAGTAAAATCTTCATCGACTGACAGGGCCCCATCGCTGGCTTGTCAGCGATGGCGGTCTCTCATTCAGAGCACCTCTCAATGACACAACACAAAGACTTGCTGATCGTCGGCGCCGGCATCCTGGGCCTGTCCCACGCCTATGCCGCCGCCCGGCGTGGTCTCAAAGTCACGGTTTTCGAGCGCACCGCTACGCCACTCGGCGCGTCGGTTCGCAACTTCGGCCAGGCACTGGTCACCGGTCAGCCACCGGGCCCGATGCTCGAACTGGCCAAGGCCAGCCGCGAGATCTGGGGTCAGTGGGCGCAGCTCGCCGGCCTGCAACTCAAGCGCAACGGCTCGTACCTGTTCGCCCGTACCGAGGCCGAAGAGCACTTGCTCGATGCCTTCTGCGTCGGGCGCGCCGTGGAGCACGACTATCGCGTCAACCTGTTGCGCGGTGCCGCATTACGAGATCTGTATGGCGGCCAGTTCAGTCATCACCGCGCCGCGCTGCACGGGATGGACGATCAACAACTGTATTCCCGGGAAGCGATTCCGGCGCTGATCGATTACCTGCGTCGCGAACTCAACGTCGAGTTCCACTTCTCGACGCTGGTGCGCGATGTCGAGCCGGGGAGGCTGCAAAGCACTGCCGGCACTTTTACCGCCGAGCAGATCATTGTCTGTTCCGGCCACGATTATCAGACCTTGCTGGCCGAGCCGATTGCCGCCCTCGACCCACAGATCTGCCGCCTGCAAATGCTCCGCGCCCGGCCGCAAATTGACCTGAACTTGCAACACGCCTTGCTCACCGGCCTCAGCTGCGTGCACTACGGCGCCTTCGCTGACTTGCCGGAAGCAGCGGCGGTGCAGGCGCAGATCCTGCGCGAGCAACCGCACCTGCAGGAAAACGGCATTCACCTGCTGATCAGCCCGACGCCGTATGGCGAACTGATCATCGGCGACTCGCACCACTACGGCAGCGATCCGTCGCCGTTCAACGCCGAGCAGGTCGACAACTGGATGCTCGAACTGGCCGAACAGACCCTCGGCTGCAAGGTGCAAGTGGTCGAGCGCTGGCAGGGTGTCTATGGTTCCCGGGGACCGGGGCCGTTTTCGTTCCTGCGTCCGGCGCCGGGGCTGAGTGTGGCGCTGATGCACAGCGGCGTCGGCATGAGCGTCGGCCCGGCCATGGCCGAGCGCAATGTCGCACAGCTTTTTGGAGAGAACCGATGTTGAGTCACGAGCAAGTCATCGACCGGGTGTTCGGGCTCTATGAGCGGTTTGGTGCCAGCGACTATATCGGCGAACCGGTGTCGCAGATCGAGCACATGTCCCAGGCTGCGCAACTGGCCATCGCCGAAGGTTTTGACGATGAAGTGGTGCTTGCCGCGTTCTTCCATGACATCGGTCATTTGTGTGCCGAAGGTGCGGAGAACATGGGCGGTTACGGCGTCGTCAGCCACGAGCGCCTCGGTGCCGATTATTTGCGTGAGGCCGGATTTAGCGAACGCATGGCGCGTCTGGTGGAGTATCACGTCCAGGCCAAGCGCTATCTGACACTCAGGGATTCGGGCTATTACGAGCGCTTGAGCGAAGCCAGCCGACGCACTCTGGAATATCAGGGCGGGGTGATGACGGAGGCTGAAGCCGATGCGTTCGAGCGGGATCCGTTGTGCGCTGTGAGTTTGCGGATGCGCCAGTGGGATGAGCTGGCGAAGGAAATGGCGGTGCCGGTGATGGATCTTGCGGTGTTGAAGCACAAGGCTTTCACGTTGCTGTCCCGCGAGGCGCGCTGAACCTTCTTACGCCAAACCGGGAAACGGTGCATGGCGCGTGTTGCCCCTTCGGCACAGACTGTTTTTTTTGCCGAAGGAGCGCACGGATGCGTTTTTTGAAAGTGATTGCCCGGGATCGATCGGGCAGCGGCGCAGGGGACAGTGTCCAGCTGCGTTTTCATGACAGCGAACAGGACTGGCGCGAAGCCTCGGCCCGTGAAGTCGCGCAACTGCGCAGCTTCTCCAGCACCTATCTGAAATGCGCCTGGTTCAACGCAGCCGATGAAGACGCGCGGCATCTACGGATCTTTGCCCTGAACCCCGGCAGCGATGGAACGCCGGAGTCAGTGAGGCTGCACTTTCACCAGGGCGAAACCATCGCTTACAAAGCCGCCGTCCACGACCTGGATAACGATGGCGGCTTCGAGGTTGTCCTGTGTTCGGACGTCGACAACGACGGGCGCGCCAATCGCACGGATCGCCGCCGCGTGACGGCGCTGGTCAAGCAGTTCCTCAAGGTTGGCTGGCTCTAGAGTTCGAGCACCTTGCCCACCAACCCTTCGATCTGTTCCTGGCGCTGGGCCTGATTCAGCTTCGGATGCGGATTGAGTGACGACCATTGCGGGTGGGCCCGGGCGATGTTCAGCGCCTCCGGCAACTTGCCTTCGCGCCAGGTCTTGTCCTGTGGCGTCGCCACTTGAACGGCATCAATCGCCGCATGACCACGGGCATTCAGCGCTTGCAACAGTTGCCGCTGACGCAGCGCCAGCAGGCGCAACACGTTGTCGTCGACCGTCAGTTCCCTTTGTCCCTTGATCTTGCCCAGCAGGCGATTGCCGTAGCTGCGGGCGGTTTGCAGGGCGCCGCCGGCAATTGCGCCGGCCAGGGCGGCGGCGCCGAGGGTGATGCCGCCCACCAGCAGATCCACACCTGCACCGGCCGCTGCGCCGGCCGCAATCCCGCCGCCGACTCGCACCCCCAGTTGCTTGAGGGTTTCCGGATTGAACAGGTCATCGCCCCAACGCCCGTCGAGCAGCGGCAAATCACTGGCCGCGGCGTCTTGCGGTCGGAAGGCGTAGAGCTTGAGCAGCGCTTCGACGCATTTCTGCTCGCGTTGGCGCACGGCCTTGCGCAGTTCGCTGATGGCCTGTTGTTCCTGTTCCGCGTTGCTCGCCACGCTGCGCCGGCACGCGGCGCAGTCGATCAACAATTCGGCGATCAGGCGTGCGGCACTTTGTTCGCGGGCGAGGCGTTGGGCCTGTTGATCGGCGATCAGGCGTTCAAGTTGTGGGCGGGCATTTTCCAGCAACAACGCGAGGCTTTCGTACAGTCGTCGCTCACCATCCTCGGGCGGGGCGACGCTGTCGAAGCGCACCAGCGCGTGCAGTCCCAGGCGCGCCAGTGCTTCACGCCAGTCCGGCTCGCGGTGGTTGGCGCTGCTGACGAAATTCAACACCGGTAGCAACGGCTTGCCGCAACTGGCCAGCACCTCCAGTTCATCGCGGTACTTGGCCAGCACCGGTTCTCGGGCGTCGATCACATACAGGCCGGCGTCGGAGTCGAGCAGTTGCCGCAACACTTTGGCTTCCTGTTCGAAACGCTGGCGCGCTTCGCTGCCGTCGAGAAACCGCGCCAACCGCGCCGGGCCGTCGAGGCGTTCGCCGGGGCGTTCCAGGCGCTCGAGAAAATCCAGCAGGGCGATGGCGTCTTCCAGACCCGGTGTGTCATAGAGGTCGAGCAACGGTTCGCCATCCACCGACAACCGCGCGCCTTCGACATGCCGCGTGGTGCTCGGGCGATGGGAGACTTCGCCGAAGCCGACATCGCGGGTCAGGGTGCGTAGCAGCGAAGTCTTGCCGACGTTGGTGTGGCCGACCACGGCCAGTTTCAGCGGCGCTTTCCAGGCATCAGTCATGTCCGTGCTCCAGCCAGTTCAACGGGGCGCAATCGGCGAACGGCAGTTCGAGTTGTTGCAGCGCCACGTGCCAGTCGCCGAGGCGTTCGGCGTCCAGTCCTTGTCCCGGCGGCGCCTGCAACAGCCAGATTCGGGTCGCGGCGGCATTGCGCGCCAGCTCGGCGATCAGCGCAAGGCTGCCGCGATCCGGGGAGCGTCTCGGATCGCAGGCAATCGCGAGGCGTACCGGCGGAAAACGGCTGAGCTGTTCGAGCAGTTTGTTGCGTGATTCACGACTGTCGAGGATGCCGGCGTTGCTGACGTTCTTCGGCAGCGTCGGCGGCCATGGGTGTTGATCGTCGAGTTCGATTGCCACCAGCAACGCGCCATCGCTGGCGAGTTCGCCGACTGAGCTTTCAACGCGGTGCAGTTGCGCAGGTTCTGGGTCGGTGATGCCGAGGCGTTCGCTGGTCGGCATCAGGCGTTCGCGCAGTTGGACGTAGCCGGGGAGGTTCAGGTCCAGACGCAACGCAGCCTTGCCGCTGTTCCAGCGCCAGAAGCAAAACAGCGCCAACAGCAGACGCGGCAGCACGCCGTACACCACCAGCACGCCGACCAGCCAGGTTGCCCAGGCTTGACGGGCGCTTTCGATGTTCAGCGCGGTGTCGCCGCTGGCGCGGATCATTTCGACGGTCGGTACGTTGAAGCCCAGCAGCGCCGGCAACGCGCCTAGGGTCTGGGTCATGTTGATGAAGGTGTCGGCACTGAGAATCGTGGTTTCCCAGACGAAACCGTAGCGCCGGGTCGCCATCAGCGTCAGCAACAAAACCAGCGCGCTGAACATCGCCAGCAACCACAGGCCATTGACCAGCGAGCCGAGCGCCCAGCGATTGAGTTTCTGGCGTTGCAACATCAACAGCAGGGCTGGCGCCAGTTGCGCAGCCTTGGCGTCGCGAGCGAGTTTTTCACTGAGCCACAGCCACAAGCGGCCGAGGGTGGCGCCGTGTTCGCCAGCGAAGATCAGCCCCAGCGCCCAGCTCAACAGCAGAATCAGGTTCAGCCCGAGCAGACTGCCCAGCGCCCAGAACACATTGACCGGCGTCTGGCCCAGTGCGGCGAAAGCCAGGCCGGCGCCGCTCAGTACCGCGAAGATCGCCAGCAGCACCAGCGCCAGACGGGCGCCTTGCAGCCAGTGCTTGAGCGCAGAGGTCAGGCCGTCGCGCTCGGCCAGCCACAAGGCCCGGCGTTGAATGCGGCTCGGCAGATCGCCGCCGGCCGCGCGGGCCAGGCGATTGGCTTCCAGATCGTCCAGCGGGCCTGCGTGTTCTTCGCGCAGGCGCACGGTTTCGGTGAGCCAGAGGTTTTGCAGTGGAGTCAGTTCAGTCACGCGGCATCCCGTTGCTTGATTGAGCCGTGAGCATAACCGCTGTGGCGCTTATCGGGGTAAGCGCGGCTCTGGTATCCTCGCCGGCATGACTAAATCACTCCCCCTCAGCCTGATCGCAGCCCTCGGTGAAAACCGCGTGATCGGCGTCGACAACAGCATGCCCTGGCACCTGCCGGGGGACTTCAAATACTTCAAGGCCACGACGCTCGGCAAGCCGATCATCATGGGCCGCAAGACCTGGGATTCGCTGGGTCGTCCGTTGCCGGGCCGTTTGAATATCGTGGTCAGCCGTCAGGCCGATCTGGTGCTGGAAGGGGCGGAAGTCTATCCGTCGCTGGAAGCTGCCGTGGTTCGCGCCGAAGAGTGGGCGAAAGAGCAGGGCGTCGACGAATTGATGCTGATTGGCGGGGCGCAACTGTATGCGCAGGGGCTGGCGCAGGCGGATCGTCTGTATCTGACCCGTGTGGCACTGAGCCCGGAAGGCGATGCGTGGTTTCCGGAGTTCGATCTGAACCAGTGGAAACTGGTGTCGAACGTGCCGAATCCGGCTGAAGGCGACAAACCGGCTTACAACTTCGAAGTCTGGGAAAAAGCCTGAATCTGTAGCGAGGGAGCACGCTCCCTCGCTACAACGTCAATCAAGCCTGAGCAAGCTCCGCATGCTCATCGGCATCCAGCAGGGCCTTGTCGGTCTGCTGCATCACCTGGCTGGTAATCGCGCCAGCGGTGATCGAACCACTCACGTTCAGCGCCGTACGACCCATGTCGATCAGTGGCTCGACCGAAATCAGCAGCGCCACCAGCGAAACCGGCAAGCCCATGGCCGGCAGCACGATCAGTGCCGCGAAAGTCGCACCGCCACCCACGCCCGCCACACCGGCCGAACTCAGGGTCACAATCGCCACCAGCGTCGCGATCCACAGCGGATCCAGCGGGTTGATGCCGACTGTTGGCGCAACCATCACCGCCAACATTGCCGGGTACAGACCGGCGCAGCCGTTCTGGCCGATGGTCGCACCGAACGATGCGGCGAAGCTGGCAACCGATTGCGGAATGCCCAGACGTCGGGTCTGCGCTTCGATGCTCAGCGGAATGCTCGCGGCGCTGGAGCGACTGGTGAACGCGAAGGTCAGCACCGGCCAGATCTTGCGGAAGAAGCGCAGCGGGTTGATCCCGGCGGCCGACACCAGCAGGCCGTGCACCACAAACATCAGGCCCAGGCCGAGGTACGACACCACCACAAAACTGCCGAGTTTGATGATGTCTTGCAGGTTGGAACCCGCCACCACTTTGGTCATCAGCGCCAGCACGCCGTACGGGGTCAGCTTCATCACCAGACGCACCAGACGCATCACCCAGGCTTGCAGGGTGTCGATGGCGTTGATCACTTTCTGACCTTTTTCGATGTCATCCTTGAGCAGTTGCAGCGCGGCAACCCCAAGGAATGCGGCGAAAATCACCACGCTGATGATCGAGGTCGGCTTGGCCCGCGCCAGGTCGGCGAACGGGTTCTGCGGGATGAACGACAGCAGCAGTTGCGGCACATTCAGGTCGGCGACCTTGCCGGCGTAGTCGGTCTGAATGGTTTGCAGACGGGCCATTTCCTGAGTGCCGGCGACCAGGCCTTCGGCGGTCAGGCCGAACAGATTGGTCAAGCCGATGCCGATCAGCGCCGCAATCGCGGTGGTGAACAGCAGTGTGCCGATGGTCAGGAAGCTGATCTTGCCCAGCGACGAAGCGTTGTGCAGGCGGGCCACGGCGCTGAGGATCGAGGCGAACACCAGCGGGATCACGATCATTTGCAGCAGTTGCACGTAACCGTTGCCGACCAGATCGAACCAGCCGATCGAGGCTTTCAGTACCGGGTTGCCGGCACCGTAAATCGTGTGCAGCGCGACGCCGAATGCCACGCCCAGCACCAGCGCGAGCAGGACTTTTTTCGCCAGGCTCCACGAGGTGTGGCGGGTTTGTGCCAGACCGAAGAGCAGGGCGAGGAACACCAGCAAGTTGAGAATCAGGGGCAGATTCATGAGGACTCCAGAAAAGACTGTGCCAACAACCTTCCGGGGCTGTTGCGAACCGGCAAGCCTAACAGTTTGATTTCCAATGAATTAATACCGAAATCGAAGGTCGTCCGTCGTTTTTGGAATAAGCGTGTGTCGCTCTCGGGGATGCAACTGGCGCGGAAGGGACGCGGACGGTCGCTGACAGACGAGGACTGTCACATTTATTTGTTAGCGTCGATTTCTTTGACTCAGGGAGAAGTGTCCATGAAGTTTGCACCGAAATTTCTGGCTGTCGCGCTGACTGTGGGGATGGGCCTGGCCACTCAGGCGTTCGCCACCGACCTGAAACACTGGCCGGCGGATCAGGCCAAGGCGCTGGACGCGATGATTGCCGCCAACGCCAACAAGGGTAACTACGCGGTGTTCGACATGGACAACACCAGCTACCGCTACGACCTCGAAGAGTCGTTGCTGCCGTTCATGGAAAACAAGGGCCTGATCACCCGCGACAAACTCGACCCCTCCCTGAAACTGATGCCGTTCAAGGACACCGCCGACCACAAGGAAAGTCTGTTCAGCTACTACTACCGCCTCTGCGAAGTCGACGACATGGTCTGCTATCCATGGGTCGCGCAGGTGTTCTCCGGTTTCACCCTCAAGGAACTCAAGGGCTACGTCGATGAGCTGATGGCCTCGGGCAAACCGGTGCCGGCAACGTATTACGATGGCGATGTGGTGAAGAACCTCGACGTCCAGCCGCCGAAAGTCTTCGCCGGTCAGGCCGAGCTTTACAACAAGCTGATGGAGAACGGCATCGAGGTCTATGTGATGACCGCCGCCTCCGAAGAACTGGTGCGGATGGTCGCGGCCGATCCGAAGTACGGCTACAACGTCAAACCGCAGAACGTGATCGGTGTATCGCTGCTGCTCAAGGACCCGAAAACCGGCGAACTGACCACAGCACGCAAGCAGATCACCGCCGGCAAGTATGACGAGAAGGCCAACCTTGGCCTGGAACTGACGCCTTATCTGTGGACACCTGCAACCTGGATGGCCGGCAAGCACGCGGCGATCCTGACCTACATCGACGAATGGAAAAAACCGGTGCTGGTGGGCGGTGACACCCCGAGCAGCGACGGCTACATGCTGTTCCACAGCGTTGACGTGGCCAAGGGCGGCATTCACTTGTGGGTCAACCGCAAGGACAAGTACATGACCCAGCTCAACGGCATGATGGCCAAACACGCAGCGGCGCAGGCGAAGGAAGGTTTGCCGGTGACCGCGGACAAGAACTGGGTGATCGTGAAGCCGGAAGAGATTCAGTAATCCTCAAGGCAAAAAAATGCCCCGCACTTGGCGGGGCATTTTTATGCGCGACGGTTAAGTATCACAGCCCGTCGAGCATCGCCTTGTTACGCACCGCACCCTTGTCGGCGCTGGTCGCCAGCAGGGCGTAGGCCTTGAGGGCGGTGGTCACTTTGCGTGGACGTATTTCCACCGGTTTCCAGCCCTTCTTGTCCTGCTCGACCCGGCGTGCAGCCAGTTCTTCGTCGCTGATCAACAGGTTGATCGAGCGGTTCGGAATGTCGATCAGCACCTTGTCACCGTCCTGCACCAGACCGATCGCGCCGCCGGCTGCAGCTTCTGGCGAAGCGTGGCCGATGGACAGGCCGGAGGTGCCGCCGGAGAAACGGCCATCGGTCAGCAGGGCGCAGGCTTTGCCCAGGCCTTTGGATTTCAGGTACGACGTCGGGTAGAGCATTTCCTGCATGCCCGGGCCGCCTTTCGGGCCTTCGTAGCGAATGATGACGATGTCGCCTTCCTTCACTTCGTCGGCGAGGATGCCGCGCACGGCGCTGTCCTGGCTTTCGAAGATCTTCGCGTTGCCTTCGAAGACGTGGATCGACTCATCGACGCCGGCGGTTTTCACCACGCAGCCGTCCAGGGCGATGTTGCCGTACAGCACGGCCAGGCCGCCTTCTTTCGAATAGGCGTGCTCGAAGCTGCGGATGCAGCCGTTTTCACGGTCGTCGTCCAGGGTTTCCCAACGGGTCGACTGGCTGAACGCTGTTTGCGTCGGAATGCCTGCCGGGCCGGCCTTGAAGAAATGATGCACGGCTTCATCGTCGGTCTGGGTGATGTCCCACTTGGCGATGGCTTCTTCCATGCTGCGGCTGTGCACGGTCGGCAGGTCGGTGTGCAGCAGGCCGCCACGGGCCAGCGAACCGAGGATGCTGAAGATGCCGCCGGCGCGGTGCACGTCTTCCATGTGGTACTTCTGGATGTTCGGCGCGACTTTGCACAGTTGTGGCACTACGCGCGACAGGCGATCGATGTCGCGCAGGTCGAACGCAATCTCGGCTTCCTGGGCAGCGGCCAGCAGGTGCAGGATGGTGTTGGTCGAGCCGCCCATGGCGATGTCGAGCATCATCGCGTTCTCAAACGCCTTGAAGTTGGCGATGTTGCGCGGCAGTACCGACTCGTCGTTCTCGCCGTAGTAGCGTTTGCACAGTTCGACGATGGTACGGCCGGCCTGCAGGAACAGCTGTTCGCGGTCACTGTGGGTGGCGAGGGTCGAACCGTTGCCCGGCAATGCGAGGCCCAGGGCTTCGGTCAGGCAGTTCATCGAGTTGGCGGTGAACATGCCGGAGCACGAACCGCAGGTCGGGCAGGCGCTGCGCTCGTACTCGGCAACCTTCTCGTCAGAAGCGCTGGAGTCGGCGGCGATGACCATGGCGTCGACGAGGTCGAGACCGTGGCTGGCCAGTTTGGTCTTGCCGGCTTCCATCGGGCCGCCGGAGACGAAGATCACCGGAATGTTCAGGCGCAGGGCGGCCATCAGCATGCCCGGGGTGATCTTGTCGCAGTTCGAGATGCAGACGATGGCGTCGGCGCAGTGGGCGTTGACCATGTACTCGACGGAGTCGGCGATGATCTCGCGGCTCGGCAGCGAATAGAGCATGCCGTCGTGGCCCATGGCGATGCCGTCGTCCACGGCGATGGTGTTGAATTCTTTCGCCACGCCACCGGCGCGTTCAATTTCACGGGCAACCAGTTGGCCCAGGTCCTTCAGGTGAACGTGGCCCGGTACGAACTGGGTGAAGGAGTTGGCAATCGCGATGATCGGCTTCTTGAAGTCGTCATCTTTCATCCCGGTGGCGCGCCACAGTGCGCGGGCGCCGGCCATGTTGCGGCCGTGGGTGGATGTTTTCGAACGGTAATCTGGCATGGAGCACTCCGGGCGGCTAATCACTTACTAATCAGGTGCAAAAGGGGAGTGAGCTTCTATTGACGTCTGGAACACTCAGAAATGGCCGTGTGTCCTGAAGTTGCCGATGACGTTGCGGGATCGCCGCTGGTCTCAGCCTGAGCTCATAAACCCGCCGGGGATGAATGGCGATGAATCTCGCGATTCTACACCGCTGGCGTCAGGAGGGAATGGCGCAAAACGTTGTTCCAGCGCTGACGCCCCGTGCGGAATGACGACTGGCAGGTTTAATCGCCGCCCGGCTGTGCGATGGCACCGGTTTGCAGGATTCTGGCGCGACGGCTGATCCGGTTGTTCAAGGCGAGCGCCACACCACTGAGCAAGACAAAGCTGTAGCCCAGGGTGGATTGCAGGTTGGTCGGGCTCAGACTGATCAAGGCACTGATCAAACCGCCGCAGATGAAAATGATCGTGCTGCCGGCCGAAGCCGAAGTGCCGGCGATGTCCGGAAACAGGCTCATGGCCCGTGAGGTGGCGGCCGGTCGGGCGATGGTGGTGCCGGCGGTGCAGATCAGCATCGGGATCAGCACTGTCGCCGGAGCCAGTGCAAAGCTCGACGACAGGTACAGCATGGTCACACCGGCGAACAGGATCAGGCTCAAACCGACGACCATCTGCTGGCCGCTGGTGATGCGCCTGCTCAGCACGCTGGCGAGGATGCCCCCGGTGACGTACGCCGCACCGTAGATCAGCAGGATCAAGGAAAATTCGTAGGCGGACAATTGCAGCCGGTCCATGAAGATCAGTGGCGAGATCACGATGAATGAAAAGTGGCAGGCGAACGCGAATGCCGAAATCAGCCAGTAGCCGACGAAGTCGAAATCCCCCAGCACCCGACGGTAGGCCTTGAGGAAGTGTGTACGTGTGCCGCTGGTGGTCGGTCGGCTGTTTTCCAGAAACAGACAGGCCTTGAGCAATACCACGGCGGATAATGCGATGAACACCCAGAAGCTGCCACGCCAACCCAACGTTGCCTGCATGAAAGTCCCTGCCAGCGGTGATACCGAGATGAAAATCCCGCCGGCGGTGACCATCAGGATTCGCAGGCGATCACGTTCCTCGCCTTCGAACAGATCCTGGACCAACGCCTGGGACAGCACGAAGCAACCGCAACCCAGCGCCTGAACGACCCGGAATATCAGGAACAGCGAATAGTCCGAGGTCATCACACACCCGAGGGCGCCGAGCATTGAAACGCTCATGCCGGCGAGCAGCAGGCCCTTGCGACCGATCACATCCGACAGCGGCCCGATCAGCAACTGGGCGAAGGCGATGCCGACGGCGAACAGGCTGATGGACAGTGCGATGTCCGCCGGAGTGCTGCGAAAGTGTTCGGCCAGCGCCGGGAACGAAGGCAGCAGGACATCCAGCGGAAATACACCCAGCAACACCATCGCCAGCAACAGGCTGACGGCCCCGCGACGTTGTCGGGTCGTCACCCCGGGTTTTCCTTTATCCATCGATCAATCCTGCCTTGGCGAAAAGTATCTGGTTTTGAGGTTCAGTGAAAAATCCGGCTTTCTTCAGTGCATTCAACGTGGCGACGCTGCCTGCCCGTGCGCGCGATCGGGTGGCTTGCACCGTTACCAGCTTGCCGAGTATCTCCGTCACGACGCTGTCTGCGATCCCGGCGTTGTACAGGCTTTGCCGCAGCCACGGTTCATCGATTTCGAAGAAGATCCCGAGGATCTCAAGCAGGGTGGCGGCGGCGAACGTTCGTTGTTGCGCGCCCAGGTGCAGCCAGAGGTAGTGGAACACTTCAGTGAAGTAGCGACTGTGGCGCGCTTCGTCCGCGAGGTGATCGCGCAGCATGTCGTTGACCCCGGACACCAGGCTGTCCCGGCAGACGTCGAGCAGTTCCCGGGCAATGATGGTTTCCGAGACGAAGCCGAGCAGGAACCCTGTCAGCGGTCGCTGCTCTTGAGGGGTTCTGGCGATCAGCCCGTTCATCCGCGTGATGCGCCTGGGCATCACCGGGCGCCCGGTGATGGCGTAGAACCCGGCGATCTGTTCCGCGACCTGATGGGAAAACAGGGCGTGGTAGCCCTCATCGGTGTAGAGCTGCAGTGCAGCGGTTTTCATGGAGGGCGGAACATCGACCGGCAGTTCGCCGTGGACGATGACTTCCACGGCGCGATTGACGATGCGGTGTTCAAGCAACGTGGTGTAGTCGAGAAAATGCACCAGATGACTGGCCGTGAGCCGATGCACTACCGAACGGCCCGCCGCTTCGATGGCCGGGTGGGCAAGATAGGGCAGAAATGCCGGCGGGAACCAATGACGGGTTTCCAGTTGTTGCGCGATGTCAGCCGGCAAGCGGTAATCGTGGGCGCTGGTACGCACCGAAGCGCGGGTGTTCCAGTCGCCTAGTGAAAACTCGAAGGCCGGGGCTTGGGAGAGAAGGCTCATGCTTGCGACTCACGCAGCAGGTCGCGCATTTCCTGGCACATCGCCTGACCGTCGCTTTCGCCGCAACCGACAAAGAACAGCGGTTGCTCGGTACCGTTCTCCAGTTGCAGCAATGTGTCAACCTGATCGTCGGCGAATGCACCTGTCAGCCAGGTGTTCATGCCTAGCGCGGTGGCGGCCAGTTGAAACGTCTGTGAAAGATGCCCGGCCTCGACGAACGCCATTCGGTAGGCGCGCGAGTGGGGATACTTCCACCAGAGCCTGTCGAAACGGGCGGTGATGAACAGGCCCAGTGGCAGGTTGTTGATGAAGTGCTGGCCTCCCAGCAGATTGCCCAGCGCTGTGTCGGGCGACGGGTTGATCAGGCTCAAGGCGTGTTCGGTCGGGTGATAGGCATATACGCCAGGTGCCAGTCCTTCGACGTTCTGGATCAGCAGGTAACCTTCGCAGGCATTGAGCCCGCCACCGGAAGGGCTGCTGCGGCGGGCGTCGAGTCCTTCGGCAATGCTGTCGTCGCAATCGCCTTCGCGCTCGTGCAGATAGCCGAGAGTCAGGTACAGCAAGGAGCCGACATCACTCAGCCGAACGGCTGAACCGGTGAAGGACCGGCAGGTTTTTCGCCGGGTCAGGGCGTTCGACAGACTGTCGTCATTCAATGTCGACGGCGCGGGGAGAGCGATGCGTCTGCCTGGGGGGCGCTCAGCCGTGTCATCGGCCGGGGGCGAGGAGGCGAGCACTTCGTTGCAATGTTCCAGGTATTGTCTGGCCCATTCATGAATGTTTTTCGGAATGTATTCGCAGGGAATGTTGCGGGTGCCGATGTGATAAATCTTCGACAGTTCATCCCAGCCCCATATGGGGTTGTTTATTGTCGATGTTGTCAGTATTCCGGCATTGAGTAACTGTGTATCTATGATGTTGTCGTTGTCGTACAGCTCGGGGTTGTGGATTAGTTGTGCCAGGCGAGATGAATAGTCCAGATCGAGTTCATGTTGCGTGTGATCTTTATAGTTCCAGACTATTTGTCCTGGCGTGCGCGGCAATATGAATAGATAGGGATTTATTTGCATGTTAAGGCAAGGCTCTCTGGATAGGTCATCAAAGACGCTGGGTAGCCGGCAATACCCAGCGCCGCCTTACTTATCGGGTTTTAGGTGCAACCAGAAAAGCCAGGTTTGCGATTTTTCGGGATTCCAGAGTAATTGCTTTCATGTTTGAACTCCTTGTTCATTGATGCTTCGTTGTTTGTTGAGTGTCACCTCGTGGTGACGACTTAATAATAGTTTGTAATGGATTAATCGCAAGCGGATATTAAGTAGGAATATTCCAGTAATTTTGTCGGAGTGATCTTCCGCTTGAAAAGGTCTTGTAAGTTAGATATTGGTAAATGATGGATGTAAGGAAATGTCCTGCACGCTGACCGGACGATAAATGTAGGAAAGCCAATAACGGAAGGCAAAAAGAAGGGGAGCCCGTTGGCTCCCCTTCTTTTATGCATCGATACCGTTAGCTGTTGGGCAGCAGACGGCAGGTGATGCTCTTGATGTAGCGGGTTTCCGGAATGGCCGGGTGCACCGGGTGATCCGGGCCCTGACCACCACGCTCCAGCAGCTGGATGTTGCGGTCCAGGTGGCGGGCGCTGGTCAGCAGGATGTTCTGCAGGTCGTCTTCCGGCAGATGCATCGAGCACGAAGCGCTGAACAGGATGCCGTCCTTGTTGAGCAGGCGCATGGCTTGCTCGTTCAGGCGGCGGTAGGCGCCTTCACCGTTTTTCATGTCCTTCTTGCGTTTGATGAACGCAGGCGGGTCGGCAACGATCACGTCGAAGCGTTCTTCGCTGGCCTTGAGTTCCTTCAGGGCTTCGAAGACGTCGCCTTCGATGCAGGTCATTTTGTCGGCGAAGCCGTTCAGCGCGGCGTTGCGCTCAACACCGTCGAGGGCGAAGCCCGAGGCATCGACGCAGAACACTTCGCTGGCGCCGAATGCGGCAGCCTGCACACCCCAGCCACCGATGTAGCTGTAGAGGTCCAGCACGCGTTTGCCTTTGGCGTAAGGGGCCAGGCGCGCGCGGTTCATGCGGTGGTCGTAGAACCAGCCGGTTTTCTGGCCCTGAATCACCGGGGCTTCGAATTTCACGCCGTTCTCTTCCAGCGCCACCCACTCCGGCACCAGGCCGAACACGGTTTCGGTGTAGCGCTCGAGGCCTTCGGCATCACGGGCGGCGGAATCGTTCTTGAACAGGATGCCGCTTGGCTTGAGCACTTGGGTCAGCGCCGCGATCACGTCATCTTTATGCGCTTCCATGGTCGCCGAAGCGATCTGCACCACGAGGATGTCGCCGAAACGGTCGACCACCAGACCCGGCAGCAGGTCGGAATCACCGTAGACCAGACGATAGAACGGCTTGTCGAACAGGCGATCGCGCAGCGACAGGGCCACGTTCAGGCGATGCACCAGCAGCGACTTGTCCAGCGGCAGCTTGATGTCGCGCGACAGCAGGCGGGCGCAGATCAGGTTGTTCGGGCTCATGGCGACGATGCCCAGCGGCTTGCCGCCGGCGGCTTCGAGGATCGCCTGGTCGCCGGCCTTGAAGCCGTGCAACGGGGTCGCGGCCACGTCGATTTCGTTGCTGTAGATCCACAGGTGACCGGCGCGCAGGCGACGGTCGGCGTTGGCTTTGAGGCGCAAGCTAGGCAGGGACATGACGTCGCTCCGGAAAAAAGAGCGGGAGTATACCGTGTTGCGCTGCACGCGGGTTCGGTGCTGGACATGTGGCGCGCAAGCCCGGCCTGTCAGCGGATGAAGGCAGAATTGGCCAAATGGTCTTGAATGAAAGTTTCCGTCGATCTGCCCCCGATGTGTCGTTCGTCGGTTTTTAGGGGTTAGAATCGCCGCCTGTCCCAGAGTGTGTACTTATGTCCCAAGAGCTGACCACCGAACAGATTCAACAGTCCCTGCAAGGCATCAGCGTGCCTGCGCAACCGCAGATCATGGTGGATCTGCAAATGGAGCAGTACATGCCCGACCCGGATCTGGAGACGATCGCCAAGCTGATCTCCCAGGACCCCGGCCTGTCCGGCTCTCTGTTGAAAATCGTCAATTCGCCGTATTACGGCCTGAGCAACAAGATCACTTCGATCAAGCGCGCGGTGAACCTGCTGGGCAGTCGTTCGATCATCAACCTGATCAACGCGATGTCGATCAAGGGCGAGATGAACGATGACACCATCGTCACCCTGAACCGCTTCTGGGATACCGCCCAGGACGTGGCCATGACCTGCCTGACCCTGGCCAAGCGCGTCGGCACCGAGGCGAGCGACGAGGCCTACGCATTGGGCCTGTTCCATGACTGCGGCGTGCCGCTGATGCTCCAGCGTTTCCCGGATTACATGAAGACACTCGAAGAGGCCTATGCCAACGCGGGTGCCGAACGCCGGGTTGTGGACACCGAGAACGATGTCTACAACACCAATCACTCGGTGGTCGGTTACTACACCGCCAAGTCCTGGCGCCTGCCGGAACACGTCAGCGCGGCCATCGCCAACCACCACAATGCGATGGCGATCTTCAGCGACGAGACTTCGCGCAACAGCCAGATGAAAAACCTGCTGGCGATCCTGAAAATGGCCGAGCACATCTGCGCGTCGTATCGGGTGCTGGGCAACCAGACCGAAGACTTCGAATGGCAGGCCGTCGGGCCGCTGGTGCTCGAATACATCGGCCTTTCGGATTACGACTTCGAAACGTTGAAGCAGACGATCCGCGAACTTGGCGCACATTGATTTAGCAAACTGATTCGAGACCCCCATGCCTGAATTGCCGGAAGTCGAAACCACCCGTCGCGGCATCGCCCCGCACCTGGAAGGCCAGCGCGTCAGCCGGGTGATCGTGCGTGACCGGCGGCTGCGCTGGCCGATTCCCGAAGACCTCGATGTGCGCCTGTCCGGGCAGCGCATCGTGCTGGTCGAGCGGCGCGCCAAGTATTTGCTGATCAACGCCGAGGTCGGCACGCTGATCAGCCATTTGGGCATGTCGGGCAATCTGCGGCTGGTTGACGTCGGGCTGCCGGCGGCCAAACACGAGCATGTCGACATCGAGCTGGAATCCGGCCTGGCCCTGCGCTACACCGATCCGCGGCGCTTCGGCGCGATGCTCTGGAGTACCGACCCGCTCAATCACGAATTGCTGATTCGTCTGGGGCCGGAGCCGTTGACTGACCTGTTTGATGGCGAGCGGTTGTTTCAGCTATCACGAGGGCGGTCGATGGCGGTCAAGCCGTTCATCATGGATAACGCAGTGGTGGTGGGCGTCGGCAATATTTACGCGACTGAAGCGCTGTTCGCCGCCGGTATCGATCCGCGTCGCGAAGCCAAGGGCATTTCCCGGGCGCGCTATCTGAAGCTGGCAATCGAGATCAAGCGCATCCTCGCCGCCGCCATCGAACGTGGCGGCACCACGTTGCGCGATTTCATCGGTGGCGACGGGCAGCCGGGGTATTTCCAGCAGGAACTGTTTGTCTACGGGCGTGGCAACGAGCACTGCAAAGTCTGCGGCACCGGTCTGCGGGAAGTGAAACTGGGTCAGCGTGCCAGCGTCTTCTGTCCGCGCTGCCAAAGCTGAGCGCAAAAGCTGAAAAAGTCCTACGGTCTATAGTGAGTTGTCTCACTGTTCAGCCCGAAGGATCGTGCCATGAAATCCTCGCAAGCCCTGTTCCTCGCACTGCTGCTGTGTTCCGGCCTGACCGTTCATGCCACGGAAGGCGGCAGCGGTGACCCGCGATACGCCATCCAGAACCCGCCAGCCTACGCCATGCTCGGCGATCTGCTGATTGCCCGCCCCTTGCTGGTAGCGGCGACAGTGATCGGTGCGGGGGCGTTTGTGGTGTCTTTGCCGTTTACCGCGCTGGGTGGCGGCGTCGGCGATGCGGGGGAGGCGCTGGTGGTGGCACCGGCGAAAGCGGCGTTCGTGCGCTGCCTGGGCTGTACCGGGGAAGGATTCGAGCAGCGTGAGTAACGCGATCGCAGCCTGGCGCTGCGATCGGGGTCAGAGGCTCAAGCCTTGCCGGTAATCTTGCGGTACTTCTCCATCAACTGTTCTTCAGTCTCCGGATGGGCTTCGTCCAGTGGAATGCAATCCACCGGGCAGACCTGCTGGCACTGCGGCTCGTCGTAGTGGCCGACGCACTGGGTGCACAGGTTCGGATCGATCACGTAGATCTCTTCGCCCTGGGAAATGGCGGCGTTCGGGCACTCAGGTTCGCAGACGTCGCAGTTGATGCAATCGTCGGTGATGATCAGGGACATGCTAACTCCAGCCGGGGCGGCGGGCCCGGGCGCAATAAATCAATGCGCGCAATTGTGCCGCATTGGCGCCCGCAGTGCACGCGGGCGCCGTTTGAACGGTCGTTACTTCTTGAAGCGCAGGGTCAGGGCGTCAGCCACCGCCGGGTGGACGAACTTGCTGATATCGCCGCCCAGGGCTGCAATTTCCCGCACCAGCGTCGAGGAAATGAACGAATAACGCTCGGACGGGGTGAGGAACAGGCTCTCCACATCCGGTGCCAGTTGGCGGTTCATGTTGGCCAGCTGGAATTCGTATTCGAAGTCCGACACCGCGCGCAAACCACGCAGGAACACATTGGCGTTCTGCTCTTTGGCGAAATGCGCCAGCAGCGTCGAGAAGCCGACCACTTCCACGTTCGGCAGGTGTTTGGTGACCTCGCGAGCCAGCTCGACCCGTTGTTCCAGCGGGAACAGCGGATTCTTCTTGGGGCTGGCGGCGACGGCGATGATCACATGGTCGAACAGGCGCGAGGCGCGTTCGACCAGATCGCCATGGCCCTTGGTAATAGGGTCGAAGGTACCTGGGTACAACACTCGGTTCATCGCGTCGTCCTGGCGGGAATCCGTTGGGGAGTCGGATGGTATCGCAGCCGTCCCGGTCGGCCAAGTCGCCTTTTGGGTAAGAAAGCACTATAGACGGTACGAATCTTCGGCTTTTTCACGAGTTTCTCAGCCGTTCGCCGAGGGATGTCGCCAGTTGCGCCGTCAGACCATACACCGACAGCTGCGGGTTGGCGCCGATGCTGGTGGGGAACAGCGAGCCGTCATGAATCGACAGATTGCGCAGTTGATGATGCCGGCCAAGACTGTCGGTGACGGCGGTTTTCGGGTCTTCGCCCATTGCACAACCGCCCATGACGTGGGCGCTGCCCAGGCGTGTGCGGTACAGCTCAAGGCTCAAGCCGTCGATCATTTTGCGTGCCTCGGCCAGACTGTTCACATAGCGCGCATCGGCGTGCATCGGCATCACCGCTTTGGCGCCACCGGCGAACTGGATTTCGGCCATGACGTGGAAGGCCCGGCGCAAACCGTCCCAGGCGTAGGACGACACCTGATAATCGAGCACCGGCGAGCCGTCGCCACGCAATTCGACACTGCCGCCCTGGCTGTCCTGATGAAAGCCGTCACGCAGCAACGCCAGCATGGCGTGGGTGTGCGGAAGATCCGCCATGTGTTGCGCGTTTTCCTGGCCGAAGCCGCCGAGCAGGGTGGCAGCCAGCGCCGGGTGCAGCGGCGGCACTTCGAGTTTGAAGGCCATCGGCCCGGTGGTGCCGTCCTTCCACTGGAAGTGGTCGGAGTAGATCGACTGCGGCGCGCCATAAAACGGGTTGATGACCTCGTCGAAGCGCCCGGCGGACATGTTCACCGGGTGCAGAAAGGTGCGTTTGCCGAGGCGCTGATGGGGATCCGGCGCATCCGAGCGCAGCAGCAGGGCAGGGCTGTTGATCCCGCCGCCGGCCAGCACGTAATGGCGGGCCTTGACCGTGATCTTGCGTCCGGTCGGCTCGACGCAGCGTTCGTCCATTGCCACGCATTGCAGTCCGGTCACTTTGTCGCCGCTGATCAACAGCTTCTCGGCACGGGCCAGATAAAGCAGTTCACCGCCCTTTTCCAGGGTCGCCGGAATGGTCGTGACCATCATCGATTGTTTGGCGTTGGTCGGGCAGCCCATGCCGCAATAACCCAGATTCCAGCAGCCGCGCACGTTGCGCGGGATCACGTGCCAGCTGTAGCCCAGTTGTTCGCAGCCTTTGCGGATTACGTCGTTGTTGGCGTTGGGCGGGATCATCCATGGCGCTACGCCGAGGCGCTGCTCCATTTTTTCGAACCACGGCGCCATGTCGGCGGGGCTGTGGCCTTTGACGTTGTGTTCTTTAGCCCAGTGTTCGAGGGTCGGCTCGGGGGTTCGGAAGCTCGATGTCCAGTTGATCAGGGTGGTGCCGCCGACCGCGCGGCCCTGAAGGATGGTGATCGCGCCGTCCTTGCTCATGCGGCCGATGCCTTCCTGATAGAGGCTGCTGTAGGCCTTGTCTTCCAGCATTTTGAAGTCGCTGCTGGTCTTGAGCGGACCTTCTTCGATCAGCAGCACTTTATAACCGGCGGCGCTGAGGATTTCCGCCGTGGTGCCGCCGCCGGCACCGCTGCCGATGATGGCCACGTCGGCTTCCAGAGTCAGGTCGTCGGTCAGTTGTGCGCCGTTGTAGGTTTTCCAGCCACGGGCAAGGCCTTCGCGAAACGGGTCAGGTACGGGCATCAATCAGGCTCTCTTATTATTTTTCGGAGGAGGCGCGCGTCTCAGACGGTGGGCGGGCCGGGATAACCGCAGTGCGCCCAGGATTCGGCGCGGGTGTACCAGGCCATCATCACCATTTGCTGCAGGGAGCTGTGGCCCATGCGCAGCAGGCTCAACGAACTGTTTTCCCAGCGCTCGAGGAAGTGTCGGATCGCCTCCGGGCTGGCGTTTTCCCAGCTGCCCCAGATTCCGGTCAGCGGTCCTCGGGTCACGGCCATGCCCAGCACGTCGAACAGTTGCCGGGTCAGCTTGAGCATTTCCGGCGACAGGTGATCGAGGCTGTAGTCCAGGGACTTCAGCGCTCCGTCGACAGCGGTGGGCATCTTCTCCACTGCGACGGCGCCCTCGAGCATCACCGGAATCAAGGCGCGCAGAAAAAGCAGGTCGCCGCTGCGCAACGCGGTGAATCCGTTGGCCGATACGCTCGACGAACAGCCGCTGAGGCTGGCGCCGAGGCCGGCGGTGGCGAGGAAAGCCGTGGCGCCCAGGCTGAATTTCAGCAGGCCACGGCGCGACAGTGCAGGTGTTTCGGTCAGGCTTGGGTGCATTGTTGTTATTACCCGGCGGTGACGTTAGCGAATGAACAGTTTCTGGATCAGTTTCTGGATGGATTTGCCGTACGGCGGGTAGATCAGCTTCGCCGCGTTGAAGCGCTGTTTAACCAGTACACCCTTGGCCTTGCTGAAGGTCAGAAAACCTTCGTGCCCGTGGTAATGGCCCATCCCCGACGGCCCGATACCGCCGAAGGGCATGTCGTCCTGGGCCACATGCAGCAACGTATCGTTGAGGCAGACGCCGCCGGAATGGGTTTCGTGGAGCACGCGCTTTTGTTCGCGTTTGTCGTAGCCGAAGTAGTAAAGAGCCAGAGGACGTGGCCGTTGATTGATGTAAGCAAATGCCTGATCCAGATCCTGATACGGCACGATCGGCAGCAGCGGGCCGAAGATTTCGTCCTGCATCACCGTCATCTCGTCACTGACATTCAGCAGCAGGCTGTGAGGCATGCGTCGGCCCTGGCCCTGGTCGAACAGCGGAATCAGCAGCGCGCCCTTGCTGGTGGCGTCGCTGAGGTAGCTGTTCAGCCGCGCCAATTGGCGCTCGTTGATGATGGCGGTGTAGTCCGGGTTGTCGGCGAGTGTCGGATAAAACCCGCGCACGGCCTGGCGATAGGCTTCGACGAAACCGCCGACCCGATCTTCCGGCACCAGCACGTAGTCCGGGGCCACGCAGGTCTGGCCGGCGTTGAGCGTCTTGCCGAAGGCGATGCGCTCGGCGGCGTCCTTGAGCGGCACATCGCGGGAGACGATGGCCGGGGATTTGCCGCCCAGTTCGAGAGTCACTGGCGTGAGGTTTTCCGCCGCTGCGCGCATCACGTGCTTGCCGATGCTGGTGGCGCCGGTGAACAGCAGGTGATCGAAGCGTAGTTTCGAGAACGCCACGCCGACATCGGCCTCGCCGAGCACCACGCAAACCAGGTCTTCCGGGAAGATCCGCGCCAGCAACTCCTTGAGCAGCAGGCCGGTGGCCGGGGTCGATTCGCTGAGTTTGAGCATCACCCGATTGCCCGCTGCGAGCGCGCCGGTCAACGGGCCCATGGCCAGAAACAGAGGGTAGTTCCAAGGCACGATCACGCCGACCACGCCCAGCGGCTGATACACCACTTTTGCCGATGCCGGCTGGAAGGCGACACCCACTTTGCGCCGCGATGGCTTCATCCACTGGCTGATATGGCGGCTGGCGTAATGAATGCCATGCAGGCTCGGCATCAACTCGGCGAGCAGGGTTTCATCGGCGCTGCGGTGGCTGAAATCCGAACTGATCGCCTCGACCAGCGCCTGCCGTTCGCTGCTCAGCAGATCGCGCAACGCCTTGAGCCATTGCTGGCGCTGGGCGGCCGGCGGCATCGGGTTGGCGGCGTAGGCGGCGCGCTGCGCGTTGAACAACCGGTTGAGCTCTTCCAGCGGCTGTTGCAACGATTGCAGGTAGGCAATATCGGCGGTCATTGTCGGCTCCGGATTTGTTGTCGTGAGGAACTTTTTAGAGTCTATGCTCTAGAAAGTCAAATGACTTCCTTGTGCGTCATGGTTTTATCCCATTCCGGTTAGGTCGTAAGATGCCCCCCAACGCACTCTGAATTAAAGCTCAAGCCATGGCCCCACGGATCAAAACCAGCGAGCGCATCGTGCAGAACAGCCTCGAGCTGTTCAATCAGCAGGGCGAGCGCAGCATCAGCACCAACCACATCGCCGCTCACATGGAGATTTCTCCGGGCAACCTGTACTACCACTTCCCCAACAAGCAGGCGATCATCTCCGTGCTGTTCAGTGAGTACGAAAGCCTGGTGGACAGCTTCCTGCGCCCGCCTCAGGGGCGTGCGGCGACGGTCGAAGACAAGCGTTTCTATCTCAAGGAACTGTTGTCGGCGATGTGGCGCTACCGCTTCCTGCATCGCGATCTTGAGCACCTGCTCGACAGCGACCCGGACCTGGCCGGGCGTTACCGGCGCTTTTCCCAGCGCTGTGTGATTCAGGGCGCGGCGATCTATGAAGGCTTCGTCGCCGCCGGCATCCTCAAGATGGACCGGGTGCAGATCGAATCCCTGACCCTCAACGCGTGGATCATCCTCACCTCCTGGGTGCGCTTTCTGTGCACGACCCGGGAAAACTCCAATCACCTCAGCGAGCAGGCCATTAAACGTGGCGTGTATCAGGTGCTGGTGCTGGAAGCGGGGTTTGTCACCGAGCAGGCCCGCGATGAGGTCAACGCACTGTTCGAAGAGTTCTACGTACCGTTGGCCCAGGCCCTCGAAGAAAGGTCCTGACCCATCCGCTCACAGGAGTCGTTCGCTATGCCGATTGCGCAACTGATCAGCCCGACCACGCTGGATGCCCGCAAGGAGCAACCGGGGCTGGTGATTCTCGACTGCCGTTTTGCCCTCGAAGACCCGGACTACGGCCAGCGCAGCTATGCCGAAGGACACATTGCCGGGGCGAGCTATGCCGATCTTGAGCGAGACCTCAGCGGCCCGGTGACCAAGGGCGTGACCGGACGTCATCCGTTGCCGGAGCCGGCAGCGCTGATCGAGCGCCTGCAAGCCTTCGGCATCAACAACGACAGCGACGTGGTTCTGTATGACGACGGCCCCGGTGCCTACGCGGCGCGGGCCTGGTGGTTGCTGGCGTGGCTGGGCAAGCGCGACGGCGTGTTCATTCTCGATGGCGGGCTCAAGGCCTGGCACGCGGCCGGTCTGCCGCTGAGCCTGGATGCGCCTTCGGTGACTCGCGGGACGTTCAGCGGGCATCCGGACAAACATCTGCTGCTCAGCGCCGAGCAATTGCAGCAACGCCTCGGTCAACCGGCTCTGACTCTGCTCGATGCCCGCGCCTTGCCGCGTTTCAAGGGTGAAGTGGAGCCGATCGACCCGATCGCCGGGCACATCCCCGGTGCGCAATGCGCGGCGTTCACCGACAACCTGGGCAGCGATGGGCGTTTCCTGCCGGCCGACCAGCTCAAGCAGCGCTTCGCCGCGAAACTCGGCGCACGTTCGCCGGCCGATCTGGTGGCGTATTGCGGCTCGGGGGTGACGGCGTGTCACAACCTGTTCGCCCTGTGCCTGGCGGGTTATCCGTTGGGTTCGCTGTATGCCGGGTCGTGGAGCGAGTGGATCAATGAGCCTTCGCGCGGTATCGCCACCGGCGAGTAAGCGCGTTCAGCGGTCCAGCCGCGCACTGCGATAGGCCGCTGGCCCCACGCCGTAAACCTGTTTGAACTGCCGGCTCAGATGGCTCTGGTCGGCAAAGCCCAACTGCGTGGCGACTTCTACCGGCAGGCAGCCGCTCTGCAACAAGCCCCGCGCGCAGGCAATCCGCTGTTGCATCAGCCAGGTGTGCGGCGGCATGCCGGTGGCGCGGCGGAACACCCGGGCGAAGTGGAAGGGCGACAGGTTCACCGCAGCCGCCAGTTCTTCCAGGGAGGGTGGCGCCGCCAGTTGCGCGTGCAGCAATTCCTTGGCCATTGCCACCGCTCGATGTTCCTTGCCGGGCTTGCCGTTGATCTGCACCGCCGCGTGGCGTTGCAACAGCAGCATCATCATTTCGCGCCACACCGTTTGCTGTTGCAGCGCGGTGGCGGGGCTTTCCAGCAAGCGGTGCAACTGGCTGAAGCCGTTGACCAGATCCGGATCGCGATAGAGCGTCGCGCCAAAAGCCGGCATCGGCGCAGTCGGCAGTTCCAGTTCTTCGAGCAGCGAGACAATCTTGCCGGTATCCGGATAAAACGCCCGGTACAGCCAACCGTCCTCGGTGCCTTTGTGGCCGGTGTGCAATTCGTCCGGGTTGATCAGCACCAGCGTGCCGCTGCCGGCCAGGTGTTCGGCGCCGCGATAGCGGTAGCGCTGGGCGCCGGCCATGATCATGCCGATCACGTAGCCGTCGTGGACATGCGGGGCGAAGCGATGCTCGATGTAGCGCGCCGACAGTAATTCGACCCCGGCCAGTGGCGCGGTTTGCCAGAAACGGATCGACTCGCCCTGTTCGCTCATGACGTCACCCGCGCCCCGAGTCGGCCAGCCATTGGGGAATGCGCCGTTCCAGGTAATAACCCGGTTGGCGGAACGAGCCATCGACGAAGCCGACATGCCCGCCCTTGCTCTGCAATTCGAACGCGGTCGAACTCGACAGCTCACTGGCTGAAGGCAGGCTGTGGGGGAACACGAACGGGTCGTCCGCCGCTTGAATGATCAGGGTCGGTGTACGGATCTCGCCAAGAAAGTAGCGGCTCGATGCCCGGCGATAGTAATCCTCGGCATCGGCAAAGCCATTCAGTGGCGCCGTCACCCGGCCGTCGAAATCCCAGAAGGTGCGCATGTTTTCCAGTGAGCCGAGGGCGGCCAATGCGGCAAGACCCTCCTCGCGGCCGTCGTGCTGGAACTGGCGCTGCTTGTTCTTGATGTAGGCGACCATCTCGCGCATGAAGTGCGCCTGATAGACCTTCGAGAAACCCTGGCCAATACGGTCGGCGCACTGATCCAGACGAAACGGCACCGACACCGCCACCGCACCGAGCACGCCGCTGGCGCTGCCGGTTTCCCCCAAATGCTTGAGCAGCACGTTGCCGCCGAGGGAGTAGCCGACCGCATACAGCGGCGCCAGTGGCCGCTTGGCCTTCAGATGACGGATGGTTTCGGCGAGGTCTTCGCTGGCGCCGGAATGGTAGCTGCGCGGCAACAGGTTCGGTTCGCCCGAGCAGCCACGCCAGTTCAGCGCAACACTGGCCCAGCCTTGGGCGGCGAGCGCTGCCTGGATTCCGGCGACGTAAGGCGAATTGGAAGAACCAGTCAGCCCGTGCAGCACCAATACCAACGGCGCTTCCGCACTGTGGGGGCCGTGCCAGTCAAGGTCGAGGAAATCGCCGTCGTCCAGCCACAGTCGTTCGCGCTGGCGATCAAGGTGCACGGTTTTGCGCCACAGCGGCCCCCACAAGGTTTGCAGGTGCGGATTGCCGAGGCCGAAGGCGGGGATGAACGGTTTTGACGAAGGGGACACGATTGCTCTCGATGCAGCGCAGCGAGCCTCGGCTGAAGCTCGCCGCTTTTTCAGGCCGGTCGGTTAACCGGCGATCACTGCCATACGTTGCCACAACGCGTAGTACACCCGCCCGGATTTCTGCTCGCGGTGCAGGCGCCAGTTGCCTGGCAGGCCGAGGGTCGATGGCGCGGTTTCGCTTTCAGTGTAGATCCACGAATCATCGGCCAGCCATTGGCGCTCTTCCAGCAGCGTGCAGACGGCTGGCAGCAGGTTCTGGTTGAAGGGCGGGTCGAGGAACACCAGATCGAACGCGGTCGCGGTCTGGGTTTCCAGGTAGCGCAAGGCATCGGCGGTCTGCACGTGGCCGTTGGTGCAGCGCAGCGTGCCGAGGTGTTCTTTCAGGCTGGAGACCGCGACATGGCTGGCATCCAGCGCCTGACCCATGGACGCGCCGCGAGACAGCGCTTCCAGGAACAGCGCGCCGCTGCCGGCGAACGGATCGAGCACCTTGGCCCCGGCAACGTACGGCGCGAGCCAGTTGAACAGGGTTTCACGCACCCGGTCCGGCGTCGGACGCAGGCCCGGCGCATCAGGGAAGCTCAGTTTGCGGCTGCGCCATTCGCCGCCGATGATGCGCAACTGGTTCACACCGTTGTGCAGTTTTTGTACAGGTTTCTTTGGGCTGGCCATTAATGCTCCGGAACCCCGAGCGGCTGCTCGGCAGGTTTATCAGATGGGGCCGGTAACGGCTTTTGCGGCACGGTCGGGCCAGCGCTGACGATGACCAGTTTATCCGTGCTCAAGTGTTTGTTCAGGGCGTCGCGAACCTGCTCGACGGTCAGGCTCTGGGACTGACGCATGAAGTCGTCCAGATAATTCAGCGGCAGGTTGTAGAAACCCATGGCGCCGAGTTGGCCGACGATATCGGCGTTGCTCGCAGTGGACAGCGGGAAGCTGCCGGCCAGTTCGCGCTTGGCGTCATCAAGTTCTTTCTGGGTCGGGCCTGTCTTCAGGTAATCGGCGAGCACATCCTGCACCAGTTTCAGGGTGCCTTCGCTCATTTCCGCGCGGGTCTGCAGATTGATCATGAACGGGCCGCGCGCCTGCATCGGGCTGAACGCCGAATACACGGTGTAGGCCAGACCACGTTTCTCGCGGACTTCACTCATCAAGCGGGTGCCGAAGCCTCCGCCACCGAGGATCTGGTTGCCCATCGACAGTGCGGCGTAGTCCGGGTCGTCACGGTCGATGCCCAGTTGCGCGAGCATCAGATTGGTCTGCTTGGACGGGAACTCGATATGGCCGACGCTGGCCTTCGGCTCCTGCGGCTGGGCGATCTTCGCCAGCGCCGGGCCTTTTGGCAGGGCGGCAGAAACCTGATTGGCAATTGCCTCGGCCTCGGCACGGGACAGGTCGCCGACCAGCGCAATCACCACGTTGCCGGCGGCATACGCCTTGGCGTGGAACTCACGCAGTTGCGCCAGGGTGATCTTCGGTACGCTTTGCGCGCTGCCATCGCTGGAGTGCGCGTACGGGTGATCGCCGTACAGGCGCTTCATCAATTCCAGGCTGGCGAGTTTGCCGGGGCTCTGTTTCTGGTATTCGAAACCGGCGAGCATCTGGTTCTTGATACGCGCGAAGGAGTCGGCGGGGAAGGTCGGTTTGCCGATCACTTCGGAGAACAGCTTCAGTGCCGGTTCGCGTTTGTCGACGGCACTCAGGCTACGCAGCGATGCGATGGCCATGTCCTTGTAGGCGCCGTTGCCGAAATCCGCGCCCAGGCCTTCAAAGCCCTGGGCGATTGCACCGACATCCTTGCCGGCCACGCCTTCGTTGAGCATGGCGTTGGTCAGCAGGGCCAGGCCCGGCGCGTTGCCGTCCTGGCTGCTGCCGGCGGAGAAGATCAGGCGCATATCGAACATCGGCAGTTCGCGAGCTTCGACGAACAACACCTTGGCGCCTTCGGCGGTGTTCCAGGTCTGCACGTCGAGCTTGCGGCTGGCCGGGGCCTTGCCGTCGAGTTCGGCCAGCGATTGCAGCTTCTGGCTGGACTTGGCGTTATCCAGTGCTTCGCTGGCTTTGGAGTTGTCGCTCGGCGCCAGGTAGAACGCGGCGGAACCGATCACCGCCACGGTGATCAGGCCGAGCAGCAACAGGCGTGGGGTTTTGCGCTCACTCATGAGTCGTCTCCAGTGGCAGGACGTGGGCGACGCTGAGACGTTCGCGGGTGAAATACAGCTTGGCGGCGTTCTGGATGTCTTGCGGGGTGACGCTTTCCAGATCGGCCAGTTCGGTGTCCATCAATTTCCACGACAGGCCGACGGTCTCGAGTTGGCCGATGGCGGTGGCCTGGGCAGTGATCGAGTCACGCTCGAAGACCAGGCCGGCGATGACTTGCGCACGCACGCGCTCCAGTTCTTCGGCGGACGGTGCGGTGGTTTTCAACTGTTCCAGCAGTTTCCACAGACCGGCTTCAGCCTGGGCCATGGTCTTTTTCTTCTGGGTGTTCGGTGTGGCGGACAGGGTGAACAGGCTGTCACCGCGTGTGTAGGCGTCATAACTCGACGAACCGCCGGACACCAGCTCTTCGCCGCGCTCCAGTTGGGTCGGGATACGACCGCTGTAGCCGCCGTCCAGCAGTGCCGAAATCAGACGCAAGGCATTGATGGAGCGCTTGTCCTCGACGGTGGCCAGGCTCGGCACGTTGAAACCGAGCATCAGGCTGGGCAGTTGGGTCTGCACATGCAGAGTGATCTGGCGTTCGCCGGGTTCGGCCAGTTCCAGCGGTTTTTTCGCCGGTGGCACGTCGCGTTTCGGGATCGGCCCGAAATAGCGCTGGGCGAGGGTTTTCACCTCGTCCGGGGTCACGTCACCGACCACCACCAGCGTGGCGTTGTTCGGCACATACCAGGACTGGTACCAGTGGCGCAGCTCTTCGACCTTCATCCGGTCGAGGTCGGCCATCCAGCCGATGGTCGGCGTGTGATAGCCGCTGGCCGGGTAGGCCATGGCCTTGTAGCGCTCGTAAGCCTTGGACATCGGTTTGTCGTCGGTGCGCAGGCGGCGCTCTTCCTTGATGACTTCGATTTCCTTGGCGAACTCGTCGGCCGGCAGACGCAGATTGGCCATGCGGTCGGCTTCCAGTTCAAAGGCTACGCCCAGGCGGTCGCGGGCCAGCACCTGGTAGTAGGCGGTGAAGTCATCGCTGGTGAACGCGTTCTCTTCGGCGCCGAGGTCGCGCAGGATCAGCGAGGCTTCACCGGGGCCGACTTTCTCGCTGCCCTTGAACATCATGTGCTCGAGGGCGTGGGACAGACCGGTCTGGCCCGGGGTTTCGTAGCTGGAGCCGACCTTGTACCAGACCTGCGACACCACCACCGGCGCGCGATGATCTTCGCGCACGACGACCTTCAAGCCGTTGTCGAGGGTGAATTCGTGAGTCGGTTGCGGGTCGGCTGCCAGGGCCGAAAGGGGCAGGCAGACTGTGCTGAGCAGCAGGCCTGCGGCGCGGCGGGCTAGAGCATTCATTCGTTTTTAAACCTGTTGGGCTGCCCGCTTGGTCTTAGCCTAGGCGGGCGAGGAGGTGCTAGGATACTGATCCGTTTTACCGGCGACCACGCCTATCCGGTTTTGAAACTTGATCAGGTTGTATGGGTTTGCGGCAGAAGGCCTTGGTTTATCAGCTAAACTTCGCTTTTTCGCCGATTTTGCCGGCTAGTCCTTCATTAAAACGATTCCTTTGAGGTGCCGTTGGCGCTTCGACAAAATGTTGCGCGTGAACAAGCTGGGTGAAACGCAGTCTGTTCTGCATCGAATATTTATTTGCCGGGGCGCCCCTGTGGCGCGTCGCTACCGTGAGATAGCCGTCCTCCATGTTTGGTTCCAACGACGACAAGAAGACCCCAGCTGCGGCTGGCGAGAAGAAAAGCCTGTTCGGATGGCTGCGCAAGAAACCGCAGGAACCCGTCGTCGAACAGCCGACGGCCATTCCTGAGCCGGCCCCGGCGCCAGCGCCGGTAATAGAGGAAGCGCCGGCCCCGGTTGTGCTGCCGATTGCCGAGCCGGTGTTGCAACCGGTGGCTGAGGCCGAACCTGAAATGCCGGCTGCCGCCGAACTGCCGCTGACTCCGGTTGCCCAGCCGTGGCTGACCTTGCCGGTGGCCGAAGAGCCGGTGGCATTGGTTGAAGAGGCTGCGCCGCATGTGACGCCGGTGATTCCTGCGCCGGTTGCTTGGGTGCCTGAGCCGGTTCCCGTTCCGGCGGCCGAGCCTGTGATCGAGACCGCACCGGTTCCTGCAGAGCCTGTCGCAGTTGCTCCGGTTGCTCCGGCTATCGAAATCCCCGAGCCTGCACCTGCACCTGCACCTGCACCTGCACCTGCACCTGCACCGGTCGTCGTTGCGCCTGTCGCGGTCGTCGAAACTCCGGTCGCTGCGCCTCGCACCGAAGAAACCAAGGCCGGCTTCTTCGCGCGTCTCAAGCAAGGCCTGTCGAAGACCAGCGCCAGCATCGGCGAGGGCATGGCCAGTCTGTTCCTCGGCAAGAAAGCCATCGATGACGAGTTGCTCGACGACCTCGAAACCCGCCTGCTGACCGCTGACGTCGGCGTCGAAGCCACGTCGGTGATCATCCAGCGTCTGACCCAGAAGGTCGCACGCAAGGAGCTGGCCGATTCCGACGCCCTGTACAAATCCCTGCAAGCCGAGCTGTCTGCGATGCTCAAGCCGGTCGAGCAGCCGCTGAAGATCGTTTCGCAGAACAAGCCGTTCGTGATCCTGGTGGTCGGCGTCAACGGTGCCGGCAAAACCACCACCATCGGCAAGCTGGCCAAGAAGCTGCAACTGGAAGGCAAGAAAGTCATGCTCGCCGCCGGTGACACCTTCCGTGCCGCGGCGGTCGAGCAGTTGCAGGTCTGGGGCGAGCGCAACAAGATTCCGGTGATCGCCCAGCACACTGGTGCTGACTCAGCCTCGGTGATCTTCGACGCCGTGCAGGCCGCCAAGGCCCGTGGCATCGATGTGCTGATCGCCGACACCGCCGGTCGCCTGCACACCAAAGACAACCTGATGGAAGAGCTGAAGAAGGTTCGCCGGGTAATCGGCAAGCTCGACGCCGATGCGCCGCACGAAGTGCTGCTGGTGCTCGACGCCGGTACCGGTCAAAACGCCATCAACCAGGCCAAGCAATTCAACCAGACCGTCGAACTGACCGGCCTGGCGCTGACCAAGCTCGACGGCACCGCCAAGGGCGGGGTGATTTTCGCCCTGGCCAAGCAATTCGGCCTGCCGATCCGCTACATCGGCGTCGGTGAAGGCATCGACGATCTGCGTACCTTTGAAGCCGAACCCTTTGTCCAGGCACTGTTTGCCGAGCGGGAGCGTTCATGATTCGTTTCGAACAGGTCGGTAAACGCTACCCGAACGGTCACGTCGGCTTGCATGAGCTGAGCTTTCGAGTCCGTCGCGGCGAGTTCCTGTTTGTCACCGGCCATTCCGGTGCCGGTAAATCCACTCTGTTGCGCCTGCTGCTGGCGATGGAGCGTCCGACCAGCGGCAAACTGCTGCTGGCCGGGCAAGACCTGAGCACTATCAGCAATGCGCAGATTCCGTTCCTGCGCCGGCAGATCGGCGTGGTGTTCCAGAATCATCAACTGTTGTTCGATCGCACGGTGTTCAACAACGTCGCGCTGCCGTTGCAGATCCTCGGGCTGTCCAAGGCGGAAATCGCCAAGCGCGTCGATTCGGCGCTGGAGCGCGTGGCGCTGTCGGACAAGACCGATCTGTACCCCGGCGACCTGTCCACCGGTCAGCAACAGCGCGTCGGCATTGCCCGCGCCATCGTTCACCGTCCGGCCCTGCTGCTGGCGGACGAACCGACCGGTAACCTCGACCCGCGTCTGGCGGCCGAAATCATGGGTGTGTTCGAAGACATCAACCGTCTGGGTACCAGCGTGCTGATCGCCAGTCACGACCTGGCCCTGATTGCGCGCATGCGCCATCGCATGCTGACCCTGCAACGCGGCCGATTGATCGGTGACGGGGAGGCTGGCGAATGAGTGCAACACGTAGTCCGAAGGTTTCCGAGCGTGTGGCTCCCAAAGCCGCCGATCCGCAGCCGCCAAAAAAGAAAAAGCACGACGATGACGATGGCCCGGATTTCGCCACGCTGTTCCGTGCCTGGGTAGAAAACCACCGTGCCAGCCTGCTCGACAGCCTGCGCCGCCTCGGCAAGCAGCCGATCGGCAGCTTCTTCACCTGCATGGTGATGGCGGTCGCACTGAGTCTGCCGATGGGGCTGTCGCTGTTGCTGAACAACGTCGAGCGCCTGGGTGGTTCTTGGCAGCGTGCGGCACAGATCTCGCTGTACCTGGAGCTCGAAGCCAGTCCGGCTCAGGGCGAGAAGCTGCGCGATCAGATCAAGGGCATGCCCGGTGTAGCTGATGCTGAATATGTCGGCCGCGATCAGGCGCTGGAAGAGTTCCAGCAGCAGTCCGGATTGGGCGAAGCCCTGCGCGAGCTGCCGGAAAACCCGCTGCCGGGCGTGGTGCTGGTCACGCCGAACGAGGTCGACAAGTCGACGCTGGAAGCATTAAGACAAAAACTTTCCGAGCTGCCCAAGGTACAACAGGCGCAACTTGATCTAGTCTGGGTCGAGCGTCTGGCTGCCATCCTCAAGCTCGGCGACCGCTTTGTCTTCGGTCTGACGGTGTTGCTGGTTTCCGCATTACTTTTGGTGATAGGCAATACCATTCGTCTTCATATTGAAAACCGCCGCACCGAGATAGAAGTGATTAAACTCGTTGGCGGCACTGACAGCTATGTGCGTCGTCCCTTCCTTTATATGGGCGCGTTGTATGGCTTCGGTGCGGGGCTGCTGTCCTGGGGTGTGCTGGCGTTCGGCCTGAACTGGCTGAACGACGCGGTGGTTGGACTGGCCGGCTTGTACGGCAGTGATTTTGCACTGGCCGGAGTGCCAGTTGCCGACGGTCTGTCGCTCTTGCTTGGCGCGGTGCTGTTGGGTTATATCGGTGCATGGATTGCAGTCGCACGTCATCTCAGGGAGCTGGCGCCGAAGTAGAATCTTTTTTTGCGCGTGATTGACCTTACGGTTTTTAGGGAACTTGTACTTGAGTTCCCGGTCAATTTTTCGCAGTGCCGAAAGGCGCGAGTATGTAAGTCGGAGGTTTTTTCGTATGACCAATTCTTTGCAACCTGCGTATGCATTGGTTCCGGGCGCAAACCTGGAAGCCTATGTACACACCGTCAACAGCATTCCATTGCTGACGCCGGAGCAGGAGCGTGAACTGGCCGAGAGTCTCTACTATGAGCAGGATTTGGGGGCGGCTCGGCAGATGGTGCTCGCCCACCTGCGATTTGTCGTACACATTGCCCGTAGCTATTCCGGCTACGGTCTGGCTCAGGCTGACCTGATCCAGGAAGGCAACGTCGGCCTGATGAAGGCTGTGAAGCGTTTCAACCCGGAAATGGGCGTGCGTCTGGTGTCCTTCGCGGTGCACTGGATCAAGGCCGAAATTCACGAGTTCATCCTGCGCAACTGGCGGATCGTGAAAGTCGCGACCACCAAGGCCCAGCGCAAGCTGTTCTTCAACCTGCGCAGCCAGAAGAAACGTCTGGCCTGGCTGAACAACGAGGAAGTCCACCGTGTGGCGGAAAGCCTCGGCGTCGAGCCGCGTGAAGTGCGTGAGATGGAAAGTCGCCTGACCGGTCATGACATGGCCTTCGACCCGGCTGCCGAAGCGGACGACGACAGTGCTTTCCAGTCGCCGGCCAACTACCTGGAAGACCACCGGTACGACCCGGCGCGTCAGCTGGAAGATGCCGACTGGAGCGACAACTCCAATCACAACCTGCACGAAGCGCTGGAAGTGCTGGACGAACGCAGCCGCGACATCCTCTACCAGCGCTGGCTGGCAGAAGAGAAAGCCACGCTGCACGACCTGGCACAGAAGTACAACGTGTCGGCCGAGCGGATCCGTCAGCTCGAGAAGAGCGCGATGAACAAGCTCAAGTTGTCGATTGCCGCGTAACCGGTAGTCCGACAATAAAAAACGCCCCGATCAGTGATGATCGGGGCGTTTTTGTTTGCCTGTCAGAAAGTCATTGAGCCCAGGGTGCCCGCCGCGAATCATTGAGTGTCAGCAAATAGCTGTCGCCACCCAGTTGGCTCATCTGCTGGCGAATCCATCCGGCCCTGCGTGAAACATAGGATGTCGGGTGGCTGGCGCTCCAGACCCGGGGATTGGGCAATACGGCTGCCAGATAACTCGCCTGCTGCCGGGACAAAGACTTGGCGCCTACGCCAAAGTGATGCCTTGCTGCCGCTTCGGCACCAAACACGCCGTCATCCCACTCGACACTGTTCAGGTACACCTCAAGAATCCGCTGCTTGGGCCAGAACACTTCGATCAGCGCGGTAAACCACGCTTCCAGGCCTTTGCGCAGATAACTGCGACCCGACCACAAGAACAGGTTCTTCGACACTTGCTGGCTCAAGGTGCTGGCGCCGCGAATCGAGCCGCCGAGTTCGTTGTGGGCCAGTGCGGCCTTGATCGCGCTCAGGTCAAAACCCCAATGCTCGGGGAATTTCTGGTCTTCGCCGGCAATCACCGCGACCTTCAGGTCATCGGAGATCTCGTCCCACGGCTTCCAGGTGCGCTGCAGATCAATCGGCTCGCCGTCGACCCAGGATTCGATCTTGCGCTCGACCATCAGCGCCGTGCCCGGTGGCGGCACGAAGCGAAACACCAGCACCAGCAATACGCTGCCGCCCGCGAACCAGAGCAGAGCCTTCGTGAAACGACGGAGAAATAAACGCAGCATAGAGATGGCTTGGCCGAACCGGTTGAGCGGGCCATTATACAGACCCTGCCGATCGAGTCTGACTGGAGTTCTACATGCTGCGTAGCTTTCTGATGCTGGCTGCCTTCTTTGGTTTTACCGGTGTCGGCCTCGGCGCATTCGCCGCCCATGGCCTGAAAAACCGCCTGACCCCCGAGTACCTCGCGATCTTCCACACCGGCGTCACCTATCAACTGGTGCATGCGCTGGCGTTGTTCGGCGTGGCACTGCTGGCCACGCAGCTTCAGGGGCGACTGGTTGCCTGGGCCGGTATCTCGTTCAGCATCGGCATCCTGCTGTTCTCCGGCAGCCTGTACCTGCTGACCACCGTCGGCATCGGCAAGCTCGGCATCATCACCCCGTTCGGTGGCCTGGCGTTCCTGATCGGCTGGTTGTGCCTCGGACTCGCCGCCTGGCGCCTGCAGCCAACCGCTTGACGCTTGGTGCTGACCTTTAGGTCATGATCGGGCTAGAATGCCACCCCCTAAAAATGATGGCGGCATCCGGCATGCGCATTCAGTTGAACGGCGAATCCCTTGAACTGCCCGACGGTGAAACCGTTGCGGCCCTGCTGACCCGTCTGGACCTGACCGGACGCCGTGTGGCGGTCGAACTCAATCTGGATATCGTCCCGCGCAGCCAGCATGCCGACACCACGCTGAACGACGGCGACAACGTCGAAGTGGTACACGCCATCGGCGGCGGCTAGTCGCCAGGCCTGCATGGGCCGAGAATTCTGCAAGACCCTCACCCCAACAGAGGATTTCCCATGAGCATCGTTCGTAGCGACAAGCCTTTCGTTCTGGCCGGTCGTACTTACCAGTCGCGTTTGCTGGTCGGTACCGGCAAGTACCGTGACATGGAAGAAACCCGTCTGGCCATCGAAGCCTCGGGTGCCGAGATCGTCACCTTCGCCGTGCGCCGCACCAACCTGGGCCAGATCGAAGGCGAGCCGAACCTGCTCGACGTGCTGTCGCCGGATCGCTACACCTTCCTGCCGAACACCGCTGGCTGCTACGACGCTGTCGAGGCTGTGCGCACCTGCCGCCTGGCCCGTGAGCTGCTCGATGGCCACAACCTGGTGAAGCTGGAAGTGCTGGCCGACCAGAAAACCCTGTTCCCCAACGTGATCGAAACCCTCAAGGCCGCCGAAGTGCTGGTCAAGGAAGGTTTCGACGTGATGGTTTACACCAGTGATGACCCGATCATCGCCCGTCAACTGGCTGAAATCGGCTGCATCGCAGTGATGCCGCTGGCCGGTCTGATCGGTTCGGGCCTGGGGATCTGCAACCCGTACAACCTGCAGATCATCCTTGAAGAAGCAAAAATTCCGGTGCTGGTGGATGCCGGTGTCGGCACCGCTTCCGACGCCACCATCTCCATGGAGCTGGGCTGTGATGCGGTGCTGATGAACTCGGCCATCGCCCACGCCCAGCAGCCGATCATGATGGCTGAAGCCATGAAACACGCGATCGTCGCGGGCCGCCTGGCCTACCTCGCCGGCCGCATGCCGAAAAAACTCTATGCCAGCGCCTCTTCGCCGCTGGATGGTCTGATCAAGTAAGAGCTATTGATGACTGAATCGAACGACACGCCAATCCAGACGGAAGAAGGCGACGAGCGCCAACACCGCCGCATCAAGAGTTTCGTGATGCGCGCCGGGCGCATGACCGAAGGCCAGCAGCGCGGCCTGGATCAGGGCGCGCCGAAGTTCGTCCTGCCGCTGGCCGATGCGCCGGTGGATTACGACCAGGTGTTCGGCCGTTCCGCGCCGCGTTCGCTGGAGATCGGTTTCGGCATGGGCCACTCGCTGCTGGAAATGGCAGCCGCTGCGCCGGAGCAGGATTTCATCGGTGTCGAAGTTCACCGTCCGGGTGTTGGTGCGCTGCTCAATGGCGTGCTGACGCAGGGCCTGACCAACCTGCGGGTCTACGATTGCGACGCGATCGAAGTGCTCAATCGCTGCATCGCCGACAACAGCCTCGATCGCCTGATGCTGTTCTTCCCGGATCCGTGGCACAAGAGTCGTCACCACAAGCGCCGCATCGTTCAGGCGTCCTTCGCTGAGCTGGTGCGCAGCAAGCTGAAGGTTGGCGGCATTCTGCACATGGCCACCGACTGGGAACCGTACGCCGAATACATGCTGGAAGTGATGAACGTCGCCCCGGGCTATCGCAACCTCGCCGAAGACGGCAAGTGCGTGCCACGCCCGGCCGAACGCCCGATCACCAAGTTCGAACGCCGTGGCGAACGTCTTGGGCATGGCGTTTGGGATCTGAAGTTCGAAAAGCTCGCTTAAGCATCACGCAATAAAACTGTGGGAGCCATTGGCTCCCACAGTTGTTTTAGCAGTACTCGGAAGTTACACCGTTGAAAGAAATGCCGCCGGAACCCGCTCGGTCAGCCAGACGCCATTCTCGGCCTGATAGAACTTGAAACCCTGTTCCTGCATCTGCCGCGCTGCAACCTTCAGAATCACCACCGTTCCGTAACGTTGCCCAACCGCCGAGGCGGTAGCGGTTTCCTGAGAAAGGTGCACGTGATGGCGTGACCCCGGAATCAATCCCTGCTCGTTGATCGAGTCCATGAAGCGCGTCGCGGTGCCGTGATACAGCGTTTCCGGAGGCTGCTTTTCTTCGAACTGCAGCTCCACGCTTTTCGTCGAGTGTCCCTGAACCGCACGAATCGACTGACCGTCGGCGGAGATCGAAAAGCGCTTCTTGTCGCTGCTCGCCACGACGTTTTCGATTAGCGCGCGATCCAGCGTTCTACCGTCCCGCGCCGCGCCATTGATCAAGGCGTCGATGTCTGCCCAGCCTTCAGAGTCCAGCGTCAAGCCAATCGCCTGTGGCTCATGACGCAGCACGAAGCTGAGAAATTTGCTTGTTTCGTCCAGCAGTTTCTTGCTCATGAACTTCCCTGTCTGTTTTCAATGCGCGGTCAGCGGCGATCCGCGACTACGCCGATCAAAACGAGCACCACCAACAACACCGGTGCCAGGCTGTAGTTGTTGAACTGGCTCAAGCCCTTCACCACCCAAGGCGTGGCGTAGATCAGTGCCGCGCCGCTGCCGATCAGGCAGAGCAGGGCCATCAGCGGGACGCGCAGGGCGCCGGTGATGCTGCCCAGGCGTTGGTCGACCCAGGCCTTGAAGTCAGCGCCGAACAGCACCAGCAGGCAGCCCACCAGGGCCAGCGCGATTTCCGAGAGGTTGCTGCGGCTCCAGCGGGACACGGTGGCGAGCAGGTCGAGAATCAAATCCATGGTTTTTCCTTGGGGCTGCCGTTGGGCGTTGGGCTCAGTTCAGAAATTTCTGCAGCAAGTCATTGAGGAACAGTTGTCCGCGCTCGGTGGCCGCCAGACGTGACGGTTCGACCTGCAACAGACCGCTTTGTTCGGCCTCGCGGCGGTGTTCGTCGAGGCTCTCCAGCGGCAGGCCGGTGCGCTCGGGGTACAGGCGTGATTCGACGCCGGCAGTCAGGCGCAGGGCGTTCATCAGGAACTCGAACGGCATCTCGTCATCGGTCAGGGCTTTCTCGCCAGCCTGGAAGCTTTTGGCCGGGTTGAGGTAGTCCTTCGGCAAGCGCGTCTTCCAGGTGCGCACGATCCGCCCGTCCGGGTGGCTGAGCTTGCCGTGGGCGCCGGCGCCGATACCGATGAAGTCGCCGAAGCTCCAGTAATTGAGGTTATGCCGCGCCGGGCGACCGGGCTGCGCATAGGCGGAGACTTCGTACTGCGCGTAACCGTGTTCGGCCAGCAGCGCCTGTCCGGCCTCCTGAATGTCCCACAGCGTGTCGTCTTCCGGCAGCACTGGCGGCTGGTTCCAGAACACGGTGTTCGGCTCCAGTGTCAGCTGATACCAGGAAATGTGCGTTGGCTTCAGCTCGATCGCCTGACGCAGGTCGCTCAGGGCATCGTCCAACGACTGATCCGGTAAGCCGTGCATCAAGTCGAGGTTGAAGTTATCGAACCCGGCCTGGCGCGCCATGCCGGCGGCGCGGATGGCTTCGTCGCCGTTGTGGATACGGCCGAGGGCCTTGAGCTTTTCCTGCTGGAAGCTCTGGATACCGATCGACAGGCGATTGATCCCCAGTTTGCGGTAGGCGACGAACTTCTCTTGCTCGAAAGTCCCGGGGTTGGCTTCCAGGGTGATTTCGATGTCATCGGCAAACGGAATGCGTTGTTTCACACCTTCGAGCAAGCGGCCGAGGGCTTCGGCACTGAACAGGCTCGGCGTGCCACCGCCAAAGAAGATCGAACTCAACTCACGGCCGTACACCGCGTGCAGGTCCTGATCGAGGTCGGCCAGCATCGCGTCGACGTATTCCTGCTCTGGTAGCACCGGGCTGGCGGTGTGGGAGTTGAAGTCGCAATACGGGCATTTGCGCACACACCACGGGATGTGGATGTACAGCGCCAGGGGCGGCAGCGTCGGCAACGGCGCCCGAGGCGAGGAGGCGGCGCCGCCGATGATCAGCGACGACGCAGAGGAGCTATCGGTCATTTCAAGCCCAGACGCAGGCGCAGCAGATCCATTGCACGGGCGCGGTGGCTGATCTGGTTCTTGTCGCTCGGGCTCAGCTCGGCACTGGACACGTTACGCTCCGGGACCCAGAACAATGGGTCGTAGCCGAAACCGTGTTCACCGCTGGCGGCAGTCAGGATGCGCCCATGCCACAGACCTTCGCAGAGGATCGGCAGCGGATCATCGGCATGACGCACCAGCGCCAGCACGCAGACGAACTGCGCGCCGCGCTCGGCTTCCGGTACGTCCTTCAAGGCGTCGAGCAGTTTGGCGTTGTTCGCCGCATCGCCCTTGCCGTCGGCGTAGCGCGCCGAGTAGATACCCGGCGCACCGCCGAGGAAATCCACCGCCAGACCCGAATCGTCGGCCAGCGCCGGCAGCCCGGAGATGCGCGCAGCATTTCGGGCCTTGAGGATCGCGTTCTCGATGAACGACAGACCGGTTTCTTCCGGCTCCACGCTGCTGAATTCGCCGATCGAGCGCAGATGCACTGATTCGCCGAGCATGGCCTGGAGTTCCTTGAGTTTGCCGGCGTTATGGCTGGCCAGTACGAGTTGCTTGAGGTTCATCATTCGCCGGGGAAAAGCTCTTGGTTGAAATTGATGGTGTTGATCTTGTCACCGTTCTGCACCTTGATTTCAAAGGTGCGGGTTTCCTGCTGTTCCACCGGATACTGGGCGATGTAATAGATCGCGCCCTGTTCGGTGATCTGGCGGAATTTCAGCGGCACGCTCTGGCTGGTCAGGTCTTTGACCGTGCCGGTGACATTGGCGATCAACGGCTTGCCGTCCTTGATCACCGAGACATTGATCACGCCCTGATTCTTGCTGCGGATCAGCTCGGCGGCCTTGGCAATGTCCGGTTGCAGGTAGGTCGAGTTGAAGGTGTTGTAGTGCACCGTCACGTCGCCGAAGGTTTCCTGGCGCTCGCCTTTGATGACGTCGGCAGCGATGGCCGAGAGGCTCAGGCAGGCGGCCAATAGCGCGGTAATCAAGCGTCCCATGTTCGTTCTCCTCGCAATGTCGTGGTTCAGACCGCGATTCTGTGATCCTGCAGCCCCGGGCTGCTGACGCGGTAGATACCGATCTCACCTAACAGATTAGGCCATAGCTTACTGGCCCACCCGTGGCGGTGCTGTTGATCCACGGCAAGCCGATCAATGACCTTCGCCTCACGTTCGCGGCAAAGTTCTTCAAAGTCTTCGAAGGTGCAGAAGTGAATGTTCGGCGTGTTGTACCAGGTGTACGGCAGGAACTCGGACACCGGCATCCGGCCCTTGCTCGCCAAGTACCAGCGGCAGCGCCAGTGGCCGAAGTTGGGGAAGGTGATGATGCACTGGCGACCGACCCGCAGCATTTCGTCGAGGATCTTGTCCGGGTAGTGCACGGCTTGCAGGGCCTGGGTCATCACCACCACGTCGAAGCTGTTGCTGGCGAAGTTGCCCAGGCCCTTGTCCAGGTCCTGTTCGATGACGTTGATGCCCTTGGCCACGCACTCGGCGATGTTGTCCGGGTCGTTTTCCAGGCCATAACCGGTGACCTGCTTGTGGTCGCGCAGCCAGGTCAGCAACTCGCCGTCACCGCAGCCGAGGTCGAGCACGCGGCTGCCGGCGGGGATCCATTCCTGGATGATTTCCAGATCAGCTCTCATGGCTTTCTCACAACGTAATGCGGTTCATGTAATTGCCGAACGCCTGCAAATAGCGCGGGATCGGAATCAGGAAGGCGTCGTGGCCCTGCGGCGCATCGATTTCCAGGTAGCTGACGTCCTTGCGCGCGGCCATCAGCGCGTCCACCAGTTCCCGCGATCGGGCCGGGGAGAAGCGCCAGTCGGTGGTGAACGACATCACGCAGAATTTGGCTTTGGCACCTTCGAAGGTTTTCGCCAGGTTATCGTCGAAGTTCGCCGCCGGATCGAAGTAATCCAGCGCCTTGGTCATCAACAGATACGTGTTGGCATCGAAGCGCCCGGAGAACTCTTCGCCCTGGTAGCGCAGGTAGCTTTCGACCTGGAACTCGACGCTGTGGAAGTCGTAGTTGAGCTTTTCGCTCTTCAGGCCACGGCCGAATTTCTCGCCCATGGAGTCGTCGGACAGGTAGGTGATGTGCCCGACCATCCGCGCCAGCATCAGCCCGCGCTTGGGGATCACGCCCTGTTCCTGGAACGAGCCGCCGTGGAATTCCGGGTCGGTGAGAATCGCCTGGCGCGCCACTTCGTTGAAGGCGATGTTCTGCGCCGACAGCTTGGGGGCCGAGGCGATGGCCAGGCAGTGGCGCACGCGATCCGGATACGTGATGGTCCATTGCAGCGCCTGCATGCCGCCGAGGCTGCCACCGATCACTGCGGCCCACTGGCCGATGCCGAGCAGGTCGGCGAGGCGTGCCTGGCTGTGCACCCAGTCTTCCACGGTCAGCACCGGGAAGTCGGCGCCGAACGGCTTGCCGGTTTCCGGGTTGAGGCTGCTCGGGCCGGTGGAGCCGTTGCAGCCGCCGAGGTTGTTCAGGCTGACCACGAAGAACTTGTTGGTGTCGATCGGTTTGCCGGGGCCGATGCAGCTGTCCCACCAACCGGGCTTGCGGTCGTCGACGCTGTGGTAGCCGGCGGCATGGTGGTGGCCGGACAAGGCGTGGCAGATCAACACGGCGTTGCTCGCTTGCGCGTTCAGCGTGCCGTAGGTTTCGTAGATCAGGTCATAAGCGGCCAGCGAACGGCCGCAGGCCAGGGCCAGCGGTTCGCTGAAGTGCGCCGTTTGCGGCGTCACCAGACCAACAGAATCGGGGGGAAAGGCAGCTGGCATCGACCCTGCTCTCGTTGAAATGAGGCGTAAGTCTAAAGACCGCTGCCCCCAGCGGCAAGCAACGATCAGGGGTGTTGAAGCCCCGGCAGATCCGGCAGTTTTTTGGGGGCGTGGATGCGCACACGTTTCTGCCGGTTCAACTCACCGCTGATCAGGCTGACCTGACTCTTGGAAACTCCAAAAGCCTTGGCCAGAAACCCCATCAGGTACGCATTGGCCTTGCCCTCGACCGGCGGGGCGGTCAGGCGGATCTTCAAGCGGTCGCCGTGCAGCCCGCAGAAATCATCGCTGCGGGCTGCCGGTTGCAGGTGACACTCGAGGATCAAGTCGTCACCGTCCCAACGAAACCAGCTCACATCAACAGGCGCAAAATTTCCGGCATCATCGTCATCGCCGCGAGGTTGTTGATCACCAGCATGTCGATCAGCTTCAGCGCGAGGAAGGCGAAGATCGGCGACAGGTCCAGACCGCCCATGCTCGGCAGGAAGCGACGGAACGGCGCCAGGGCCGGTTCGCAGATCTGGTTCACCAGCTCGGCGCCCGGGTTATGGCTGCCCGGAGCGACCCACGACAGGATCACGCTGATGATCAGGGCGAAGAAGAAAATCTTCAGGAACAGCGCGGTCACGCCGATGATCGACCAGATGAACAGTTGCAGCGGGTTGCCGGTGGTGCCGTAGGTCAGCAGCAGGGTCAGCGCCATCAGTGCCAGTTGCACGAGGATTGCCAGCACCAGCGACGACATGTCGAGGCCGAAGACGCTCGGGATGATCCGGCGCAGTGGCTTGAGCAGCGGCTGGGTAGCCTTGACCACGAACTGGCACAGCGGGTTGTAGAAGTTCGCCCGCACCAGTTGCAGGACAAAGCGCAGCAGCACGATCAGCAGGTACAGGCTGCCGAGGGTTTGCAGCACGTAGACCGCTGCAGTGTTCAATCCAATCATGTAAGGCTCCTTATTTGCCCAGTTGTTCGGCCATTTCGGCCGAGCGGTGCGCGGCGGCGCCGAGTGCTTTTTCCACCAGGGCTTCGAAGCCGCCGGCCTGGAACGATTTGATCGCCGCTTCAGTGGTGCCCGCTGGCGAGGTCACGCGGCGGCGCAGTTCGGCGGCGTCGACGTCGCTGGACACGGCCATGTGCGCGGCGCCCAGTGCGGTTTGCAGGGTCAGTTGCTCGGCGGTTTCCTTCGGCAGACCGAGTTTGACGCCAGCGGCGGTCATGGCTTCGATCAGCAGGAAGAAGTACGCCGGGCCGGAACCGGAGACAGCGGTGACCGCGTCCAGTTGTTGCTCTTCGTTCAGCCACAGGGCGATGCCCACGGCGGACAGCAGCTCTTCAGCCTGCTGGCGCTGTTCGGCGCTCACGTCGCCAGTGGCGTACAGACCGCTCACGCCCTGACGCAGCAGCGCCGGGGTGTTGGGCATGCAGCGCACGATCGGCTGCTCGCCAAGCCATGCGGTCATGCTGGCGCAGGTGATGCCGGCGGCAATCGACACCACCAGTTGATTCGGTTTCAGGCTCGGGCGGATCGCTTCGCACACGGCTTTCATGGCCTGTGGCTTGACCGCCAGCACGACAACGTCGGCACCGTCGATGGCCTGGGCGTTGTCGGCGAAGGTTTCGATGCCGTGCTCGGCGCTGACCCGGTTGCGGGTCTCTTCGCCCGGATCGCTGGCGCGGATCGATGCGGCTTCCAGACCCTTGGCCCGCAAGCCGCCGATCAGGCTGGCGGCCATGTTGCCGGCACCGATAAAGGCAATACGTGTGTTGCTCATGTCAGGTCCTTATCTGGAAATCATCAAGATTGGGAGTAGTCGCGAGCGCCAAACAGGGCCGTACCGATACGGACCCAGGTGGCGCCCTGGGCAATGGCCGACTCGAGGTCGTGGCTCATGCCCATGGAAAGTGTGTCGAGCGGCAGATCGAGGCTGGCCTGCAGCTTCTGAACAGCGGCGAATGCGGCGTCTTGCTCGGCGCGATCGTCGGTCGGCTCGGGAATCGCCATCAGCCCGCGCAGCTTCAGGCGCGGCAGGGCGCTGATGGCCTGGGCCAGCGCCGGCAGGTCGGCCGGGGTGCAGCCGGACTTGCTGGCTTCGCCGCTGACGTTGACCTGAATGCAGATATTCAGTGGCGGCAGATCCGCCGGGCGTTGTTCGGACAGGCGTTGGGCGATTTTGAGGCGATCCACGGAGTGCACCCAGGCGAAATGCTCGGCAATCGAGCGGGTCTTGTTCGACTGAATGGGGCCGATGAAGTGCCAGATCAAGGGCAGGTCGGCCAGTTCGAGCTGTTTGCCCAGGGCTTCCTGCAGATAGTTCTCGCCAAAGTCGCGCAGGCCGGCGGCGTACGCTTCGCGCAGGGCTTCGGCGGGTTTGGTCTTGCTCACGGCCAGCAGCTGGACGCTGTTTTCATCGCGGCCGGCGGCTTGGGTCGCTGCCTGGATGCGCGAACTAACCAGTGAGATGTTGTCTGCTATCGTGGACATCAAGAGGCGCCAGCGGTCTGTAGGTTCGCGGCATTCTACTGGAATTGAGGAACGCTATGGATATCACTGAACTGCTGGCCTTCAGCGCCAAACAGGGCGCTTCCGACCTGCACCTGTCAGCCGGACTGCCGCCGATGATCCGCGTGGATGGTGATGTGCGGCGGATCAATCTGCCGGCGCTGGATCACAAGCAGGTGCATGAGCTGATCTACGACATCATGAACGACACCCAGCGGGTGGAGTACGAGAAACATCTGGAAACCGACTTTTCCTTCGAAGTACCGGGTGTGGCGCGCTTTCGGGTCAACGCCTTCAACCAGAACCGTGGCGCCGGCGCCGTGTTTCGCACCATTCCGTCGAAAGTGCTGAGCATGGAAGACCTCGCCATGGGCGACGTCTTTCGCAAGATCACCGACGCCCCGCGCGGGCTGGTGCTGGTGACGGGGCCGACCGGTTCCGGCAAGTCCACCACGCTGGCGGCGATGATCGATTACCTCAACACCCATCGCCATCACCACATCCTGACCATCGAAGACCCCATCGAATTCGTTCACGAATCGCGCAAATGCCTGATCAATCAGCGTGAGGTCCATCGCGATACCCGCAGTTTCGCCACGGCGTTGCGTTCAGCGCTGCGTGAAGACCCGGACGTGATCCTGGTGGGCGAGATGCGCGATCTGGAAACCATCCGCCTGGCGTTGACCGCTGCCGAAACCGGGCACCTGGTGTTCGGCACGCTGCACACCACGTCGGCGGCCAAGACCATCGACCGGGTGGTGGACGTGTTCCCGGGGGATGAGAAGTCCATGGTGCGCTCGATGTTGTCCGAGTCGCTGCTGGCCGTGGTGTCGCAAACGCTGATCAAGAAGATCGGCGGTGGGCGGGTGGCGGCGCACGAGATCATGCTCGGCACGTCGGCGATCCGTAACCTGATCCGCGAGGACAAGGTGGCGCAGATGTATTCGGCGATCCAGACCGGCGGGTCACTGGGGATGCAGACACTCGACATGTGCCTGAAGGATCTGGTGACCAAGGGCCTGATCAGTCGCGAACATGCGCGGGAGAAGGCGCGGACACCGGATAATTTCTAGGGACGAAAAAAAACGCAGCCCGAAGGCTGCGTTTTTTTTGATCTGCAAAGATCAGCGCTGAACCACGCGCATCTGCTTGCCACCTGGTTCTTTCGGCAGCACGCGCTTGGCTACCACGTAATGCTGTTCCCAATACGGCTTGTTCAGCGTATCGATGCTCACCGCTTTACCGCGGCGCGGTGCGTGGATGAAGCGGTCGTTGCCCAGGTAGATGGCAACGTGATTGACCCGACGGCTCTTGATGTTGAAGAAAATCAGGTCGCCAGGCTTGAGATCCTTGCGCTCGACTTTCTCGCCGTGGCCGCTGGCCATGGCATTCGAGGTGCGGGGCAGGTCGAAAGTCGCGTCGTTGAACGCGTATTTCACCAGACCGCTGCAATCGAAGCCTTTACTTGGGCTGCTGCCGCCCCAACGGTAAGGTGTACCGAGGACGTTCACCGCGCGACTGAGGACGTTGCTGCTTTCCTTGTTCGCCATCGGTGGGACCAGCTTGCCGTGACTCTTGCTGGCAAGCGTGGTGTGTTTCGTTTGCTTGCCTTTGTTCGATGGAGCAGAGGCATGGGATTTAGGGGTGAAGCCGTTGACGTTGGGAAGACGTTGCTCACGATTGGTGGCGTGGGCGGCCAGTGGCATTAATAGGCAAATGGTTAGCCATGTCTTGAAAAATGGACGCATTAGGCAGGGCTCTTATGTGTTAGCGCGCAACTTTATAACAGCTTTTTTGTCCCTTCCGAGGCCGTTGGTCGATTCAAAAGGCGGGCAACGGAACCAAACAAGCGGCAAATAGACGCAATTGTCGGACAGAAGTCAGGTGCTATAAGGCTTTGACGGAACACACGGTAGCATTTGCCGTACGTCGGCTACCTGTAAAAAAGTCACAAAGAATTAAAGAATATTTATCTATCGTGTGAATCGAGGTCTTCATGAACAGCTATCAGCTACCCCGTGTGAAGGAAAAAGACACCCATAGCAAAGTGATCGGTTACCTGCTGTGGATCTTCGGTTTTACCGGTTCTCACCGCTTCTATTACGGCAAGCCGGTGACCGGAACGATCTGGTTTTTCACCTTCGGGCTGCTGGGGATCGGCTGGCTGATCGACGTGTTCCTGATCCCGGCGATGGATCGGGAAGCGGACCTGCGCTTTGCGGCGGGGCCGATCGAATACAACGTGGCGTGGATCCTGCTGACGTTCCTCGGGGTGTTCGGTGTGCACCGGATGTATCAAGGCAAGTGGATCACTGGCTTGCTGTACCTGCTGACCGGCGGATTGTTCTTTATTGGCGTGCTGTATGACTTCTGGACGCTGAACGATCAGGTGTCGGTGCGTAATGCCGAAGGGCGGGGCGCTTTTCAGTAAGTGATGGCGAGGGAGCAAGCTCCCTCGCCATTTTTTTATGCCTGGTGGCTGATCCGGCCATCCACCAAGGTGTAACGCACCACACTCGGCAGGCTATGACCGAGGAACGGGCAGTTCTCGCCCTTCGATAGCCAGGTTTCGCCGGCAACGGTCGAGGCCTTCGGATCGAACAGCACGATATCCGCCGCGCCACCCACCGCCAGTTTGCCCGCCGGCAGGCGCAAGGCCTCGGCCGGGCCGGCGCTCAGGCGTGAGAGCAGGGTCGGCAGGTCCAGCAGACCGTCCTCGACCAGCGTCATCGCCAGCGGCAGCAGCAGCTCGACGCTGCTGATGCCCGGCTCGGTCGCGCCGAACGGTGCCAGTTTCGCATCGCGCTCGTGGGGTTGGTGATGGCTGGAAATCGCCGAGACCACGCCGGACTTCACCGCTTCACGCAGGCCGTCGCGGTCGGCGCGGGTGCGCAGCGGCGGTTGCACGTGATACAGGCTGCTGAAGTCGATCAGCGCTTCGTCCGTCAGGATCAACTGATACAGGGCGACATCCGCCGTGACTTTCAAACCACGGGCTTGTGCCTGAGCGATCAGCGCAACGCCGCGAGCGCTGGTGAGCTGGCTGAAATGCGCACGCACGCCGGTCTGCTCGACCAGCAGCAGGTCACGGGCCAGGGCCACGGTTTCAGCGGTTTCTGGAATGCCCGGCAAGCCGAGGAAGCTGGCGGTGGCGCCTTCGTGGGCCAGGCCGCCGTCGGCCAGGTCGTGATCCTGCGAATTGAAAATCACGGTCAGGTCGAAGGTCGCCGCGTAATCCAGCGCCCGGCACAGGGTGCGGGTGTTGCGGAAGCTTTCCAGGCCGTTGCCGAACGCCACGCAACCGGCGTCGCGCAGGGCCACCAGCTCGGCGAGCTGTTCGCCGTCCAGACCTTTGCTCAGAGCGCCGATCGGGAACACCTTGGTGTTGCCGGCTTCGCGGGCGCGGTCGAGGATCAGCTCGGCCACTGCGGAGGTGTCGAGCACCGGCTTGGTTTTCGGCGGGCAGCACAGGCTGGTCACGCCGCCGGCCGCCGCAGCGCGGGTTTCGCTGGCGATGGTGCCTTTGCGGCTGTAGCCCGGCTCGCGCAGGGCGACGTTCAGGTCTACGAGACCTGGAGCGGCCACCAGGCCTTGGGCATCGATGGTTTCGAGGGCAGTGAAACCGGCCGGTGCGGCGCCGAGGGCGACGATCTTGCAGGCTTCAACGTGAATATCGGTGACTTGATCCAGGCCGCTGCTTGGATCGATGACGCGGGCGCCGAGAATGCTGAGCTTCACTGGGCGTTCTCCTGCTCGAATTGGCGCTGGGCTGTTTGTCCGCTCATGGCCATCGACAACACGGCCATACGGATCGCGATGCCGTAGGTGACTTGATTGAGGATTACCGAGTGCGGGCCGTCGGCCACCGCCGACTCGATCTCCACGCCGCGGTTGATCGGCCCCGGGTGCATGACGATGCAATCGGGCTTGGCGCCGGCCAGGCGCGCGGTGGTCAGGCCGAACAGGCGGTAGAACTCGCCTTCGCTCGGCAGCAGGCCGCCGGTCATGCGCTCACGCTGCAGGCGCAGCATGATCACCACGTCGACGTCTTTCAGGCCTTCGGTCATGTCGGTGTAGACCTTCACGCCGTATTGCTCGATGCCGATCGGCAGCAGGGTTTTCGGTGCGATCACGCGGATGTCCGGGCAACCGAGGGTCTTCAGGGCGAGCATGTTCGAGCGCGCCACCCGCGAGTGCAGGATGTCGCCGACGATGGCCACCGAGAGGTTTTCGAAGCTGCCCTTGTGCCGACGGATGGTCAGCATGTCGAGCATGCCCTGGGTCGGGTGGGCGTGACGGCCGTCGCCGCCGTTGATGATTGCCACTTGCGGGCACACATGTTCGGCGATGAAGTGCGCAGCGCCCGAATCACCGTGGCGTACGACGAACATGTCGGCGGCCATGGCTTCGAGGTTGCGCAGGGTATCGAGCAGGGTTTCGCCCTTGCTGGCCGACGAAGTCGACACGTTCAGGGTGATCACGTCCGCCGACAGCCGCTGGGCCGCCAGTTCGAAGGTGGTGCGCGTGCGGGTGGAGTTTTCGAAGAACACGTTGCACACGGTCTTGCCGCGCAGCAACGGGACCTTCTTCACGGCCCGTGCGCCGACTTCGAGGAACGAGTCGGCGGTGTCGAGGATTTCCGTCAGCAACTCGCGGCGCAGGCCGTCGAGCGAGAGGAAGTGGCGCAGCTGGCCCTGATCATTGAGCTGCAGCGGGCGCTTGGTATCTAGAGGCGTCATCGCGAAGGGGACTCTCAATAGGGCGGATTAAAGGGCGAGGTCTTGCAGTTCGAGGGCCAGCTCCGGGCCGGACAGCTTCACTCGTTCGTGGGGGGCGAGCGACAGCGTCGCGCCGACCACGTTCGGGCGGATCGGCAGTTCGCCGGCGTCCAGGTCCAGCAGGCAGACCAGCGTCACGCTGGCCGGGCGGCCGTAGTCGAACAGTTCGTTCATGGCGGCGCGGATGGTGCGGCCGCTCATCAGTACGTCGTCGATCAGTACCAGATGCTGGCCTTCGATTTCGAAGGGCAGGGCGGACGGGCGCACTTGCGGGTGCAGGCCGTTCTGGCTGAAGTCGTCGCGGTAGAAGGAAACATCCAGCGTGCCCAATGGCGCATCGCTGCCCAGCTCTTCGAGCAGGGCCTGGGCGACCCAGACGCCACCGGTGCGGATGCCGATGTAACGCGGTTCGCTGATATCACGCTGGGCAAGGTGCGCCTTGAGGCGGGACGCCATCTGGCTGATCAGATCGGCGGGATTGGGCAGGCTCATGGTTGCTCCTTCTTGGGGTCGAGCCGGTTCTCGCGAACCGAGGCTCGGGTTGTAACCAAAAGAAAAGCGCCGTAGCGCTTGTCAGGATTCAAATAGTGCGGTGTTTTCGTCGAGCCAGCCTTGCAGCAGCAAGGCGGCGGCGATGGCGTCCACCGGGTTGTCGCGGTAACTGCCTTTCTGCCCGCCGCGCACCAGTCGTTCGCCTTTGGCTTCGAAGGTCGTCAGGCGCTCGTCGTGGGTATAGAAGGGCAGGTTGTAGCGGCCGTTGAGGCGACGGGCGAATTTCTCGGCGCGCAGGCACATCTCGCTTGGCGTGCCGTCCATGTTCAGCGGCAGGCCGACCACCACGGCGTCGGGTTTCCATTCCTTTATCAGGGCTTCGACCTGATTCCAGTCCGGCACACCGTTCTGTGCCTTCAAGGTGCACAGCTCGCGGGCCTGGCCGGTAATCACCTGGCCGACCGCCACGCCGATCTGTTTGGTGCCGTAGTCGAAGCCGAGGATCAGGCGCAGGGCCATCAGGCGTGCCCTGCCTGGCTGGTCAGCAGATTGAGGTTGATCCCCAAATGCTTGGCCGCCGCTTCCAGACGCAGCTCGCTGCTGGTGTTGAACAGGATGTCGGCGTCGTACGGGCAGGTCAGCCAGGCGTTGTCGGCCATTTCAGCCTCCAGTTGCCCGGCTTCCCAGCCGGCGTAGCCGAGGGCGATCAGGCTTTTCGCCGGGCCCACGCCGTCAGCGATGGCAAACAGCACGTCTTGGGAAGTGGACAGTGCCAGCTCGCCTTCCAGTTCGACGGTCGCCTGGAAGGTCTTGCCCGCCGGGTGCAGCACGAAACCGCGATCGGTCTGCACCGGGCCGCCGATGAAGATCGGCACATGCTGGCACAGCGCTGGCGGATCGATGTCCGGGCGCAGTTGCTCGAGGATGTCGGCCAGATTCAGCTCTTGCGGTCGGTTGACCACCAGCCCCATGGCCCCATTGGCCGTGTGCTCGACGATGTAGGTCAAGGTGTGGGCAAAGTTCGGGTCGGCCATGTGTGGCATGGCGATCAGGAAGTGATGCTTGAGGTAGCTGGGGCTGACGTTTTTCATGTGCGGTAGTGTGGCGTTCGGGGGGCGAACTGACAAGCTGGAGCGGTCAAAAGATCGGCTCAGTTGCTGGACAACCGGTCGCCCCGGGCGAATTTCCAGGTACGGATGATTTCCAGCCGGTCGATGTCCGACAGATCCCCGGTAAACGGTGCGAAAGGCGCGGCCAGCCGCACGATGCGCTGCGCCGCCTGATCCAGCAGTGGCTGGCCGGAGGATTCCAGCACCAGCACTTCATACAGCGAGCCGTCGCGGTTGATCGACACCATCAGGCGCAGATTGCCGTAGATCTGCTGGCGACGGGCTTCGTCGGGGTAATTGAGGTTGCCGATGCGCTCGACCTTCTTGCGCCATTCGTCCTTGTACCAGGCGCCCTTGTCGCGCATGGTCGAGGCCGCGCTCAGGCGGTGGATGCGCGGGCGCTTGGCGTACAGCTGTTGTTCGTTGGCCAGTTCGGCTTCCAGGCTGGCGATGTCGCTGGAGAGCTGCGAGCTGTCGAAAGTCGGGGCGTCGACCGTCGGTTTGGTCTCGGTCTTGGCTTCTTCTTTCTTGGTCGGTGCCTTTTTCGGTTTCGGCGCGACGGTGGTCACGGCTGCCTTGGGCGCGGCTTCCTGCACTTGCGGCTTGGCGGCCGGCGGCGGGGTGACTTTCTTGACCTGATTGTCCTGGAACGGCGCGACCTCGGTGGTCTTGGGGATCGCCTTCTTGTCGAGGGTGCCGCTGCCTTCCTGGTTTTCCTGAGCGATGAAATCAGCCTTTTTCGGCTTGGTTTCGCTCTTGAAGGTGGCGAGGGTGATTTCCAGGGTTTTGCTGATCTGCTTGGGCTCGACCATGGTGAAACCCACGCCGAGCAGCAGCGCCAAATGGATCAGCGCCGCGAGAAACAGGGTAAATCCGAGGCGATCGACCGGGCGCACGCCTTTATGGGCGAGTTCAGCGGGCAGATCGGACGGAAGTGTCATGACAAGAAAACCAACATCGCGTTTTTCACAGGCCGCGCATGATAACGCAATGTTGGTTTCTCGCCTTGGGCTTCAAGCATCAAGCGACAGGCTGCATGTGACACACATCAAGCTTGCAGCTTTTTCTCGATGGCATCCATCAGCAGGCCGCCGATGTCGGTGCCGAAGGCATTGTCGATCTCGCGGATGCAGGTCGGGCTGGTGACGTTGATTTCGGTCAGGTGTTCACCGATCACATCCAGGCCGACGAACAGCAGGCCCTTCGCGCGCAAGGTCGGGCCGACCTGAGCGGCGATCCAGCGATCCTTGTCGGTCAGCGGACGGGCTTCGCCACGGCCGCCGGCCGCGAGGTTGCCACGGGTTTCGCCCTGGGCCGGAATCCGCGCCAGGCAGTAATCCACCGGCTCTCCGTCGATCATCAGGATGCGTTTGTCGCCATCCTTGATCGCCGGCAGGTACGCCTGGCCCATGATCTGTTGGGTGCCGAGTGCGGTCAGGGTTTCGAGGATCACCGACAGGTTCGGATCGCCGACGCGGTGACGGAAGATCGACGTGCCGCCCATGCCGTCCAGCGGCTTGAGGATCACGTCGCCATGCTTGGCGGCGAATTCACGCAGCACGTCGGCGCGGCGGCTGACCACGGTTGGCGGCGTGCACTGCGGGAACAGCGTGGCGAACAGTTTTTCATTGCAGTCGCGCAGGCTCTGCGGCTTGTTGACCACCAGTACGCCGGCGGCTTCGGCCTGTTCGAGCAGGTAGGTGGAGTAGACGAACTCCATGTCGAACGGCGGATCCTTGCGCATCAGGATCACGTTCAGGTCGCTCAGCGGCAGATCCTGCTCGGCGCCCAGTTCGAACCATTTTTCCGGGTTGGCGAAGACTTTCAGCGGCTTCATCCGCGCCCGTGCCTGACCTTCGCCCTGATAAAGGTCCTGCTGTTCCATATAGAACAGTTCCCAGCCGCGCTTCTGCGCCGCCAGCAGCATGGCCAGCGAGCTATCCTTTTTATAGGAAATGCTGGCGATTGGGTCCATGACTATCCCGACGCGAACGCTCATTGGGTTTTCCTCGAAAATTGGCTACCGGATCGGTATGAAAAAAGTGCCGCCAGAGTGGCTCCGGGCGGGTTTTCGGTCAAGGAAAAACCCGTCGATAGATTGGATCAGGAGACTGTGCTAAAAAGGCTGCCATATCGTGCTGGCCCTTAAGCATCAAGGGTTTCCGGCCATTACGCATCGCAAAACGGACAAATTGATTCGCAAAGGCGACGGTAGAGCCCCCTTATGGAACAGCAGTCCAGCGCCTTGAAGGTCATGGTGATCGACGACTCGAAAACGATTCGTCGCACCGCCGAGACCCTGTTGAAAAATGCAGGGTGCGAAGTCATCACGGCGATCGACGGTTTCGACGCCCTGGCGAAGATCGCCGACAACCACCCCGGGATCATTTTTGTCGACATCATGATGCCGCGTCTGGATGGTTATCAGACCTGCGCTTTAATCAAGAACAACAGTGCTTTCAAGGCAACGCCGGTGATCATGCTGTCGTCCCGCGACGGGCTGTTCGACAAGGCCAAGGGGCGGATTGTCGGTTCCGATCAATTTTTGACCAAGCCTTTCAGCAAGGAAGAACTGCTCGACGCGATTGCGGCCCATGTTCCGGGCTTTACCGCTGATTTGCCGCAGTAAGACACGCACAGTGACGCTCGGCCAGCGGGCCCGGTGTCGACAAGAAAAATGGGGAAGACCATGGCACGTATTCTGATCGTCGATGATTCGCCGACCGAAATGTACAAACTGACCGGCATGCTGGAAAAGCACGGCCACGAAGTGTTGAAAGCCGAAAACGGCGCCGACGGCGTGGCCCTGGCCCGTCAGGAAAAGCCCGACGCGGTGCTGATGGACATCGTCATGCCCGGCCTCAACGGTTTCCAGGCGACCCGCCAATTGACCAAGGACGCTGAAACCAGCCACATCCCGGTCATCATCATTACCACCAAGGATCAGGAAACCGACAAGGTCTGGGGCACTCGCCAGGGCGCCAAGGATTACCTGACCAAACCGGTCGACGAAGACACGCTGATCAAGACCCTGAACAACGTGCTGGCCGGTTGATCGCGCCGCCATGAGCGAGTCGCTGACCGCGTTCGAACTGTTGTGGCAGATCGACCAGCGCTGTCGCCTGCTGGCGGCGGACCTGCCGTCGCAACCGGCGCGCCAGGATCGCTGGAGCGGCATCGGCTTTCGCCTCGGCGAGCACTGGTACGTCGCGCCGATGGGCGAAGTCAGCGAAGTGCTGCCCGAACCGCGTTTCACCCAACTGCCGGGGGTAAAGCCGTGGGTCAAGGGCGTGGCCAATCTGCGCGGGCGGTTGTTGCCGATCATGGACCTGTGCGGATTCTTCGGCCATGAGCTGTCACCCATGCGCAAGCAGCGGCGGGTATTGGTAGTGGAGCATCAGGACGTTTTTGCCGGTGTGCTGGTCGATGAGGTTTTCGGCTTGCAGCACTTCGAGCAAGACAGCTTCGAACCCGTCTCGATCCGTAAACGGCAAGGCTCCAAGGGCGAGTTCGTCAAAGGGTATTTCCGACGCGAGCAGAACTGGCGAGTGTTCAGCCTGTTTGCGCTGGCGCAGTCACCGAGTTTCATGCACGTCGCGGTTTAACAGGCGAGGACCGATGATCAAAGCAAAAACCAGCAAGCCCGCAGAAGGCTCGCGCAGCCGCTCGCAGATCATCGTGCTGTTCATCGCGCTGATCGTGTTCATTATGCTGCTGTTCGCCAATTTCGCTTACCTCAACACCCAGGCCAACTACGACAAACAGTACATCGGCCACGCCGGTGAGCTGCGGGTGCTGTCGCAGCGGATCGCCAAGAACGCCACCGAAGCGGCGGCCGGCAAGTCGGCCGCGTTCAAGCTGCTCAGCGATGCGCGCAACGATTTCGCCCAGCGCTGGGGTTACCTGAAGAAGGGCGACCCGGCCACCGGCCTGCCGCCGGCACCGTCCACCGTGCGCCCGGAAATGCGCGCCGTGCAGCTGGACTGGGAACGCCTGCTGAAAAACACCGACGCCATTCTGTCCAGCGAACAGACCGTGCTGTCCCTGCATCAGGTCGCCGCAACCCTGGCCGAAACCGTGCCGCAGTTGCAGATCGAATACGAAAAAGTCGTCGAGATCCTCCTGCAACGCGGCGCCCCGGCGGCGCAGGTGGCGATGGCCCAGCGTCAGTCGCTGCTGGCCGAGCGAATTCTCGGCGCGGTGAATACCGTGCTCTCCGGCGATGAAAACTCGCAACAGGCTGCCGATGCCTTCGGTCGTGACGCCGCGCGTTTTGGTCAGGTGTTGAACGGCATGCTGCAAGGCAACCCGACGCTGAAGATCAGCCAGGTCGAAGACCGCGACGCCCGCGCTCGTCTGAGCGAGATTTCCGAGCTGTTCCAGTTCGTCTCGGGCTCGGTGGATGAAATTCTCGAAACCTCGCCGGAGCTGTTCAAGGTCCGCGAGTCCGCCACCAACATTTTCAGCCTGTCGCAGACCCTGCTCGACGAAGCCTCGCACCTGGCCACCGGTTTCGAGAACCTCGCCGGCGGGCGCAACACCGACACCATCGGCGGTTACGTGCTGGGCCTGCTGGCGCTGGCGTCGATCATCCTGATCGGCATGGTCATGGTCCGGGAAACCAACCGGCAGTTGCAGGAAACCGCCGAGAAGAACGAACGCAACCAGAACGCGATCATGCGTCTGCTGGATGAAATCGAAGATCTCGCCGATGGTGACCTGACGGTAACGGCTTCGGTGACCGAAGACTTCACCGGGACCATCGCCGATTCGATCAACTATTCGGTCGACCAGTTGCGCGACCTGGTGGCGACCATCAACCTCACCGCCGGCCAGGTCGCCGCTGCGGTGCAGGAAACCCAGGCCACCGCCATGCACCTGGCCCAGGCTTCCGAGCATCAGGCCCAGCAGATTTCCGAAGCCTCGACCGCGATCAACGACATGGCCCAGTCCATCGATCAAGTGTCGGCCAACGCCGCCGAATCCTCGGCGGTGGCCGAGCGTTCGGTGGAGATCGCCAACAAGGGCAACGAGGTGGTGCACAACACCATCCACGGCATGGACAACATTCGCGAACAGATCCAGGACACCGCCAAACGCATCAAGCGTCTGGGTGAGTCGTCCCAGGAAATCGGCGATATCGTCAGCCTGATCGACGACATTGCCGACCAGACCAACATCCTCGCCCTCAACGCGGCGATTCAGGCGTCGATGGCCGGTGACGCCGGGCGCGGTTTTGCGGTGGTTGCCGACGAAGTACAACGGCTGGCCGAACGTTCGTCCGCTGCGACCCGGCAGATCGAGACACTGGTACGGGCGATCCAGACCGACACCAACGAAGCCGTGATTTCCATGGAACAGACCACCACCGAAGTGGTGCGCGGCGCGCGGCTGGCGCAGGATGCCGGTGTGGCCCTGGAAGAAATCGAAGGCGTGTCCAAGACCCTCGCGGCGCTGATCCAGAGCATTTCCAACGCAGCGCAGCAGCAGACGTCTTCGGCCGGGCAGATTTCCCTGACGATGAACGTGATCCAGCAGATCACCTCGCAGACCTCGTCCGGCTCCACGGCCACCGCCGAAAGCATCGGCAACCTGGCGAAAATGGCCAGCCAGTTGCGGCGTTCGGTGTCCGGGTTCACCTTGCCCGCGGCGGCAGCGCCCGCCACGGACAAGGCGTGAGTTCATGTCGAGCGGAGTGGTTATGGGTGACCGGCACGACTACGTGGCCCTCGAATGGGTCAAGGGCGAAATTGCCGAAACGCTGAGGCAGGCGCATCAGGCCATCGAAGCCGTGCTCGACGATCCGCAGTCGGTGCCCGGCCTCGACGAGTGCCTGGCGTGCATCCACCAGGTCCACGGCAGTCTGCAGATGGTCGAGTTCTACGGCGCGGCCTTGCTCGCCGAAGAGATGGAGCACCTGGTCGAAGCCCTGCAGAACGATCGCGTCAGCCACCGCGACGAAGCCTTGCACCTGCTGTTGCAGGCCTTCGGCCAATTGCCGATCTACCTCGATCGCGTGCAAGGTGCCCGTCGTGACTTGCCGTTGGTGGTGCTGCCGCTGATCAATGATCTGCGCAGCGCCCGGGGCGAAAGCCTGTTGTCCGAGACCAGCCTGTTCAGCCCGCAATTGCCCGAGCTGCCGCCGCTGAGCCCTGAAGCGTTGGCCCTGCTGGAACCGGCGGATCTGCCCAATGTGCTGCGCAAGTTGCGGCAGATGTTGCAGATGGCACTGGTGGGATTGCTCCGCGAGCAGGACGACCAGACGCATCTCGGTTACCTGAGCAAAGTCTTCACCCGCCTCGAAGCCTTGAGCGGCGAGGCACCGCTGAGCCCGTTGTGGCAGGTCGCCTCGGCGCTGGTCGAGGGCATGCGCGAAGGCCGGATCGCCAACAGCCCGGCCCTGCGCAGCCTGTTCAAGGACGCCGACAAGGAACTCAAGCGTCTGCTCGAGCAAGGCATGGCCGGCCTCAACCAGCCACCGCCGCCCGAGCTGTTCAAAAGCCTGCTGTTCTATATTGCCAAAGCCGAACATCCCACCGGGCAGATGCTGACCATGAAAGATCGCTACTCCCTGGACGACGCGTTGCCCGACAGCGCGATGGTCGACGAAGAACGCGCGCGCCTGGCCGGCCCCGACCGCGATGCCATGCGCTCGGTGCTCGCGGCGTTGTGCGAAGAGCTGGTGCGGGTCAAGGAGCGCCTCGACCTGTTCGTGCGCAGCGACCGCCAGCACACCTCGGATCTGGACAGCCTGCTGGCGCCGCTGCGGCAGATCGCCGACACCCTCGCGGTGCTCGGTTTCGGACAGCCGCGCAAGGTCATCATCGATCAACTGGCGGTGGTGCTCAGCCTCGCTCAGGGTCAGCGCGAACCGAACGACGCCACGTTGATGGACGTCGCCGGTGCCTTGCTTTACGTCGAAGCGACGCTGGCCGGAATGGTCGGCACGGTGGAACCGGAGAGCCCGGAAGACTCGCGCCTGCCAACCACCGACCTGACGCAGATCCATCAGATCGTGATCAAGGAAGCGCGTATCTGCCTGCAACAGGCCAAGGACATGATCGTCGACTACATCGACGCCGACTGGGATCGCCAGCAACTGCAACCGTTGCCAGCGCTGCTGACCCAGGTGCGCGGCGCACTGGCGATGATTCCGTTGACCCGTGCGGCGAGCCTGCTGGAAGCCTGTAACGGGTTCATCCGCGAGCATCTGCTGCTCGATCCCCATGAGCCGGGCTGGCAGCAACTGGATAACCTCGCCGATGTCATCACCAGCCTTGAGTATTACCTCGAACGCCTGACCGATGACCCGCAGGCGCCGAGCGAGCAACTGCTGGACGTGGCGCAGAAAAGCCTGGCCAGCCTCGGCTACTTTCCTGACGAGCCGCCCAGCGAACAACGGGTGCCGCTGCTCGACGATGTGCTCAGCCCCAGCGAAGCGCTGGTGATGCAGGACCTTCAGGAACTCGATGACCCGGACATCGTGCAGTCGCTGGCCGACGTACTGGCCAGCCCGGTGTCGGCGGTCAACCCGCCAGCGCTGACCACGCCCGGCAGTCTGCTGCCGCCACCGGCCGATGAAGAGCCGGTGGACGACGAGTTGCGTGAGGTGTTCCTCGAAGAGACCGAGGAAGTGCTCGATGTGCTGCGCGAATACCTGCCGCGCTGGACCGCCGATCCGCAGGATCGCACAGCCCTGAGCGAACTGCGCCGGGCCTTTCACACCTTGAAAGGCAGCGGACGCATGGTGCGTGCACTGGTTCTCGGCGAACTGGCCTGGGCGGTGGAAAACCTGCTCAATCGCGTGCTGGAGCACAGCGTCGAGCCGGGCCCGGCGGTGCAACAATTGCTCGCCGATACGTTGCTGTTGCTGCCGGACCTGATTGCCGAATTCGCCATCAACCACCAGCGCCAGCGTCAGGATGTCGATCAACTGGCGGCTCGCGCCCACGCCTTGGCCAAGGGCGACACGCCGCTGCCGGCCGAAGACGTGGAAGACGTCGCGGCGCTCGATCCGCTGTTGCTGGAGATTTTCCGCAACGAAGCCGAAACCCACCTCGCCAGCCTCAACCGCTTCCTCGATCAGGCCGCCGAACACGTGCCGTTGCAGGCCAGCGATGAATTGCAGCGAGCGCTGCACACCCTCAAGGGCAGCGCGTCGATGGCCGGCGTATTGCCGATCGCCGAACTGGCGGCGCCGCTGGACAAACTGGCCCGGGAATACAAGGCCCATCAACTGGCGCTGGACCTCGACGAAGTGGAATTGCTGCTGGAAGCCGAGGGCCTGTTCCGCGTCGGTCTGCGTCAGCTCAAGCACGATCCGCTGGCGCCGATTGTCGGTGCCCAGTCGTTGATCAAACGCACTGAAACCCTGCTGAGTGAGCGGCTGGAATCGATCCTCAATGCGCCGAGCAGCAGCTTGCGGGTCAAGCGTGATCCGCAACTGATCAACAACTTCCTGGCCCAGGGCATGGACATCCTGCTCGACGCCGAAAACCTCCTGCAACGCTGGCAGCAGCACCCCGGCGAACGCCAGGAACTCAGCGCGCTGCTGGATGAACTGACGACCCTCGGCGAGGGCGCGCACCTGGCAGATCTGCTGCCGGTGGATGTGTTGTGCGAAGCCTTGCTCGACCTGTATGGCGCGGTGGAAGAAAGCAGCCTGGCGGTCAGCGAGCGGTTCTTCCTTGAGGCGCAACACGCTCACGAAGCGCTGATCAACATGCTCGACGAACTGGCCGCCGGCCAGGAAATTACCCCGCAACCGCAGCGCATTCGTGCGCTGCACGAACTGCTCGACGAAAGCCTCGACCCGTCGGCCATGGGCCTGATTCGCAGCGACGGCAGTCGAACCCTGAGCATTTCCGAACTGGGCAGCGCCACTGCCGAACTGCAAAAAAGCACCACCGGGATCGCCCCGGATGACGAGATCGTCGAGATCTTCCTCGAAGAGGCGGTGGACATCCTCGACAGCGCCGGGCAAGCCTTGCAGCGCTGGTTGAACGACCCGGAAAACGGCGCGCCGCTGTCGTCGCTGCAACGGGATCTGCACACTCTCAAGGGCGGTGCGCGAATGGCCGAGGTCGAGGCCGTCGGTGATCTTGCCCAGGAACTGGAGAGCCTTTACGAAGGCCTGGTGGATCGCCGCTACAACCACAGCGATGCCTTGGGCCGGCTGTTGCTGCAAAGCCATGACCGCCTGGCGTTGTTCCTCGATCAACTGCATGACCATCAGCCGTTGAAACCGGCCCAGGAGTTGATCGACGCGATCCGCCAATTCCGTCAGGGTCAGGCCGGCAGTCCCGAGACACCGCCCGCCGTCGCCAGCCATGACGGCCCGGGGCACGATCCGGAATTGCTGGAAATCTTCCTCGAAGAAGGTTTCGACATCATCGAAAACTCCGGCGCCGCGCTGCTGCGCTGGCAGGCCGAGCCCGGCAATCGCCAGGAAGTGGAAACCCTGCTGCGCGACCTGCACACCCTCAAGGGCGGCGCGCGGATGGTGGAAATCGGCCCCATCGGCGACCTCGCCCATGAGCTGGAATACCTGTACGAAAGCCTGTCCTCCGGCACCCTGCAGGGCAGCGCCGAACTGTTTGCCCTGTTGCAGCGCGGCCATGACCGGTTGGCGCAGATGCTCGACGCGGTGCGCGCCGGCCAGCCGTGCCCGCCAGCGGATCGACTGATCAGCGCGATCCAGAATTTCAGCCACCCGGTGGCCGCACCAACGCCACCGCTGTTGTTGCCGGCGCCGGTTAAAACCGAAGCCACCGCCCCCGTCCCCGAGGCCGGCGCGGACATGGTCAAGGTCTCCGCCGAACTGCTCGATGACTTGGTCAACCTCGCGGGCGAAACCTCGATTTTCCGTGGGCGTATCGAGCAGCAAGTCAGCGATGCACAGACAGCCCTGAACGAGATGGAAACCACCATCGAGCGCATGCGCGATCAGTTGCGCCGGCTCGATACCGAAACCCAGGGGCGGATTCTCAGTCGTCAGCAAGTGGATGCCGAGCGCCTGGGCTATGAAGAATTCGATCCGCTGGAAATGGATCGCCATTCGCAGTTGCAGCAGTTGTCCCGGGCGCTGTTCGAATCCGCCTCCGACCTGCTCGACCTCAAGGAAACCCTCGACCGGCGCACCCACGACGCCGAGAACCTGTTGCAGCAACAGGGCCGGATCAACACCGAATTGCAGGAAGGCCTGATGCGTACGCGCATGGTGCCGTTCGAGCGCATGTTGCCGCGGCTCAAACGCATCGTCCGCCAGGTTGCCGAAGAGCTGAACAAGGACGTGGCGTTCACCGTCGGCAACGCCGAAGGCGAGATGGATCGCAACGTCCTCGAACGCATGGCCGCACCGCTGGAGCACATGTTGCGCAACGCCGTCGACCATGGTCTGGAGCCGGCCGACGTGCGACTGGCAGCGGGTAAACCGGCCCAAGGACAGATCAGCCTCGACCTGTCCCGCGAGGGCGGCGACATCGTTTTCGACATCCGCGATGACGGCGCCGGCGTGCCGTTGGACGCGGTGCGACGCAAGGCGATCAAGCGTGGCTTGCTGGCGCCGAACGCTGAAATCAGCGACCGCGAAGTGTTGCAGTTCATCCTTCAGCCGGGCTTCTCCACCGCCGAAAAAATCACCCAGATTTCCGGGCGCGGCGTGGGCATGGACGTGGTGCACGAAGAAGTACGGCAACTGGGCGGCACCATGAGCATCGACTCGGTGCCGGGGCAGGGTGTGCATTTTCGCATTCGCCTGCCGTTCACCGTGTCGGTCAACCGTGCGCTGATGGTGCAGTGCGGCGAGGATCAATACGCGATTCCGCTGAACACCATCGACGGCATCGTTCGCGTGTTGCCAAATGAACTGGACGGGCATTTCCGTCACGATCCGCCGCGCTACGAGTACGGCGGCCAGCGTTATGAACTGTGCTATCTGGGCGAGCTGCTGAAAACCGCGCCACGGCCGAAACTGCTCGGCCAGAGCCTGCCGCTGCCGGTGCTGCTAGTGCAATGCAACGAGCGGCACATCGCGGTGCAGGTCGACGCCATGGCCGGCACCCGCGAGATCGTGGTCAAGAGCCTCGGCCCGCAGTTCGCGGCGGTGCAGGGCGTGTCCGGGGCGACGATCCTCGGCGATGGCCGGGTGGTGCTGATCCTCGATCTGCTGGCGCCGATCCGCGCGATGCAGGCGCGGTTGCCGCAGCGTCCGACCGGTCACGAGATTGAAAGCGAGCCGCAGAAGCCGCTGCTGGTGATGGTGGTCGACGACTCGGTCACCGTGCGCAAGGTCACCAGCCGTCTGCTCGAACGCCACGGCATGAACGTGCTGACCGCCAAGGACGGGGTCGACGCAATGTTGCTGCTGGAAGAGCACATGCCGGACCTGATGCTGCTCGACATCGAAATGCCGCGCATGGACGGCTTCGAAGTGGCGACCCAGGTGCGCCACGATGAGCGCCTGCAACACCTGCCGATCATCATGATCACTTCGCGCACCGGGCAGAAACACCGCGACCGCGCCATGGCCATCGGCGTCAACGACTACCTCGGCAAGCCGTACCAGGAATCGGTGCTGCTCGAAAGCATTGCCCTGTGGAGCAAAAAACATGCATGAGCGGCGTCATAACCAGCGCAGCAGCCAGCTCACCGGGCTGCTGCTGCCGCTGGCCGATCGCAACCTGATCCTGCCCAACGTCGCTGTGGCCGAGCTGATCGACTACCAGTCCAGCGCCTTCGACCTCGATACACCGCCGTGGTATCTGGGCCGGGTGACCTGGCGCGAACGGCAGATTCCGCTGCTGAGTTTCGAGTCGGCGTGCGGCAACAAGATCGTCATCGGCGAACGGGCACGGATTGTCATCCTCAACGCCCTGGGCGGATTGCCGACGCTGCGCTTCATTGCCTTGCTGGTGCAGGGGATTCCGCGCTCCTACAAGCTCGACAGCCAGTTGAGCTATGTCGACGTGCCGCTGTGTGCGCTGGAGCAGGCGGCGGTGCAGGTTGGGGAGCAGGTGGCGAAGGTGCCGGATCTGTTGGCGCTGGAGAAGCTGTTGGTAGATGCCGGCTTGGCGTAATCGTTACTCCAGGCGTAACGATCACGCGCCGCGCTTGATTGATGCCCCTCGAACACACTCCTAAGGTAGCTCCACGACAGCGAACCCCGTGGAGTGAGCATGACAACAACAATTTCCCCCGACTCGCGCTGGACGCGGCGGCGCGACGAGAAGCAGCGTCGCCTCGACAAGGTGCGCGGGCTGGCCGACGGTGTGGTGTTGCCCACCGACAGGATCGTCGCGGCGCTTGAGGCGCTGATCCTGCCCGGCGACCGTGTGGTGCTGGAGGGCAACAACCAGAAGCAGGCGGATTTTCTTTCCCGTGCGCTGGCCAAGGCCGATCCCGAGAAGCTGCACGACCTGCACATGATCATGCCCAGCGTTGGCCGCTCCGAGCACCTCGACCTGTTCGAACGCGGCATCGCCCGCAAACTCGATTTCTCCTTTGCCGGTACCCAGAGCCTGCGCATCAGCCAGTTGCTCGAAGACGGCTTGCTGGAAATCGGTGCGATTCACACCTACATCGAACTCTACGCCCGGCTGGTGGTGGACCTGATCCCCAACGTCGTGCTCTCGGCCGGGTTTATGGCCGACCGTGCCGGCAACATCTACACCGGCCCGAGCACCGAAGACACCCCGGCGCTGATCGAACCGGCCGCGTTCAGTGACGGCATCGTCATCGTCCAGGTCAATCAACTGGTGGACGACGTCAGCGAACTGCCTCGCGTTGACATTCCTGCGTCGTGGGTGGATTTCGTGGTGGTGGCGGACAAGCCGTTCTACATCGAGCCGCTGTTCACCCGCGACCCTCGGCACATCAAACCTGTGCATGTACTGATGGCGATGATGGCGATCCGCGGGATCTACGAAAAACACAATGTGCAGTCGCTGAACCACGGCATCGGTTTCAACACCGCGGCCATCGAACTGATCCTGCCGACCTACGGCGAATCCCTCGGCCTCAAGGGCAAGATCTGCCGCAACTGGACGCTCAACCCGCACCCGACGCTGATCCCGGCCATCGAAAGCGGCTGGGTCGAAAGCGTGCATTGTTTCGGCACCGAACTGGGGATGGAAAACTACATCGCCGCGCGGCCGGACGTGTTCTTCACCGGGCGTGACGGTTCGCTGCGTTCCAACCGAATGTTCTGCCAACTGGCCGGGCAATACGCGGTGGACCTGTTCATCGGCGCAACCCTGCAAGTCGATGGCGATGGCCATTCCTCCACCGTGACCCGTGGTCGCCTCGCCGGTTTCGGCGGCGCACCGAACATGGGGCACGACCCACGCGGTCGCCGTCACGGCACTCCAGCCTGGCTCGACATGCGCCATGACGATTCGCAGCAACCGATGCTCGAACGCGGCAAGAAACTCGTGGTGCAAATGGTCGAGACCTTCCAGGAGGGCGGCAAACCGACCTTCGTCGAAACCCTCGATGCGGTGGAGGTGGCAAAGAAAAGCGGCATGCCGCTGGCGCCGATCATGATCTACGGCGACGACGTCACTCACTTGCTCACCGAAGAGGGCATCGCCTATCTGTACAAGGCGCGCTCGCTGGAAGAGCGTCAGGCGATGATCGCAGCGGTGGCCGGCGTCACCGCCATCGGCCTGCGGCACAACCCGAAAGACACCGAACGCATGCGCCGCGAAGGCCTGATCGCCTTGCCCGAAGACCTCGGCATCCGCCGCACCGACGCCACCCGCGAACTGCTCGCGGCGAAGAGCGTGGCCGATCTGGTCGAGTGGTCCGGCGGCCTCTACAACCCGCCCGCCAAGTTCAGGAGCTGGTAATGCACGCACTCAACCTGCAACCGAAAACCATCACCCTCGCGGAACGGCTGGCGGACCTGGCAGTGGACGCGCTGATCGACGAAGCCGATCTGTCGCCGAAACCGGCGCTGGTCGACCGTCGCGGCAATGGTGCGCATACCGATCTGCACCTGGGATTGATGCACGCTTCGGCGCTGGCGCTGTGGCCGGCGTTCAAGGAAATGGCCGAGGCCGCGCTTGAGTTCGGCGAGATCGGCTTGCCGCTGCGTGAAGCCATCGGCCGTATCGGACGGGAAGGGGAGCAAGCGATGCTCGCCACCACCCACGGCGTGAACACCCATCGCGGGGCGATCTGGGCGTTGGGCCTGCTGGTCACGGCCGCTGCGCTGGATACCAAATCCACCAGCGCCAGCGCCGTCACTCTGCGCGCCGCACGTCTGGCGTTGCTCGATGACCGTTATGCGCCGCGCCCGCTGAGCCACGGCGCCCAAGTCGCCCAACGCTACGGCGCTCGCGGTGCCCGGGAAGAAGCGCAGCTCGGCTTCCCGTCCGTAGTGCAGCGCGGCTTGCCGCAGCTCAAACGCAGCCGCGTCGCCGGCCATGGCGAACAGAACGCCCGGCTTGATGCCTTGCTCGCGATCATGACCGACCTCGCCGACACCTGCGTCCTGTACCGCGCCGGCGAACCGGGCCTGCACGCCATGCAGCACGGCGCCCAGGCAGTGCTCGACGCCGGTGGCAGCGCCAGCCTCACCGGTCGCCGCCGCTTGCACGAGCTGGATCAACAACTCATCGCATTGAATGCCTCGCCCGGTGGCGCCGCCGACTTGCTCGCCGCCACGTTATTGCTCGACCGGATCGAGTGCGACGGCATCCTTCAGGGAGCGTTTTGATGGAAACCTTATCTTTTGAATTCCCCGCCGGGCAGCCGCCACGTGGTCGGGCGCTGGTCGGATGTGTCGGTTCCGGCGATCTGGAAGTGCTGATCGAACCGGGCCTCGCCGGCAAGTTGACGATCAACGTGCAGACCTCGGTCAACGGCGCGCAGCAGCGCTGGCAGCATCTGTTCGCACGGATGTTCGACGGCACCACACCGCCGGCGATGGCCATCGATATCCACGACTTCGGTGCGACCCCGGGCGTGGTGCGCCTGCGTCTGGAACAAGGCTTCGAGGAGATCGGCCATGACTGATACCTCAGCGCTTCTGCACAAACATTCGTTCGTCGAACTTGGCGCACGGCAGCGGGCGAAAGCCTTGCTCGACGCCGGTACTTTCCGCGAACTGCTCGACCCGTTTCAACGCGTCATGTCGCCGTGGCTGGAACGTCAGGGCGTGGTACCGCAGGCCGATGACGGCGTGGTCATCGCCAAGGGCAGCCTCGACGGTTTGCCGGTGGTGATCGCGGCGATTGAAGGCGCGTTTCAGGGCGGCAGCCTCGGTGAAGTCGGCGGCGCCAAAATCGCCGGCGCGCTGGAGCTGGCCGCGGAAGACAACCGCAAAGGCATCCCGACCCGCGCCATTCTGTTGCTGGAAACCGGCGGCGTGCGCTTGCAGGAAGCCAACCTCGGACTGGCCGCGATTGCCGACATCCACGCGGCGATTGTCGATCTGCAGCAATACCAACCGGTAGTCGGCGTGGTGGCCGGCAGTGTCGGTTGCTTTGGCGGCATGTCGATTGCCGCCGCCCTGTGCAGCTACTTGCTGGTGACCCAGGAAGCACGCCTCGGCCTAAACGGCCCGCAGGTGATCGAGCAGGAAGCCGGGATCGAGGAATACGACTCCCGCGACCGGCCCTTCATCTGGAGCCTGACCGGTGGCGAGCAACGGTTTGCCAGTGGCCTGGTGGATCGCTATGTCGCCGATGACGTGGCGCAGATTCGCCAACAGGTCGGCGAGTTGCTGCAACAAGGCTTGCCGCTGCAACCGCGCAGCCAGCGGGCCGAATGGTTCCTGCAACGTCTGGCGAGCCTGGACACTGACAAGCAAATCGAGCCTTCGGTGGTTCGCGATCTGTATCAAGGAGAGCGCTCATGAGCGGTTATTCCGTGCGCGGTTTGAACTGGTTCAACGCCTTGAGCGCTGGCGCGAATGTGGTTGAAGGTTTGCCGCCATCGTTGAAGGTCGCCGACGGCCCACTTGGGCGCTTTATCGCGGTGGTCGCCGATCCGCAAAACCGTTTCCCTCGCGCTCGCAACGGTGAAGTCGGGTTGCTCGAAGGCTGGGGTCTGGCCAAAGCGGTGGATGACGCAATCACCGCTGACCGTGACAAAACACAAAAACGTCCCTTAATTGCCATCGTCGATGTGCCGAGCCAGGCCTACGGTCGCCGCGAAGAAGCCCTCGGCATTCATCAGGCTCTGGCCGGTGCGGCGGACGCTTACGCCCGCGCTCGTCTGGCCGGGCATCCGGTGATTGCATTGTTGGTAGGCAAGGCCATGTCGGGGGCATTTCTGGCTCACGGTTATCAGGCCAATCGCTTGATCGCCCTGCGTGATCCGGGGGTGATGGTGCATGCGATGGGCAAGGCTTCGGCGGCGCGGGTGACCTTGCGCAGCGTCGAAGAACTGGAAGCTCTGGCCTCCAGCGTGCCGCCGATGGCCTATGACATCGACAGCTACGCCAGCCTCGGCTTGCTCTGGGAAACCCTGTCGGTGCAGCAGATCGAACAGCCGACGGCGGAGGATCTGGCGCGGGTCGGCGAATGCCTGAAGCAAGCCATCGGCGATGTTGCCGCGACTGACTTGAGCAATCGTCTCGGCGCGAAAAATCGCGAAGCCTCCAGCCGCGTACGTGAATTGCTGAGGGCGCAGTGGTGAACAGCGTTCTCGCCCACGACCTGCTGTGGGGCATGACGCCGGCGCAGTTGCCGGCGGATGCGCCGCAGTGGGCGATTGATTCGCTGGCTGCCGGGCAACCGGTGGTGGTGCGGCGGGCGTTGAGTGCTGAGGGATTCGTGGCGGTGGGTGTACGCGGTGTGTTGCGCGAGCAGCGGTTGGCGGCGTTCATGGCCATCGATGCGATTGCTTGTCGGGTCAGCCCGGAAGCCCTTTGTCATGTCGAGAGCGAGCGTGATCTACCGGTCATGCAAGCGCTCCGGCAACTGCGGCCGGTGCTTGATGATTGCGGTTGGATCTGGGGCGTCAGTGGCAGTGCCGGGTTTGAGCTTGCGAGCGGCTTTGCGGCAATGCACGAGGCCAGCGATCTCGACTTGATCCTGCGAGCGCCGCAACTGATGACCCGTAATCAGGCGCGCAAACTGGTGGCGCTTTTCGATCAGGCAGCCTGCCGGGTCGACCTGCAATTGCAGACACCATTCGGTGCCGTCGCGCTGCGCGAGTGGGCCGGGAATGCTGCGCGGGTGCTGCTGAAAAATGCCCATGAAGCCTGTCTGGTCAGCGACCCATGGAACCCGCAGGAGCAGGCAGCGTGAGCAGCCTGCTGGTGTTTCCCGGTCAGGGCGCGCAGCAGCCCGGCATGCTCCAGCGTTTGCCTCGGGAAACACTGATCGAGGCCAGTGATGGGCTCGGTGAAGATGTCTTGCGGCTGGATTCCAGCGAAGCGTTGCGCAGCACCCGGGCGGTTCAGCTCTGTCTGCTGATCGCCGGGGTCGCGGCCTCGCGGCAGTTGTTGCAGGCCGGACTCACCGCAGATTACGTGGCCGGCCTGTCCATCGGTGCCTACCCGGCAGCCGTGGTTGCCGGAGCGTTGAGCTTCAGCGATGCGTTGCATCTGGTCAGCCTGCGGGGTGAGTTGATGCAGCAGGCTTATCCACAGGGCTTCGGCATGACCGCGATCATCGGTCTGCAATTGTCCACAGTCGAAGCTTTGCTGGCTCAGGTACACAACGCAGAAACACCGGTGTACCTGGCCAACATCAACGCCGATAACCAGGTGGTGATTGCCGGCAGCGACAAGGCAATGCAAACGGTCGCCGAGTTGGCGCGCAGTCGTGGCGCCGGGCTGGCAAAACGTCTGACGGTTAGCGTGCCGTCGCACTGCCCGTTGCTGGATAAGCCTGCGCAAACCCTCGCCGAAGCGTTCGCCAGGGTTGAACTGAAAACACCGAAAATCGCTTACCTGAGCGGCAGTCGCGCAAGGCCCGTGACCAAGGTTGAAGCGCTGCGCGACGACCTCGCCTTCAACATGTGCCGCGTGGTGGACTGGCGCGGCACCGTGCAAAGCGCCTACGAGCGCGGCGTGCGACTACAGATCGAACTGCCGCCCGGTGCGGTGCTGACCGGGCTGGCGCGCCGGGTGTTCGAACAGGGGACTGTCACTGCCTTCGACAGTGCCCGGCTCGACACCTTGCAGGCGCTGTTGCGAGAGGAGGAGGGCCGCCGACTCTAGACCGCCGCGACTCAGGCTTCGAACAACAAAAACAACATTCGACGATGCACTTTGAGGACTACAACAATGATTATTTACGGTGTGGCGCTGCTGGCGATCTGTACGCTGGCAGGGGTGATCATGGGTGACCTGCTTGGCGTGCTGCTGGGGGTCAAATCCAACGTCGGCGGGGTCGGCATCGCCATGATCCTGTTGATCTGCGCGCGGTTGTGGATGCAGAAACGCGGCGGCATGACCAAGGACTGCGAGATGGGCGTCGGCTTCTGGGGCGCCATGTACATTCCGGTGGTGGTGGCGATGGCTGCGCAACAGAACGTCGTCACCGCCCTGCACGGCGGCCCGGTGGCGGTGCTGGCGGCAATCGGTTCGGTGGTGGTCTGTGGCTGCACGATTGCGCTGATCAGCCGTACCCACAAGGGCGAACCGTTGCCCGATGAACCGGCGGAAGTCTCCCCGGTCGGCACGCCCGTAGGAGGTCGCTGATATGTGGGATCTCATTGAAAAAGGTCTGGAGCACAACGGTCTGGTCACCGCGTTCGCCTTCGTCGGCGTGATCATGTGGGTCTCGGTGATTCTCTCCAAACGCCTGACGTTCGGGCGGATTCACGGCTCAGCGATCGCCATCGTCATCGGCCTGGTGCTGGCCTGGGTTGGCGGCACCATGACCGGTGGGCAGAAAGGCCTGGCGGATCTTTCGCTGTTCTCCGGCATCGGCTTGATGGGCGGCGCGATGCTGCGGGATTTCGCCATCGTTGCCACGGCGTTCGAGGTGCAGGCGACCGAGGCGAAGAAGGCCGGGTTGATTGGCGTGATCGCGCTGCTGCTGGGCACGATCCTGCCGTTCATAGTCGGCGCGTGCATGGCCTGGGCGTTCGGTTACCGCGATGCGGTAAGCATGACCACCATCGGCGCGGGTGCGGTGACTTATATCGTCGGGCCTGTGACCGGCGCAGCGATTGGCGCGACCTCGGATGTGATGGCGTTGTCGATTGCCACCGGGTTGATCAAGGCGATTCTGGTGATGGTCGGCACCCCGGTGGCGGCGCGCTGGATGGGCCTCGACAATCCGCGCTCTGCGATGGTGTTTGGCGGGTTGGCCGGGACCGTGAGTGGCGTGACGGCCGGGCTGGCGGCGACGGATCGGCGGTTGGTGCCTTATGGGGCGTTGACGGCTACGTTTCACACCGGGCTTGGGTGCTTGCTGGGGCCTTCGCTGCTGTTCTTCATCGTGCGCGGGATTGTTGGCTAGGTTCTGAAGATCGCTCCCACGCAGAGCGTGGGAGCGATCATTGGGTGGTCTGGCGATTCGCATACATCCGACACTCCGCCAGCAACGCCAGCAGATTCGGATCCCGCTCCTTGGCCTTCAGGAACACCACGCCAATGTGCTGTTGCAACCGATACTTTTCCTGCAACGGAATCAGCTTCACCCGGTTCTCGTACACCGCCGCAATCCTCCCCGGCAGCAATGCATAACCGACCCCGGAGCTGACCATGCTCAGCAGGGTGAAGATGTCGTTGACCTGCATCGCCACCTTCGGCTCGAACCCCGCCTGGCGGAACACCCGAATACCGTCCTGATGGGTGGCAAAGCCTTGCGTAAGGGTGATGAAGGTTTCGTCGCGGACCTCCGCCAGATCCACTTCGCTGCGTTGGGCGAAGCGGGAATCGGCCGGCGTGGCGAGAAAGATGTCGTCGGAAAACAGTGGAATCTGCTCGCAGTCCGGGTCGTTGACGCTGTCGTCCAGCGACACCAGGATCGCGTCGACTTCCATGTTTTTCAGCTTGTAGAGCAGGTCGATGTTCGAGCCGAGGATCAGATCGATGTTGAGTTCGCTGCGGCGGATCTTCAGGCCCATGATCAGCTGCGGCACGGTCTTCACCGTCAGCGAATACAGCGAGCCGAGCTTGAAGCGTTCTGCCGAGAACCCGGCGGCTTCGCGGGTCAGGCGCACGCTTTCGACCACGTCCTGAATCAGCTTCTGCGCCCGCTCTTCGAGTACATAGGCGCTCTCCAGCGGCGTCAGGTTGCGTCCTTCGTGCTTGAACAACGGGCAGCGCAGGGCGCTTTCCAGCGAATGGATCGCGCGGTGCACGCTGACATTGCTGGTCTGCAACTCGGCGGCGGCGCGGGCGAGGTTGCCGGTACGCATGAAGGCGAGGAACACCTCGAGTTTCTTCAGGGTCAATTCTTCGTCGATCAGCATGGCGCGGACTCTTCTTGGTATCGGTCGATTGTGCCCAAATATCAGGACAGGCGCAGGCCCGCGTTGAACGGAAACATTGCGCTTTTACGCTCAAGGCCCGAGCCTTGCGCGCTGCGGTAATGAAATCGAGGTGTGCGACACATGTATCACGGAGAAAAACTGAACGCCTGGACGCATCTGGTCGGGGCGATAGCGGCGTTTATCGGGGGCGTCTGGATGCTGGTGATTGCCAGCCTCGACGGCAGCCCGTGGAAGATCGTCAGCGTGGCGATTTACGCTTTCACTTTGCTGGTGCTCTACAGCGCATCCACCGTGTACCACAGCGTGCGCGGGCGCAAGAAAGCGATCATGAAGAAGGTCGATCACTTTTCGATCTACCTGCTGATCGCCGGCAGTTACACGCCGTTCTGCCTGGTGACCCTGCGCGGGCCGTGGGGCTGGACGCTGTTCGGGATTGTCTGGGGACTGGCGCTGATCGGCATCCTGCAAGAGATCAAGCCGCGCTCGGAGGCGCGGATCCTGTCGATCGTGATCTACGCGGTGATGGGCTGGATCGTGCTGGTGGCGGTCAAGCCGCTGATCGCGGCGCTGGGGACGGCGGGGTTTGCCTGGCTGGCGTCGGGCGGCGTGTTGTACACCGTCGGGATCATCTTCTTTGCCCTTGATCACCGGTTGCGGCATGCCCACGGGATCTGGCATCTGTTTGTGATCGCCGGGAGCCTGCTGCATTTTGTGGCGATTCTGTTTTACGTTCTGTAATCGCTCCCACAGGTTTAGAAATCACCCCACAGTTGCTGCGCCACCGCCAGCGCCACAACCGGCGCGGTCTCGGTGCGCAGCACGCGCGGGCCGAGGCGGGCGGCGTGGAAGCCGTTGCCTTTGGCCTGCTCGACTTCGGCGTCGGACAAGCCGCCTTCAGGGCCGATCAGGAACGCCAGGGTCGATGGCTTGGCGTGGCTGACCAAGGGTTCGGCCACCGGGTGCAGAACCAGTTTCAGTTCGGCTTCGGTCTGTTTCAACCAGTCGGCCAGCAACACCGGCGGATGAATCACCGGCACCCGCGAACGACCGCACTGCTCGCAAGCGCTGATCGCTACCTGACGCCAGTGCAGCAGGCGTTTGTCGGCGCGTTCATCCTTGAGGCGGACTTCGCAGCGTTCGCTGAAAATCGGGGTGATTTCGTTGACGCCCAGTTCGGTGGCTTTCTGGATCGCCCAGTCCATCCGCTCGCCCCGGGACAGGCCCTGGCCGAGGTGGATTTGCAACGGCGACTCGACCTGGCCGGCGAGTTGTTCGTCGATCCTGACCGTCACGCGCTTCTTGCCGACTTCCAGCAGTGCACCGCGAAACTCGTGGCCGGAGCCGTCGAACAGCTGCACCGCATCGCCCTCGGCCATGCGCAGCACGCGGCTGATGTAATGCGCCTGGGCTTCCGGCAGTTCGTGTTCGCCAATGCTGAGCGGGGCGTCGATAAAGAAGCGGGACAGTCTCATGGTGGTTCTCTTTAATTAGATCGTTCCCACGCTCTGCGTGGGAATGCCTCATTGGACGCTCTGCGTCCGCTTTGGGACGCGGAGCGTCCCGGGCTGCATTCCCACGCAGAGCGTGGGAACGAGTAACGAGTACGAGCCGTTGTGCTTAGCCCGGATCACGGAAACCGGGATGGAAATCCTTCGGCACCGCCACGCTGACGCTGTCACGGGTGGCGATGTCGATGCCTTCGCTGGCGACTTCGGCGAGGAAGTCGATCTGCTCCGGGGTGATCACGTACGGCGGCAGGAAATACACCACGCTGCCCAGCGGACGCAGTAACGCGCCACGCTCCAGCGCGTGCTGGAACACCTTCAGGCCGCGACGTTCCTGCCACGGATAGGCTTCTTTCGTGGCCTTGTCCTTGACCATCTCGATGGCCAGCACCATGCCGGTCTGGCGTACTTCGGAAACGTTCGGGTGATCCACCAGATGCGCCGTGGCCGACGCCATCCGTTGAGCCAGCGCCCGGTTGTTCTCGATCACGTTGTCCTGTTCAAAGATATCCAGCGTCGCCAGCGCCGCCGCACAGGCCAGCGGGTTGCCGGTGTAGCTGTGCGAATGCAGGAAGGCGCGCAGGGTCGGGTAATCGTCGTAGAACGCGCTGTACACCTCGTCGGTGGTCAGGCACGCCGCCAATGGCAGATAACCGCCGGTCAGGGCTTTCGACAGGCACAGGAAGTCCGGGCGGATGCCGGCCTGTTCGCAGGCGAACATCGTTCCGGTACGGCCGAAACCGACAGCGATTTCATCGTGGATCAGGTGCACACCGTAACGGTCGCAGGCCTCGCGCAGCAGCTTGAGATAGACCGGGTGATACATGCGCATGCCGCCGGCGCCCTGGATCAGCGGCTCGACGATCACCGCAGCGACGCTGTCATGATTTTCCGCCAGGGTCTGTTCCATGGCCGCGAACATGTTGCGCGAATGCTCTTCCCAGCTCATGCCCTGGGGGCGCAGGTAGCAATCGGGGCTCGGCACCTTGATGGTGTCCATCAGCAGCGCTTTGTAGGTTTCGGTGAACAGCGGCACGTCGCCGACCGCCATCGCCGCCATGGTTTCGCCGTGGTAGCTGTTGGTCAGGGTGACGAAGCGCTTCTTGTTCGACTGGCCGCGGTTGAGCCAGTAGTGAAAGCTCATTTTCAGTGCGACTTCGATGCAGGACGAGCCGTTATCGGCGTAGAACACCCGGTTCAGGCCCTCTGGCGTCATTTTCACCAGACGCTCGGACAGCTCGATCACCGGCTGATGGCTGAAGCCGGCCAGAATCACGTGTTCCAGCTGATCGACCTGATCCTTGATGCGCTGGTTGATGCGCGGGTTGGCGTGACCGAACACGTTGACCCACCAGGAACTGACGGCATCCAGATAACGCTTGCCTTCGAAATCTTCCAGCCAGACGCCTTCACCGCGCTTGATCGGGATCAGCGGCAGCTGTTCGTGGTCTTTCATCTGGGTGCAGGGATGCCACAACACCGCGAGATCGCGTTGCATCCACTGGTTGTTCAGGCCCATGTTCAGTCTCCTCGAGGCGGCTCGCGTCAGGCGCGGGCAAACAATCGCGCAAGCCTATGCAATGCGTCGCGTCGGGACAACCCATTGTGTCGATTGAGCTACTTTGTATGGGCCGATAGACGTTGCTGGCGGCGTTTTGATGGCTGACGTATTCTTCGCGGTTCTTTGGGTCGTCTGACCCGCAAAACTGCTTTTTCCTACGTGTTTTTCCGGAGTTCGCTGAATGTCTGTCGGTTGGCTGCGCGCCTGTGCGCTTGTGGTGTTGGGGCTGTTTAGCGTTACGGCGCTGGCCAAGGATAAAACCGCGATCGTGATCGGCGGCGGCCTGTCGGGCCTGACTGCGGCTTACGAACTGCAGAACAAGGGCTGGCAGGTGACGCTGCTGGAAGCCAAGCCGAGCCTGGGCGGTCGCTCGGGCATGGCCACCAGCGAGTGGATCGGCAACGACAAGGCTCAGCCGGTGCTGAACAAATACGTGTCGACCTTCAAGCTGAGCACCACGCCGGCCCCTGAATTCGTGCGGACCCCGGGTTACCTGATCGACGGCGAGTATTTCTCCGCCGCCGACCTGGCCACCAAGCAACCGGCCACCGCCCAGGCGCTGAAGGCCTACGAGAAGACCCGCGACGATCTGGCGCGTTCGATTGACGATCCGCAGAACCCGGCCGCGACCAACACCCTGCACGCCCTGGACCAGATCAACGTGTCGAGCTGGCTCGACAAGCAGAACCTGCCAGCCACCGCGCGTCAGCTGATCAACCAGGATATCCGCACCCACTACGACGAACCTTCGCGCCTGTCGCTGCTGTATTTCGCGCAGCAGAGCCGGGTTTATCGCGGCGTGTCCGACCGTGACCTGCGCGCTTCGCGTCTGGTCGGTGGCAGCCCGGTGCTGGCCCAGGCCTTCGTCAAGCAGCTGAAAACCATCAAGACCGATTCGCCGGTGTCCGCCATCACCCAGGACAAGGACGGCGTGACCGTCAAGGTCGGCAGCGTTGGCTATTCGGCGGATTACGTCGTATTGGCCGTGCCACTGCGCGCGCTTAACAAGATCCAGCTGACCCCGGCGCTGGACGCCCAGCACCTGGCGGCGATCAAGGGCACCAACTACGGCTGGCGCGACCAGATCATGCTGAAATTCAAGACGCCAGTGTGGGAAAGCAAGGCGCGGATGTCCGGCGAGATCTACAGCAACACCGGTCTGGGCATGTTGTGGATCGAGCCGGCCCTGAAGGGCGGCGCGAACGTGGTGATCAACCTGTCCGGCGACAACGCCCGTGTGATGCAGGCCTTCGGCGACAAGCAGATGGTCGATCAGGTGCTGATCCGTCTGCACACGTTTTATCCACAGGCCCGTGGCTCGTTCACCGGTTATGAAATCCGTCGCTACAGCACCGACCCGTCGACTGGCGGTTCTTACCTGGCCTTCGGTCCTGGCCAGATCAGCAAATTCTGGCGCCTGTGGGAACGTCCGCTGCAACGCGTAGCGTTTGCCGGCGAACACACCGACACCTTGTACCCGGGCACCCTGGAAGGCGCACTGCGCACCGGTCAGCGTGCGGCCAGTCAGGTTGAAGACCTGGCGGCGGGCAAATCCTTCGAACCGATCAAGGTCGGCCCGGCAGCGGCCACCGCAGCAGCGGCGGCAGGCGCAGCGGGTGCGGCCACGGCGGCGAAGAAAGGCAACTTCTTCACCAACCTGTTCGGCGGTTCGGACGACGACAAGAAACCGGAGCCAGTGAAAGCGCCAGAGCCGGCACCGGCCCCAGCCGCTCCAGCACCTGCGCCGACCCCGGCTCCTGCGCCAGCCCCGGTAGAAGCACCGAAACCAGCGGCCCCGGCGAAAGCCGAGCCAGCCAAGAAAGCGGCAGCCAAGCCAGCAGCGAAAAAACCTGCGACGAAAACCGAGGCGAAAAAGGCCCCGGCCAAACCTGCAGCGAAAAAGGCTGAGCCGGCGAAGAAGCCAGCGGCCAAGCCTGCAGCAGCGACCGATACCAAAGCGCAGTAAGGCTTTGCGGTGAATGAAAAAGCGCGGCTTTCATGCCGCGCTTTTTTATTGCCTGTCAGTCGGTCCGGTGAGTGGAAATCTGCGAGCCGCCAACTAACATCCCGCCACACTTTCGCCTTTAATCTTTCCTTAACTCCCCTGTTCAAGACTCTTGATCGTATTTCTCGATATTTCAAAGCGAAATTTTCCGCTTTAATTCGATAGATAACTCGCTAGTCTTGGTTCGCAGTTCTCACAGGATTTGGGCAATGCAGCTACGTAACTCTTCTTCGCGCTACGGTTGGGTCAGCATTTTCATGCACTGGGGCGTGGCGCTGGCAGTCTTCGGATTGTTCGCACTCGGTCTGTGGATGGTGGGGCTGGATTACTACAGCACCTGGCGCAAAGACGCGCCGGATCTGCACAAGAGCATCGGTCTGGTGCTGCTGGCTGTGATGGTGTTGCGGGTGCTGTGGCGTTTTGTCAGCCCTCCGCCGCCAACGCTGCAGAGCTACAGCCGCATGACCCGCATCGGCGCCAAGTTCGGCCATGGGTTCCTCTACCTTGCGCTGTTCGCCGTGATGCTTGCCGGTTACCTGATTTCCACCGCAGACGGTGTCGGGATCCCGGTGTTTGGCCTGTTTGAAGTTCCTGCACTGGTTTCCGGACTACCGGACCAGGCAGATACCGCTGGGGTGATTCATCTGTACCTGGCGTGGGCGCTGGTAATTTTTTCCGGCCTTCATGCGTTGGCAGCATTGAAGCACCACTTTATCGATCGTGATGCGACCCTTACCCGAATGCTCGGTCGCAAAGCCTGACGTTCAACCTCGACTCAAAGGAAAAGAAAGTATGTTGAAAAAGACTCTGGCCGCTCTGGCAATCGGTTCTGCCGTGCTGTCCGCCAACGTAATGGCCGCTGACTACACCGTCGACAAAGAAGGTCAGCACGCCTTCGTCGACTTCAAGATCAGCCACCTGGGCTACAGTTTCATCACCGGTACCTTCAAGGACATCAGCGGCAAGTTCAGCTTCGATGCTGCCAAGCCTGAAGACAGCAAGATCGAGTTCGACGTGAAGACCGCCAGCGTGTTCACCAACCACGCCGAGCGCGACAAGCACATCGCCAGCAAAGACTTCCTGGACGTGGGCAAATTTGCTGACGCCAAGTTCGTCTCCACCAGCGTCAAATCCACCGGCAAGAACGCCGCAGGCAAAGACACTGCTGACGTGACCGGCGACCTGACCCTGCACGGCGTGACCAAGCCGATCGTGGTCAAGGCCACGTTCCTGGGTGAAGGCAAGGATCCATGGGGCGGCTACCGTGCCGGCTTCGAAGGCACCACCAGCATCAAGCGCTCTGATTTCGGCAAGATGATGGATCTGGGTCCACAGTCCGACAACGTCGACCTGTACATCTCGTTCGAAGGTGTCAAAGCGAAGTAATTTTCGCCAGACATACAAAAACGCCCCCGGTCTTGCGACCGGGGGCGTTTTTTATTGCCTTGTTGAAACTCAGCGATTGCGAGTCAGCAAGGCCGGTTTTTCACCGCGTGGACGACTTGGCAGTTGATCGAGCTGTTCCGGAGTCGGGAAGCGGTCGGCTTTCGATTCCTTGTGCATGATCTTCGGGCCGCTGCTGCGCGGGTTCTGCACGGCCGGCTCGGCACGTTGCTGATCGTCACGGGCCGGGCGGCGGTTGCGCGGGTTTTCGTCGCGACGACCCTGGCCGTCACGCGGCGCACCGTTACGCGGGCCGCTGCGTTTGGCCGGTGGGGTGCCGGTGCTCGAACCGTTGCTGTTGCGCGGACCGTTCTGGCGACCTTGTGGCTGGCCACCGGTGCGCGGCGCGCCCGAACCTGCGCCTTGCGCCGGAGCGCCTGGACGACGACCACGGCCGCCGGCCGGAGCCTGCTTCGGCACGTAGTCAACGCGGTTACCGAAGTTATCCACATCGTCGTCGAGGAATTCGTCCGGAGCACGGTCAGCAGCGGCGCGTGGCGGTTGGCTCGGCTGACGCTGTTCGCGGGCCGGGGTGCCTTCGCGCGGCTTCTGTTGACGGGCTGGACGCTCGCCACGCTCACCGCGTTCGCCGGCAGGTTTTTCCTTGCCCTTGTCTTTGCCTTTGTCTTTACGACCGCCACCACCACCGCCGCCATTCGGGCCGTCGCCGCGTGGGCCACGGGCATTGCGCGGGTTGCGCATGTCCGGACGCTCGCGCACTTCAGGCTTCTCGGCCTCGATGGTGCTGGCATCGAAGCCCATCAGGTCGCCGTCGGCGATTTTCTGCTTGGTCATGCGTTCGATGCTTTTCAGCAGTTTTTCTTCGTCCGGCGCAACCAGCGAGATCGCCTCGCCCGAACGACCGGCACGGCCGGTACGGCCGATGCGGTGCACGTAGTCTTCATCGACGTTCGGCAGTTCGAAGTTGACCACGTGCGGCAACTGGTCGATGTCCAGGCCACGGGCGGCGATATCGGTCGCTACCAGGATGCGCACTTCGCCGGCCTTGAAGTCGGCCAGGGCTTTGGTGCGGGCGTTCTGGCTCTTGTTACCGTGGATCGCCACAGCCGGCAGGCCGTGTTTGTCCAGGTACTCGGCCAGACGGTTGGCGCCGTGCTTGGTACGGGTGAACACCAGCACCTGTTCCCAGGCGCCAGCGGTGATCAGGTGAGCCAGCAGCGCACGCTTGTGGCTGGCTGGCAGACGGAATACGCGTTGTTCGATGCGCTCGACCGTGGTGTTCGGCGGCGTCACTTCGATGCGTTCCGGGTTGTGCAGCAGCTTGCCGGCGAGATCAGTGATGTCTTTGGAGAAGGTCGCCGAGAACAGCAGGTTCTGGCGCTTGGCCGGCAGACGCGCGAGGACTTTCTTCACGTCATGGACGAAGCCCATGTCGAGCATGCGGTCGGCTTCGTCCAGCACGAGGATTTCAACGTGGGACAGATCGACGCTGCCCTGGCCGCACAGGTCGAGCAGACGACCTGGGCAGGCAACCAGTACGTCCACACCACGGGACATGGCCTGAACCTGCGGGTTCATGCCGACGCCGCCGAAGATGCAGGCGCTGACGAATTTCAGGTCACGGGCGTAGATCTTGAAGCTGTCGTGAACCTGGGCCGCGAGTTCGCGGGTCGGGGTCAGCACCAGGACGCGCGGTTGGCGCGGGCCGTGACGCTGGGATTTGTCCGGGTGACCGTTAGGGAACAGCCGCTCCAGGATCGGAAGGGCGAAGCCGCCGGTTTTACCGGTACCTGTCTGTGCCGCAACCATCAGGTCGCGACCTTGCAACACGGCGGGAATGGCCCGCTGTTGCACCGGAGTAGGCTCGGTATAGCCCGCGTCTTCGATAGCGCGGACCAAAGCCTCGGAGAGACCGAGGGAAGCAAAGGACATGAGTAATCCTGTTTTAGTTAGGGCTTGGCCCAATGGGAGTCTTGCCTGGCGCGAATGGCGTTTAAGAGGACGCAATCCCGTCCGGTCCTGCTGCGGTTCCGAAGGCACGTCCGGAGCGCTCGCGCGGGCTGAAAAGCTGCGCTGTAGCGGGTCGGGAGGCCTGTTACGGTTCCGGGCGTCCGGGCGTGAGCCTGGCGGGAACGCCGGAGTATAACAGAGCAATCACTGCGCGCCGCTTTCCTGCTGCTCAACGGTTTTGCCGCTGGCGGTGGCGCTGCCCAGTGGCGCTGTCATGGCCGGGGTCGCGCCGTAGCGTGCGCTGAGCTCGGCATAGGCCGGTTCACGCTTGAAACGCTTGAGTTCGGCGCCGAAGCGCTGCACCAGCAAATCCATCCCTGCGTTGCGCCGAACGGCCAGGAACTGGCTCTGACGGCTGATGACCGTGGGGTTTTCAGTGATCTGGTTGCGGATATTCAGTTCATCGAGCAAGTGTTGGCCCACGCGTCGGTCGGTGATCAGCAGGTCGATCCGCCCGCGCACCAGTTTGCCGAAGTTGGCTTCGTGGGTCGGGGCCGGTTCCCGGGTGAACAGGGTCGACTCGCTGAAGTCCGGGCTGTACAGATAACCCGGCGAGGTGCCGATGGTCAGGCCCTTGAGGTCTTCAAGGCTGCGAAAGGGATGCGGTCGTTCGTTGGCGTAGAACATCACGAATTCGACGTCCGACAGCGGTTCGCTCGGGTAGAGCAGGGTGGCGTCGCGTTCGGCGCTGTGAAAAATGTCCAGTGCGCCGTCGGCCTGGCCGGTTTCGAGCATCGACAGGCAGCGTTTCCACGGCAGGAACTGCCATTCGACTTCGATGCCCAGGCGTTTGAACACGATGGCGGTGGTTTCGTAGTCCAGCCCGAGGTTCTTGCCGTTCTCTTCGTAAACGTACGGGGCCCACGGTTCGGTGACGATACGCAGCTTCTCGCCCCGAGCTGCAAAGCTCAGGCAAGCAAAAACCAGCACGGCGAATAACTGCGTGATCAAAGGCATGACTTGAGATTACGACGAGAAACGCCAAAGAGCCAGAAACTGGCAGCAGAAGCTCTGTTTCGGGCCTTAAAAGCAAAAGATCGCAGTTGCGACAGCGCTATAAAAGCTGTCGAAAGTTGCGATCTTTTGTTGTGGCATGAAGCGTTCAGCTTGCGGCGTACAGCGGTCTCAGCGTGGCAACTTCAGGTTGTTCCAGATCGCCAGGCTAGGTTCGGCCTGGTTCATGGAATAGAAGTGCAGACCAGGTGCGCCGCCCTGCAGCAGGCGTTCGCACATTTCGGTGACGACCTGTTCGCCGAAGCGCTGAATGCTTTGGCTGTCATCGCCGTAGGCTTCCAGTTGCTTGCGGATCCAGCGCGGGATTTCCGCACCGCAGGCATCGGAGAAACGCGCGAGCTTGCTGTAGTTGGTGATCGGCATGATCCCCGGCACGATCGGAATGTCCACGCCCAGCGCCTGCAAACGGTCGACAAAGTAGAAGTAGCTGTCGGCGTTGAAGAAGTACTGGGTGATCGCGCTGTCGGCGCCGGCACGGGCCTTGCGCACGAAATTGGCGAGATCGTCTTCGTAGTTGCGCGCTTGCGGATGCATTTCCGGGTAGGCGGCGACTTCGATGTGGAAATGATTGCCGGTTTCTTCACGAATGAACTCAACCAGTTCATTGGCGTGACGCAACTCGCCGCTGGTCATGCCCATGCCGGACGGCAGGTCACCACGTAGGGCGACGATGCGCTTGATGCCGGCAGCCTTGTACTCGTTCAGCAGGCCGCGCAGGTCGTCCTTGCTGTCGCCGACGCACGACAGGTGCGGGGCGGCGGGGATTTTGACTTCGCTTTCCAGCTGCAACACGGTGTTCAGCGTGCGGTCACGGGTCGAACCGCCCGCGCCGTAGGTGCAGGAAAAGAAGTCAGGGTTGTAGGTGGCCAGCTGACGGGCAGTGGCGAGCAGTTTTTCATGCCCAGCATCGGTCTTGGTCGGGAAGAACTCGAAGCTGTAGCGACGGTCTTGGGACATGGAGGGGACCTCCAGCTACAAGCTGCAAGCTTCAAGCTGCAAGAGCAGCGGAGGTGCGCTGGTCTCTTGTGCCTGAAGCTTGCGGCCTGACACTGTTTTGACAAATAGGGGCAGAGCTTTCGGGCTTCGCGCGGCAAGCTCGGCTTGTGGCCTTGCTTGCCGCTTGAAGCTTGAAGCTCGCAGCTGCTCTTAGTAGCGGTAAGCGTGCGGCTTGAACGGGCCTTCGACGGTCACGCCGATGTAGTCAGCCTGTTGCTTGGTCAGTTGGGTGACCACGCCGCCGAAGCCGCGAACCATTTCCAGGGCCACTTCTTCGTCGAGTTTCTTCGGCAGTACTTCAACGGTCAGGCGCTCGGCTTTCTGGGCTGGCGACAGGTCGGCGTACTTCTGGCCGAACAGGAAGATCTGGGCCAGAACCTGGTTGGCGAACGAACCGTCCATGATGCGGCTCGGGTGACCGGTGGCGTTGCCCAGGTTCACCAGACGGCCTTCGGCCAGCAGGATCAGGTAGTCGTCGTTCTGAGCGTCGAAAGCGCCCGGGCCGGTACGGTGGATCTTGTGTACCTGTGGCTTCACTTCTTCCCATGCCCAGTTCTTGCGCATGAAAGCGGTGTCGATTTCGTTGTCGAAGTGACCGATGTTGCAGACAACGGCGCGCTTCTTCAGGGCTTTGAGCATGTTTGCGTCGCAAACGTTGACGTTACCGGTGGTGGTCACGATCAGGTCGATCTTGCCCAGCAGCGCTTTGTCGATGCTGGTTTCGGTGCCGTCGTTGATACCGTCGATGAACGGCGAAACCAGTTCGAAACCGTCCATGCAGGCTTGCATGGCGCAGATCGGGTCGACTTCGGATACTTTGACGATCATGCCTTCCTGACGCAGGGACTGGGCTGAGCCCTTGCCCACGTCACCGTAACCGATGACCAGCGCTTGCTTGCCGGACAGCAGGTGGTCAGTACCACGCTTGATGGCGTCGTTCAGGCTGTGACGGCAGCCGTACTTGTTGTCGTTCTTGGACTTGGTCACCGAGTCGTTGACGTTGATGGCCGGGATGCGCAGTTCGCCCTTGGCCAGCATGTCCAGCAGACGGTGTACGCCGGTGGTAGTTTCTTCGGTCACGCCGTGAACGCGATCCAGAACCTGTGGGTACTTGTCGTGCAGCAGCTGAGTCAGGTCGCCGCCGTCGTCGAGGATCATGTTGGCGTCCCATGGCTGGCCATCTTTCAGGATGGTCTGCTCCAGGCACCACTCGTACTCTTCTTCAGTCTCGCCTTTCCAGGCGAAAACCGGGATGCCGGCAGCGGCGATGGAAGCAGCGGCCTGATCCTGAGTCGAGAAGATGTTGCAGGACGACCAGCGAACTTCGGCACCCAGGGCAACCAGGGTTTCGATCAGCACGGCGGTCTGAATGGTCATGTGGATGCAGCCGAGGATTTTTGCGCCTTTCAGCGGCTGCTCGGAAGCGTACTTGCGGCGCAGACCCATCAGGGCCGGCATTTCCGACTCGGCGATGATGGTTTCGCGACGGCCCCAGGCAGCCAGGGACATGTCGGCAACTTTGTAATCGTTAAAATCTGCAGGCGTGATAACAGCGCTCATGAGAGCCTCCATTCGTAATGTATGCGAATGGGCGCCGTTGTGCGTTTAGTGTCCGGCCTGAGCCAGTCAACGCCCCATCCGAGCCTGACAGGTTGAACCTGCTGCAGCGCCCCTCGGACAGGTGGCGGGAAAACGGTATCAAGTGAACGTTACCGTTTTGAAACGGGGGCGATTATAGCCGTCTAGACTGATCTTCCAAAGGGTTTCTGTCGGCCAAATGAAGATCGCCAATCGCGACCATAGTAGAAGCCTCATGGAGCATGACCGATCAGTCTGCCAAGATGGCGCCCATCTTTCGGCAAACGCTCAGGAGTGAACATGAATTTCCACACCCGCAAATGGGTAAAACCCGAAGACCTCAACCCCAACGGCACCCTGTTCGGCGGCAGCCTGCTGCGCTGGATCGACGAAGAAGCCGCGATCTACGCCATCGTTCAACTGGGCAACCAGCGTGTGGTGACCAAGTACATTTCCGAGATCAACTTCGTCAGCGCCTCGCGCCAGGGCGACATCATCGAGCTGGGCATCACCGCCACCGAGTTCGGCCGCACCTCGATCACCCTGACCTGTGAAGTGCGCAACAAGATCACCCGCAAGAGCATCCTGACGGTCGAGAAGATGGTCTTCGTCAACCTCGGTGAAGACGGCCTGCCGGCACCGCACGGGCGGACCGAAATCAAATACGTCAAAGACCAGTTCAAGGATGAAACGCCTGTTACCGAGTAATCGGCGCGTTCTGTAGAACGGAAGCCGAATGGCGCGTGTCGTAGTTTTATGACCCCGCCACCGGTTTCCCGCCATGACCACGCCAACAGACGGCAAGACCCCCGACCTCTCGGCCAAGGAACAGCACGAAGTCGAGAAAAACCAGCCGCCCCGCGCGGCAGTCCTGCATGAAATCATCCGTACACAGGGCGACCAGGAACTGGAGCGCAGCATTGCCGCGCTGTGGTGGTCGGCGCTGGCGGCGGGGCTGACCATGGGCCTGTCGCTGATGGGCATGGGCCTGCTCAATTCCCGGTTGCCCGAGGGTGACGAATTCAAGGTGATCGCCAGCTTCGGTTACTGCGCAGGCTTTCTCGCGGTGATCCTCGCCCGCCAGCAGTTGTTCACCGAAAACACCCTGACCGCTGTGCTGCCGGTCATGACCAAACCGACGATCCGAAACTTCGGCCGACTGATCCGACTCTGGACAGTCGTACTGTTCGGCAATCTGTGCGGCACGATTCTGGTGGCTTACGTGATGCTCGAGCTGCCGATCTTCGACAGCAAGACCGACGCCGCCTTCCTCGAAATCGGTCGCAAGGTCATGGAAAACCACGCCAGCCAGATGTTCGCCAAGGGCATCGTTTCCGGCTGGATGATCGCCACCATGGTCTGGATGATCCCGTCCATGGAGAGCGCAAAGATGTGGATCATCATCCTCATCACCTACCTCATGGCGCTGGGCGACTTCACGCACATTGTGGTCGGATCGGCGGAAGTGTCGTATCTGGTATTTGCCGGCGAGTTGCCGTGGAGTGATTTCTGGGCAGTGTTTGCCGGGCCGACATTGGCGGGGAACATCATCGGCGGCAGTTTCATCTTCGCCCTGATCAGCCATGCGCAGATCCGTAGCGAAAGTGGAAAACCGAAGGAGTCTGCGGACCGGGTTGAAAAGCCCGGTCCGCAGCCGATCAAGAAATGATCAGTGGTGCGCGGGCTCGGCAGCCGTTACCGGCTCGTCGCGAGTCGCGTGCTTGACCAGTTTGCCGATGGTCAGGCCCTGCAGCAGGATCGACGACAGCACCACGATGTAGGTGATGCTCAGCAGCAGATCGCGTTCCGGGCCAAGCGGCAGGGCCAAAGCCAACGCCACCGAAACACCGCCGCGCAAACCGCCCCAGGTCAGGATCCGGATGGTGCCGCGCGGCACTGTGCGCCAGCGGCGCAACAGGACAATGGCCGGGGCCACGGTGAGCAGGCGCGACAGCAGAATCGCCAGCGCCAGCAGGCTCGCCGCCGCCACGTGCAGCCAGTTGAACGGCAGCAGCAACAGCTCCATGCCGATCAGCGCGAACAGCAGGGCGTTGAGCATGTCGTCGAGCAACTCCCAGAAACCGTCCAGGTATTTGCGCGTCATGTCGTTCATTGCCAGGTTGCGACCGAGGTTGCCGATGATCAGACCGGCGACCACCATCGCAATCGGCGCCGAGACGTGCAGCTCGGTGGCCATCGCCGAACCGCCAATCACCAGCGCCAGGGTCAGCATGACTTCGATCTGGTGCTGCTCGATGCTCTTGATCATCAGGTACACCAGATAACCGATCAGCCCGCCGAACAGCACGCCACCGACGGCTTCATGGACGAACAGCATGGCCGTGGCGCCGACGGTCGGGGTTTCGCCCAGTTGCGCGATGCCCAGCAGCACGGTGAACACCACCACGGCGGTGCCGTCGTTGAACAGCGATTCGCCGACGATGGTGGTCTTCAACGGTTTCGAGGCATTGGCCGTACGCAACACGCCAAGCACCGCGATCGGGTCGGTCGGGGAAATCAGCGCGCCGAACAACAGGCAGTAGAGGAAGCTCACGTGCCAGCCGAACAGGGCAAAAATGTAGTAGGCGAGGCTGCCGATCACGGCGGTGGCGATCAGTACACCGAACGTCGCCAGCAGGCCGATGGGCCAGCGGTAGCTGCGCAGGTCGTTCAGGTTGACGTGCAAGGCGCCGGCGAACAGCAGGAACGACAGCATCCAGTTCATCAGCAGATCACCGAAGTCGATCTGGCCGATCAGTTGCTGTACGCGCTCTTCGAGGCCGGGGTAGCCGAGCAGGCTCAGGCCTTGCAGCAACAGGGAAAACATCAGTGCGGTAACCATCACGCCGATGGTCGGAGGCAAACCGATGAAGCGGAAATTCACAAAAGTGAGGAGGGTGGTGAGGCAGATGAAAGCGGCGACGAGTTCAAGCATCCGGGGTCCTTTGGATGGGGGTGAAAAGACAGCGCGCCCGTTCGTGGACGCAAGGGTTGGATGGGCAGATGCCGGGTGGGGGCACAATTGTGTCGCCCAGACAGGATTTTTTGAGATTTGTCTGTGCGCAACCGGTTGCGACGGGGGCGCTTGACGTATAAACAGCGCCTGACACATCGCGAATCAAAGACCTGATCAAATGGCTCAGGTTCAAAAACAAGAATGAAGGAGTGACACGTGCTGGCGACAGCTCTGGTGTTGGTGGCGGCGCTGTTGCACGCAGCGTGGAATACCCTGATCAAGTTCAGCGCCGAACGGCTGCTGGTGGTGGCCTGTATGGACACCGTGGCGCTGTTGTTCGTCGCGCTGGCATTTCCTTTCATCAGCCTGCCGCCGCAGGAAATCTGGCCGTGGATTCTGGCGTCGGCGGCGTTCGAGCTGCTCTATCGCTACCTGTTGATCCAGGCCTATCGGGTCGGCGACCTGGGGCTGGTCTATCCGTTGATGCGCGGTTTGTCGCCGCTGGTGGTGCTGGCGCTGACCCTGATCTTCGCCGGTGAAGTGCTGACCACGCAGCAGATCTTCGGGATCATGTTGATCCCGCTGGGCATGGCCTGCCTGCTCTGGCAGGGCGGCGGCGGGAAACACTTGCCATGGTCGATGTTGCCGGTGGTGGCGCTGATCGGGTTGTGCATCGGCTGCTACACCTACATCGATGGTCAGGCCTTGCGGCGCTGGTCGCATCCCCTGGATTACCTGGTCTGGGTCACGCTGCTCAGCGCGTGGCCGTTCCCGCTGCTGGCGTGGGTGGCCAAGCGGCCGGCGTTCATGCTGTTCTGGCGCGAACAATGGAAGCTGGGACTGGCGGTCGGGTTCTGCGTGTTGTTCAGCTACGCTCTGGTGCTGTGGGCGATGCAACTGGGGTCGATTGCCGAAGCGGCGGCGTTGCGTGAAATCAGCGTGATTCTGGTGGTGCTGTTCGGCATGCGCTACCTGAAAGAACCTTTCGGTCGGCCACGGCTCTTAGCCTGTGGGCTGGTGCTGATCGGCATGCTGGTGATGAAGTTCTGACCCGCCAACTCTAAAAACTGAAGAAGGACGGCGTTATGACGGTGGCTCTGTGGTGCGTTTTGATTGCGATCTTTCTGCCCTATCTGTGCACGGGCGTGGCCAAGGCTGTCGGTGGTTATCGGCTGAGCGACAACCACGATCCTCGGGATTTTCTCGAAAGCCTGAACGGTTTGGCCCGACGGGCCCATGCGGCGCAACTGAACAGTTTTGAAGTGACGCCGGCCTTTGCGGCGGCGGTGATCGTCGCGCATCTGGTGGGCACGGCGGAGCTGGTGACGGTCAACGTGCTGGCGGTGCTGTTTATCACCAGTCGTCTGCTCTACATCATTTGCTATCTGGCGGACTGGGCGATTCTGCGGTCGCTGGTGTGGTTTGTCGGGATGGGGCTGATCGCCAGTTTCTTCTTCGTTTCGGTCTGAAGCTGAACAGATCGCAGGCTGACGAGGCCTGCGATCTTTTGCGTTGCGCTTACAGCTTGTCGGCCACCTGCGGCACTTGCGGTAACGCCGCGCCTTTGGGCCAGAGCATCCAGATCTGCCCCTGCTGCTTCATGTCACCGGCCAGTTGCCCGGCGGCCTCACCGGTGCCCCAGAACAGGTCTGCACGAACTTCGCCGGCAATCGCGCCGCCGGTGTCCTGCGCGGCTACCGGGCGTACCAGTGCCGTGCCGTCAGGGCGAGTGGTCGACAGCCACAGCAGGCTGCCCAGCGGGATCACCTTGCGATCCACCGCCGCGCTGTAACCGGCGGTCAGCGGCACATTCAACGAGCCGCGCGGGCCTTCGTTGCTGTCCGGGTTGCGGGTGAAGAACACATAGCTCGGGTTGCTGCCGAGCAACTCCGGAATACGCGACGGATTGGTCTTGGCCCAGTTGCTGATGGCGCCCATGGTCACGTCTTCTTTCTTCAGCTCACCCTGTTCCACCAGCCAGCGGCCGATCGGCCGGTACGGATGACCGTTCTGGTCGGCGTAGGCGATGCGCAGTTGCCGGCCGTCATCGGTCTGAATCCGCCCCGAACCCTGGATCTGCAGGAATTGCAGGTTCATCGGATCGGTCAGCCACGCCACCACCGGTGCCTTGACGCCTTTGGTCTCGATGGTCGCGGCGTCGTCGTAAGGCTTGAGCACGCGACCTTCGAGGCGTCCGCGCAGACGTTTGCCTTTCAGCTCGGGGTAAATGCTGTCCAGGGACACGATGATCATGTCTTCAGGCACGCCGTACACCGGCACGTTGGCGGTCGCTGTTTGCGTCAGGCTGCCGGGGTAGACCGGTTCGTAGTAGCCGGTGATCAGGCCGTTGGGATTGTCGTGCTCGGCGCGCAGTCCGAAGACGTCGAGGTGCTGCTTGAGGAAGCTGCGGATGTCGCCGGCGCTTTGCGGCACATTGGCGGCCGCCGCGCAGGTGGCGCCCCAGATCGGGTCAGCCTTGAGCCGGGTGCAGGCGCTGCGCCACGAACCGAAACCGGCCACCAGATCGTTGTCGGACACTGCGGGCAGCGCTTCCCAAGTGGCGCTGGAGTAAGTGGCCAGTGCGTGGGTTTTCGGCTTGGCACTGTCGCCCCCGGTGCAGCCGGCGAGGATGGCCAGCAGCGGCAGGGTTGCGATGAGTGGGTGACGCCAGGCCTTGAAACGGCTGTTCATGGAGAATTTCCTGTGTCGGTTGCAGGCGTGCTCCATGCGCGCCAGCAACCCGTATTATTAATAGGGCTATTGGTGTTTGGCGGTGACGCGAGGATACTGGCCGCCGAATTCCGTGACCTGAAGCCACCATGACTCTTAAAAGACTTTCTGTTGTATTGCTGGCCTGTCTGACCTTGTCCGCCTGCGGCGGTGTCGATCCGAATTCCCCGCTGGGCCAGCGCAAGGCGATCTTCAAGCAGATGCTCAAGACCGGCGAAGACCTGGGCGGCATGCTGCGCGGGCGCATTGCCTTCGACGGGCCGAAGTTCACGGAAGGCGCGGTCAAGCTCGATGCGCTGTCCCATGAACCGTGGAAGCATTTCCCTTCGGTGCGCGAAGAAGATCACACCAGCGCCAAGGACGATGTCTGGCAGCGACAGGCACGTTTCCAGGAGATGGCCCGCACCCTTGAGGCCGCCACTGGTGAACTGGTGATCGCCAGCAAGGTTCAGCCTTACAAGGTCAGCAACCTGGGGCCGGCGGTGCAGAAGGTCGAAGATGCCTGCAGTGCCTGTCATAAAGAGTTTCGCGACCATTGATGTTCAAGGGATCACAGCCTCTGGCTGTGATCCCTTGCTTTGTTACTTGTCGAGCTCGTCCAGCGCGTCCTGCAATTCCTTGCGCGACTCGGCGAGCTTGTTCTTGCGCTTGTCGATCTTCTCCGGATCGCCTTTCTTCATGGCCTTGTCGAGGTCGGCCTGGCGCTTGCTGACTTCGTGCTTGGCGTCGAGCACCTTGTTTTCACGTTCCTTTTTCAGGCCGGCGTCGGTGCAGTGTTCGGTGACTTCGCGCAGGGCGGTTTCGAGGCCGGCCTGCTGGTCGGCGTTGCCGCGGGATTTGGCCTGTACGATCTGATTGATGATGCCTTGCTTCTTGGCAGCACAACCGGTCAGGCCCGGGGCGTCTTCGCCAGCCATCGCGGGGGCGGCCATTACGCCGCAAAGAATGAGCATGGCGAGCGGTGCGAGAAATTTCATAAAAGCTCCATGTGCAAAGGCAATCGGGTCGTGAAAGCACTGCGCTCTTGGAGCGCCTCGGCGACCGTTGGGTTCCCGGCGTACCGGGATGCATGTTCAGAAACCGTCGATTCCGGCGGCACGTAAGGTTTCACTCAGGACCAGCACCTGCGGGTCGCGGAAAAAAGCGCTCAATTGCGCTGCGCGACCGGGGCCGATTCCGGGCTCTGCCTGCCATTGTTCGGTATTTCGTTGTGCCAGCGCTTGCCATGAGTCAGCCAAAGAAGCCTGGCCGGTCGGCGGCAGCCCGAGGGCTTTGAGCCACTGGGTGAACGGCCGTTGGCGAGCGCTGTGAAAACTGTGCGACAGGCGAGCGCTGCTGCGTTCGCCGAGGCCGGCAATCTTAGCAAGCTCTGGCCCGTCGAGGGTCAACCAATCCAGCAGGCTGTTCAGGCGGCCTGTTTCCAGAAGTTTCTCCCACGTACCGCGCCCGACATGGGGCAGTGCCAGCCCTTGCTTGCCGCCAAGCCAGGTCAGGCGCGCGAGGAACTGACTCTCGCATCCGGGCGTTGGTTGCCAGCAGCTTAGCGCGTGAAAGTCGCTGGCGAGTGGAGCGTTCAGCTCGACGCGCTCTGTGCTGCGCAGTACAACGCTGTCGAGTCGCGGTATCGTCAGCCCGGCCAGGCTGATCGCCACTTGATCGCCGGGACGAATGTCCAGTTCCTGCCAGCGTTTGAGTGAACTGACGCTGACGCGTCTGATCTGGCGGTCATCGAGCATGACCGACGCCAGTTCCAGCACGGGGGTGATGCGCCCGGTACGGCCGATCTTGAAATCGACCTTGCGTACATTGGCCAGTGCCTGGGCGAACGGGTACTTCCAGGCCACGGCCCAGAAAGGCGAGCGCGCCTGCCAACGTTCGGCTGCAGGGCGCAGACTTTGGCGCAAGACGATGCCATCACTGGCGAAGGGCAGCGGTGAGCGATACCAGTGATCACGCCACTTTTGCGCCTCGGCAAGATCACCAACGGGATGGCTGTAAGGTTCAGTCGTGGCGAAGCCCAGTGATGCCAGGCCCGTGATTCGCTCTGTGAGGCTGCTTGGGCCCAGCGGCCAGTCCCAGACAAAAAGCCCGATGCCTGCTGCCTGTTCGGCACTCAAGTCCTTGCGTCCCATCAGGCCGGCGACTGTCGCACGGGCGTTGGCGCTGCCGGCTCGGGCCTGGATATGGTCGTTCAGTCGCCAATAGAGTTCACCCTGCACTGACAGATCTCGCGGTTGTGTCAGTTGCCGGGGAATGGCGTTGATCTTGTGCGCCGATGCAGTCCAGTCCTGCCCGCGAATTCCGTCGCCGCGACTGATCGCCTGCTGCAAACGCCCGGCGCGATAGACCAGCGTGACGGCCACGCCGTCGATCTTGGGTTGTGCCCAGACGTCCTTGCGGTCGCGCAGCCAGGTTTCGATGTCCGCTGCGTCGTGCAGTTTGTCGAGGCCGGTATGGGCGATCGGGTGCGCGACCGGCCCTGACGCCGTTCGTAACGGCTTGGGCGGTGGGGGAAGTTTGAAGCACTGGCGCCATTCGCCGAGCCGGGTGCGGGACTGATCATAGAGTTCGTCGGTGATCAGTGATCGGCCTTCCCGATGATAGGCGTCGTCCCACTGATCGACCTGCTGCTGCAGGGCGGCGATTTCGGTTTGTGCACGGTCGGCGGGCCAGGTGGGGCAGTCGTCAGCGAAGGCGCTGAGGTGGATGAAAACCGGCAGGAAAAAGAAAAACAGGCGCAGTGTGGCAAGCATCGTGAGCGTCCTTGCTCAGAGAGATACCTGAAGGCTAGCCGGGATTTTCAAGCGGGTCGGCCGGCTGTTTTGCCGGTTGTTTCGCGGCCATGAAAAAGCCCCGCACGGTGCGAACCGTGCGGGGCTTCTTGTACCGCCAGGGAAATTACAGGCCGGCAGCAGAACGCAGAGCGTCGGCGCGGTCGGTTTTTTCCCAGGTGAACGTGGTGAAGGTGTCTTCGCCAACGGTCTTGGTCTGCGGAGCGCGGCCGAAGTGGCCGTAGGCTGCGGTTTCCTGGTACATCGGGTGCAGCAGGTCGAGCATGGTGGTGATTGCGTATGGACGCAGGTCGAACACTTCGCGGACCAGTTTGATGATCTTGTCATCGCTGATCTTGCCGGTGCCGAAGGTGTTCAGCGAGATCGAGGTAGGCTGGGCCACACCGATCGCGTAGGAAACCTGAATCTCGCAACGCTCGGCCAGGCCGGCAGCCACGATGTTCTTGGCAACATAACGGCCAGCGTAGGCGGCCGAACGGTCAACCTTCGATGGATCTTTACCGGAGAATGCGCCACCGCCGTGACGGGCCATGCCGCCGTAGCTGTCGACGATGATCTTGCGACCGGTCAGACCGCAGTCACCTACCGGGCCGCCAATGATGAACTGGCCGGTCGGGTTGATGTGGAACTGGGTGTCCTTGCTCAGCAGTTCGGCAGGCAACACGTGCTTGACGATCAGCTCCATCACGCCTTCGCGCAGGTCTTTGTACGACACTTCAGGGTTGTGCTGGGTCGACAGAACAACAGCGTCGATACCCACAACCTTGCCGCCTTCGTAACGGCAAGTCACTTGCGACTTGGCGTCCGGGCGCAGCCAAGGCAGCAGACCCGATTTGCGGGCTTCGGCCTGGCGCTGAACCAACTGGTGCGAGAAGGTGATCGGTGCTGGCATCAGCACGTCGGTTTCGTTGCTGGCGTAGCCGAACATCAGGCCCTGGTCGCCGGCGCCCTGATCTTCAGGCTTGGCACGGTCAACACCCTGGTTGATGTCAGGGGACTGCTTGCCGATGATGTTCATCACGCCGCAGGTCGCGCCGTCGAAGCCGACGTCGGAGCTGTTGTAGCCGATGTCGAGAATCACGTTACGCACGATCTCTTCCAGATCGACCCAGGCGCTGGTGGTCACTTCACCGGCAACGATGGCCACGCCAGTCTTGACCAGGGTTTCCACGGCAACGCGTGCGTGTTTGTCCTGGGTGATGATGGCGTCCAGCACCGCATCGGAAATCTGGTCGGCGATTTTGTCCGGATGCCCTTCGGACACGGACTCGGAGGTGAAGAGGGAGTATTCGCTCATCTCGATGTTTTCCTGAATTTACCGATGGTGAGTGTCGCCAGCCGGTCGCTGAAAATGGCGGACCTGAATCTGGAAACCATTACGTAAGCCTACATAGAGGCTGTCCCCGGGAACGAGTCCCGCAGCGGTGGCCCAACGGGCCAGATCGTCCTGTTCAAACCCCAACCACAGATCACCGCAGGCCTCCCTGGCCCAACTCTGGTTGTGGCTACATAACTCTGTCACGAGCAGGCTACCGCCCGGTTGCAGCAGGCTGGCCATGTGCTTGAGCGCTTCGGCCGGCGCGGCGAAATGGTGCAACACCATGTTCAACACCACGCAATCGGCCTGAAGGCTCACGCCATTCAATGCATCGGCCAATTGCAGGCTGACGTTAGCCAGCTTTTCACGTTCACATACCTGGCGGGCCAGTTCGAGCATCGCCGCGCTGTTGTCCAGTGCGGTTACGGTGCCGAAACGACGGGCCAGTTCCGGCAGGAAAGCACCATCGCCGGGGCCGACTTCGATGGCCGAGGCTGCACCATCGAAATTCAGTTTGTCGAGCAGGGCCAGCACGCTTTCACGGTACTGCGGCAGGCCGGCAATCAAATCCTGCTGGGCGCGGAATTTCTCTGCGACCCGTGCGAAAAAGTCCTGGCTGTTGGCAGCACGCTGCCCGTGTACTTGTGCGATCCGCGTTTCCACGTCGGCCGGCAGCGCCAGATTGTCGACTTCTTCTAACAACGCCGCGTGCAACTTGCCGCCCAGCAACTCGGTGTGGGGCAGGGCGCGGCGATAGAAAACCGCATTGCCTTCACGGCGAGTCGCCACCAGATCCGCCTGTGCCAACACTTTAAGGTGATGGCTCATGCCGGACTGGCCGATATCGAAGATCTGCGCCAGTTCCAGAACGCCGAACGAATCGTTGGCCAGGGCGCGCAATACATTCAGCCGCAGCGGATCGCCGCCGGCCTTGCACAGGGCCGCCAGCTCGTCGCAATCGTCATGGCGAATGGAAGGCACGCGTAAGTTCATAGGGCCAGCAGTCTAGAGACGGCCGGAAAACACCGCAAGGCCAATATCAAAAAGTTTTGATATTGCTCGATGGGTGGCACTTTTTATTGCACTTCTCACTGACCGGTTAACTCTACAGACGAACAGCGGAAAGGTTTCACCAGCCGAAACCGATGTTATCCATGGGAAAAACGTCTCCGGATGACTATCTGTCATTGCCCCGAGGCGCTCGGGTGAGGGAAAATGCCCTCCTTTTTTCCGTTTCAATCTATTCAAACCCAGGAGATCAGCGATGCCTAGCCGTCGTGAGCGTGCCAACGCCATTCGTGCCCTCAGCATGGATGCCGTGCAAAAAGCCAACAGCGGCCATCCCGGTGCCCCTATGGGTATGGCAGATATCGCCGAAGTGCTTTGGCGCGACTACCTCAAGCACAACCCGAGCAATCCATCGTTCGCTGACCGTGACCGCTTCGTGCTGTCCAACGGCCACGGCTCGATGTTGATCTACTCGCTGCTGCACCTGACCGGTTACGACCTGTCGATCGACGACCTGAAACAGTTCCGTCAATTGCACAGCCGCACCCCGGGTCACCCGGAATTCGGTTACACCCCGGGCGTTGAAACCACCACCGGCCCGCTGGGTCAGGGTCTGGCCAACGCCGTGGGCTTCGCCCTGGCTGAAAAGGTACTGGGCGCGCAATTCAACCGTCCTGGCCACAACATCGTCGACCACCACACCTACGTGTTCCTGGGTGATGGCTGCATGATGGAAGGCATTTCCCACGAAGTCGCTTCCCTGGCCGGTACGCTGGGCCTGGGCAAGCTGATCGCCTTCTACGATGACAACGGCATCTCCATCGACGGCGAAGTCGAAGGCTGGTTCACCGACGACACGCCGAAGCGTTTCGAAGCCTACAACTGGCAGGTGATCCGCAACGTCGACGGTCACGACCCGGAAGAGATCAAGACTGCCATCGACACCGCTCGCAAGAGCCCGCTGCCGACCCTGATCTGCTGCAAGACCACCATTGGTTTCGGTTCGCCGAACAAGCAAGGCAAGGAAGACTGCCACGGCGCCCCGCTGGGTGACGCGGAAATCGCCCTGACCCGTCAAGCGCTGAACTGGAACCACGGTCCGTTCGAAATCCCGGCCGACATCTACGCCGAGTGGGATGCCAAGGAAAAGGGCCGCGCCGTCGAGTCCGAGTGGGACCAGCGTTTCGCTGCCTACTCCGCCGCGTTCCCGACCGAAGCCAACGAACTGATCCGTCGTCTGAGCGGCGAGCTGCCGGCTGATTTCTCCGAGAAGGCTTCGGCCTACATCGCTGAAGTCGCGGCCAAGGGCGAAACCATCGCCAGCCGTAAAGCCAGCCAGAATGCCCTGAACGCGTTCGGCCCTCTGCTGCCGGAAGTGCTGGGCGGTTCGGCTGACCTGGCCGGTTCCAACCTGACTCTGTGGAAAGGCTGCAAAGGCGTCAGCGCCGAAGACGCCAGCGGCAACTACATGTACTACGGCGTGCGCGAATTCGGCATGACCGCGATCATGAACGGCGTTGCCCTGCACGGCGGCCTGGTGCCTTACGGCGCGACCTTCCTGATGTTCATGGAATACGCCCGCAACGCGGTGCGCATGTCCGCACTGATGAAGCAGCGTGTGATCCACGTCTATACCCACGACTCCATCGGTCTGGGCGAAGACGGCCCGACGCACCAGCCGATCGAGCAATTGACCAGCCTGCGTACCACGCCGAACCTCGACACATGGCGTCCAGCCGATGCCGTTGAATCGGCAGTGGCCTGGAAAAACGCCTTGGAGCGCAAGGACGGCCCGTCGGCGCTGATCTTCTCGCGTCAGAACCTGCAGCACCAAACCCGTGATGCCGGCCAGATCGCCGACATCAGCCGTGGTGGCTACGTGCTGAAGGACTGCGCAGGCGAGCCTGAGCTGATCCTGATCGCCACCGGTTCGGAAGTCGGCCTGGCCGTTCAGGCCTTCGACAAACTGACCGAGCAAGGCCGCAAGGTGCGCGTGGTTTCCATGCCTTGCACCAGCCTGTTCGATGCTCAGGACGCCAGCTACAAGCAATCGGTCCTGCCGTTGCAGGTTGGCGCGCGTATCGCGATCGAAGCGGCCCACGCCGACTTCTGGTTCAAGTACGTGGGTCTGGAAGGTCGCGTGATCGGCATGACCACCTACGGCGAATCGGCTCCGGCTCCGGCCCTGTTCGAAGAGTTCGGCTTCACCCTGGAAAACATCCTGGGTCAGGCTGAAGAGCTGCTGGAAGACTAAGCAGTACGAATGCGGTGGCCCTGGCCACCGCATTCCCCTGTAGGCGCTGCCGAAGGCTGCGTTCTTTTGATCTTGATCTTAAAAACAGGATCAAAAGAACGCAGCCTTCGGCAACTCCTGCATAGGGTTGTGTTGTTAGCGAATACTATCGAGAACCCCATGCCTCAACCGCGTCCCTACAAAGTTGCACTCAACGGCTACGGCCGGATTGGTCGTTGCGTCTTGCGTGCGTTGTTCGAGCGAGGCGAGAAGGCCGGGTTTGAAATTGTCGCGATCAACGATCTGGCCGACATGGCCAGCATCGAATACCTGACACGCTTCGACTCCACCCACGGCCGGTTTCCCGGTGAAGTGAAGGTCGACGGCGATTGTCTGCATATCAATGGCAACTGCGTGAAGGTCCTGCGCAGTGCCACCCCCGAAGGCATCGATTGGGCGTCGCTTGGCGTCGATCTGGTGCTCGAATGCTCAGGCGCCTACCACACCCGCGAAGACGGCCAGCGTTTCCTCGACGCCGGCGCGCCACGGGTGCTGTTCTCGCAGCCGATGGCCAGCGAGGCGGATGTCGACGCCACCATCGTCTACGGCGTCAATCAGGATTGCCTGACCGGTGACGAACTGCTGGTGTCCAACGCCTCCTGCACCACCAATTGCGGCGTGCCGCTGTTGCGTCTGCTGGATCAGGCAGTCGGCCTGGATTACGTGTCGATCACCACGATTCACTCGGCGATGAACGATCAGCCGGTGATCGACGCCTATCACCACGAAGACCTGCGCCGCACCCGTTCGGCGTTCCAGTCGGTGATCCCGGTGTCCACTGGTCTGGCGCGCGGTATCGAGCGTCTGCTGCCGGAACTTGCCGGGCGAATTCAGGCCAAAGCCGTACGCGTGCCGACGGTCAACGTGTCCTGCCTCGACATCACGATGCAGACCGCGAGCGACACCGACGCCGGCGAGGTCAACCGGATCCTGCGCGACGCCGCCACCAGCGGCCCGCTCAAAGGTCTGCTGGCCTACACCGAATTGCCTCACGCAAGTTGTGATTTCAACCATGACCCACATTCGGCCATCGTCGATGCCAGTCAGACCCGCGTTTCCGGCCCTCGGCTGGTGAACATCCTGGCCTGGTTCGACAACGAATGGGGTTTTGCCAACCGAATGCTGGATGTTGCAGAACACTATCTGCAAACAGCGACTTCAAAAAAACCGTAGGAAGTGCGACCCATGACCGTGTTGAAGATGTCCGACCTCGATCTGCAAGGTAAGCGCGTATTGATCCGCGAAGACCTCAACGTCCCAGTCAAGGACGGTGTTGTCACCAGCGATGCGCGTATCCTGGCTTCGCTGCCGACCATCAAGCTGGCCCTGGAAAAAGGCGCGGCCGTGATGGTCTGCTCGCACCTGGGTCGTCCGACCGAAGGCGAGTTCTCCGCCGAGAACAGCCTCAAGCCCGTCGCCGACTACCTGAGCAAGGCCCTGGGCCGCGAAGTGCCGCTGGTGGCCGACTACCTGGGCGGCGTTGACGTCAAGGCCGGCGACATCGTGCTGTTCGAAAACGTGCGCTTCAACAAGGGCGAGAAAAAGAACGCCGACGAACTGGCCCAGCAATACGCCGCCCTGTGCGACGTGTTCGTGATGGACGCTTTCGGCACCGCTCACCGCGCCGAAGGCTCGACCCACGGCGTTGCCAAGTTCGCCAAAGTCGCCGCTGCCGGCCCGCTGCTGGCCGCTGAACTCGACGCGCTGGGCAAAGCCCTGGGCGCGCCGGCCAAACCAATGGCGGCCATCGTTGCCGGTTCCAAGGTGTCGACCAAACTCGACGTGCTGAACAGCCTGAGCCAGATCTGCGATCAACTGATCGTCGGCGGCGGCATCGCCAACACCTTCCTCGCTGCGGCCGGTCACCCGGTCGGCAAGTCGCTGTACGAGCCGGACCTGCTGGACACCGCTCGCGCCATCGCCGCCAAGGTCAGCGTGCCGCTGCCGGTGGACGTCGTGGTTGCCAAGGAATTCGCTGAAAGCGCCGAAGCGACTGTGAAGCTGATCGCTGACGTTGCTGCCGACGACATGATCCTCGACATCGGTCCGCAGACCGCCGCCAACTTCGCCGAACTGCTGAAGTCGTCGAAAACCATCCTGTGGAACGGCCCGGTCGGCGTGTTCGAATTCGACCAGTTCGGCAACGGCACCAAAGTACTGGCCCAGGCCATCGCCGACAGCGCTGCGTTCTCGATTGCCGGCGGTGGCGACACCCTGGCCGCCATCGATAAATATGGCGTGGCGGAAAAGATCTCCTACATTTCCACCGGCGGTGGCGCGTTCCTCGAGTTCGTCGAAGGCAAGGTGCTGCCGGCCGTTGAAGTCCTGGAAAGCCGGGCCAAGGCCTGAGGCCGCCCGTTTGGCCAGGCAAAGGAGTGTTCAGATGGTCAAGTCGTTAGCGCTGTTGCTGCTGACCGGTACATTGGCAGCCTGCGGGAGTAACCCGAAGGCTGCGCCGGAACCGGCACCCGGCGAGGCACAGAAAGGCTGCTACCAGGCCGACTGGCAGGCCGAAACCAACCCGGTGCTGAACAAGCGCTCGGGTCCGGAAGGCCTGGACAAATACGAGACGCAAACCCCGGCCAAGGAACATGGTTGTCCTTGACCGGTCTGACTCTTTAACTCAGGGCCGGTGGCGTGTGCTGCCGGTCGAGGAACACGGATGAAAGGCTTGATCGCCGTTGCGGCATTGGGATTGTTGGGTGGTTGCGCGCAGTGGAACCCGTTCCAGTCATCCGCCCCTGTGGATAACTGGACCACCTGGACCTGCGACAGCCAGGCCAAGGTGCTGTGGCGCTTCACCGATGCCGGCCAGAAGGCAGTCGATGTGCGGCTAGGTGGTGGCGATCAGGTCTATCGCCTGAAAGAAGAGCCGGGCGCCTCGGGCGCGTTGTACAGCGACGACATGCTGGCGTTTCACATCAAAGGTAATGAAGGTCTGGTCTACTGGGTCGCTACCAATGATTTGATCGGCCGGGGCTGCAAAGCCGAATAAAACAGAATTTGCTGCACCGAATCACCGGGCCGGGGCCGACCCCCGATCCGCAATCACTTGAATAGCCGCCGCCGCTCCGGCAGGCTGGCACGATTAACGACCCAAACCGGGAGAGACACACACAATGGCACTTATCAGCATGCGCCAGATGCTGGACCACGCAGCCGAATTCGGCTACGGCGTTCCAGCCTTCAACGTCAACAACCTTGAGCAGATGCGCGCCATCATGGAAGCCGCTGACAAGACTGACTCCCCGGTGATCGTTCAGGCTTCGGCCGGCGCTCGCAAATACGCTGGCGCGCCGTTCCTGCGTCACCTGATCCTGGCCGCGATCGAAGAATTCCCGCACATCCCGGTCTGCATGCACCAGGACCACGGCACCAGCCCTGACGTCTGCCAGCGCTCGATTCAGCTGGGCTTCAGCTCGGTGATGATGGACGGCTCCCTCGGCGAAGACGGCAAGACGCCGACCGACTACGAATACAACGTCCGTGTTACCCAACAAACCGTCGCCATGGCTCACGCCTGCGGCGTTTCGGTTGAAGGCGAGCTGGGCTGCCTGGGTTCGCTGGAAACCGGCATGGCCGGTGAAGAAGACGGCATCGGCGCCGAAGGCGTTCTGGATCACAGCCAGATGCTGACTGACCCGGAAGAAGCCGCTGACTTCGTCAAGAAGACTCAGGTCGATGCCCTGGCCATCGCCATCGGCACCAGCCACGGCGCCTACAAGTTCACCAAGCCACCTACCGGCGACGTGCTGGCGATCGACCGCATCAAGGAAATCCACAAACGCATCCCGAACACCCACCTGGTGATGCACGGTTCCTCGTCGGTTCCACAAGAGTGGCTGGCGATCATCAACCAGTACGGCGGCGACATCAAAGAAACCTACGGCGTACCGGTTGAAGAAATCGTCGAAGGCATCAAGCACGGCGTGCGCAAGGTCAACATCGACACCGACCTGCGTCTGGCATCCACCGGCGCCATGCGTCGCCTGATGGCCACCAACCCGAGCGAATTCGACCCACGTAAATTCTTCGGCGAAACCGTGAAGGCGATGCGCGACGTGTGTATCGCTCGTTACGAAGCTTTCGGTACTGCCGGCAACGCTTCGAAGATCAAGCCGATCTCGCTGGAAAGCATGTATCAGCGTTATCTGAAGGGTGAGTTGAACGCCAAGGTCAATTGAGACTGGGTGTTGAGCTGATTTAAAAGAAACCCGCCGTGAGGCGGGTTTTTTTTGCCTGGAGTTTTATCAAGCAGTCGACTGACGCAAGGCGCTTGAAATGTAACCAATAACGGACATAATCGATTCTATATTGTAAAAAGTCCCATATGGGTGACATTTATGCTGCTCCCCAATCCCGCTGTTTTCGGTGAAAGAATTCGGCAATTGCGTCGGGCCAAAGGCTATAGCCAAGCGATATTGGCCCACAGAGCCAAATGCAGCCGCAAAACCATCATTGACCTTGAGGCCGGCGAGAATGTCGCGCTCTACACCGCGTTCAGGGTGTTGTCAGCGCTGGGCATGGCGCTGGAAATTGTCGATAACCGCATTGACCTCAAATCCCTGGCCGACCTGGTAGAGCACGATGAGTAAAGTCAAACGGCTCAACGTCACCACGCCTCAAGGCTTCTCCGGCGAGTTGTCCAGGGGATCGCAGTTTTCCTTTGCCTACCAATCCGCTGATGCAACGAGGGAGGTCTCACTGGTCATGCCCTATGACCCGACGCCCTCGGTGAGCAACGTGCTGCATCCGATCTTCGATATGAATGTGCCTGAAGGGTTTCTGGCGGATCAGATCAAGCGCCGGATGGCCAAGCACATGCAAGTCGATGAGATGCGCCTGTTATCGGTCATCGGCGGGAACCAGATCGGACGCCTCACCTACCAGAATCCGATAGAGACTCCGATATCCGTGCGTGCGCAAGTCGGATTGCAGGAGATCCTGTCTGCCGATGTTTCGCAGGGTGTTTTCGAGTTTCTGGTCGACACCTATTTCGAGTCGGGCATTTCAGGTGTGCAGCCCAAAGTGTTGGTACCCGACCTGGACAAACTCACCGGCAATCGGAAAACCATGCTCAGCTCCGATCTGATCGTCAAATCAGGCGCGGATGAGTACGCACACTTGGCGCAAAACGAATTTCTCTGCCTGGAGGCCGCTCGACTTTCCGGGCTGGAAACGCCGCCGTTCTGGCTGTCCGAAAACGGCGATTTGTTTGTGATGGAGCGCTTTGACCTGACAGAGGCTGGTCGTCTCGGGTTTGAAGACATGGCCGTTCTGTTGGGACTCAACAAGGATCCCCATGACAACTACAAGTACTCACAGAGTTACGAAACGCTTGCTGCTGTGATTGGCCAAGTCTGTCGGCATGGTGATTCGCTTCGAGAGTTGGAGCGTTTTTTTTCTTCGGTCTGCCTTTCGGTGATGGTTCGAAACGGGGATGCTCATCTGAAGAACTTCGGCGTTATATACACCCACCCCAATGTGCTTGAAACGGTGCAATTGGCACCCGTTTTCGATGTCACCACCACAACCGTTTACGAAAACTACAATCCCAAATCCGGCCGTTCATTGGTTGATCGCACGTTGGCCATCAAGATGAACAAAGTGAAAAACTATCCAGATCGCCAACAACTGATCGAGTTTGGGCGCAAGCATTGCTCAGTGGAGAAGCCAGGATTGATCATCGAGCGTATTGCCGAGGCGATGACTCAAACCTTGGCGAATCATCAGACGCGAGTGAATGGCGAGTTGTTTGCCGATATGCAGCGGGAATGGGATGCGGGGCGGGTAGTGGCGCTGAATGACTCCGTCGGCTCAGGAATAAAGCGAAAGCCAGTCGGCACGACCGGTATTTGATGTCTGTCGGCTGAGTTGAAACTAAAGTAAAGCGGGGGGGCAGATTAATTTAATCGATCAGCAGATAAATAAATCTGTCCCCTTTTATCTTTATCCCTTTTATCCGCCTTTTATCCGGATTGCATCTTTGTTGGGGTGAGTGGCATTTTTCTGTTTGTTATGGAGTAAGCTGTAAATTTCCTAAAAGAAAACTAAAGGGTATAGCTGATGTCGCACTTACGGATGTGGATATACTGAATGTAGTTGAGTTGGGTAATGAAATGCTAAATAGTAATGGGGTGGTTGGGTTTTTAGGTAGCGTTCTTTGTAGTGGTGTAGTGCTGGCGGAATTGTATATGGTTAATGTGCAGTCGATGTGGCTTAGGTAATAGAACTCTATTTTTGACCATGAGGCAAATGAATTGTTGGTCGATGAACTACATAATCCTAGGACCATCAATGAATTAGGGTTGGCGTTGGGGTCGGGGAGAGGGAAGTAATTCAAGCAAAGAACATTCTCGTCGAGTTTTCCTGTGAAGCCGGCAGGTATTGTGTTCCAGAACTCTCTGGCGCTTCTGATGCTCCCTTCGTACATGCTGTTATAACTAATGAGGATATTGTTTCTAGTTATATGTCTCCAGTTTGCTTTGAAATCAAGCCCAAGAAGCCCGGCGAAGTCCTCTTTTACAACTAGTTTCACTGTAAACGTCCATGAGGCCGTTCCTGGGGGTGATGTTACGACCGGGTTGGCTGTTGATTCGGTAAATGTGACAACTGCTGTGCCTGCTAGTAGTCCTGTCAGAGTGACCGTCCATGTAGCACTGGCGGTGATTAATATACTTGGCGTTGAAGGGGGTTGTGTTACTCCATTTATAGTTACGGTGATATTGAGTGTCACTCCAGGCAAGCCGCCGCCGGTGAAGGTAATGGTATTGCCCGAGAGGGTGCCAGAGTTATTTGCTATGGGGTTTGTTGATGGATCTAAGGCACTTGTGATTGTGGGGGGTAGAGGGCTGGGCATTATGAGTTCTCCAGTGATTCAGGGGTTTATAAAAAACGTGATTTATTGAGGAGAAAAGGAGCGGGATTTATTTGTTTTGCAGGTGAGTTCAAGCGCCTGATAAATAAATCCGCTCCCTTTGATTCGTTTTTTATATGCGGCTCCAGAATACTGAGGGGTGTGAGCTTTAACACCTGTCAGAAATTACAGTCTTTTATGTTTTTTTATTATTGTCCGTATGTTTTTTTGCTATAAGGTTCTGGAGAAAATCGCAGCGTTACGGTTTTATGAAATAAATCAGTTCCTTTATCAAAAACGAAACCCGTCGAGAGACGGGTTTCTGTTGAGCCAATGTTGTTTCCGGATGATTGAAATTCTTAGCGTGGCTCTACGTGATCCAGTGCCTGATTCACCGCCAGTTCCCCCAGCATTACCAACTGTGCGATGCCTATCGCAGTTTTGCGGTCGGCGGGGGCGAGAGTGGCGGCGAAGTTGTTGAGCATTTCGCTGGCGGAGCCGAGGGTTTCGCTGGCGTTGGCCAGCAGGGATTCGGTGTTGTAGGCGGGGTTGGCGAAGTACATGGGGTCGGGTTCGTTGATCGTGGCCATGATGCGGGCGCCGGGGCAGAGGTAGTGGTCGAGGGCGCGTTCGGCGGCTTCGTTGAGTTTTTTGGAATCGAGGGATTCGTAGGGGGAGGCCGGGTCTGTGACCGGCGGATGAGGTGTCGATTGAATCATGTTTCGTCTCCGGGAAATGGAGCCGACACCGGATCGCTACTAAACGATGGGGTGGCAGCTGAACGCAGGTTAGTAGACCGGGGAGACGCGAACCGGCACGCCCGAAAGCGCCCTGCGTACAGCTACCATCAAGCGCAGATATCGAGATATCTCACTTTCAGGAGTGCAAATACGCCTCGCGAACCCTCGGGCTACTAAACCCGATCACTGCGAATCAGTGACCCGGATCAAGCTACCGATGGCCCTCCAGGCGCACAAGCCGGCGGATTCTGGCGTACCGGTAGGCAGCGACGCAAGCCGTTGTAGGCTTCGGGACGTTACGCGCGCTGCCTTTAAACAGAAGCCTTAAACGGTCGCGCCGCCGCTATTTATCGTGATCGATATCCAGCTTGCTGAACGTGACCTGCCCACCCTCGCTGGTGTAACCGGTGTTGTCCTGCACATACACGCCCGCCTTGAAGTACAACGGCTTGTTGCGCCACGTGGCGCTGATCTGCGAGTCCCACTGATACCCGGCCGCGCTGATACCCAGTGCACCTCCGGGGCTCAGGTGAATCAGGTAATTGAACTCGCGATCCAGTTTGATCCCGGTCGCCAGGGTAATCACCCGGCCTTCGTCATCATCCGGGTGCATCCGCACCTTGATCACCAGGTTGCCGGAGTCCAGTTTGGTCTTGTACTGATACTCGAGTTTCACCAGCGGCTTCTGGCTTTCATAGGCATGGATCTGGCCGATGACGATCTTGCCGGAACTGGGCACTTTATTGACCGAAAGGGTCGCGCGCAGCAGGTTGTCGGCGTCCGGGTAGTACCAGTTGCGCAGGGTGCCGTTGCTGTAGGTTTCGCGCAGTTCGGTGCGCGGGTAGATGGCGTTTTCGGTTTTCGAGCCGGTCACCGGGGACCAGAAGAACAGGGTGCCGGTGTCGGAATGGAAGTACTGATCCTTGAAGCCGTTCACCAGTTTGGAGGTTTCGACGGTGTAGGGCGGGCTGCCAACGGGAACGCTGAGGTTCCAGGTTGCGAGGTCGATCATGTCGGTTCTTCCACTCTATTTTTCCTGCACGCGCGTGCCAGAAGCTCTAGCCCGCGGTTCTTGGGGGCGGCCTTTATAAGCGTAGAGGGTTTTTTTGTTAACGGCCGTCTGGCGGATGATTGGCGTCAACATCCTGTCGAAATGCCATCTTTCCCGGTTTTCGGGGGCTGCAGCGATGACCGTTAGTCGGCTTCTTACCGGTTTGGTTAAATGATGGCCTGATGACAGCTACTGCTTTTTCGGATCCAGGACTAGAGTGAAGGCTCAGTAACTGTACGGTTTTCACGAGAAACCGGCCGCGTCCCGATTGGATGTCCCGACAAGAGAAGCAGCATGGAATGCGCGCAACCCACGCCAGGTGAAGGCAGCTCAGTCCTTTTGATCGTTGATGACTACCCTGAAAATCTGATCAGCATGCGCGCGTTGTTGCAGCGCCAGGACTGGCAGGTGATGACCGCGGCTTCCGGTTTCGAAGCCCTCAGCCTGTTGCTCGAACACGACATCGACCTGGTGCTGCTGGATGTGCAGATGCCGGGCATGGACGGTTTCGAGGTCGCGCGTCTGATGCGTGGCAGCCAGCGAACGCGGCTGACGCCAATCATTTTCCTCACCGCCAACGAGCAGTCCCAGGACGCCGTGATCAAGGGCTATGCCAGTGGCGCGGTGGATTACCTGTTCAAACCCTTCGATCCACAGATTCTCAAACCGAAAGTCCAGGCGTTGCTGGAGCACCAGCGCAATCGCCGGGCGTTGCAGCGCTTGAGTCAGGATCTGGAGTCGGCGCGGGCCTTCAATGCGTCGGTGCTGGATAACGCGGCCGAAGGGATTCTGGTGCTGGCCGAGGATGGTTTGATCCGCTTCGCCAACCCGGCGATTTCGCGGTTGCTGAATGCCCCGGTGAAGGAGTTGGAGGGGCAGGAGTTTCTCGATTACTTGCAGAAACCGCACATTCCGCTGTGGGCCGATTCCGAGTTTTATGCCAGTTACAAACGTGGCGAGACGCTGCGATTACACGATGCGTTGCTGCGTACCGCACCGGGTCAGCAGGTGCCGGTGGCACTCTCCTGCGCGCCGTTGCCGAGCGAGCAACACGCGATGGTGGTGACGGTGCTGGACATGTCGGTGGTGCGTCATCTGCATCAGCAGTTGGAATTTCAGGCAGTCACCGATCCGTTGACCGGACTGCTTAATCGTCGCGGTTTCTACCAGACGGTTGAGAACCTGCTGCTGCGCGGCGAGCGCACGGACAGCAGTTGGGTGTTGATGTACCTCGATCTCGACGGCTTCAAACGGGTCAATGACTCCCTCGGCCATGATGCCGGGGATCGGGTGCTGCGCTGGGTCTCCGAGCAACTGAAAGCCTGCCTGCGACCGTTCGACATTCTGGCGCGGATGGGCGGTGACGAGTTCACCGCGCTGCTGGATCTGGAATTCCCCGAACAGGCAGCAAAGATCGCCGAGAAGCTCATCGAACGAGTGTCGATCTGTCAGCAGATCGAAGGCATGGACATCGCCCTCGGCGCCAGCATCGGCATCGCGACGTACCCGGATTGCGGCAACAACCTCGACGGTTTGATGCGCGCCTCGGACATTGCCATGTACGAAGCCAAGCGCGCCGGGCGTCAGCAATATCGCTTCTACGATCATGAAATGAACGGCCGCGCGCGCTCACGGCTGATGCTGGAAGAGAGCGTGCGCAACGCCATCGAGAACCGTGATTTCAATCTGGTGTATCAGCCGCAGGTGGCGATCGGTGACGGCAGGATTCGCGGTTTCGAGGCGTTGCTGCGCTGGCAGCATCCGAGCGTCGGCGACGTGCCGCCGGGGTTGTTCCTGCCGTTGCTGGAGGAGGCGACGCTGATCAGCCGGCTCGGCAGTTGGATCTATCATCGCGGCGCCGGGCAGCGTAAGGCCTGGGAGTCCGAGTTTTCCAAGGATCTGGTGCTCGGCGTGAGCCTGAGCAATACCCAGTTCGGGCTGCCGAATCTGGTGACCGAATTGCGCCAGGTGCTGGAGCGCCATGGTTTGCAGCCGCATCAGATGGAAGTGGAAGTCACCGAGGAGGCGCTGACGGTCAATCCCGATGAAACGCGCAAACAGCTGCGGTTGCTGCGCAATCTCGGGGTACGGGTGGCGCTGGATGATTTCGGTTCCGGGTCCTGTTCGTTGTCGCATCTGCGCGACCTGGAACTGGATACCCTCAAACTCGATCGCCACCTGATCGCCCGATTGCCGGACTCGTCCCGGGACGCCTCGCTGGTGCGCAGCGTCATCGAGCTGTGCAAGGAATACGGCTTGCTGGTGATTGCCGAAGGCGTGGAAACCGTCGAGCAATACCAATGGCTGCAAGCCCATGGTTGCGAGTACGTGCAAGGGTTCCTGGTGGCGCGGCCGTTGGTCGCCGAGGACGCCACGCGCTTTGCCGAGCCGTTCGACTGGAGCGCGTTGGCCAGTTGAATTCGTTACACTGGCGGCCTTTTCATGACCCGTGCCGCCCCATGACTGCGTTGAAATACCTCCAGGCCTATCCCGCGCAATTGCAGGATCAGGTGCGCCAATTGATTGCCGAAGATCGCCTCGGTGATTACCTGAGCCAACGCTATCCGGGCCGCCACGATGTGCAGAGCGACAAGGCGTTGTATGGCTACGCGCTCGATTTGAAACAGGAATACCTGCGTAACGCCCCGGCCATCGACAAGGTCTTGTTCGACAACCGCCTCGATCTGACCCATCGCGCCCTCGGTCTGCACACCACGGTTTCTCGGGTGCAAGGCGGCAAGCTCAAGGCCAAGAAAGAGATTCGCATCGCCTCGCTGTTCAAGGAGGCCGCGCCGGAGTTTCTGAAGATGATCGTGGTGCACGAGCTGGCGCACTTCAAGGAATCGGATCACAACAAGGCGTTCTACAAATTGTGTGATCACATGCTGCCGGGCTATCACCAGATCGAGTTCGACCTGCGGGTCTATCTGACCTGGCGAGACATGCAATAAAAAATCAAACAGCGGAGTGCATGCATGGACGTAAGCAAGACCAAGAGCAGTTTCTACCGGCGCTTGTACGTGGCGTACCTGATCGACAGCGGCCTGGCCAGCAGCGTGCCGGCGCTGACCGAAGTCACCGGCATGCCCCGGCGCACGGCGCAGGACACCATCGCGGCGCTGGCGGATCTGGATATCGTCTGCGAGTTCGAACAGGAAGAGGGCGCGCGCAATCATGCGGGGCGCTATCGGATTCGCGAGTGGGGGGCGATTGATCGGGGGTGGATCGAGCGGAATTTGCGGCAGATCAAGGCTGTTCTCGAGTATCCCTGACCAATGCAGTTCCTTCGCGGGCAAGCCCGCGAAGGGGGAATCTCAAGACCTGCGCATGCCAATGTGTGGAATGTCATCCTCCAGATATTCCTCACCCGCCACCACAAACCCATACCGCCCGTAATAGCCCTGCAAATGCGCCTGCGCCGACAGATAGATCGGCACCTCGGGCCAGCGCTTCTCGGCCTGTTTCAGCGCCTGCTCCATCATTTCATGCCCCAGCCCTTTGCCACGTCCGGCCGGTGCCGTCAGTACGCGGCCGATCACCACGTCGCCACCCTGGGATTCCGGGTCCAGCAGACGCAGGTACGCCACCAGTTGATCACCGTCCCAGCCCATCAGGTGGCAGGTATCGCCATCCAGATCCTGACCGTCCGGGTCCAGGTAGGCGCAGCGCTGTTCGACCACGAACACTTCCGAGCGCAATTTCAAAATGGCGTACAGCTGCTCCAGTCCCAGATCGCTGTGATGTTTGCAGACCCACTCGATTGTCATCTTCCGATTCCTTGAACAACGTCGCCCGATACTAAGCGCACCGTCGAAATATGTCTGTATGGCGCAATAATCTGTGACGAAGGCCAAAATGCCATCATTCCTTTCTCGCGCCGCCGACTTCTTTGTGTAATCTGCAGAGAAGCGCTGTGCAACGGCTTCAATGAGCTAATGTTAGGGCCTGGGATTCGCCGGTACGGGGCCTTGGGGTTTTGACTGAAAACACGCCGGGCGGCCCGCCCGCTAAGGATTTTCAAGCATGCCGCGATTGCATCGAGCGTTTGCTTTGATCGGATTGCTGTTGCTGGGTCAAAGCGCTGCAGCGGAGAAATTGCGTCTGGTCTTCGACGTCTGGCCGCCGTTTACCGATGACACGCTGGTCAACGGTGGGCTGGCCACGGACATTGTCAGCACGGCCCTGGCCCGGGCCGGTTATGCCAGCGATTACGAACAGGTGCCGTGGGCGCGGGCGCTGCTCGGGGTTGGCGAGGGGCGCTACGACGTGCTGGTCAACGCCTGGTACAACGACGAGCGCACGAAGCTGGGGCAGTTTTCCGACGAATACCTGCTCAACCGTGTGCGTTTTCTCAAGCGCAAAGACACGCCCATCGAATACAACAACTTGCAGGAACTGCACACCTATCCGATTGCGGTGGTGCGCGGCTACGCCTATTCCGCACCGTTCGATGCCGACACGGCGTTGCAGAAAGTCCCTGTGCATAACTTCGCGATGGCCGTGCGCATGCTGGCGGCGGATCGGGTCAAGCTGACTCTGGAAGATGAGTTCGTCGCCCGCTATTACCTGGCCCGTGAATCACCGAAAGTGCGCAACGCGGTGGAGTTCCTGCCCAAGCCGCTGAGCGAGAACAGTCTGCATATTCTGGTCAGCCTGAAAAACCCGGAGCACGAACAGATCGTGGCCGGGTTCGACAAGGCGATTGCGGCGATGAAGGCCGACGGCAGCTATGACAAGTTGCTCAGGCAGCATGGCATGTGAGGCGGCTCAAGCCTCGCCGGTGTCCTTGATCAGATGCGCCGCCAGCGTCCGCAACGGGCCCAGCTGGCGGCAGATCAACGCCAGTTGCGTCTGCACCAGTCGCTGGCCTTCGTCGATCTCGTCTGCCATTTGCTCTAGCTCATTGGCCAGCGCCTCTTCTTCATCGCTCTGAATCGCAATCGGCTGTTTACTCGCCAGACCCTGGGCGATCTCGTCGATGCTGCTGGCCAGTTTCACCCCGGCGCCATCGATCAGATGCTCACGCACCTCGGCCGGCAGTTGGGTTTCCCGGTGTGCGCCGAGGCCTGACAGATAACTGAGCAACGTGTGCGACAGCACCAGGAAACGGAAGCCAACGTCGGCCTCTTTCCGGAAATGCCCCGGCTCCATCAGCATGTTTGCCAGCGTGGTCGACAGCGCCGCGTCGGCGTTGTGCGCGTTGCGGCGGGCGAGGCGGTAGGCGAGGTCGTCGCTCTTGCCGGCGGCGTATTGCTGCATGATCTGGCGCAGGTAGATGCTGTTGCAGGTCAGGGTGTTGGCCAGCACTTTGTTCAGGCGCCGACCCTGCCAGTCCGGCAGGAACAGGATCACCGTCAGGCCTGCGATCAGACTGCCGAGCAAGGTATCGAACAGGCGCGGCACAAACAGCCCGTAACCGTCACCGACCTGGTTGAAGCAGAACAGCACCATGATCGTGATCGCGGCGGTCGCCACGGTGTAGCGGGTGGTGCGGTTGGTAAAGAACACCACACCGGCGGCGATGGCGAAGCACGACTGCACCAGCGGGCTCGGGAACAGATCGAACAGCGCCCAGGCGATGGTCAGGCCGATGGCGGTGCCGAGAATCCGCTGGCCGAGTTTGCGTCGGGTGGCGCCGTAGTTCGGCTGGCAGACGAACAGCGTGGTGAGGATGATCCAGTAGCCTTGCGACGGGTGAATCAGATGCACCATGCCGTAACCGATGCTCAACGCCAGCGGCAGGCGCAGGGCGTGGCGGAACAGCAATGACGTCGGTGTCAGTTGGGTGCGCAGGCGAACCAGTACGTCCTTGAAGTTACGCGGCGAGCGGTCGAGCAGGCTGCTGTCGGTGGCATCGGCCAAGGCATCAGGGTTGCTCGCGTCGCTGAGCAGACGGTCGAGGGTGCCGAGGTTGGCCGCCAGTGCCCGCAGCGAGCGCAACAGTCCACGCCAGGCCGGGTTGCTCTGGATGCGCAGGTGTTCGAGGGAGGCGTGCAGGTCGCTCAGGGCTTCGGCGAATGTCGCGTCGTAGATGAACGGCTGGCGCATCTGGATCGATTCGGCCAGCGCCCGGCAGGCCTTGCCTTGCTGGCGCAGCAGACGCTGGCAGCGGAACAGCACGTCGCTGTGGAAAAACGCTTCGGCCAGCGCGTTGTAGGGATAGTGCGAAGAACTGGCGCGTTCGTGAATGTCCTGGGCAAGAAAATACAGCTTCAGGTAACGGCTGACCTTCGAGCCGGGACGACCGTTGCCGACCCGGTGCAGGATGATTTCCTTGGCGCTGTTCAGTGCCGCCACGACGCGGCCGTTTTGTTGAGCCAGTTCCAGCCGCCGCGCTTCGACATCCATCTGACGGATCGGCTCGAACAGCGAGGATTTCAGCTTCAGGTAATAACCCAGTTCACGGAACAGCCGCGCCAGACTCTGCTGCACCGGCTGGTTGGAAAACATCGCCTGCCACAGCACCGACAACAAGCCGTACCACGCGGCGCCGGCCACCAGCAGCATCGGCTCGTGCCAGAAATCCGTGACCGCGCCACCACGCTGGTCGACGCCGATCATGGTGTAGACGGAAAGAATCAGGGTCGCCGAAGCGATCGCGCCATAGCGTTCGCCGAGCGCCCCGAGCATGGTCAGGCCGAAACTGGCCAGTGCCAGAGCGATGACGAACACGATGGGGTAGGGGAACAGCAATTCCACCGACAGCGCCGCGACGCTGAAACACACCAGCGTCACCGCCAGTGCGTTGAGGCGGCCCTGCCAACTGTCGTCGGTCTCGGCCAGGGCGCTGGCGATGATCCCGAGGAACAGCGGGATCAGCAGCCCCATTTCATCCTGATACCAGCACAGCGCCATGCTGCCGGTCAGGGCGATGAACACCCGCACGCTGTAGCTGAATTTATCCAGCGCCCACAGGCGCCGCAAAGACTGACGAAACGAGGTCGAGGACATGAAGTGCGAAGGCCTTCCGAGGCGATGCCGCTAAATTGAGCCAGTAATGACGCCGACGCAATGGCGCCGATCACATCTGACAGCAAAAAGTGTTCCGCCCGGCCTTCGAATCAGACGTATTGCGCCGCCGCGTAACCCGATGCCCAGGCCCACTGGAAGTTGAAACCGCCCAGATGCCCGGTGACATCCAGCACTTCGCCGACAAAGTACAGGCCCGGGCTTTTCAGCGATTCCATGGTCTTGGACGAGACTTCGCGGGTGTCGACGCCACCGAGGGTGACTTCGGCGGTGCGGTAGCCTTCGGTGCCGGCCGGGACGACTTTCCAGCTGCCGAGTTTCTCGGCGATGTCCGCGAGGTCGGCGTGGGTGTACTGCTTCATCGGTTTGGAGACGAACCAGTTGTCCGCCAGCAGGTTGGCCATCTTCTTGGTGAAGATTTCGCCGAGCAGGGTTTTCAGTTCGCTGTTCGGGCGTTCGGCGGTTTGCTGTTGCAGCCAGCTCGCCGCGTCGTGATCGGGCAGCAGGTTGATCTCGACGGTGTCGCCGGATTCCCAGAACGAGGAAATCTGCAAAATCGCCGGGCCGCTGAGGCCGCGGTGAGTGAACAGGATGTTCTCGCGAAAGCTCTGGTCGTTGCAGCTGACCAGGCAATCCACCGAGGTGCCGGACAGTTCGGTGCACAAATCCTTGAGCTGATCGGTGATGGTGAACGGCACCAGCCCGGCGCGGGTCGGCAGCAGGTCGTGGCCGAATTGCTTGGCGACCTGATAACCGAAACCGGTGGCACCCAACGTCGGGATCGACAGGCCGCCGGTGGCGATCACCAGCGACTGGCACTGGATCTGGCCGAGGGTGGTGTCGAGCAAGTAACCGCCCTCGACTTTCTCGATGGTCTGGATCGAGGTGTCCAGGTGCAGGTTGACGCCGACCTGATCGCACTCGTCCAGCAGCATGCCGAGGATGTCGCTGGATTTGTTATCGCAGAACAACTGGCCGAGCTTTTTCTCGTGATACGGCACGCCGTGTTTGGCGACCATGCCGATGAAATCCCACTGGGTGTAGCGGGCCAGCGCGGATTTGCAGAAGTGCGAATTCTGCGAGAGGAAATTGCTCGGCTCGGTGTACATGTTGGTGAAGTTGCAGCGCCCACCGCCGGACATCAGGATTTTCTTGCCGGCCTTGTTCGCGTGGTCGAGCAGCAGCACCTGACGCCCGCGCCCGGCGGCGGTCAGTGCACACATCAACCCTGCGGCGCCAGCGCCAATGATCACGACTTCGGTAGAGCGCAAAACGGTGTCCTCACACAATGATCGTTCCCACGCTCTGCGTGGAAATGCCGCCATGGACGCTCTGCGTCCGCTTTTAAATCGTGACGCGGAGCGTCACAGGATGCATTCCCGCGCGGACGGTTCGACGCCTCGACGCGGGAACGATCAGGTCAGAGGACGCGTACGCGCAGCGAACGACCCTTGATCTTGCCGTTGTTCAAACGCTGCAGCGCCTGCATGACCACGGTGCGCTCAACCGCCACATAGGACTGGAAGTCGAAGATCGCGATCTTGCCAACCTGAGCGCCAGGGATGCCGGCATCGCCGGTCAGTGCGCCAAGAATGTCGCCCGGGCGCACCTTGTCTTTACGGCCGCCACCGATGCACAGCGTGCTCATCGGCGGTTGCAGCGGGGCACCGCCCTGGGATTTCAGGTTGTCCACCTGATCCCAGTTCAGCGGGGTTTTCTGCAGTTGTTCGATGGCTTGCGCGCGGTGCGCTTCGGACGGCGCCACCAGGCTGACCGCGATGCCTTTCTCGCCGGCACGACCGGTACGGCCGACGCGGTGAATGTGGATTTCCGAATCGCGGGCCAGTTCGACGTTGATCACCATGTCCAGTGCATCGATGTCCAGACCACGGGCGGCGACGTCCGTGGCAACCAGTACCGAAGTGCTGCGGTTGGCGAACATTGCCAGTACCTGATCGCGGTCGCGCTGTTCCAGATCGCCGTGCAGGCCGACGGCGGAAATGCCTTTGGAGGTCAGGTGATCGACGGTTTCCTGCACTTGCTGCTTGGTGAAGCAGAATGCCACGGTGGAAGCTGGACGGAAGTGGTGCAGGACCTTGGTCACCGCGCTCATGCGCTCTTCCGGAGAAATCTCGTAGAAGCGCTGTTCGATCTGCGTGTCGTCGTGGAACGCTTCGGCTTTCACCGTTTGCGGATCACGCATGAACTTCGACGCCAGTTGCTTGATGCCCACCGGGTAGGTCGCGGAGAACAGCAGGGTCTGACGACGGGCCGGGGTCTGCTCGATGATGTCTTCGATGGCGTCGTAGAAACCCATGTCGAGCATGCGGTCGGCTTCGTCGAGGATCAGCGTGTTGAGGCCGTCGAGGACCAGCGAACCCTTGCGCAGGTGCTGCTGGATGCGGCCCGGGGTGCCGACGATGATGTGCGCGCCGTGCTCCAGCGAGCCGATCTGCGGGCCGAACGACACGCCTCCGCACAGGGTCAGGACCTTGATGTTGTCTTCGGCGCGGGCCAGACGACGGATTTCCTTGGCGACCTGGTCGGCCAGTTCGCGAGTCGGGCAAATCACAAGCGCCTGGCAGCCAAAGTAGCGCGGATTGATCGGGTTCAGCAGGCCGATGCCGAACGCGGCGGTCTTGCCGCTGCCGGTCTTGGCCTGGGCGATCAGGTCCATCCCCTTGAGGATCACCGGCAAGCTCTGCGCCTGGATCGGCGTCATCTGGGCATAACCGAGCGATTCGAGGTTAGCCAGCATGGCGGCGGACAGCGGCAAAGTATTAAAAGCGGTGGCGATGGTGGTCACGGGACTGGCCTGCAAAACAAAATGTCGCGCAGTGTACCAGCCCAGTGGCCATTAGCCCGTAGTTTCCGGACGAGAAGTCGCCGAGCGAAGGCCAGGCAAGGCGAAAACAGGCGAGAAAGCGGAGTTGGCTTTAGCCAATGAGCATTTCGAGCCTGTTTTCAACGCAGCATGGTCGAGTGTAGGCACTTATCGTCCGGAAACTAAGACTCGATGTGCTGTTCCGGACCTCTGACACGCCGTCCGTCATTCTTGGAAAGCTGCGAGAAGATGGTTGCGGCCAGCATCGCCATGATCCCAACGGTCACGAACGTGAGCTGAAACGCGCCCAACACGGTCTCAACACCGTCGTTTCCGATCTCCGCCGTGAAGCCGCCGAGCAGCGCACCGGCGCACGCCACGCCGAGGCTGAGCGACAACTGCGCCACCACCGACAGCAGGCTGTTGCCGCTGCTGGCGCTGGCGTCGTCGAGGTCGATCAGGGTCACGGTGTTCATCGCGGTGAATTGCAGCGAGTTGATCGCCCCGAGAATCGCCAGCAGGCACAGCAGCAGCCAGTACGGCGTCTGCTCGCTGACCAGGCCCATGCTCGCCAGCATGATCCCCAGAAACAGCGTGTTGCCGGTCAGCACGATGCGATAGCCGAGGCGTTCGATCAGCGGCCGCGCGCCCCACTTGGCGACCATCGCCGCAGCGGCCAATGGCAACATGCTCATCCCGGCCTGGGACGGCGAATAACCCAGCGCCACTTGCAGCAGCAACGGCACCAGAAACGGCAGGGCGCCGCTGCCCAGGCGAGCGAACAGGTTGCCGAGGATGCCGACCGCGAAGGTGCGGGTCTTGAACAGCGACGGCGCGAACAGCGGATTGTCGATGTGCCCGGCGCGCAGCCAGTACGCCGCCAGACACGCCATGCCGCCGAACAGCAACAGCATCACCCGCAAGTGCGGCAGGTGCAGTTCGCCGAGGCCTTCCATGGCGATGGTGATCAGCACCATCGCCGCGCCGAACAGCAGGAAGCCCAGGCTATCGAAGCGCGTACGTTCGGTGCCGCGCAGGTCGGGGATGAACTTCCACACCGCGTAGCAACCGATGACGCCCACCGGCAGGTTGATCAGGAAGATCCAGTGCCACGTCAGGTATTCGACCATCCAGCCGCCCATGGTCGGGCCGATCAGCGGGCCGAGCAGGCCGGGAATGGTAATGAAGCCCATGATCCGCACCAGTTCCGAACGCGGGTAGGCGCGCAGCACCACCAGCCGTCCGACCGGCAACATCAGTGCGCCGCCGAGGCCCTGAATCACCCGGGCACCGATCAGCATGCTCAGGCTGCTCGACAGGGCGCAGAGCAACGAGCCGATGCTGAACAGCAGGATCGCGCCGAAAAAGATTTTCTTGGTGCCGAAGCGGTCGGCGATCCAGCCCGAGGCTGGAATCAGCAACGCCACGGTGAGCATGTAGGCGATGACCACGCCTTGCATGCGCAACGGGTCTTCGGCCAGATCCCGGGCCATGGCCGGCAGGGCGGTGTTGAGGATGGTCCCGTCGAGGGACTGCATGAAGAAAGCGATGGCGACGACCCACGGCAACCAGCGGGCGGTGATGGCGTCGAGAGGCGGGCGGTTGGGCATGGAACCTCTTGTGGTGTAGGGCCGTGAATGATCGTTCCCGCGCAAGGCGCGGGAACGATTTGTATCAGAGCGTCAGGGTCAGACGGCTCACCAACGCCCCCGGCAACAGCGCCGACGACGTATTGCGCTGGCTGTAGGTGCTCGCTGACAGCAGCAACTCGCGCTCGGCAGTCAACGCTTCCAGCTGCGAACCCAGCAGGCTGTAGGCGCTGTCGTCGAAACGCATGGTGCTGACCGGCGCCTGAATCTCGCCGTTTTCAACCCAGAACGTGGCAAACCGGGTCATGCCGGTCAGGCGCGCGGCCGGTTGATCGGAGAAGTTCAGGTACCACAGGTTGCTGATGTACAAGCCGGTGCCCAACTGCTTGAGGATCTCGGCCTGCGGCAGATTGCCTGCGCCCATGTTCAGCGCACTCGGCGACTCACCACCGCCGGCACCGTTGGCCGTCAAACCGTATTCGGCGGCACTGCGCGAACCGACCAACTGGTCACCCGCCTTGCCTTCGATGATCAACCGCAGATCGCTGCGCGGGTAACCTTCGCCGGAAAACGCCGGGCTCAGCGAGTCGCTGACTTTCTCGTCGAGGGACACCAGCGGGCTGAACGCCTGGTCGCCGGCATACAGCTTCTGCAACGGGCTGCTCTTGCTGGCAATCGACTGCGCCGAGAAACCGCCCCAGCACAGCATGCCCATGATTTCTTCCAGGGCTGCGGGCGCCAGATAGGCGCGGTATTGGCCGGGTGGCAGGGTGCGCAGCGGTCGCCCCAGAAACTCGAGTTGCTCGCGGGCCTGCTGGAAGCGTTTGGCGAAACCTTCGCTGCTCCACTCGTGCCCGGCGTAGCTGGCTTTCACCGCTTCGCCGTTCTCGTGGAACAGGCTGAAGTCGAAGTTGAAGCTGTTGGCCTGATGCCAGCCAAACGCGCCGGAAGAACTGGCGAAACCACGGCTGATCGGGCCGGCAGCGTAGAAGCCGACCAGATCCAGACCTTCGGCTGCTTGAGCGATTTCCGCCACGACCTGTTCGGTGTCCGGCAGCGGATGCTCCTGCACGTTCTTGCTCTGCCAGCCGGTGTGGTTGAGCAGCAGATAGGGATCCTGAGGCAGCAACGGCAGGGTTTCGCGCAGTTGCTGCAGGCCTTCGGCCAGACGTTGCAGGTCGGTGGTCGGCTCGCCGGACAGGGTGATGTGCAGGTCGGCATGGCGACCGTCGTCGATCAGTTTCAGGCCGATACCGGCTTGCTGCACTTGCCCGGCCTGACGCACCTTGGCGTGGTTGAAGCGGACGAAGGCCGACGATTCGGCGTCGTAACTCAGAGTGAATTGTTCCGGCTCGCGCACGGTATCGCGCAGCCAGTTGACCAGAACCTTGAAGGCTTCGACCTGGCTCTTGGAAGTACTCATCAGGCGTCTCCCCCAAACACATCAACATTGCTGAACACGCAGGCCGGCGAAGCGTGGCCGACGCGGATCACCTGGTTCGGTTCGCCCTTGCCGCAGTTCGGCGTGCCCAGCACTTTGGTGGTGCCGGCGTTGCCGACGGCGCGCAGGCTCTTCCAGAAGTGCGCGGAAATACCCCGGTAGTTCGGGTTCTTCACCACGCCTTTGAGTTCGCCGTTTTCAATCAACTGGCCCCATTCGCAGCCGAACTGGAATTTGTTGCGTGCATCGTCGATCGACCATGAGCGGTTGGTGCTCATCAGAATGCCGTTTTCGATGCCGCCGATCAGTTGTTCCAGCGGCTGATCGCCCGGCTCGATGTTGAGGTTGGCCATACGGTCGATCGGTGGGCGATTCCAGCCACAGGCGCGGCTGTTGGCGACACCGTCCAGACCCGCGCGGAACTGCGACAAGGCACCGCCCAGCGGCCGTACCAACAGGCCTTCGCGAATCAGGAATTGCTTGCTGGCTTTGGAGCCGTCGTCATCGTGACCGTAACTCGCCAGTTCTTCGGGAATGCCCGGATCGAACGTCACGTTGAGCAGTTTCGAGCCGTATTGCAGGCTGCCGAAATCCGAGGTTTTGACGAAACTGGTGCCGGCGTAATTACGCTCGTCGCCGAGGATCCGGTCCAGTTCCAGTGGGTGACCAATGGATTCATGGATCTGCAGCATCATCTGGTCAGGCATCAGCAGCAGGTCGCGCGGGCCTTGCGGGGTGTTCGGCGCGAGCAGCAGTTGCAGCGCCTGATCGGCGACTTGCGGGCCGGCGCCGATCAGACCGCAACGGCTGATCACGTCGGCGCCGCCCTGCTGGCCGAAGTTCTCGCGGCCGAGGCTGCGGGTCTGGCTGTCGTTGCCGTCGTAGGCGGTGACGTCCAGGCCCGGATAAACGAAGCGCTGGGCCTGGCGCAATTCGGCCCCGACACTGCTCAGGTAGATCTGCTCGACGTGGGTGATGCCGATGCTCACTTCCCAATTCACCAGGCGCTCATCCTTTGGCACCGAGGCGGACTCCGAGCCGAGCAGCTCGAAGCATTCGCTCAGGGACGGGAAGGGTTGTTCAAGATTGGGTGAAAAGTAGTCGGCGCGGTCGCTGGACACCGGCTGCTGGCTCAGGTCGAGCAGGGCGTGGGGCTTGATCCGCCGGGCCTGCTGTTCGGCGCGCTCGAGGGCGGCTTGCAGGCCTTGTTGCGACAGGTCATTGGTCGCGGCGTAGGCTTCGACGCCGTTGACGCGAACGGTGAGCATCGCGCCTTCGTCGCGGCTCAGGCTCGGCGGCTCGGCAACGTTCTTGCGCACCGACAGGTACTGGCCGGACTCGCGTACATACCGCAGGGAAAAAAACTCGGCGCCCGTGCGCAAGGCAGCGAAGCGCTGCTTGAGCTGGGGGTGGAAATCGAACATCAGGGAACCTCCTTGTTATGGGAGTAGCGGCGAAGCGGATTCGGCGGGGAGGGGTGAAACGATTGCGCGAGGACTAGAGTAGGCCTGCGTGGGGGTAGGATCAAGTGAAGAGGGGGTGTAGGAGGATTTACTGCTTTGAGTCGGCTGATCGTTCCCACATTGCATGGGAACGATCACCGCCCGGTATTACGACTTACTGAGCAACAGCACTCACATCACGCAGTGCCTTGCCTTTCACCGGCGCATCGCCAGCGACGTAGTACGGCGCCTTGCTGCGCGGCAGTGGCTGACGGCCACGGATCTTGTCGGCGATTTTCTCGGCCATCATGATCGTCGGCGCGTTCAGGTTGCCGGTGGTGATGATCGGCATGATCGAGGCATCGACCACACGCAGACCCTGCATGCCATGCACGCGGCCTTCGCCATCCACTACGGCCATCTCGTCGGTGCCCATCTTGCACGAGCAGGACGGGTGGAACGCGGTTTCGGCGTGCTCGCGGATGAACTTGTCCAGCTGCTCATCGGTTTGCACTTCGATGCCCGGGCTGATTTCGCGGCCACGGAAAGCGTCCAGTGCAGGCTGTTGCATGATTTCACGGGTCAGGCGGATGCCGTCGCGGAATTCCTGCCAGTCTTGTTCGGTGGCCATGTAGTTGAACAGGATGCTCGGGTGCTGGCGCGGATCCTTGGATTTGACCTGGATGCGACCACGGCTCGGCGAACGCATGGAACCCATGTGCGCCTGGAAACCGTGCTCTTGCACACCGTTGCTGCCGTTGTAGTTAATCGCCACCGGCAGGAAGTGGTACTGGATGTTCGGCCATTCGAACTCTTCGCGAGTACGGATGAAACCGCCGGCTTCGAACTGGTTGCTGGCGCCGATGCCGGTGCCGTTGAACAGCCACTCGGCACCAATGGCCGGCTGGTTGTACCAGAGCAGCGACGGGTACAGCGAGACCGGTTGGGTGCAGGCGAATTGCAGGTACAGCTCGAGGTGATCCTGCAGGTTTTCGCCGACGCCCGGCAGATCGTGAACGACCGGGATGTCGAGGCTTTCCAGCAGTTTCGCCGGGCCTACGCCGGAGCGTTGCAGCAGTTGCGGCGAAGCGATCGCGCCGGAGCAGACGATGACTTCTTTACGGGCGCGGGCTTCAACGCGCTCTTCGGCAGCGCCGACCAGGTAACGCACGCCAACGGCGCGCTTGCCGTCGAACAAGACTTTGTCGGTCAGGGCGTGAGTGACGATGGTCAGGGTCGAACGCTTCTTGGCCACGTCCAGATAACCTCGGGCGGTGGAAGCACGACGGCCTTTCGGCGTCACGGTGCGGTCCATCGGGCCGAAGCCTTCCTGCTGGTAGCCGTTCAAGTCTTCGGTGCGCGGGTAACCGGCTTGTACGCCAGCTTCAACCATGGCGTGGAACAGCGGGTTGTTGCCCGCCTTCGGCGTGGTCACGCTGACCGGACCTTCGCCACCGTGGTAGTCGTTCGGGCCGATGTCGCGGGTTTCCGCTTTGCGGAAGTACGGCAGGCAGTCGAGGTAGGTCCAGTCTTCCAGACCTGGCAGTTTCGACCAGCCGTCGTAGTCCATCGCGTTGCCGCGGATGTAGCACATGCCGTTGATCAGCGAGGAACCGCCGAGGCCTTTGCCGCGACCGCATTCCATCCGGCGACCGTCCATGTACGGTTCCGGATCGGTTTCGTACGCCCAGTTGTAGCGACGGCCTTGCAGCGGGAAGGCCAGTGCGGCCGGCATCTGCGTGCGGAAGTCCATGCGGTAGTCCGGGCCGCCTGCTTCGAGCAGCAGGACGGTGACGCCTTCGTCTTCAGTCAGACGGGTCGCCAGGGTGTTACCGGCAGAACCGGCACCCACGATGATGTAATCGAATTCTTGGGACATTGAATGCACCCTCTTTGAAAGTTGGTCAGGTCAGACAGCCAGCGCTTCCCGTGTGGGAGCGGCGAGCAGACATGCCCGCGAAGGCGGCTTCGCGGGCAGCGCACGATGGCGGGTCTTAGAACACCGAGACGTAATCGCCCAGCTCGACCTGTACCGATTTGATGCGAGTGAAGTTGTTCAGCGAGCTGATGCCGTTCTCACGGCCAACGCCCGACTGCTTGTAACCGCCGACCGGCATTTTTGCGTCGGACTCGCCCCAGGCGTTGATCCAGCAGATACCGGCTTCCAGTTGATGAATCACGCGGTGGGCGCGGTTCAGGTCGCGGGTGACGATACCGGCGGCCAGGCCGAAGTCGGTGTCGTTGGCGCGGCGGATCACTTCTTCTTCGGTTTCGTAGGTCAGGATCGCCATTACCGGGCCGAAGATTTCTTCACGGACGATGGTCATGTCGTCGGTGCAGTCGGTGAACACGGTCGGTGCCACGAACGCGCCTTTGGCGAATTCGCCGTCGGTCAGACGGTCGCCGCCGCACAGAACGCGAGCGCCTTCTTCTTTACCCTTGGCGATGTAGCCCAGCACGTTTTCCATGTGCGCGAAGCTGACCAGCGGGCCGAAGTTGGTGTTTTCGTCTTCCGGGTTGCCAACGCGGATGCGGGCAACGCGCTCGACGATCTTGGCTTCGAAAGCGGCTTTCAGGTGGCTCGGTACGAACACGCGAGTGCCGTTGGTGCAGACCTGACCGGAGCTGTAGAAGTTGGCCATCATGGCGGTGTCGGCGGCGCGATCCAGGTCGGCGTCGTCGCAGATGATCAGCGGGGACTTGCCGCCCAGCTCCATGGTCACGTCTTTGAGCGACGAAGCCGAAGCGCTGGCCATGACCTTCTTGCCAGTGTCGGTGCCGCCGGTGAAGGAGATTTTCTCGATGCGCGGGTGCTCGGTCAGCCAGGTGCCGACTTCACGGCCGCTGCCGGTCAGGACGTTGAACACGCCGTTCGGAACGCCGGCTTCGGTGTAGATCTCGGCCAGTTTCAGGGTGGTCAGCGAGGTGACTTCGCTTGGCTTGAAGATCATCGCGTTACCGGCCGCCAGGGCTGGAGCGGATTTCCACAGGGCGATCTGGATCGGGTAGTTCCACGCGCCGATACCGGCAACCACGCCCAGCGGCTCGCGACGGGTGTAGACGAATGCGGTGTCACGCAGCGGGATCTGCTCGCCTTCGATGGCGGGTACCAGGCCTGCGTAGTATTCCAGCACGTCGGCGCCGGTAACGATGTCGACGTATTTGGTTTCGGAGAACGCTTTACCGGTGTCCAGGGTTTCCAGAGCAGCCAGTTCATCGTTGCGCTCGCGCAGGATGTCGACGGCGCGACGCAGGATGCGCGAACGCTCCATGGCGGTCATCGCGGCCCAGATTTTCTGGCCCTTTTCGGCGCTGACGACTGCGCGCTCGACGTCTTCCTTGGTCGCACGTTGCACTTGTGCGAGGACTTCACCGTTAGCCGGGTTGATGGCTTCGAAGGTGGCATCGCTGCCGGCGTCGGAGTACGCGCCATCGATGTAGAGTTTTTGCAGTTCGAAACGGGCCATAGTGTCCTCGCAAGTGCATAAGTGGTTGGCGTTGACCACCGCGATCAGGCTGCGGTGGCGTTCAGGGGCCGAGCGTTTTCTCTGTGCTCTAGCTCACCTTCTTGGCCAATTGGAAATCCATGTATTCGTAAGCGATCTGTTGCGCCTGCGCGGTGTCGAAAGCGTCTCCCGACAGCGCGCCGCGCAACCACAAGCCGTCAATCAGAGCTGCCAGTCCACGGGCGGCGCTGCGCGCATCTTCGAGCGGCAACACACGGCGGAACTCGCAGCACAGGTTGGAATACAGACGGTGATCGTTGATCCGCTGCAACCTGTGCAAAGACGGCTGGTGCATGCTGGTGGCCCAGAAGGCCAGCCAGGTTTTCATTGCCGGGCCATTGACCTGGCTGGCGTCGAAGTTGCCTTCGATGATCACCTGCAGATGCGCCCGGGGGCTGCTGTCTGCCAGCGCCTGACGGCGCGCGGTGACGTTCTCGCTGAGGACGCTCATCAGATACCGCATCGTGGCGGCAATCAGGCCGTTTTTGTCCTGAAAATAGTGACTGATGATGCCATTCGAGACACCGGCCAAACGGGCGATCAGCGCAATGCTGGCGTCCCCCATTCCGACCTGATCGACGGCCTGCAAAGTGGCTTCGATCAGTTGTTGGCGGCGGATGGGTTGCATACCGACCTTGGGCATCTTGCACATCTCCTTAGGCCTTCCAACGGGCGATAAACGCCGATCGGATTGAGGGCCAGTCTATTTTGTTTTGATTGAACGTTCAATCAACAAAGAATAAGATCTGCGACAAATCGTCGCTGCCTACAGATTTTTCCTACGTGTAAGTGGCGATAAACCGACATCCGAAAATGCTCGAAACCTGCGCGGGGCAAGGCGCGGTTCGACGTTCGATGGACGTGTTGAATGGGCAAGACGCTCGAGGCCAGGTTTCGGATGAACGTCCAGACCTCGGCCACGACGGCGATTCGCGGTGCCATCTCTGCAGGTTCGGGCTTTTTTCGGGGTGTCTTTATATCACCCGCCGGTCGGCTGCCAACTAACCGATTGGTCGGGTTCCGTGTTGCCTTGTGTTCTTCTCTCGCACTGCCTGGAGCATTTGTGCCATGAGTTCTGCCTCGCTTATAAAGACCCCGCCCGAGAAGGTGACGGTCAACGGTTGGGTGTTCTACACCTCTACCGCGTTGATTCTGTTGTTGACCGCCATTCTGATCATCGCCCCGCAAGAGGCCGGCAGATTGTTGGGAGTGGCTCAGGCCTGGTTGTCCCGCAGCTTCGGCTGGTACTACATGGTGGTGATCGCCGCTTACCTGGTGTTTGTGGTGGGCCTGGCGTTTTCTTCCTACGGCAAACTCAAACTGGGTAGCAAGGACGACACCCCGGATTTCAGCTATGGCGCCTGGGCGGGGATGCTGTTCTCGTCGGGTATCGGTATTTCGCTGCTGTACTTCGGCGCCTCCGAGCCGCTGGATCACTACTTCAACCCACCGGAAGGTGCGTCCGCTACCAACCTGGCGGCGCGTCAGGCTGTTCAGCTGACTTTCCTGCACTGGGGCCTGCACGGCTGGGCGATCTACGCACTGGTCGGTCTGGCTGTTGCCTATTTCGCTTACCGTCATAACCAGCCGCTGGCACTGCGTTCGGCGCTGTACCCGCTGGTGGGCGAGCGTTGGGTCAAGGGCGCTGCCGGTCATGCGGTAGACGGCTTCGGCATGTTCGTGACCCTGCTGGGTCTGGTGACCAACCTGGGGATCGGCTCGCTGCAAGTATCTTCGGGCCTGGAAAACCTGTTCGGCATGGAGCACAGCAACACCAACCTGCTGATCGTGATCATCGTGATGAGCACCGTGGCGACCATCGCTGCCGTGTCCGGCGTGGAAAACGGCATCCGTCGTCTGTCCAACCTCAACATCATTCTGTTCAGCGGCCTGCTGATTTTCGTGCTGCTGTTCGGCCCGACCCTGCACCTGCTCAACGGCTTCGTGCAGAACATCGGTGACTACCTCAACGGCGTGGTGCTGAAGACTTTCGACCTGTACGTCTATGAAGGCGACAGTGCCAAGTCCGACCGCTGGCTGGGCCTGTGGACTCTGTTCTACTGGGCATGGTGGATTTCCTGGGCCCCATTCGTCGGCATGTTCATCGCGCGGATTTCCCGTGGTCGTACCGTGCGTGAACTGGTGGCCGGCGTGCTGCTGATTCCGCTGGGCTTCACCCTGGCGTGGCTGTCGATCTTCGGTAACTCGGCACTGGACCTGGTGATGAACCACGGTGCGGTGGAGCTTGGCAAGACGGCGCTGGAACAGCCGTCGATGGCGATCTATCAGTTGCTTGAACATTACCCGGCGTCGAAAGTCGTCATCGGTGTGTCGATCTTTGTAGGTTTCGTACTGTTCCTGACCCCGGCCGACTCTGGCGCGGTAATGATGGCCAACCTTTCCTGCAAGGGCGGCACCGTCGACGAAGACGCACCGCACTGGTTGCGGATCTTCTGGTCGGTCGTGATCACCCTGGTGACCATCGGCCTGCTGTTCGCCGGTAACTTCGAAGCCATGCAGACCATGGTGGTGCTGGCCGGTCTGCCGTTCTCGGTGGTGCTGGTGTTCTTCATGTTCGGCTTGCACAAGGCCATGCGCCAGGACGTGCAGATCGAACAGGAGCAAGCGCAACTGGCTGAGCGCGGTCGTCGTGGTTTCAGCGAGCGCCTGACTCAACTGGACCTGCAACCGAGCCAGTCGGTGGTGCAACGTTTCATGGACAAACACGTTACTCCGGCGCTGGACGATGCGGCTGCACAGCTGCGTACCCAAGGCCTGGAAGTGCAAACGCTGCTGGGTAAATCCAAGCGTTGCATGGGCGTGCGCGTCGAGATGGAAGAGGGCAACCCTTTTGTCTACGAAGTGAGCCTGGACGGCTATCTGGCGACCCCGACCGAATCGGCCCAGTCCGATGAAGCGCGCCAGCGTTACTACCGCGCCGAGGTGTACCTGCACAACGGCAGCCAGGATTACGACCTGATGGGCTTCACGCAGGATCAGATCACTCGCGATGTGCTCGATCAGTTTGAAAGCCATCGGCAGCTCCTTGGCCGGGTGTACAGCTAATAGCGATTGTTCATTCCCACGTCCTGCGTGGGAATGATGAAAACAAAAACGCCGCGATCCTCTCGCGGCGTTTTTGTGTCTGCTCTCTTTACCCCAGGTTCTTGCCGAGCAGCGCGTGATACAGCTCGCTGTCCCCAAGAATCCCCACCACATGGTTGTTGTCGTGCAGCACCAGCTTGTTGCCGGTCTGGTAACGGATCTGCAAGGCGTCACGCATGCCGATGTTCGAATCCACCAGTGTCGGACGACGATCGAGGCCTTCCACCGCTTGCCCCGGCACCCAGTTCTGCAGGTCGAGTACCGAACCGTTCTTGCGTGCACCCTTGATGGTGTTGCCTTCAGCCAGGTCCAGCCACGAATCGCCGCCCGGATCGAGGCACACCGAACCGTTGATGCGTTTGCAGTTGTCCAGGGTGCGCATCAGGCTGCGACCGCAGAGCACGTTCAGCGGATTGGTGTGGGCAACGAAGGTGCGCACGTAATCGTCCGCAGGATTGAGCACGATCTCTTCCGGCACGCTGTACTGGATGATCCGGCCGTCTTTCATGATCGCGATGCGGCTGCCGAGTTTCAGCGCCTCGTCGAGGTCGTGGCTCACGAACACGATGGTCTTGCTCAGCTTGCGTTGCAGTTCCAGCAATTCATCCTGCAGACCCTGACGGATCAGCGGGTCGAGGGCCGAGAACGGTTCGTCCATCAGCAGAATGTCGGCGTCCATCGCCAGCGCGCGGGCCAGGCCTACACGCTGCTGCATGCCGCCGGACAGTTCGTTGGGTTTCTTGTTGCGCCACTGGGTCAGGCCGACCAGCTCAAGCTTGTCGTCCACCAGTTTGCGCCGTTCTTTCTCGGGACGGCCCTGCATTTCCAGACCGAAGCTGATGTTCTCGCGCACGGTCAACCAAGGCATCAGGGCGAACTTCTGGAAAACCATCGCAATGCGCTTGGTGCGCATCATTTTCAGTTCGGCCGGGGTGCAGGAGGCGATGTCGATCTGCTTGCCTTCGTGCTCGACGAACAGCTTGCCGCGGCTCACGGTGTTGAGGCCGTTGATGCAGCGCAACAGGCTGGATTTGCCGGAGCCGGACAGGCCCATCAGTACGCAGATTTCACCTTTCTCGATATCCAGGCTGGCTTTTTCAACGCCGACAATCTGCCCGGTCTTTTTCAGGATCTCGTTACGGGTCATGCCCTGATCCAGCAGCTTGAGCGCCTCGCGTGGATCCTTGGCGAAGATAACGTCAACGTTATCGAAGCGAATAATGCTCATGCGTCACCCCCTACTTTTGCGTCGGGTTGTTTGCAGATACGGTCGAGCATGATCGCCAGCAGTACGATCGCCAGGCCCGCTTCGAAGCCCAGGGCGATATCAGCAGTGTTCAGTGCGTTGACCACCGGTTTGCCGAGTCCGTCGGCGCCCACCAGTGCCGCGATCACCACCATCGACAATGAAAGCATGATGCACTGGGTGATGCCGGCCGCGATGCTTGGCATGGCGTGGGGCAGTTCGATCCGTGAAAGCAGTTGGCGACGCGAGCAGCCGAAGGCCTTGCCGGCGTCCATCAGTTCTTCCGGGACATCGCGGATGCCCAGGTAGGTCAGGCGGATCGGCGCAGCGATGGCGAACACCACCGTGGAGATCAGGCCCGGAACCACGCCCAGCCCGAAGAGGGTCAGGGTAGGAATGAGGTAAACGAAGGTCGGTACGGTCTGCATCAGATCGAGCACCGGCCTCATCAAAGTGTAGAACATCGGTTTATGCGCAGCGACGATGCCCAGCGGCACGCCGATGACCACGCAGACCAGGGTCGCGAACATGACCTGGGCGAGGGTTTCCATGGTTTCCTGCCAGTACCCCAGATTGAGGATCAGCAGAAAGGAGGCGATCACGAAGGCGGTGAGGCCCCATTTGCGTTGAATGAAGTGCGCGAGCAGAGCGATGAGGCCGATCAACACCAGCGGGTTGAACCAGGTCAGCGCAAACGTCACGCCGTGGATCATCGTTTCCAGGGTCACGGCGATTGCGTCGAAGGTGCTGGCGCCGTGTTGCGTCAACCATTCAACGAAGCCCGCGATGTACTGGCCTAAAGGGATTTTCTGATCAATCAGCATGGTAGTGAACGTCCGCATGCAAGGAAATAAACAGCCCGGACGGCCGGAGCCGTCCGGCATAAGCGATTACTGATTCAACTTGGCTTTCACGGCCTCCAGGCCAGGTTTACCGTCAATGGTGGTCACGCCAGCGAGCCAGGTATCGAGCACCTGTGGATTCTTTTTCAGCCAGGCCTTGGCGGCCGCGTCAGGCTTCATCTTGTCGTCCAGGATGTTGCCCATCAGGGTGCTTTCCATGTCGACGGTGAACTCCAGATTCTTCAGCAACTGACCGACGTTGCTGCATTCTTCGACGTAGCCCTTGCGGGTGTTGGTCGCAACGGTGGCCGCGCCGAAATCCGGGCCGAAGAAGTCGTCGCCGCCGGTCAGGTATTGAATCTTGAAGCGCTTGTTCATCGGGTGCGGCGCCCAGCCGAGGAAAACCACGGCGGTGTCGCGTTTCTGCGCGCGGTCGACCTGCGAGAGCATGCCCGCTTCGGACGATTCGACGACTTTGAAACCCGCGGCTTTCAGGCCGAAGGCATCCTTGTCGATCATGCTCTGGATCAGACGGTTGCCGTCGTTGCCCGGCTCGATGCCATAGATCTTGCCGTCGAGTTCTTTCTTGAATTTGGCGATGTCGGCGAAGTCATGCAGGCCCTTGTCGTACAGCGCCTGCGGTACGGCGAGGGTGTATTTGGCGCCCTTGAGGTTGGTGCGCACGACTTCCACGGTGCCGGCATCACGGTAGGCCTTGATGTCGTTTTCCATGGTCGGCATCCAGTTGCCGAGGAACACGTCCATGTTCTTGCCGTCGGCCAGCGACTTGTAGGTCACGGGCACGGAGATCATGGTGGTCTTGGTCTTGTAGCCGAGGGCGTCGAGCACCACGCTGGTGGTCGCGGTTGTTGCGGTGATGTCGGTCCAGCCGACATCGGAGAAGTTAACGGTACTGCACTGCGCCGGTTCTGCGGCTTGAGCCAGTAACGGCAGACTCAGCATGGCGGCCAACAACAACGACGGGGAACCTTTCATGGATGGACTCCTTGGTGTTTTTTTTGGCAGTGTTCCGACTGGACCACCGCACTTATAGGTTGCGGTTGGATGGCGTTCTGGAGACAGCTCTACCACGGCGCCTTGCAATCGAGTCGATACGATCATGTACCAGTGAAAATCTGACGCCTACAGGGTGCGTCGTATCCAGTACAGGGATGGTCGCATCCAGTGTCGGTGACGTCGTTTACAGCTTTTTTCAGCCCCGTTTGGCCATCTGAACCGCATAAAAACGGCGAAAACACGGGCGAAAACCGGCACGGCGTTAGTGGGCATGAGTGCGTCGGTGTCAGACGCCGAGCGACCCGGGAAAAGCCTGATGATGCGGGCATTCCGGCGGATCGCAGCTTGAGCGTAGCAGCTCCGCCAGCGGGCGCTTCACGCCCCGGACGGCACTCTCAGGAGCTCTGCATCAATGGCTATCAGCGTTTTCGACCTGTTCAAAATCGGCATCGGCCCGTCCAGCTCTCACACCGTCGGGCCAATGCGCGCCGCGGCGCTGTTCGTCGAGTCTCTGCGCGACAAATTCCTGCTGGAGCAAGTGCGGCGGATCGAGGTGCAGCTGTTCGGTTCGCTGTCGGCCACCGGTGTCGGTCACGGCAGCGACAACGCCGTGATCATGGGACTGATGGGCGAGTGGCCGGACGCGATCGATCCGTCGCAGATCGGCCCACGAATCCAGGCCCTGCGCGAAACTCACACCCTTTTACTGGATGGTCGTTTGTCGGTGCCCTTTATATGGGCCCGCGACATGCGCCTGATCGACGAAAACCTGCCGTTCCATCCCAACGCCATGACCCTGGTTGCCGAAGGCGATCACGGCGAGATTCATCGCGATACCTACTATTCGGTCGGCGGCGGTTTTGTCGTCGATGAGGCGCAGGCGTCCAGCGGTGTGGTGGATCTGGATCGCACCGAATTGCCTTATGACTTCTCCAGCGCCGTCGAGCTGCTGGAGCTGTGCAAGCAGAACAATCTGCGTGTCGCCGAACTGATGATGGCCAACGAGAAAGTCTGGCGCAGCGAAGAGGAAATCCGCGCCGGGCTGATGAAGCTCTGGCGGGCGATGCAGGATTGCGTCGAGCAGGGCCTCAAGCACGAAGGCATCCTGCCCGGCGGCCTGAACGTGCGGCGGCGTGCGGCCAAGTTGCACCGCAGCCTTCAGGAATTGAACAAGCCCAATGTGATCGGCTCGACCCTCAGCGCCATGGAGTGGGTCAACCTGTTCGCCCTGGCGGTGAACGAAGAAAACGCGGCCGGCGGGCGCATGGTCACGGCACCGACCAACGGCGCGGCCGGGATCATTCCGGCGGTGCTGCACTACTTCATGAAATTCAGCGAGGCAGTGACCGACGCCAACGTGGTCGACTATTTCCTCGGGGCGGCAGCGGTGGGGATTCTGTGCAAGAAGAACGCCTCGATCTCTGGCGCTGAAGTCGGTTGCCAAGGCGAGGTCGGTTCGGCCTGCGCAATGGCGGCGGCAGGGCTGGCGGAAATCCTCGGCGCAAGCCCGGAGCAATTGTGCAACGCGGCTGAAATCGGCCTGGAACATAACCTCGGCCTGACCTGCGATCCGGTGGGCGGTCTCGTCCAGGTGCCGTGCATCGAGCGCAATGCCATTGCGGCGGTCAAAGCGATCAATGCGGCACAGATGGCCCTGCGCGGCGATGGTCAGCACTTTATTTCGCTGGACCGGGTGATCCGCACCATGCGCGATACCGGCGCCGACATGCATGACAAATATAAAGAGACTTCGCGGGGCGGGTTGGCGGTCAGCGCGGTCGAGTGCTGATTCCTCTGAGAACACCAGACCAGTCAAAACTGCGCACCAAGCGAGCATCGGCAATAAAACGCGCCACCTTTTGGCGCGTCGCAATCAGATAAGAGTCTTTCCCACCTCCAGCGCGTGATTGATGCTGGCGACCGTCCGTCACCCGTGCCTGCGGTGACACTGTCCGACAATCGCGCCCGGCCCTGTTCCCACAAGTGCTACCGATTTGCTCACGCGCTTCGGGGCAGGGCTTTCACCGCCGCTGATGGCACTTCGAACTACCTTTCGTCGGACGGCTTGTATAGACGCGTCGCGACGTCGTTTTCAGGAGTTATTGAACGCACATTCAATTTCAGGCATGGCAATTGCTCTGTCATAACAAAGCCCCGTCTCACGCAAGAGAACGATGGCAATAACAAGAGCCTCCGCCTGAGGCCATCACCCGCTTTGTGTGAGGAGATACCGCGATGACGTCGTTCAACTCCGGGGCTCAACCCCAGAACCGTGCGCCTCAATCCATCGGCTTTCTGCTGCTGGACAATTTCACGCTGATTTCCCTGGCTTCCGCAGTCGAACCGCTGCGCATGGCCAACCAGTTGTCCGGTCGCGAGCTGTATCGCTGGACCACCCTCACCGTCGACGGTGGCCAGGTCTGGGCCAGTGACGGTCTGCAGATCACTCCCGACGCCTCCATGCACAAAGCCCCGGCTCTCGACACCATCATCGTGTGCGGCGGGATCGGCATTCAACGCACTGTTACCCGTGAACACGTCTCGTGGCTGCAAAGCCAGGCGCGCCAGTCCCGTCGCCTCGGTGCCGTGTGCACCGGCAGTTGGGCCCTGGCCTGCGCCGGCCTGCTCGACGGCTTCGATTGCAGCGTGCACTGGGAATGTCTGGCGGCGATGCAGGAAGCTTTCCCGCGCGTTGCGATGAGCACCCGTCTGTTCACCCTCGACCGCAACCGTTTCACCAGCTCCGGAGGCACCGCGCCGCTGGACATGATGCTGCACCTGATCAGCCGCGATCACGGTCGTGAACTGTCCGCCGCGATCTCGGAAATGTTCGTCTACGAGCGCATCCGCAACGAGCAGGATCACCAGCGCGTGCCGCTCAAGCACATGCTCGGCACCAACCAGCCGAAACTGCAGGAAATCGTCGCGCTGATGGAAGCCAACCTGGAAGAGCCGATCGACCTCGACGAACTGGCGGTGTACGTCGCCGTGTCCCGTCGCCAGCTCGAGCGCTTGTTCCAGAAATACCTGCACTGCTCGCCGTCGCGCTACTACCTCAAGCTGCGCCTGATCCGTGCCCGGCAACTGCTCAAACAGACGCCGATGTCGATCATCGAAGTGGCGTCGGTCTGCGGGTTTGTGTCGACGCCGCACTTCTCCAAGTGCTACCGCGAATACTTCGGCATTCCGCCGCGTGACGAGCGCGTCGGTTCCAACACCACCCAGCAGGTGGCGATGCTGCCGCTGCCGCAGGCCATCGTGATGTCGCCGCTGTCCGGGCCGATGTCGGCGCTTAGCCAGGCGCGCAACGAGTCGACCTTTGCCAGCGTGCGCCTCTGATCAGAGCGCGCGCTTGAAGTACACGACGCGCTCGGTTTCCTCGAAGCCGAGCGCCTTGTGCGTCGCTTGACTAGTCAGGTTGTCGACACCGGTGTCGGAAGCCATTTCCACGCAGCCGTTTTCCCGTCCCCACTGCGCAACGTGCTCGATCAACCGGGCGGCCACGCCATGGCGGCGCTGTTCTGGCACCACGTAGATGCCTTCCAGATACACCACCGGCGAGCTGTCGGTGCCGTTGACGTAATCGGTGCGCAATGAGGCTTCGGCGAGGCCGACCGGATGGTTCTGCGTGTCGTAGGCGACGAAGTTGATATAGCGCTGCGGCGCTTTCAGTTGCTGCTCGATTTCATCGCGATGTTCGTGTTCCGAAGCATCGGGCCAGAGGGCCTGGCGCAGGGGCAGCCAGCCCGATTGCTCGCTGGACTGGCAGTTTTGGATAAGGAACATCGGCGTTCGCTCGTGGTGGTCGTCAAGGCCACCACTCTAGCAAACGCCCGGGATGTCAGGCGCGGGTCTGCTGATACTGCGCCAGGGCCGGCAGCAACTGCTTGTCGATGGCTTCACGCACGGTCGGCTGAATACTCGCGCTGCTGGTGTACATCTGCTTGACCATGGTGCGCAACGTATTGGCCCGTACATCGTCCAGGCCCCGCACCGCGCACTCGCAGGCCTGCTGGGCAGACGAGCCCGACGGTACTTCGAATCCCAACGACTTGAGTTGGCCCAACAGGTCTTCCTGATCGATCAAATCGGCATACATCATGACGCGAATCCTTCTTCGGCAACGGAGGTCGTGACTCGATTCTGGTAGGCCTGCCCAGGCACGGCAAGGGCGATTTGTCGCAGTGTCCACATTGGCTATGAGCATGTCGTTTTCGGCTAACTTGCCGTGTCGGGGAGTGGGCACACTGAACCCAGCTCGCTTCACGAAGGTTTGGTCACCCTCGGCATGGCAGCTCCTCAACAGTACCCTCGCCCCGATCCTGTCACGGCTTGTATCGGGGCTTTTTTTGCCTGCGAATAACGCTGCCGCGGTCTAGCGCTGCAACACCAGAATCCGCGACAGCAACTCATCCCGATCGATGTAGCAGCCCTGAAAGTGCCGGGCCCCGGTGGTCGGGTCGAAGGCGTTGCGCGCATGCAGGGTGCGGCGGTTGTCGAAGCACCACAACTCGCCCGGATTGAGCCGCTGCATCAGCCGGAAGCGTGGCTCGCGGGTCATGGCGATGAAGCGTCGATACGCGCGATACAGCAGGGGCATTTGCTCGACTGAGGTGTCGAACGCGCCGCGCAGAAAGTTGGCCATGCGGATTTCCGCAACCCGGCCCAAGGCATCCAGGGCGATGATCGGGGCGAGGCAGCGATAGTCGCTGTGGCGGTCCTTGTTGCGAAATTCCACCGGGATCTCGCACAGCGCCTTGAACGACGAGGGATCTTCCTGACGCAAGGCTTCGGCAATCGCAAAACCGTCGACGAAAATACTCTCGCCACCCTCGGCGTCGTTCACCAGACAATGCAGAAATTGCAGCCCCGGTTGCAGCTCGCGAGTCGGCAGGTCGGTGTGCAACGGCAGGTTGAAAGCGGTGTAGGCATTGCTGTCGGCATCGGCCTTGGATTGCACGTTGAACAGCACGCCGAAATTGCTCTCGCGGATGAACGAAATGCGCTGGGCGATCAGCTTCAGCGAACCGGGTTCGGTGGGCACGCCGCGCACCTGGGTCAGACCGATGTCGCGCACGGCCAGCAACCATTGCAGCAGCGCGGCGTTGTCGTTCATCAGGGCTGAATAGTCGAACACCGGCAACTGCAAGTCGCTGCGCCAGAGAAAGGCTTTCGGTTTGGCGGCCAGGCGTTCGACGCGGGTCTCGTCGTCATAGGCGTGGGCCCGCAACCAACCCGCATCGAAGCAGCTGAGGTGGCCGTCCTGCCAGTCGATACGCAGGCAGCCATCGGTGTCGATGTGCGCGGCGGAGGGCGACAGATCCTGCGCCGCATCGACGATCTCGAACACCTGCTCGCGGGTAACGCTGTAGACGCACTGCGGACACGGGCAGTTGTCCCGCAGCCACACATGGTGGAACGGGCTGACGCGCCCGTCGGCCCATTCGATCAGGACGCGATCCGCCAGGTTCTGCACGCCGTTCAGCGCGCTGATCAACGGATAAGTACGGAAATCGGCAACTGCGGCGGCGGTTTGCATGGCGGCTCCTTGCGTTGGATGGATTTACCGGGCTGGCGGCAATGCGATGACCCGGCCGATGTAAGCCGGGGCGGGCAGGTCGGCCTGCTCGGCGACGATGGCTTGCAGGCGGCTCAGGGTGTCCGGGGTAAACGGAGCCGAACGCGGCCCGGCGAGGTCGACGTGCAGCAGCATCTGTTCGTTGCCGGCCAGTTCCTTGTCACCGCCGGCCAGGTGCAGGCTGTGATAGAGGTGCAGGCGTTTCTGGTCGTGACCGATGATCTGTGTGCGCACTTCGACCTCGGCATCGAGCTTCACTTCGTGCAGATAGTTGAGGTGCAGTTCGAGGGTGAACAATGAGTTACCGCTGGCCTCGCGGTTGTTGCTGTCCATACCGAGGCGGTCCATCAGGGCGTCGGTGGCGTAGCTGAAGATCAGCAGATAGAAGGCGTCACGCAGGTGGCCGTTGTAGTCGACCCAGTCGGGGATGATTCTGGTTTGGTAGGTGGTGAGGGTGGGCATATTTATCTCCAGGCACGTTCGTACCCACGCTTTGCGTGGGTACGATCAATCAACACATCACTCGCTGAAACTCATCCCGTGCTTCTCTTTGGTGGTCTTCACCGCCTCAAGCACCGCCAGCAGGCAATCATCACGATAGCGCTCCAGCGCCGAAATACTGTGTCGCCCCAGTTGATCGCTGGTGCCATCCACCACATCGTCGATCAACTTGTCCGTCAGTTCCGGTGCCGGCAGATAGGTCCACGGCAACTGCAACGCCGGGCCGAACTGCGACATGAAGTGACGCATGCCCGCATCGCCACCGGCCAGGGTGTAGGTCAAAAACGTACCCATGAACGACCAGCGCAGACCGGCACCAAAGCGGATCGCATCATCGATTTCACCGGTGGTCGCCACACCGTCGTTGACCAGGTGCAGCGCCTCGCGCCACAGCGCTTCGAGCAGGCGGTCGGCGATGAACCCCGGCACTTCCTTGCGCACATGCAGCGGGCGCATGCCGAGGGATTCGTAGACTTTCATCGCCGCTTGAACCGCTTCCGGCGCGGTGTTCTTGCCGCCGACCACTTCAACCAGCGGCAGCAGGTAAACCGGGTTAAACGGGTGACCGACCACGCAACGTTCCGGGTGGGTCGAACTCTCGTAGAACTCGCTCGGCAACAGGCCCGAGGTGCTGGAGCCGATCAGGGCATTGGGCTTGGCCGCCGCGCTGATCTTGCTGTGCAGTTCCAGTTTCAGTTCGAGGCGTTCCGGGGCGCTTTCCTGGATGAAATCCGCATCGCGTACGCATTCTTCAATGGTCGCCACAAAGCGCAGGCGGTCCTGCGAGGCGCCCGGCGCCAGACCGTTTTTCTCCAGCGCGCCCCAGGCATTGGCCACGCGTTTGCGCAGCGCCGCTTCGGCACCCGGCGCCGGGTCCCAGGCCACCACGTCGAGGCCATGGGCGAGGGCGCGGGCGACCCAGCCGCTGCCGATGACGCCGCTGCCCAGTGCTGCGAAGGTTTTGATTTCGGTGATAAAGCTCATGGTCACTTCCTGGAATGAGGCAAAAAAACGGTGGGCGCCAATGGCCCGCCCACCGGGGGAAAGGGTGGCTTCAGCCGCGCTGGGTCAGGCCCATTTTCTTGCGACCTTCCGCCGGGGTCAGTACGCGGGCGCCGAGACGGCTGAGGATTTCGCTGGCGCGTTCGACCAGTTGGCCGTTGGTCGCGAGCACGCCTTTGTCCAGCCACAGGTTGTCTTCCAGACCGACCCGCACGTTGCCGCCGAGCAGCACCGCTTGCGCCGCCATCGGCATTTGCATCCGGCCGATGCCGAAGCCGGCCCACACCGCGTCGGCGGGCAGGTTGTCGACCATGGCTTTCATGGTGGTGGTGTCGGCCGGCGCCCCCCACGGGATGCCCAGGCACAGCTGGAACAGCGGGTTGTCGAGCAGGCCTTCCTTGATCATCTGTTTGGCGAACCACAGGTGACCGGTGTCGAAAATCTCAAGCTCCGCCTTCACGCCCAGCTCGGTGATGCGCTTGGCGCCGGCGCGCAGTTGCGCCGGGGTGGAGACGTAAATGGTGTCGCCGTCGCCGAAGTTCAGGGTGCCGCAATCCAGGGTGCAGATTTCCGGCAGCAGCTCCTCGACGTGGGCCAGACGGGTCAGCGGGCCGACCAGATCGGTGTTCGGGCCGAACTCCATCGGGTTCTCTCCCGGGCCGATTTCCAGGTCGCCGCCCATGCCGGCGGTGAGGTTGACGATGATGTCGACGTCGGCTTCGCGGATGCGCTCCATGACTTCGCGGTACAGCGCCACGTCGCGGCTGAACTTGCCGGTCTGCGGGTCGCGGACATGGCAATGCACGACGGTGGCACCGGCCTTGGCCGCTTCCACAGCGGCTGCGGCGATCTGTTTCGGAGTGACCGGCACGTGAGGGCTCTTGGCGGTCGTGTCGCCAGCACCGGTGAGTGCGCAGGTGATGATGACGTCGTGGTTCATGGTGCGTTTTCCTTCAGGCGTGATGGGTCTGTTCGCAGCCCGTGGCGGGCTGCGAAGTGGTTCGTTCGTTGCGGTTTATTTACTGGTGAGCTGGAGGTTTTCAGCCGCCGGTTTGCCATCGAAGGTGGTGACGCCTTCGAGCCAGCGCTGTTTGTCCTGCGGGTGATCCTTGAGCCATTGCTTGGCCGATTCGAAAGCATCCTTGTGATCGAGCAGCGGCTGCATCATCCGGCTCTCGTCTTCGGCGGTGAACGTCAGGTTGCTCAGCAGGCGGCCGACGTTCGGGCATTGTTCGGCGTATTTCGGCGCGGTGACGGTCCACACGGTGGCCATGCCTTCGTTCGGGCCGAGGGCGTCGTCGCTGCCGGTCAGATAAGTCATCTTCACGTTGACGTTCATCGGGTGCGGCGCCCAGCCGAAGAACACCACGGCTTCCTTGCGGCGCACGGCGCGATCGACGGCGGCGAGCATGCCGGCCTCGCTGGATTCCACGAGCTGGAATTTGCCGAGGCCGAACTGGTTCTTGGCGATCATCGCCTTGATCTGGGTGTTGGCGCCCGAGCCTGGCTCGATGCCGTAGATCTTGCCGCCCAGTTCTTTCTCGAACTTGGCGATGTCAGCGAAGGTTTTCAGACCCTTGTCCGCCAGATAGGTCGGTACGGCGAGGGTGGCGCGGGCATCCTTGAGGCTCGGGGCCTGGAGGACTTTGACCTGATTGGCGTCGACGAACGGGGTGATGGTCTGGGTCATCAACGGGTTCCAGTAGCCGAGGAACAGGTCCAGACGCTGGTCGCGGATCCCGGCGAAGATGATTTGCTGGGACGCGCTGGTTTGTTTGGTGCTGTAGCCGAGGCCGTCGAGCAGAACCTGGGTCATGGCGCTGGTGGCGATCACGTCGGTCCAGTTCACGACGCCCATGCGCACGTTCTGGCACGCGGCAGGTTCGGCCGCCATGACACTGGCGCTTAAAAACGCGGTACCGCTGAGTGCGAGAACACAGCTGCTGATCAGTCGTTTCATGTCGGGTTCCTCGGCAGGTCGTTATTGTGGGTTCCGGCATCTGTCGTGCCGGTGATGCCAAATTACGCAGCAACGCCCCCACAAAAACGCACTGCGGCGACCAGCTCTTGCACTGCAGCGACCTGTGCTCTTGAATGCCGCCGACAACTGGCGTATCAACGTTGCACGCTACCCGCTGACCGAGTGCGCGCCATGTCCCAGGATTTCTACTTTCTGTTGATGCCGGGTTTTTCCGCCATCGGTTTCATCTCTGCGATCGAACCGCTGCGGGTGGCCAACCGCTTTCGCGGCGAGCTGTACCGCTGGCACGTGTTGAGCGCCGATGGCGGGGCGGTGCTGGCGAGCAACGGGATGTCGGTCAACGCCGATGCGGCGCTGGAGCCGCTGAAAAAAGGTGCGACGCTGCTGGTGGTCGCCGGGTTCGAACCGTTGAAATTCGCTACCCCGGCGCTGGAGCACTGGCTGCGCCGCCTGGACAACGAAGGCGTGACCCTCGGCGCCATCGACACTGGCAGCTTCGTCCTCGCCGAGGCCGGCCTGCTAGACGGCCATCGCCTGACCCTGCACTGGGAGGCCATCGATGCCTTCAAGGAATCTTATCCACAGCTCAGCGTCACCCAGGAGCTGTTCGAGATCGACCGTCGGCGCATCACGTCCGCTGGCGGCACCGCATCCATCGACCTGATGCTCGACCTGATCGCCCAGGCCCACGGCCCGCAACTGGCGATCCAGGTCAGCGAGCAGTTTGTATTGGGAAGGATTCGTCCGCGCAAGGACCACCAGCGTATGGAAGTCGCCACACGTTACGGCATCAGCAACAAGAAACTGGTGCATGTGATCGGCGAGATGGAGCAGCACAGCGAACCGCCGCTGACCACCCTGGAACTGGCGGAATCGATCAAGGTGACGCGGCGGCAACTGGAGCGCCTGTTCCGCCTGCACCTGAACGACACCCCGAGCAACTTCTACCTGCGTTTGCGGCTGGAGAAAGCCCGGCAGCTGTTGCGCCAGACCGACATGAGTGTGCTGGAAGTCAGCATCGCCTGCGGGTTTGAATCACCGTCGTATTTCACCCGCAGTTACCGGGCCAAGTTTGCCCGGTGTCCGCGGGAGGATCGGCGTACCGCTCAGGCTTGAGTTACTTTTTCAGCAAAGCGGAGCAGGCCGCCTTGTAAGCCTCGTGCTGATACTTGTTCAGCGTCCCCGGCAGCTCGAAGTTGTGCTTCTTGGCCTGGGCATTGATGGTCTGCGGCGACAGCAGCGTCACCTCACAACCGTCCAGCAACTGAAAAACGCCCTCGATCTTGAACGTGGTCGGCCCACCGGCAAACTCGCCCTTCTTGCTGCGCTTCTTGATCGCGATGCGATCGATGGCGTTTTCCCGCACAAACGACGCTACCTGCGCAGCGAACACTTTGACGTTGGCCGCCTCGTCGTCATCGTCCAGCGCGATTTTCTTGGTGCTCAACGCAACATGGCTCAGCGCCGAACCGTCGAGGGAGGCCACGGCGATGATCGCTTCACTGCCTTTGATTTCGATACCGCAGATGTTCATGTGAATCCCTTGATTGGCTGGAGAGGTGCAGCTTACAGCTCAAGTCCTCACTCCTGCCCAATCGACTCCAAAAACTCCGATCGCTCGTCACTCATCCGCGCCACACAATCATTCTGCGCAATCTTGAACGCCTTGCTGCCGTCCGTCGCCGGGAAGGCTTCTACGGCGCAATCGGCGTCGCGGGTTTTCAGCCATTGTTGCTGGGCGGTCTTGAGTTTGGCGGTGATGTCGGTCAGTTGCGCAGGGTTCTTGCCGTAGGTCGATTGCATGCGCTCGTTCAGGCTTTTGAAGTTGTCCTGGAGCAGGTCTTCGGCGGTGGTGCGGCTGTAGGTCGAGCATTCCAGGGTCTGGACGTCGTTTTCCACCGCGTCGCACGGGTTGTTGTCGGACTCTTCGGCGGCGTGTACGCCGGTCGCAATCAGTGCCAAAGCCAGGAAGATCGATTTCATTGATGTCGCCGCTCTAATCCAGTGGTGTTTCCGAGATGCGGCAGATTCTGGCTCAAGCTTGCGGGCTTGAACAGGTGGCTGGTCGGACCGGTTGGCGACCCTTTGTCGCGGATTGACGCTTTCGGCAATTCCCCTGTCGTTTTTGCACCCGGCTGGTCGCGCACCGAGGCATATGCTGGCCCCAAAGCGCCGGCAGACGATTCGGCGCATGAATCGCCAATAAGGGGACGCCTGATGAGCCCAGCCGAATTACACGCCGACAGCATCGTTATCGACGGTCTGATCATTGCCAAATGGAACCGCGAGCTGTTCGAAGACATGCGCAAGGGCGGTCTGACGGCGGCCAACTGCACCGTGTCGGTGTGGGAGGGCTTTCAGGCCACGGTCAACAACATCGCTGCCAGCCAGAAACTGATTCGCGAAAACAGCGATCTGGTGATCCCCGTCCGCACTACCGCCGACATCCGCAAGGCCAAGGAGCAGGGCAAGACCGGCATCCTCTTCGGCTTCCAGAACGCCCATGCGTTCGAAGACCAGATCGGCTATGTCGAGGTGTTCAAGCAGCTCGGCGTCGGCATCGTGCAGATGTGCTACAACACCCAGAACCTGGTGGGCACCGGTTGCTATGAGCGTGACGGCGGTCTGTCGGGCTTCGGTCGCGAAATCGTCGCCGAGATGAACCGTGTCGGCGTCATGTGCGACCTGTCCCACGTCGGCTCCAAGACTTCCGAGGAAGTCATCCTCGAATCGAAAAAACCGGTCTGCTATTCCCACTGCCTGCCGTCGGGGCTCAAGGAGCACCCGCGCAACAAGTCCGATGAAGAACTGAAGTTCATTGCCGACCACGGCGGTTTCGTCGGCGTGACCATGTTCGCGCCGTTCCTGGCCAAGGGCATCGACTCGACCATCGACGACTACGCCGAAGCCATCGAATACACCATGAACATCGTGGGCGAAGACGCCATCGGTATCGGCACCGACTTCACCCAGGGTCACGGTCAGGACTTCTTCGAATACCTGACCCACGACAAGGGCTACGCCCGCCGTCTGACCAACTTCGGCAAGATCATCAACCCGCTGGGCATCCGCACCGTCGGCGAGTTCCCGAACCTGACCGAAACCCTGCTCAAGCGCGGCCACTCCGAACGTGTGGTGCGCAAGATCATGGGTGAAAACTGGGTCAACGTCTTGAAAGACGTCTGGGGCGAGTAAGCCGCTTCTCTGAATACTTTCCCCCGGCCGTCCGCGCCGGGGGCAACACCCAAATTTTTCTGGAGTTAAGTTTCCATGGCCAAGATCGCCCCGCAATTGCCAATCGAAGTCGACAGCGAGACCGGTGTCTGGACCTCCGACGCCCTGCCGATGCTGTACGTGCCGCGCCACTTCTTCGTCAACAACCACATGGGCATCGAGGAAGTGCTGGGCGCCGACGCCTACGCCGAAATCCTCTACAAGGCCGGCTACAAATCCGCCTGGCACTGGTGTGAAAAAGAAGCCGAATGCCACGGTCTGGAAGGCGTCGCGGTGTTCGAGCACTACATGAAGCGCCTGTCGCAGCGCGGCTGGGGCCTGTTCAAGATCCAGGACATCGACCTCGATAAAGGCACCTGCAGCGTCAAGCTCGAACACTCAGCGTTCGTCTACGTCTACGGCAAGGTCGGGCGCAAGGTCGACTACATGTTCACCGGCTGGTTTGCCGGTGCCATGGATCAGATCCTCGCCGCTCGCGGCAGCAAGATCCGCACCGTGGCCGAGCAAGTCTACGGTGGCTCCGAAGAAGGCCACGACGACGGCCTGTTCACCGTCAAGCCGTTGTAAGTCGAGGAACCCGCCATGGCTTTCGAAGCAATGTTCCAGCCGATCCAGATCGGCAAACTGACCATCCGCAACCGCGTGCTCAGCACCGCGCACGCCGAGGTCTACGCGACCGACGGCGGCATGACCACCGAACGGTACGTCAAGTATTACGAAGAGAAAGCCAAGGGCGGCATCGGCCTGGCGATCTGTGGCGGTTCGTCCGTGGTGGCGATCGACAGCCCGCAGCAATGGTGGAGCTCGGTGAACCTGTCCACCGACCGGATCATCCCGCACTTCCAGAATCTCGCTGACGCCATGCACAAGCATGGCGCCAAGATCATGATCCAGATTACCCACATGGGCCGTCGCTCCCGTTGGGACGGTTTCCACTGGCCGACCCTGATGTCGCCGTCGGGCATCCGTGAACCGGTGCACCGCGCCACCTGCAAGACCATCGAGCCGGAAGAAATCTGGCGGGTGATCGGCAACTACGCGCAAGCTGCTCGCCGCGCCAAGGCCGGTGGTCTGGACGGCGTCGAACTGTCGGCGGTGCACCAGCACATGATCGACCAGTTCTGGAGCCCTCGCGTCAACAAGCGTACCGACGAATGGGGCGGCACTTTCGAGGGCCGGATGAAGTTCGGTCTGGAAGTCCTGAAAGCCGTGCGCGCCGAAGTCGGTGACGACTTCTGCGTCGGCATGCGTATCTGCGGTGACGAGTTCCACCCGGACGGCCTGTCCCACGAAGACATGAAGCAGATCGCCAAGTATTACGACGACACCGGCATGCTCGACTTCATCGGCGTCGTCGGCTCGGGCTGCGACACCCACAACACCCTGGCCAACGTGATTCCGAACATGAGTTACCCGCCGGAGCCGTTCCTGCACCTGGCGGCCGGGATCAAGGAAGTGGTCAAGGTTCCGGTGCTGCACGCGCAGAACATCAAGGACCCGAACCAGGCCACGCGGATTCTGGAGGGCGGTTACGTCGACATGGTCGGCATGACCCGCGCCCACATCGCCGACCCGCACCTGATCGCCAAGATCAAGATGGGCCAGATCGACCAGATCAAACAGTGTGTTGGCGCCAACTACTGCATCGACCGCCAGTACCAAGGTCTGGACGTGCTGTGTATCCAGAACGCCGCGACCTCCCGTGAATACATGGGCGTGCCGCACATCATCGAGAAATCCACCGGGCCGAAACGCAAGGTGGTAATCGTCGGTGCCGGCCCGGCGGGGATGGAAGCTGCTCGCGTGGCTGCCGAACGTGGCCACGACGTGACCCTGTTCGAGAAGAAGGAGTTCATCGGCGGGCAGATCACCACGGCCTCGAAAGCGCCGCAGCGTGACCAGATCGCCGGTATCACTCGCTGGTTCCAGCTGGAACTGGCGCGGCTGAAAGTCGACCTGCGTCTGGGCACTGCCGCCGATGCCGACACCATCATGGACCTGCGTCCGGACATCGTGGTGCTGGCCGTTGGCGGTCACCCGTACCTGGAACAGAACGAACACTGGGGCGCCGCCGAAGGGCTGGTGGTCAGCAGTTGGGACGTGCTCGACGGCAAGGTCGCGCCGGGCAAGAACGTGCTGGTCTACGACACCATTTGCGAGTTCACCGGGATGTCGGTCGCCGACTTCCTCGCCGACAAGGGCAGTCAGGTCGAGATCGTCACCGACGACATCAAACCGGGCGTGGCCATCGGCGGTACGTCGTTCCCGACCTACTACCGCAGCATGTACCCGAAAGAAGTGATCATGACCGGCGACATGATGCTGGAGAAGGTCTACCGCGAAGGCGACAAGCTGGTCGCGGTGCTGGAGAACGAATACACCGGCGCCAAAGAGGAGCGGGTGGTGGATCAGGTGGTCGTCGAGAACGGCGTGCGCCCGGATGAAGAAATCTACTACGCCCTCAAGGACGGCTCGCGCAACAAGGGCCAGATCGATGTCGAGGCGCTGTTCGCGATCCAGCCGCAACCTTCGTTGAGCAGCAACGGCGACGGTTATCTGCTGTTCCGCATCGGTGACTGCGTGGCGCAGCGTAATACCCACGCTGCGATCTATGACGCCCTGCGGTTGTGCAAAGACTTCTAAAGGCTTGCACATGACCCTGTGGGAGCGGGCTTGCCCGCGAATGCATGCTGTCAGTCATCTCTGTACCGACTGACCCAGCGCTTCGCGAGCAAGCTCGCTTCCACGGGAACACGCTGAACGTGTTTCTCCAGGCTGTACTGGTGGGAGCTTCACCATGTTGAACACCCTTCTTCCAATCCTGTTGTTCGCAGCCCTGGCCCTTGCGGTGCTGGGTGCGTTGCGGCGGGTGGCCATGTGGCGCCGGGGCCGGGCCTCGAAGGTCGATCTGATCGGTGGCCTGTTTGCCGTGCCCAAGCGTTACATGGTCGATCTGCACCACGTGGTGGCGCGGGACAAATACATCGCCAACACCCACGTCGCCACGGCGGGCGGTGCGGTGGCGTCGATCGTGCTGGCGATTCTGGTGCACGGTTTCGGCCTGCATAACCGCATTCTTGGCTACGCGTTGCTGCTGATGACGGCGGTGATGTTCGTCGGGGCGATCTTCGTTTATCGGCGTCGGCTCAACCCGCCGTCGCGGCTGTCGAAAGGCCCGTGGATGCGCCTGCCGAAAAGCTTGTTGGCGTTCTCGGCGTCGTTCTTCCTGGTGACCTTGCCGGTGGCCGGGATCCTGCCGGAGAACTTCGGTGGCTGGGTGCTGGCAGCGATTCTCGGCATCGGTGTGTTGTGGGGCGTGTCGGAACTGTTCTTCGGCATGACCTGGGGCGGCCCGATGAAACACGCCTTCGCCGGTGCGTTGCACCTGGCCTGGCACCGTCGCGCCGAACGTTTTGGCGGCGGCCGTTCCACCGGTTTGAAACCGCTGGACCTGAATGATCCGACCGCACCGCTGGGTGTGGAAAAACCCAAGGATTTCACCTGGAACCAGTTGCTCGGTTTCGACGCCTGCGTGCAGTGCGGCAAGTGCGAAGCGGCATGCCCGGCGTTCGCCGCCGGCCAGCCGTTGAACCCGAAAAAGCTGATTCAGGACATGGTCGTCGGCCTCGCCGGCGGCACCGATGCCAAATTCGCCGGCAGCCCTTATCCGGGTAAACCGGTCGGCGAACACAGCGGCAATCCGCATCAACCGATCGTAAACGGCCTGGTCGATGCCGAAACCCTGTGGTCGTGCACCACCTGCCGCGCCTGCGTCGAGGAATGCCCGATGATGATCGAGCACGTCGATGCCATCGTCGACATGCGTCGTCACCTGACCCTGGAAAAAGGCGCGACCCCGAACAAGGGCGCCGAAGTCCTGGAGAACCTGATCGCCACCGACAACCCGGGCGGTTTCGCCCCGGGCGGACGGATGAACTGGGCGGCGGACCTGAACCTCAACCTGCTCAGCGAAAAGCAGTCCACCGACGTGCTGTTCTGGGTCGGCGACGGCGCCTTCGACATGCGCAACCAGCGCACCCTGCGTGCTTTCGTCAAAGTGCTGAAAGCGGCCAAGGTCGACTTCGCGGTGCTGGGTCTTGAAGAGCGCGACAGCGGCGACGTTGCCCGACGTCTTGGTGATGAAGCGACCTTCCAGTTGCTCGCCAAACGCAATATCCAGACCCTGGCCAAGTACAGCTTCAACCGCATCGTCACCTGCGATCCGCACAGCTTCCACGTGCTGAAAAACGAGTACGGCGCGTTCGATGGCAACTACCTCGTGCAGCACCACAGCACTTATCTGGCGGAAATCATCCAGGCCGGCGCGCTGAACCTCGGTCAGCACAAAGGCAACAGCGTGACTTACCACGATCCGTGCTACCTCGGCCGCTACAACGGCGAGTACGAGGCGCCGCGCGAAGTGCTGCGCGCCCTTGGCATCGAGATCAAGGAGATGCAACGCTCCGGCTTCCGTTCGCGCTGCTGCGGCGGTGGTGGCGGGGCGCCGATCACTGACATTCCGGGCAAGCAGCGGATCCCCGACATGCGCATGGAAGACATCCGCGAGACCGGCGCCGAGCTGGTGGCGGTGGGTTGTCCACAGTGCACGGCGATGCTCGAAGGCGTGGTCGAACCGCGTCCGCTGATCAAGGACATCGCCGAACTGGTGGCCGACGCGTTGCTCGAAGACGCCGCGCCGAACAAGCCTGCCACGCCGGCCAAACGTGAACCTGCGGAGGCCCACTGATGAGCGACATTATCCGCCGCGACCCCCGCGCCGAATGGATCGCACGCAACCGTCTGCATCCGCTGCACGCGGCCATGCAACCGGCGCAACACAGCTGGATGGGGCCCAACGGGATCATCCGCAAGAACCTGCACGGTATCGGCTTCATCGGGCCGAACGGCATCAAGCGCATCGACCGCAGCGGCGCCCAGCAGGGCGGGGCGGTCAAACGCTCGGCAGCGGTCGAAGTGCAATTGCCGCTGCATCAGGTGCCGGCCCCGGCGTTCTACATCAGCGTGGTGCCCGACATGGTCGGTGGCCGCCTGAGCAGCCACGACCGTGATTTGCTCGGCCTGGCTCATCAACTGGCCGGCAGCGACGGCGCCGTGTTGGCCGTGGTCTTCGGCGAGCACAAGGAAAACGCTTTTGCCACGGCAGGCGTCGATCGCTTGCTGGTGCTGGAAGGCGAAGAATTCAGCGGTTATGCACCGGAACAACGGATCCAGGGCCTGCGCGCTGTGGATAACCAGTTCAACCCGCGTCACTGGCTGCTGCCGGACAGCCGCAGCGGTGGCGGCGAACTGGGTCGGCGCTTTGCCGCTGCACTGGGCGAACGCCCGGCCACACGGGTGTGGCAGGTCAAGGATCAGGAATGCATCGGCCGCGCCGGTGCCGGGTTGCAGGATCTCGCTCGTCCGGTGGCGCGGTTGATTCTGGCGTCCGCCGAATGCGCCGAACCGGTCAGCGAAACCCGTCACGAAGCGCTGCCGGTGGAGTTATCCACATCGGTCGCGCGCAGCCTGTCGCGGATCGAGGATCTGGGCGCGGTGGCGGTGGATCCGTCGGCGATCCCGATGGCCGAAGCCGAGTTCATCTTCTCTGGCGGCAACGGCGTCAAGGACTGGGAGCTTTTCCACAGGACCGCCGCCGCTCTCGGTGCCACCGAAGGCGCCTCGCGGGTGGCGGTGGACGATGGTTTCATGACCCGTGACCGTCAGGTCGGTGCGTCCGGCACCTGGGTCACGGCGCGGGTTTACGTGGCCGTGGGGATTTCCGGGGCGATCCAGCACCTGCAAGGCATCGGTGCCTGCGACAAGGTGGTGGCGATCAACCTCGATCCGGGCTGCGACATGATCAAGCGTGCCGACCTGTCGGTGATCGGCGAAAGCGCGGAAATTCTTCAGGCCTTGATCGCGGCGGTAGAGGCTTACCGCAACGAAGCCAAGCGCGATGCGGCTTAAGGAACGGTTATGAGCACAAAGATCATCAGTCTGGTTTCAATCGGCGCCCACCCGACCTCGGGCCGCCCGCGCCGCGCCGAACAGGACGCCCGCGCGGTGGAGCTTGGTCTGCAACTGGCTGGGGATAACCTGCAAGTGCTGCATGCCGGGGACATTGGCGAACCTGCGCTGCGCGCCTATCTGGGCATGGGCCTTACACAGATGCATGTGCTGGAACAACCGGCCGGCGCCGACGCGCTGCCGGCGTTGACCGACTATTTGCGTGACGCCGGTGCCCAGGTCGTACTGACCGGCAGCCAGGCGGAAACCGGCGAAGGTTCGGGGATGCTGCCGTTCCTGCTGGCCGAAGGCCTGGGCTGGCCGCTGGTGGTTGGGCTGGCACAGGTCGAGTCGATCAACGACGGCTCGGCGCTGGTGCTGCAAGCGTTGCCCCGTGGGCAGCGGCGCCGGTTGAAGGTACGTCTGCCGTTTCTCGCGACTGTGGATAACGCCGCGCCCAAGCCCCGGCAGAGTGCTTACGGCCCGGCGCGGCGTGGGGTTCTCCAGGCAAAAGACGTGGAAGTGGTGGACGACGAATTGCTTGCGGTGTCGACCCTGCAACCGGCCAAGCCACGGCCGAAACGGTTGAAGGTGATCAAGGCCAAGAGCGGGGCGGACCGGATGAAGGCGGCGACGGCCAAGGCCAGTGGGGGTGGGGGGCAAGTACTTAAGGGCGTGACGGCCGAGGCAGGTGCCGAAGCTATTCTCAAACTGCTGATCGAAGAAGGTGTTGTCCGCTAGAGTCCTGCATTTGACCCTCTTCCTTTGGAAGCGGGTTTTTACCCACAATCCCTGTTGGCGGATCTGTGGATAACGTGTTCGCCCATCCCTGAACCCCACGCCAACCAAGCCCTCCAGCCTTAAGATCAAAAAACAACCAGCCTAACTCGCGGTTTTTTCGAGCTTTTTCCTCAGGATCACTCCCCAAGTTGCCCCCAATCTCTGTTGGCGCTTCTGTGGATAAGATGTTCGCTATCCGCTGTAAGCCATATAAAACGTGGCTTGCGAAGAGTTGATCGAAAAACGATCAATTCAGCCTTTTGACTCGCAAGACCTCGCGTAAACCTCGATTTATCAAGGCCTCCAGCGCTTTTCCACAGATCCCGCCAAGTTACCCCCGAAGTCTGTTGGCGCTTCTGTGGATAAGGTGTTCGCCATCCTTTGCAAGCCACGCAATCCGTGCCTTGCAGACTTGTGATCAAAAAACACTCAATCGTTGCTGAAAACCCTGCTTCTGGATAAGTCACGGTTTTTCTTCACAAAACCGTCGATATTTTTCCGGGTCATCCACAGTTGTCCCCATTTGCTGTGGGTGGCTATGTGGATAACTTGTTCGCCAAACCCTGCGAGCCCCGCCGGCTATAGTCCAAACGGTAATTGATCAGATTTCATACAGTTCTAAAGCGCTGCCTTGACTTCAATCCGGCCGCTGTCTTCACTCCAATGGCACAAGGACCGCCGTCACTTATCCACATCTGGTTCAGGGAGAACGCGTGATGGATACCCAGCCACATCGCTCACCCCTCAATCCCCGCATGCTCCGCGCCTTACCGGCCCCGCTGCCGCGCAAGCGCACCTTGCGTCGTGCCGCCAATCAGCACGCCCGTCTCTAGCGAGTCGATATTGCCCACATCGCTGTACTGCCGCCGAAACCGGAGGCCAGGTGCCCGTTCGCCCATTGATTGCAGGCAACCGCAGAGTTGCCCCATCTGCCTGAGAGAGGAACCACCTCATGACACGGATCGCAACGCCCATCAGCGACATCAAGGAACACTACGACGTGATCGTCATCGGCTCCGGGTATGGCGGCGGCATTGCCGCTTCGCGGTTGTCCCGGGCCGGCAAAAAGGTGTGTCTGCTGGAACGCGGTCGGGAAATCCAGCCCGGCGAATACCCCAACACCATGATCGCTGCGACCGAAGAATTGCAGGTGAATGACCCGGACGGCCACATCGGCTCGCGCACCGGGTTGTTCGATCTGCACGTCAACGCGCAGCAGAACGTAGTGGTCGGCTGTGGCCTGGGTGGCACGTCGCTGATCAATGCCAACGTCTCGCTGGAACCTGAGCCCGGCGTCTTTGACGACCCGCGCTGGCCTCAGGAGGTGCGCGAACACCGCGACACCCTGCTCAAGGACGGTTACGCCCGCGCCCGGGAAATGCTCAAACCCAATCCTTACCCGAATACCGCGCCGACTTTGCCCAAGCTCGACGCCAACAAAAAATCCGCGGATTTCCTCAAGCAAGGCGCGCACTTCTACAAGCCGCCGATCAACGTGACCTTCGACAAACTGCCGAACAACCTCAACCACGTCGGCGTCGAGCAACTGCCGTGCAACCACTGCGGCGACTGCGTTTCGGGCTGTAACAACAAGGCCAAGAACACCACGCTGATGAACTACCTGCCGGACGCCTGCAATCACGGCGCCGAGATCATCTGCCAGGCCCAGGTGCGGCATCTGGAGCGCGATGGCGATGGCTGGATCGTGCACTTTCAGTACCTGGACAGCGGTCGCGAGAAATTCGACGCGCCGACGCTGTTCGTGAAGGCCGACATCGTCGTGGTGTCCGCCGGCACCCTCGGTTCAACCGAGATTCTGCTGCGCTCGCGGGACAAGGGCCTGGCGATGTCCGGGCAGCTCGGCGAGAACATGAGCGGCAACGGTGACATCCTCGGCTTCGGCCACAACTGCGAACAGACCATCAACGGCATCGGTTTCGGCACGCACCCGGCCAAGGAAATGAAACCGGTCGGCCCGTGCATTACCTCGATCATCGACATGCGCACCGAAGGCGACTGGCGCAGCCGCATGGTCATCGAGGAAGGTTCGATCCCCGGCGCGCTTGGCCGGCCGATGGTGCCGGCGATGGCCGGGTTTGCGGAGCTGATCGGCAAGCCCACCGACGACAGTTTCAGCGGCAAAGTGAAGTACAAGGAGCGCGAGGCCGAAAGCTTCCTGCGCGGCCCGTACTACGGCGCGCTGCACAACATGCAGACGTACCTGATCATGAGCCACGACAGCGGCCAGGGCCGTATGGTCCTCGACAGCAAGGATCAGCTGCGCATCGACTGGCCGGGTGTCGGCGAACAGGAAAACTTCAAGATCGGCAACGAACGCCTGCACCAGAGCACCCAGGCGCTGGGCGGGATCTGGGTCGAGAACCCGATCTGGACCAAACTGCTCAAGCACAGCATCGTCTCGGTGCATCCGCTGGGCGGTTGCGTGATGGGCAAGGACGCCGGGCAAGGCGTGGTCAACCACAAGGGCCAGGTGTTCAGCGGCGCCAGCGGTACCGATGTCTACGCCAACCTGTATGTGACTGACGGCGCGGTGATTCCGACGTCACTGGCGGTCAACCCACTGCTGACGATCTCCGCCGTCAGCGAGCGCAACATGGGCCTGCTGGCCGCCGATCGTGGCTGGCACATCGACTACACGCTGCCGTCGGCGCCGCGCAAACAGACCGCGCCGCCGACCCTTGGCGTGCAGTTCACCGAAACAATGAAAGGCTATTTCTCCCGGGCCTTCACTGCTGCGCAAAGCACCGACCTCAAGGTTTATGAGGCGGCCGCCAAGCGCGGCGAGGCGGATAATTCGCCGATCGACTTCACCCTGACCATCACTGCCAACGACCTCAACCGGATGATCAAGGAACCGGAACACGCCGCGACCATTGTCGGTACGGTGATCGCCCCGGCGCTGTCGCCGGAGCCGCTGACCGCCAGCAACGGCGTGTTCAACCTGTTCGAGCAATTCGAGCAGCAGGTCGACACGCGCCACATGAAATACGACATGAAGCTGACCGCCGAGGACGGCAGCGACTATTTCTTCAGCGCGTTCAAGACCGTGCCGGAAGACAACGGCGTGCTGAACATCTGGCACGACACCAGCACCCTTTACGTGACGCTCTACCGTGGACCGGACAAGTCGGGCGAGGTGATCGGTTCCGGGGTGATGCATATCCATCCGGCCGATTTCGCCAAGCAGATGACCACCATGAAAGTCCTCAATGCGCGCAACGAGCGCGAGCGCATCGAAGGGCTGGCGCGGTTCGGCAAGTTCTTCGCCGGGATTCTCTGGGAGAGTTACGGCGGGGTGTTCGCCGGTGACAAGTACTTCAATCCCGACGCACCGCCACGCTTGAAACGACCGCTGGATGCGCCGACGCCGGCTGTGCATTTCTTCCCCACCGAGGATGGCGTGGAACTGCGCCTGAGCCGCTATCAGGCCGGCAGCAAAGGCCCGGTGATGCTGGTGCATGGCTTGGGTGTGGGCTCGAATATCTTTTCCACCGACACCATCCAGACCAACCTGCTGGAGTTTCTGTGCAAGCACGACTACGACGTGTGGCTGCTGGATTTCCGGGTGAGCATCCTGCTGCCGGCCAGCAAGAAGGAATGGAACGGCGATCAGATCGCCCAGTACGACTTCAAGGCCGCCATCGGGCAGATCCAGCAGCAGACCGGCGCGAAGGACGTGCAATGCGTGGTGCATTGCTACGGCGCGACGACGTTCTTCATGTCGTTGCTCGCCGGTTTGCAGGGCGTGCGTTCGGTGGTCTGCTCGCAGATTGCCGCCGACACGGTGGTCGCGACCGCAACGGGCTTGAAGGCTGGTCTGCACCTGCCGGGCATGCTCGATGCGATTGGTGTGAAGTCGATGACGGCCTACGCCGACAGCAAGGAGAACTGGTTCAACAAGCTCTACGACAAGGCCCTTAACGGCTACGCGCGGATCGAAGCCCAGGGCTACTGCACCAACCCGGTGTGCCACCGCATCACCTTCATGTACGCCTCGCTGTACCGCCACGACACCCTCAACGAGACGCTGCATGACAACCTGCACGAACTGTTCGGCGAGTCGAACATCGAGACCTTCGAGCACCTGGCACTGATCGTGCGCAAAGGACATCTGGTGGATTTCAGGGGCAACGATGTGTACATGCCGCACTTCGACCGGTTGACCATGCCGATCTGCTTCATCAGCGGCGCGGAAAACCAGTGCTATTTGCCGGAGAGCACGCTCAAGACCTATCAGAAGGTTTGCGAGAAGCATGGGCCGGAGCGTTATAGCCGGCATGTGGTGCCGGGTTACGGCCATATCGATTGCATGTTCGGCAAGAACGCGGTGGTCGATGTGTATCCGATCATCCTTGAACACCTGGAGAAAACGGCCCTCGGCTGACTTGAAACCGAGTCGGCTGCAATCGCGAGCAGGCTCGCTCCCATCAAGGCGCACCGCCATCAAGTGTGGGAGTCGGCTTGCCAGCGATGGCGGGGTATCAGGCGCTACACCTCTCCAGTCTGCACAAGGAAATGGATGACATGGACAGCTACATCCGCTGGTTTCAACGTTTCATCTGGCTCGGCATTGCGATGAACATGGTGTTCGCGATCCCGGCGCTGTTCGCGCCGGGGTTGCTGACATCGGTGGTTGGCCTGCCGCCGCAACTCTCCGACCCGTGGCTGGAAAACGCCGGGATGCTGCTGGTGGGCATCAGCGTGTTCTACATGCCGTCGGGCTTCAACGCGCCGCGCTATGTGGTGCATTCCTGGTTGTGTGTGCTGACGCGGCTGATCGCCGTGGCGTTCTGGATCTACCTGATCAACACCAGCAGCCAGGGCTCGGTGTTCGTGCCGATGCTGATGGGTGACCTGAGCTTTTTCCTGATCCTCGGCATCCTGCTGTACCTCGGCACCACCCCGGAAAACCGCCCCCTTGCCCTGCTCTGTGACGGCTGGCGCGAATGGCGGGCGGCGTGGGCGCGGCATTGGCAGAGCCACGCGTTCAAGGTCGGCACGCTGGTCGTGGTCGCGTTGCTGGGGTTCATCGGCTACGAGACCTGGTATCAGATGCTGCGCGTGGTGCCGGAGCAGGAATATGCCTCCGACGAAGATCACTACAAATACGCGGCCATTGGCCTGGGCATCGAAGCGCGGATCCCGTATTACCTGTTCTCCGTACTGCCGCAGATGTGCCCGGAAAAAATGCCGAAACCTGGCGGCTGGGAAGTTTTCGGTTTCTTGTTCGAAAACGGCAAGGACCTGCCGATCGGCATGGCCAAGCGGCAGATCGGCTACCCGACCGTCGAGCCGAACTGTGCGCTGTGCCACACCGGCTCCTACCGGGCGAATGCCAGTGATGTCGCGGTCAATGTGCCGAGCGCACCGGCCAACACCCTGCAACTGCAAGCCTTCCAGTGGTTCGCCTACGATTGCGCCAGCGACCCGAAATTCACCACCGACGCGGTGATGGCGGCGATCAACAGCAAGTTCCAGCTCGGCTTTTTCGAGCGTATCTACAACCGTTACCTGATCATCCCGATGGCCAAGACCGCGCTGCTCAAACAGAAGCAGGCCTATGCCTGGCAGAAGCTGCGTCCGCCACAGGGGCCGGGGCGTACCGACACCTTCAACCCGACGAAAATGGTGGTGTTCGGCTTCCCGGATGACTCGACCATAGGCACCGTGGACCTGCCGCAAGTGTGGAACCAGAAACCCCGGGAATCGATGTACCTGCACTGGGACGGCAATAACAACAAGATCCACGAGCGCAACTACGCCGCTGCGATGGCGGTGGGTGCGACGCCGGAGTCGGTGCTGCCACCGAGTTTCAATCGCGTGACCAACTGGCTGCTCGGGCACAAGGCGCCGGCGTGGCCGTGGGCACTGGATCAGGCCAAGGTCGCCCAAGGCAAACCGATCTGGGAAACCAATTGCGCCGGTTGCCACGACTTCGGTCGCGTCGACACCGGGCAGGTCACCACCAACATCGACCAGCTCGGCACCGATCCACATCGACTGGACTCGTTCACTGTCGGGCTGGTGGCGGCGTTCCACACCTTCAAGAAACCGCCGTTCGATTTCGGCGCCTACCGCAAGACCCAGAGCTACAGCAACACGCCCACCGACGGCATCTGGCTGCGCGCGCCGTACTTGCACAACGGTTCGGTGCCGACCCTGTGGGATTTGCTGCAACCGCCGGAAAAACGTCCGCAGGTGTTCGTCACCGGCTCCGATGTCTACGACCCGGTCAACGTCGGCTTCGTGACCAGCGGCGCGCAGGCCAAAGCCTCGGCGGACTTCAAGTACGACACGCGCCTGGAGGGCAATCACAACACCGGTCACCTGTATGGCACGACGCTGTCGGACGACGACAAGCGCGCGCTGATCGAATTCATGAAAACCCTGTGAACCCCTACGGATAGAGGATTACGTCATGTCGGCAGTCGGTCATCTGAAGCATGAATACGACAAGGTCAAACTGCGTCTGCACGGCCTGTTTACCCGGGTGGAAATGGCCTGGATGAAGCTCATCAGCGAACTGGAGCCCGAGGAGTTCCAGGCCATCATCAAGTTGCTCCAGCGGGGTCACGATCAGGCGCAGTACGTGCTCAAGCACGGCGAGTTGCCGGACGACGTGCCGGCCGTGCCGTGGGAGTTATCCCACGGTCTGTCGATCCTGCGCATCGGCAACGCGACGCCGTTGCCGCAATCACCCGATCAACTACAGACCACGGTGCTCAAGGACGGCACGCTGCTGGGGTGTCGCAAGTGGGAGCTGCTGGATCTGCTGTGGAGCGAGGCGCTGCTCAAGTGGATCGAAAACCTGCGCCATCACGCGACCTTCGGCACCGATCCTGCGCTGGTGACAATGGAGCGCGAAGTGACGCTGGCGATTGCCGGCGACTGGGGCACCGGGCCGTTCAACAGTCATGCGCCAGCGGTGTCGGTGGCCAACCAGATGCAACTGGCCAACGCCGACTTCACCATTCACCTGGGGGATGTCTATTACGCCGGTACCCATTCCCAGGAAGACACCGACATGGCCGGCTGGCCGATGGGCACCCACGGTTCGTTCACCCTCAATTCCAACCACGAGATGTACAGCGGCGCCCACGGTTACTTCAAGGAACTGGCCACGCGTTTTCCGGGGCAGCAGGGCACCAGCTACTTTGCCCTGATCAACGACGACTGGCTGATTGTCGGGCTGGACACGGCGTACGCCTCGGATGTCATGAACCTGTACATGGACGGCACCCTGAACAAGCCGCAGATCGAGTGGATGAAAAGTCTGCCGAAACGCAAAAAGCTCATGGTGCTCAGCCACCATCAGGGCTTCGACATCACCGGGCACAACAAGACCGCGCTGTATCAACCGGTGTGCGATGCACTGGGGCGCGAGCCGGATTACTGGTACTGGGGACATCTGCACAACGGTATCGTCTATGCGCCACAGGGCGGGTTGCATGCGCGATGCGCCGGGCACGGGGCGATTCCCTACGGCACCACCAGTGAACTGAACGGGCATTCGGGGGTGCTGTTTTCGGAGACGCAGGATGCGAAGGACCCGGACTATCCGCTGCGGGTGTTGAATGGCTACGCGAAGATCAGGTTGGTGGGGGAGGAGATTTTCGAGGAGTTTATCGGTGAGGATGGATCTGTGAGGTGGTCATCGAAGTGACCTGTTTGATCGTTCCCGCGCAGGACACGGGAACGATCAATGACGCGAATCAACCCTGAACCGGAACACCTTTGAGATACGGCGCTGGCTCGGCTCCGAGGTTGCTCAGCAACCGCTCGCTGTACCAGTCGACGAAGTTGACCACACCGAACTCATAGGTCTTGGAGTAAGGCCCAGGCTGGTACGCGGTGGAGTTGATCCCGCGCTGGTTTTCTTCGGCCAGACGACGGTCCTGATCGTTGGTCGCGTCCCACACCTGGCGCATGCGCTCGACGTCGTAATCCACGCCTTCGACGGCATCCTTGTGCACCAGCCATTTGGTGGTGACCATGGTTTCCTGGGCGCTGATCGGCCACACGGTGAAGACGATGATGTGGTCGCCCATGCAGTGGTTCCACGAGTGCGGCAGGTGCAGGATGCGCATCGAGCCCAGGTCCGGGTTCTTGATCCGGCCCATCAGCTTGGCGCAGCCCTGTTTACCGTCCAGGGTCATCGACACGGTGCCTTTAAGCAGCGGCATGCGCACGATGCGGTTGCGCAGGCCGAAGCTGGCGTGGGCGTAAGGGATCTTCTCGGCTTCCCAGGCTGCAGCGGAGTCGGCGACGTGATCCTTGAACGCCTGGTCGGCGCGCGGGTCGGTGACGTCGTCCCACTCCAGCAGGGTTTTCAGCAGTTCCGGGTGCGACGCGTTGCAGTGGTAGCACTCGCGGTTGTTTTCCAGCACCAGTTTCCAGTTGGCCTTTTCCATCAAGGTGGTGGTAATCGCCACCTTGGTGTTCTCCATGTCGTACGGTTCCATGTAGTGGTTCAGCGTCGACAGGAAGTCATCGATGGCCGGCGGGTTCTCTGCCAGGCTGATGAAGATGTAGCCGCCGGCGGTCTTCACGTTCACCGGTTTGAGGCCGTACTGGTTCATGTCGAAGTCGGCGCCCATCTCGGTGCCGGCGAACAGCAGGCGGCCGTCCAGCTCATACGTCCACTGGTGGTAGTGGCAGACCAGTTTGGCGACCTTGCCCTTGTCGCTGGTGCACAGGCGTGAGCCACGGTGGCGGCAGACGTTGTGGAACGCGTGCACCACGCCTTCGGCGCCGCGGATCACGATGATCGGGTTCTTGCCGATCTGCAGCGTCAGGTAGTTGCCCTTGGCCGGGATCTCGCAGGTCATGCCGGCGATCAACCACTCTTTCTGGAAGATCTCCTGCATGTCGATATCGAACAGGCGCTCGTCACTGTAGAACGGTTGCGGCAGCGAGAAGGTGCGCTCGCGCTCTTGCAGCATTTGTGCGGTGGCCTTGCGTGCGGGTTCCAGCGGGTCGCCCAGGCTGATTTTTGCGGTGTCCATCGATGTAATCCTCAAGGCCATCTGCGTGGCCGCGAAAGTGGCTGATCAGGGTTGCAGCGCAAGGTGTAAAGAAACTGTTTGTGTTGGGGCGAGTGTGGGGCCGCCGCAGGCGAGAACCTTATCCATGGGCGACATGGTGCAATCTGTTCCCGACGCGCAACCCCCGGTGGTTGGGGGCTGGTCGCGATAAGTATGTCAATGTCGCGGATAGGTAAACGGGGCGTTCGCGCTATACGCAGAATCGCCACATGAAGGCCGACAGTCGGCCGTGGAGAACAAGCATGTCCAACAGCTTCCTGAATCCGGTCACCACTCAGACCTGGGCCAATGGCCGACACATTGTCCGTTGCGTCAAAGTCATCCAGGAAACCTGGGATGTGCGCACCTTCTGCTTCATGGCCGACCAGCCGATCCTGTTCTTCTTCAAGCCCGGGCAGTTCGTTACCCTGGAGCTGGAAATCGACGGCCAGCCGATCATGCGTTCGTACACCATTTCCAGCTCGCCGTCGGTGCCGTACAGCTTTTCGGTGACCATCAAGCGCGTACCGGGGGGCAAGGTGTCCAACTGGCTGCACGACACGCTGCATGAAGGCCAGGAACTGGCGGTGCACGGGCCGGTCGGGTTGTTCAACGCCATCGATTTTCCGAGCCCTAAAGTGCTGTACCTCAGCGGCGGTGTCGGCATCACGCCGTGCATGTCCATGGCGCGCTGGTTCTACGACACCAACGGCAACGTCGACATGACGTTCATCCACAGCGCCCGCTCACCGAAAGACATCATTTACCACCGCGAGCTGGAACACATGGCGTCGCGAATCGACAACTTCAGCCTGCACCTGATCTGCGAGAAACACGGGCTGGGCGAGCCGTGGGCCGGCTATCGCGGCTACCTCAACCACAAGATGCTGGAACTGATGGTGCCGGACTTCCTCGAGCGCGAAGTCTTCTGCTGTGGCCCGACGCCGTACATGACGGCGGTCAAGCGCCTGCTGGAAAACGCCGGCTACGACATGAAGCGCTATCACGAAGAATCCTTCGGCGCCACGCCACCGGAAGCCCGTGCCGATGCGGTGGAACAGGCCGAACAGGCAGCAGAAGCACCGGAAGTGCCGGCGGCGGATCTGCATCTGGTGGAGTTCACCTCTTCGGACAAGAGCATTCGCGTGGCACCGGGTGAGACTGTGCATGCGGCGGCTGCCAAGGTTGGGCTGATGATCCCGAAAGCCTGCGGGATGGGGATCTGCGGGACGTGCAAGGTGCTCAAGCTGGGTGGCGAGGTGGAGATGGATCACAACGGCGGGATCACCGAAGACGACGAGGCGGAGGGGTACATTCTTTCTTGCTGCAGTGTGCCGAAGGGGGATGTGCGGATCGAGTATTGAATTCAGTTTGCAGGCTTGGGGGCGATCTCCCATAGGGGAGATCGTATGAAGTCATTTGTTGCTGTTTTTAAATAACTTCGAATGCGGCGAGAAGTCCAAAGAATAAAAAAGTGAATCCGGAAATTCTCTGACATTTATATAGTGTAAGCAGCGTGCGTTTGAAGTCTGGCGGAAAATTTTTAATATCTTTTGCGCTCAGCTTCCCTTGATAAATGTAGATTTCGGGACGCTTCAGGAAACTAAAAATTTCCCCCATCATGTAGATGCGCCCCCGCATGCCTCCACGCCATAGCATCATAAGGCCTCCAGCGATCGAGCTGTTTTGAAGGCTGTTCATTATTAGTTCTATTTTTGTTTTTGCGATATACAACGAGATGCAGTTGATTGTTATGAGTGCGGCGAAGTTTATGATGTTTAGAATGATGAATGCACCTCTTGCAGTTTCAAAGTTCATTGGGTTTTCTCGTAAATCAACTCTCCGGCGATCTCGCCGCCTTTTTCGCCCATATAGCCGACCGTAAAAAATCCAGCTCCCGCAACCACTATCCCGCACAGTGCCCCACCGACTCCCGCACTGGATACCCCGAGTGCTACGCAGATTGTCGTGGCAGTACTCGCACCCAAGGCAGAGCCGGCAACTCCACCCAGGAAACTCCCCGCCTCGGTATATTTCACTTTTTCGCATGCCTTGGCACTCTGGTTCGTACAAACTTCTTGAACCTTTATTGCCGACGCCCCACCGCCTAAGGCTGTACCAATCCATCCTCCATATTTCACGTATTGCGATGCTTTGGTGACGGCCTGAAGGTCATGTGGTCGAGGGTTCAATCCTGGCTGCCCCACGAGGTATAGCCGGTGGTGCCCGCAATGTGGTGTACCCAACTGATGCCGCGGTAACGAATGGCCAATTGTTCTTGGGGTTGGGCGTCGTTTTGCAGAATGACGTGGGGCATCTCCTGCGAGAGTTCGGCGAGAACGGCCCCATCGAGGGCGATCGAATAAAACTTTTCCTGCTGACCTTGAGGCGAGGTTCGATAAAGGCTGATTGTGCATTCGAGTTCTTCGTAGTTCGAATGCGCCTGAGCCAGCAATGGGGAAGATTTGTCGACCGCTTTGGTGATGATGACCGGCTGGTGGACGGCTTTGCCGAGATTGTTGTCGCGGCGCATTTCATGGCTCAAGGCGAACACCATGATTTCATCGGTATGGGCTTTCTGGTATTTGTTGCCGACCGATTCCGGGGTCGAACATCCCGCTGAAATAAGGCCTTGAGTCTTGCCGGTGATGGTCATGTAGGCAGGGTTCGCCATAGTCAGCACTCCTCGAAAAAGGAGCAGGCAGTCTATGGCGAGGTCTGTTTGGTTTATGTAGGGCCTGGCGTAGGTTGTTTCTGAAAATGTTCAGTCGATAAACAGATCCGTCATCAACTTCGCGTCACTCTTCGGTTCAAACCGATAGTGATCGAATTCGCTCACGCCGCTTTCGCGCAAGATCTCCTCATCAATCAACAACCGCCCGGTAATCCGTCGCCCGCTGCTGTCCAGAATCACATGCGCCGCATCCGCCATGATCGCTGGCGTGCGCGCATGCTTGAACGACTCACGATTGCCCAGCTGAAACTCGATCGCGGCCGTGGCGATCATGGTCTGTGGCCACAGCGAGTTGACGCTGATCCCGTAGTTGGCAAATTCTTCGCTCATCCCGACAGTCAGCATGCTCATGCCGTACTTGGTCACGGTGTAGGGGCTGTATTGCGCGAACCATTTGCTGGCGAGGTTCAGCGGCGGTGACAGGTTGAGAATGTGCCCGGAGGATTTCTTCAGATAGGGCAGGGCCGCCTGGCTGCACAGCAACACCGCACGGGTGTTGATCTGGTGCATCAGGTCGAAACGCTTGAGTTCGATATGTTGAACACCGGTCAGTTTGATCGCCCCGGCGTTGTTCACCAGTGCATCAATGGCGCCGAAATGTTCGTTGGCCTGGGCCAGTGCCTGGCGCACGGCCTCTTCATCGCGCACATCCAGTTGCAGGGCCAAAGCCTTGCCACCGGCCGCTTCGACTTCCGCTGCGACGCTGTGGATGGTACCGGGTAGCTTGGCATGCGGTTCGGCGCTCTTGGCGGCGATCACGATGTTGGCCCCGTCCCGCGCGGCCCGTAGCGCAATCTCGCGCCCGATGCCACGGCTGGCGCCGGTGATGAACAGGGTTTTGCCTTTTAGCGACATGCGGATGCTCCTGCTTATTGTTATGTGAGCGATGGCTCGACAAACAATGTAGACGATGGAGCTGAAGCGGGAGGCAGAGGTGAGCTGTGGCGGGGAGCTGGCTCCCGCGCCACGGGGAGGGGATCAGGCCGACATGACTTCGCGGATGTCGCGCGCCAGTTCGCGCACGCGTTCTTCTTCGGTATCCCACGAGCACATGAAGCGGGCGCCGCCCTTGCCGATGAAGGTGTAGAAGCGCCAGCCGCGAGCGGTCAGGGCGGCGATGGCCGGTTCCGAAAGTTGCAGGAACACGCCATTGGCCTGGACCGGGAACATCAGTTCCACGCCCGGGATGTCGCTGACCAGTTCGGCCAGCAGTTGCGCGCAGTGGTTGGCGTGGCGGGCGTATTTGAGCCAGGCGTCGTTTTCCAGGATGCCGACCCACGGGGCGGACAGGAAGCGCATTTTCGAGGCCAGTTGCCCGGCCTGTTTGCAGCGGTAGTCGAAGTCTTCGGCCAGTTTGTGGTTGAAGAACAGGATCGCTTCACCCACCGCCATGCCGTTTTTCGTGCCGCCGAAGCACAGCACATCGACGCCGGCCTTCCAGGTCAGGTCTGCCGGCGAGCAGCCGAGGAACGCGCAGGCGTTGGAGAAACGCGCGCCGTCCATGTGCAGGTTCAGGCCCAGTTCCTTGCAGGTGTCGCTGATGGCGCGGACTTCTTCCGGGGTGTAGACGCTGCCGACTTCGGTGGCCTGGGTCAGGGTCACCACGCGTGGTTTCGGGTAGTGGATGTCCTGGCGCTTGAGGGCGACTTCGCGGATCGAGGCCGGGGTGATCTTGCCGTTTTCAGTGCCGGCGATCAGCAGTTTCGAGCCGTTGGAGAAGAACTCCGGGGCGCCGCATTCGTCGGTTTCGACGTGGGCGGTTTCCGAGCAGATCACGCTGTGATAACTCTGGCACAGCGACGACAGCGCCAGCGAGTTGGCGGCGGTGCCGTTGAAGGCGAAGAACACTTCGCAGTCGGTCTCGAACAGTTTGCGGAAATCATCCGAGGCGCGTGCTGTCCACTCATCGTCGCCATAGGCGCGCTGGTGGCCGTGGTTGGCCTGTTCCATGGCAGCCCAGGCTTCAGGGCAGATACCGGAGTAGTTGTCGCTGGCGAATTGTTGGCTCTTGTCGGTCATGGCCGGCTTCCGTGATCGAGGCGCTTGTGGCGCTTCGTGGGGTCAATGATGGTGCGCACTTTACCGAAGATCATCCGGGGAGCACACGGGATGTCGCTGACAGAACATTACAGGGATGCGGGTCGATTATGCACCTGAGCCGACGCGACGGCGCACTCGATCTGCTCAAGTGGCTGGCGCTGCTGAGCATGCTGCTCGATCACCTGCGATATGTCGGGATCAGCGCCGATTGGCTGTATGTGCCGGGGCGGCTGGCGTTCCCGTGGTTCTGCCTGGCGATGGCGGCGAATCTGGCGCGGGACGGGGCGCGCAAGACCGAATGGCGCTATCTGGGCTGGTTGTCGCTGTTCAGTCTGCTCAGCGAGATTCCCTACCGTTTGTACATTCCCGATCCCGACACCTTGAATGTGATGCCCACGCTGGCGCTGGGCCTGCTGGTGGCGCGGGGCTGGCAGGATCGAGCGCTGATTTCACGACTGCTGGGCATCAGCGCCTTGCTGGTGGCAGCGTTGTTCCCGGAGCGACTGATGTTCGGTCTGTTCGGCATCCTGCTGCCGCTGGCGATGTTGCTGGTATTTCGCAAACCCTGGTATTTCGGCCTGCTGCCGGGTCTGGTGTGTCTGGCGGCGAATCAGTGGCAGGTGCTCTACGAGTCCGCGCAGTTCGGCAACCGCGTGGCGATCTTCGGCATTGCGACATGCCTGATGGCGCCACTGCTCGGAATGTTCCTGTTGCGACATGTCACTTTCCTCCGCGCGCCACCCATGCGCCGCTGGGCGTATGCGCTCTATCCCGCGCATTTCATGGTTCTTCTGGGCTTGCGCCAGCTGCTTGTTTGAGTCCGTCGCCCCCGCCATGTCGTAAACGCACCTTTGCGTGGCGTCCGTAGGCATTTGACCTCCCTGCGCCGGCCATACCATCGCATCAAAGGGCACTGCCGAAACGCCGTGCCTTACCGAGACGAATGGCGCACAGATGCCGCTGGGAGAGACGCGATGTTCAGCAAGCAAGACCAGATCCAGGGTTACGACGATGCACTGCTGGCGGCGATGAATGCCGAGGAGCAACGTCAGGAAGATCACATCGAGCTGATCGCGTCGGAGAACTACACCAGCAAACGCGTCATGGAAGCGCAAGGCAGCGGCCTGACCAACAAATACGCCGAAGGCTATCCGGGCAAGCGCTACTACGGTGGCTGCGAGCACGTCGACAAGGTCGAAGCGCTGGCCATCGAACGCGCCAAGCAACTGTTCGGTGCCGATTACGCCAACGTCCAGCCGCACTCCGGTTCCTCGGCCAACAGCGCTGTCTATCTGGCGCTGATCCAGGCTGGCGACACCATCCTCGGCATGAGTCTGGCCCATGGCGGTCACCTGACCCACGGCGCCAAGGTGTCGTCCTCGGGCAAGCTCTACAACGCCGTGCAGTACGGCATCGACACCAAGACCGGCCTGATCGATTACGACGAAGTCGAGCGTCTGGCGGTCGAGCACAAACCGAAAATGATCGTCGCCGGTTTCTCGGCCTACTCGAAAACCCTCGACTTCCCGCGCTTCCGTCAGATCGCCGACAAGGTCGGTGCGCTGCTGTTCGTCGACATGGCCCACGTGGCCGGTCTGGTGGCTGCCGGTCTGTACCCGAACCCGCTGCCGTACGCCGACGTGGTCACCACCACCACTCACAAGACCCTGCGTGGTCCGCGTGGCGGCCTGATCCTGGCCAAGGCCAACGAAGAGATCGAGAAGAAACTCAACGCTGCGGTATTCCCCGGCGCCCAGGGCGGCCCGCTGATGCACGTCATCGCCGGTAAAGCCGTGTGCTTCAAGGAAGCGCTGGAGCCTGGCTTCAAGGCCTATCAGCAGCAAGTGATCGACAACGCCCAGGCGATGGCGAGCGTATTTATCAAACGTGGCTACGATGTAGTGTCCGGCGGCACCGACAACCACCTGTTCCTGGTCAGCCTGATCCGTCAGGGCCTCACCGGTAAAGACGCGGACGCCGCCCTCGGTCGCGCTCACATCACCGTCAACAAGAACGCCGTACCGAACGACCCGCAGTCGCCGTTCGTCACCTCCGGCCTGCGCATCGGCACCCCGGCGGTGACCACGCGCGGCTTCAAGGTGACCCAGTGCGTGACGCTGGCCGGCTGGATCTGCGACATCCTCGACAACCTCGGCGACGCCGATGTCGAAGCCAATGTCGCCCAGCAGGTTTCGGCCCTGTGCGCTGACTTCCCGGTTTATCGCTGAGCGTTCTGGAGTACATGACTATGCAACGCTATTCGGGCTTCGGCCTCTTCAAACACTCCCTCAGCCACCACGAAAACTGGCAGCGCATGTGGCGCACGCCGACCCCGAAGAAGGTCTACGACGTAGTCATCGTCGGCGGCGGCGGGCACGGTCTGGCGACTGCCTACTATCTGGCCAAAGAGCACGGCATCACCAACGTGGCCGTGGTCGAGAAGGGCTGGCTGGGCGGCGGTAACACCGCGCGCAATACCACCATCGTTCGCTCCAACTACCTGTGGGACGAGTCGGCGCACCTGTACGAACACGCGATGAAACTGTGGGAAGGCCTGTCTCAGGACCTGAACTACAACGTGATGTTCTCCCAGCGCGGCGTCTACAACCTGTGCCATACCCTGCAGGACATTCGTGATTCCGAGCGTCGGGTCAGCGCCAACCGCCTCAACGGCGTCGACGGCGAACTGCTCAACGCCAAGCAAGTCGCGGACGAGATTCCGTACCTCGACTGCTCGAAAAACACCCGCTACCCGGTGATGGGCGCAACCGTCCAGCGTCGCGGCGGCGTGGCCCGTCACGATGCCGTGGCGTGGGGCTTTGCCCGTGCCGCCGACGCCTTGGGCGTGGACTTGATCCAGCAGACCGAAGTGATCGGCTTCCGCAAGGAAAACGGCGTGTGCATCGGCGTTGAAACCAACAAGGGTTTCATCGGCGCCAAGCGCGTCGGCGTGGTCACCGCCGGTAACTCCGGGCACATGGCCAAACTCGCCGGTTTCCGTCTGCCGATCGAATCCCACCCGTTGCAGGCACTGGTGTCCGAGCCGATCAAACCGATCATCGACAGCGTGATCATGTCCAACGCCGTGCACGGTTACATCAGCCAGTCCGACAAGGGCGACCTGGTGATCGGCGCCGGTATCGACGGCTACAACGGCTACGGCCAGCGCGGTTCGTACCCGGTGATCGAGCACACCATCCAGGCCATCGTCGAGATGTTCCCGGTGCTGTCGCGGGTACGCATGAACCGTCAGTGGGGCGGCATCGTCGACACCACGCCGGACGCCTGCCCGATCATTTCGAAAACCCCGGTGCCGAACATGTTCTTCAACTGCGGTTGGGGTACCGGCGGCTTCAAGGCCACACCTGGCTCGGGCAACGTGTTTGCCGCGAGTCTGGCCAAGGGTGAAATGCACCCGCTGGCCGCACCTTTCTCCATCGACCGTTTCCACAACGGTGCGTTGATCGACGAACACGGCGCTGCGGCTGTCGCCCACTAACAGGAGAAATCCCATGTTGCATATCTTCTGTCCTCACTGCGGCGAACTGCGCTCCGAAGAGGAATTCCACGCATCCGGCCAGGCGCACATCCCGCGTCCGCTGGACCCAGGCGCCTGCACTGATGAAGAGTGGGGCGACTACATGTTCTTCCGCGACAACCCTCGCGGCCTGCACCACGAGTTGTGGGATCACGTCGCCGGTTGCCGCCAGTACTTCAACGTCACCCGCGACACCGTGACCTACGAGATTCTCGAAACCTACAAGATCGGCACCAAGCCGCAATTCACCGACAAGGCTGACACTGCGAAAACAGCCACGACGGCGCTGGGAGAGAAGGTATGAGCCAGACCAATCGCCTGTCCAACGGTGGACGGATCGACCGCAACAAAGTGCTGAGCTTCACCTTCAATGGCCAGGTCTACAAAGGTTTCGAAGGCGATTCGCTGGCCGCTGCACTGCTGGCCAACGGCGTCGACATCATTGGCCGCAGCTTCAAGTATTCGCGTCCACGCGGCATCTTCGCCGCCGGTGCCGAAGAGCCGAACGCGGTGCTGCAGATCGGTGCTACCGAAGCCACCCAGATCCCCAACGTGCGCGCTACGCAACAGGCGTTGTACCAAGGCTTGGTTGCCACCAGCACCAACGGCTGGCCGAGCGTCAACAACGACATGATGGGCATTCTCGGCAAGGTCGGCGGCAAGCTGATGCCACCGGGTTTCTACTACAAAACCTTCATGTATCCGCAATCGTTCTGGATGACTTACGAGAAGTACATTCGTAAGGCAGCAGGTCTTGGCCGTTCGCCGACCGAGAATGATCCGGACACCTACGACTACATGAACCAGCACTGCGACGTGTTGATCGTCGGCGCCGGCCCGGCCGGTCTGGCGGCTGCCCTGGCGGCTGCGCGCAGCGGTGCGCGGGTGATCATCGCCGACGAGCAGGAAGAGTTCGGCGGCAGCCTGCTCGACTCCCGCGAAAGCCTCGATGGCAAGCCTGCGGTGGAGTGGGTCGCCAGTGTCGTTGCCGAATTGAAGAACACCCCGGACGTGCTGCTGTTGCCGCGCGCCACGGTCAACGGCTACCACGACCACAACTTCCTGACCATTCACGAACGCCTCACCGATCACCTCGGCGACCGTGCGCCGATCGGCCAGGTGCGTCAGCGCATTCACCGCGTCCGCGCCAAGCGCGTGGTGCTGGCGACCGGTGCTCACGAGCGTCCGCTGGTCTACGGCAACAACGATGTGCCGGGCAACATGCTCGCCGGTGCTGTGTCGACTTATGTGCGCCGTTACGGTGTGGCACCGGGCAAAAAACTGGTGCTGTCGACCAACAACGATCACGCCTACCGCGTGGCACTGGATTGGCTCGATGCCAGCCTGCAAGTGGTCGCCATTGCCGACGCCCGCAGCAATCCGCGTGGTGCGCTGGTGGAAGAAGCGCGCGCCAAAGGCATCCGCATCCTCACCGGCAGCGCCGTGATCGAGGCCCGTGGCAGCAAGCACGTCACCGCTGCCCGCGTGGCGGCGATCGATGTCAAAGGCCACAAGGTCACCAGCCCGGGCGAATGGCTCGACTGCGACCTGATCGCCAGCTCCGGCGGTTACAGCCCGGTGGTTCACCTGGCGTCGCACCTCGGCGGCAAGCCGATCTGGCGCGAAGACATCCTCGGTTTCGTACCGGGCGAAGCACCGCAGAAGCGCGTGTGCGTCGGTGGTATCAACGGCGTCTACGGTCTCGGCGATTCCCTGGCCGACGGTTTTGAAGGTGGCGTGCGCGCTGCGTCCGAAGCCGGGTTCCAGACCGTTGAGGGCGTGTTGCCGAAAGCCTTGAGCCGTCACGAAGAGCCGACGCTGGCGCTGTTCCAGGTGCCGCATGAAAAGAACACCTCACGGGCACCGAAGCAATTCGTCGACCTGCAGAACGACGTGACCGCCGCCGCCATCGAACTGGCGACCCGCGAAGGTTTCGAGTCGGTCGAGCACGTCAAGCGCTACACCGCGCTGGGCTTCGGCACCGATCAGGGCAAGCTCGGCAACGTCAATGGCCTGGCGATTGCCGCCCGTTCGCTGAACGTGACCATCCCGCAGATGGGCACCACGATGTTCCGTCCGAACTACACGCCGGTGACTTTCGGCGCGGTAGCGGGCCGTCACTGTGGGCACATTTTCGAACCTGTGCGTTACACCGCACTGCATCAATGGCACCTGAAAAACGGCGCCGAGTTCGAAGACGTCGGCCAGTGGAAACGTCCGTGGTACTTCCCGAAAAACGGCGAAGACATGCATGCCGCCGTCAAACGCGAATGCAAGGCTGTGCGCGACAGCGTCGGTCTGCTGGACGCTTCGACCCTGGGCAAGATCGACATCCAGGGCCCGGACGCCCGTGAGTTCCTCAACCGCGTTTACACCAACGCCTGGACCAAGCTCGACGTGGGCAAGGCCCGTTACGGTCTGATGTGCAAGGAAGACGGCATGGTCTTCGATGACGGTGTGACGGCGTGTCTGGCCGACAACCATTTCGTCATGACCACCACCACCGGCGGCGCGGCTCGCGTGCTGCAGTGGCTGGAGCTGTACCACCAGACCGAATGGCCAGAGATGAAGGTGTACTTCACCTCCGTCACCGACCACTGGGCGACCATGACCCTGTCCGGCCCGAACAGCCGCAAGCTGCTCAGCGCCGTGACCGACATCGACCTCGCCAACGAAGCGTTCCCGTTCATGACCTGGAAAGAAGGTCTGGTCGGCGGTGTGCCGGCGCGGGTGTTCCGCATCTCGTTTACCGGTGAGCTGTCGTACGAAGTCAACGTCCAGGCCGACTACGCGATGGGTGTTTTGGAGAAGATTGTTGAGGCGGGGAAGGCGTTCAACCTGACGCCATATGGCACTGAAACCATGCACGTGCTGCGGGCCGAGAAGGGCTTCATCATCGTCGGCCAGGACACCGACGGCTCGATGACCCCGGACGACCTGAACATGGGCTGGTGTGTCGGTCGCACCAAACCGTTCTCGTGGATCGGCCAGCGCGGCATGAACCGTGAAGACTGCGTGCGTGACCAGCGCAAACAGCTGGTGGGCCTGAAACCGATCGACCCGAACGTATGGCTGCCGGAAGGTGCGCAACTGGTGTTCAACACCAAGCAGTCGATCCCGATGACCATGGTCGGCCACGTGACCTCCAGCTACGCGCACAACTCCCTCGGTTATTCGTTTGCCATGGGCGTGGTGAAGGGCGGTCTGAAGCGTCTGGGCGAGCGGGTGTTCGCACCGCTGGCGGATGGCAGCGTGATCGAGGCGGAAATCGTTTCTTCGGTGTTCTTCGATCCGAAAGGCGATCGCCAGAACATCTAATTGATCGCTCCCGCGCCTGGCGCGGGAGCGGCACAGAATTCAGGAAGGGTGCTTTATGACCGCAGCCAACGTTTACCAACAACGCCCGACCACCGGGGCCAAGGCCGAGTCGTCGCTGCATCACGCCGACCTCGCCAGCCTGGTGGGCAAGGGCCGCAAAAGTGCCGGTGTGACCGTGCGCGAGAAGAAACTCCTCGGCCATCTGACCATTCGTGGCGACGGCCACGATGCCGCGTTCGCTGCCGGCGTGCACAAGGCCCTGGGCATTGAGTTGCCGGGCGCCCTGAGCGTGATCGTCAAAGGCGAAACCAGCCTGCAATGGATGGGCCCGGACGAGTGGCTGCTGATCGTGCCGAGCGGTGAAGAGTTCGCCGCCGAGCAGAAACTGCGCGAAGCGCTGGGCGATCTGCACATTGCGATCGTCAACGTCAGCGGCGGCCAGCAAGTGCTCGAACTGAGCGGCCCGAACGTGCGTCAGGTGCTGATGAAGTCCACCAGCTACGACGTGCACCCGAACAACTTCCCGGTCGGCAAGGCTGTGGGCACGGTGTTCGCCAAGTCGCAGCTGATGATCCGTCATACCGCCGAAGACACCTGGGAACTGCTGATTCGTCGCAGCTTCTCGGATTACTGGTGGTTGTGGTTGCAGGATGCGTCCGCCGAATACGGCCTTAGCGTTCAGGCGTAATGATCGTTCCCACGCTGCGCGTGGGAGCGAGTAGAGGAGAAAAACGACAATGAGCCGCGCCCCGGATACATGGATTCTGACCGCCGACTGCCCCAGCGTTCTCGGCACCGTGGACGCGGTGACGCGTTTTCTGTTCGAGCAGGGCTGCTACGTCACTGAGCACCACTCGTTCGACGACCGGCTCTCGGGTCGCTTCTTCATTCGTGTGGAATTCCGTCAGCCCGACGGTTTTGACGAGCAATCCTTCCGCGCCGGCCTCGCCGAACGCGGTCAGGCGTTCGGCATGATCTTCGAACTGACCGCGCCGAACTACCGGCCGAAAGTGGTGATCATGGTCTCCAAGGCCGATCACTGCCTCAACGACTTGCTCTACCGCCAGCGTATCGGCCAGCTATCGATGGACGTGGCGGCAGTGGTGTCCAACCACCCGGACCTCAAGCCGCTGGCCGACTGGCACCAGATTCCCTACTACCACTTCCCCCTCGACCCCAACGACAAGCCGTCGCAGGAGCGTCAGGTGTGGCAGGTGATCGAAGAGTCCGGTGCCGAACTGGTGATCCTCGCCCGCTACATGCAGGTGTTGTCGCCGGAGCTGTGCCGCAAGCTCGATGGCAAGGCGATCAACATTCATCACTCGCTGCTGCCGGGCTTCAAGGGTGCCAAGCCGTATCACCAGGCCTACAACAAGGGCGTGAAACTGGTGGGTGCGACGGCGCACTACATCAACAACGACCTGGACGAGGGGCCGATCATCGCCCAGGGCGTCGAGGCGGTGGATCACAGTCATTACCCCGAAGACCTGATTGCCAAGGGCCGCGACATCGAAGGCCTGACTCTGGCGCGGGCCGTGGGTTATCACATCGAGCGACGGGTGTTCCTGAACGCCAACCGCACCGTCGTTCTTTGAGTCACAGACAACGCAAGACCAACAAGCAATAACCCGAGCACTTAACGCGCTGCCTGCCTGGGCGGCGCGGTTCCATAAAAACAACAGCGAGGTGAAAGCATGTCTGGCAATCGTGGTGTGGTGTATCTCGGCGCTGGCAAGGTCGAAGTACAGAAAATCGACTATCCGAAAATGCAGGATCCGCGCGGCAGGAAGATCGAGCACGGTGTGATCCTGCGTGTGGTTTCAACCAACATTTGCGGCTCCGACCAGCACATGGTGCGCGGCCGGACCACGGCGCAGACCGGTCTGGTACTGGGCCATGAAATCACCGGTGAAGTGATCGAGAAGGGTTCCGACGTCGAGAACCTGAAGATCGGCGATCTGGTGTCCGTTCCGTTCAACGTGGCTTGCGGGCGCTGCCGTTCCTGCAAGGAACAACACACCGGCGTCTGCCTGACCGTCAACCCGGCCCGCGCCGGCGGTGCCTACGGTTACGTCGACATGGGCGACTGGACCGGCGGCCAGGCCGAGTACGTGCTGGTGCCGTACGCCGACTTCAACCTGCTGAAACTGCCGGACCGCGACAAGGCCATGGAGAAAATCCGTGACCTGACCTGCCTCTCCGACATTCTGCCGACCGGTTACCACGGTGCCGTTACCGCTGGCGTTGGTCCGGGCAGCACCGTTTACATTGCCGGCGCCGGCCCGGTCGGTCTGGCCGCTGCCGCTTCGGCCCGTCTGCTGGGCGCGGCGGTGGTCATCATCGGCGACGTCAACACCATCCGCCTGGCCCACGCCAAGGCTCAGGGTTTCGAAATCGTCGACCTGTCGAAAGACACTCCGCTGCACGAGCAGATCGCCGCACTGCTGGGCGAACCGGAAGTGGATTGCGCCGTGGACTGCGTGGGCTTCGAAGCCCGTGGTCATGGCCATGACGGCGTCAAATCCGAAGCCCCGGCCACCGTGCTCAACTCGCTGATGGGCGTGGTGCGCGTAGCTGGCAAGATCGGTATTCCGGGCCTGTACGTGACCGAAGATCCGGGTGCCGTGGATGCTGCCGCAAAAATGGGCAGCCTGAGCATCCGCTTCGGCCTCGGCTGGGCCAAATCCCACAGCTTCCACACCGGCCAGACCCCGGTGATGAAGTACAACCGCCAACTGATGCAGGCGATCATGTGGGACCGCATCAACATTGCCGAAGTGGTGGGCGTGCAGGTCATCAGCCTCGATCAGGCGCCGGAAGGCTACGGCGAGTTCGATGCGGGCGTGCCGAAGAAGTTTGTGATTGATCCGCACAAGTTGTTCAGTGCGGCGTAAGCATCAAGGTATAAAGAAAGGCGACCTACGGGTCGCCTTTTTTACTGAATGTTGAATGCGCAGAGCGTGAGCTTTTCGGAGCTGCACTGGTTTTCTTTCCAGTTGCCTTTGGCGACGGGGCGAGCCTTTTTCGCCTCTTTCAACGTTAGCTGCATCGTGCGATCAGACTGGTCCTTGTAATCGCAAGTCAGGACTGGGTCATCTATTTTTGCCCCGGTGAACGATGCCGTTTTCAGATCGAACTCCTCCGCACCAGTACCCATCCATGTCGTGCCTTTGGATGCCGGTGCCGTGAATACGTACGTCCCGCTTTCGGTGCTGACTTGGTCAATTTGCGCTGCCTTTGGGCAAATCAAGGTTTGCGCATGGACAGAAGACATGATGAAAAAAGAAAGTGCACCCAGCAATAGTTGTGATCGCATCTTTTAAACCCTCTGGAGTAAAAAGACCTCTGGACCTTGAGCCGGACTTGATTGACTTCATAATCCCGCCAATGCCCCTTGATACAATACCGGCCCCGTCGGCTGCCCGGTCGGCGATCCACCTTTCGGTTCAAGGCTCACCGCCAGCGCAATCGGCTTGCCGATCAGCGCCTTCTGCGCGTCGTTCAATTCAACCTTGCCTTTGCCACCTGCCGGGATCACGCCCAGCGAGATCGGCTTGCCATCGGCGGGAATCGCCCACAGCTCCAGGCTGCGCTGAGGATCGACAGCCGCCAATGTCAGCGGCTCGACTTGCAGGTAATCATCATGGGCTTCCACTTTCAGCGCCGGTTTCGCGTCGGCGCTCAGCAGGGTGGCGCGGTAGCGGGCGTCGTCGTGGGTGTACAGCGAGCCGAGGAACACCAGCACCACGATTGAAGCCAGTGCTGCCGTCACCCGCAACCAGTTCCAGAACGGACGCTTCTCGGGGACGTGCAGCACCTGCGGCTCGATACGCGCAGTAACGCCGTGCCACACGCGCTCCGGCACTGGAACCTGCGGCAACGTTTCGGTGAGGCTGGCGAGGCTTTCCTGCCAGTGCGCCAGTTCGGCGCGCAGGGCCGCGTCTTCCAGCAGCAACTGCTCGAAACGCCGACGGGCCGGCGCAGCCATCAAGCCGATGGCGTAATCGGCGGCGAGGGCGCGGCGCAGGGCAGGGGTCTGGTAGTTCATGATTCAAGGCACCGGCGCAGGCGTTCCATGCCACGGCGAATCCATGATTTGACCGAGCCGAGCGGCGCCGCCAGATGCTCGGCCAGTTCCGAGCAGGACAAACCCTGAAAGTAGGCCACGGTAATCGACTGGCGCTGCATGCCTTCGAGGGTTTCCAGGCAGCGGTTCAGGGCTGTGGCTTCGCGGGCGCTGTTCAATTGGTCATGGGCCGACGGGCTTTCGTCCGCCAGGGCGTCCTGTTCAACATCGGTCAGAGGCCGGTCTCGGTGTTTACGCAACTGGTCGATGGCCTGGTTGCGGGTGATGTTGATCATCCAGGTCATTGGCGCCGACAGGTGCGATTCGTAGCGCGAGGCGTTGTTCCAGATCCGCACGAAGCTTTCCTGCAACACTTCCTCGGCCAGATCCGGTCGCCCCATGAAACGCAGAGCCACGCCGTGCAGGCGCGGGCCAACGCTGCGGTACAGCGTTTCGAAGGCACGGCGGTCGCCCAGTGAACACTGGGCCAGCAATTGCCGCAGCTGATCGGTGTCGGCGAAGGTAATGACAAGTCTCCAGACAGGGCGGGCGCTGGTTTCGGGTAGTTCACAGGCTAGTTCAGCTACTGCGCTCGTGCCATTCATCATGGGGTATCCGGGGTTTCACGTTTCATATACGCGGCCGGGTTCAGAATGGATGCGCTACGCTCGGAACATGCCGGCGGATACTCGGTCAAACCGGCAGTTTGTCCCTTCGCTGACGAAGGGTTTTTACGCCACAAGAGGATGTCTGAATGAAGATTTCACGCGGTTTTGCCCTGGCATCGCTCCTGACCCTGGCGGCAGGTCCGGTATTTGCCGGTTTCAGCCTGAGCGACGTTGCCGGTGCGGTATCGGGCATGCAGGGCGGTGACAAGGCTGCGGCAGCGGCGCCAACCTCGGAAACCGCCGGTCTGTTGAGTGCACTGAGCGCGCTGAATGTCACGCCGCAGCAAGCGGTCGGCGGTACCAGTGCCATGCTGGGGCTGGCGAAAAACCAGCTCAGCAACACTGACTATTCGCAGTTGGCCAAGGATGTGCCGGGGATCGACAAACTTTCCGGTGGTGGCGGCAATCTGGCGGCGTTGAGCGGGTTGCTCGGATCGTCCGGCAAGTCCGCCGGGCTGGAAAACGCGCTGGGCAACGTCAAGGACACCAATGACTTGAACAATGCCTTTGGGGCGTTGGGCATGGACAGCGGCATGGTTGGCCAGTTTGCCCCGATACTGCTGCAATACCTCGGTCAGCAGGGTGTCGGCGGCTCGCTGCTGCAAAGCCTGGGCAGCATCTGGGGCACCGGCGCCGGCAGTTGATTCAACGGCGCTCGCCGCGCAGTTCGGCGATGCGCTGGTCTTTCTCGGTCCAGAGCTGGTTGACCCAGTTCTGGATCTTCTCGCGAAACGCCGGATCGTTTTCGTAGTCGCCCTGCCACAGCGCCGGGTCGAGTTCACGAGTACGAATATCGATGATCACCCGCGGCACGTTACCGCTGATCAGGTCCCAGAAACCCGGAATCTTCGGCTGTGGATAAACCACGGTCACATCGAGAATCGCGTCCAGCTGTTCACCCATCGCCGCCAGCACAAACGCCACGCCGCCCGCCTTGGGCTTGAGCAGATGGCTGAACGGTGACTGTTGCTGTGTGCTTTTTGCCGCGGTATAGCGAGTGCCTTCCAGATAGTTGACCACCGTCACCGGCTGACGCTTGAACAGTTCGCACGCGGCTTTGGTGATTTCCAGGTCCTTGCCGGCCAGTTCCGGGTGCTTCGCCAGGAACGCTTTGGTGTAGCGTTTCATGAACGGGTAATCCAGCGCCCACCAGGCCAGGCCCAGGAACGGCACCCAGATCAATTCCTTCTTGAGGAAGAACTTGAAGAACGGCGTGCGTCGGTTGAGGGTCTGGATCAGCGCCGGGATATCGACCCAGGACTGATGGTTACTGATCACCAGATACGACGTGTCGCCACGCAGATCATCGCCGCCACGAATGTCCCATTGCGTCGGGATGCACAGGCGGAAGATCAGTTTGTCGATTTCCGCCCAGGTCTCGGCAATCCACATCACCGCCCACGAGGCGTAATCGCGAAAGCGTCCCGGCAGGATCAGCTTGAGCAGGGCGAACACCATCAGCGGGCCGAACAGCACCAGGGTGTTGAGCAATAACAGCAGGGTGACGAAACAGCCGGTGAGCAGGCGGCGCATAAGCAACTCTATGAAAGCGGATGGGCGCGCCATGATAAGTGGCTTCGGGCGACAGGCCAAATCGCGGGTTACGAATGTTTCACCTTTGGCGCGTTAGCCTTGCGGGAACGATCAAGTGAACAGCGGTCTAAAATCTCGCGTCTGACGCCCCATTTCTCAAGGAAGCCCCTTACGTGAAATCCCTCCTTGCTTTGCTTTCCCTTGTTGCCCTGCCGGTGCTGGCCGCCGAGCCGACCCTGTACGGGCGTTACGAATACATCGCGCTACCGGAAATCGGCGGGCAAGTGTTCAAGGCAAAAATGGACACCGGCGCGCTGACCGCCTCGCTGTCGGCCAAGGACATCGAGACCTTCACCCGCGACGGCGAAGACTGGGTGCGTTTCCGTCTCGCGACCAAGGACGCCAGCAACAAGGTGTTCGAACACAAGATCGCGCGGATCAGCAAGATCAAGAGCCGCTCCGACGAGGACGACGAGGATCGCGACACCACGGAAGCCGCCAAGCGCCCGGTGGTCGATCTGGAGCTGTGCCTGGGCAACGTCAAGCGAACCGTTGAGGTCAACCTGACCGACCGCAGCCATTTCAACTATCCACTGCTGATCGGTGCCAAGGCGCTGCGTGAGTTCGGCGCAGCGGTAAACCCGGCGCGTCGATTCACCGCCGACAAGCCAGACTGCTAAGTGGTCTCATTGACGTAACGTCAGGCTTGGGGCACCGTTCGCGCACTTAATCCACAGGCTCGGACGCCATGCCTCATATCCTGATTGTCGAAGACGAAGCGGCGATTGCCGACACGCTGATTTTTGCCTTGCAGGGCGAGGGTTTCACCACGACCTGGCTGAGCCTCGGCGCGGCGGCGCTGGAGCATCAGCGTCAGACGCCGGCCGACCTGATCATCCTCGACATCGGCCTGCCGGACATCAGCGGCTTTGAAACCTGCAAGCAACTGCGCCGGTTCAGCGAAGTACCGGTGCTGTTCCTCAGCGCCCGGGATGCCGAAATCGACCGCGTGGTGGGCCTGGAAATCGGCGCCGACGACTACGTGGTCAAGCCGTTCAGCCCTCGTGAAGTGGCGGCGCGGGTCCGGGCAATTCTCAAGCGCATGGCACCGCGTCCGCCGGCCGAAGCCTGGTCGGGGGTGTTTCGCATCGATCCCGAGCGCGTGCAGATCAGCTATCGCGGCCAGGCGTTGAGCCTGACCCGTCATGAATTCCGTCTGCTGCAATGCCTGCTCGAACAACCGGAGCGGGTGTTCAGCCGCGAGCAACTGCTCGATGCGCTGGGGGTGGCAGCGGATGCCGGCTACGAGCGCAGCATCGACAGCCACATCAAGAGCGTACGCGCCAAGTTGCGCCTGATTCGCGCCGAAGCCGAGCCGATCCAGACCCATCGCGGCCTCGGCTACAGCTACAGCCCGGGGCACAGCTGATGTCGTTGGGGCTGCGGATTTTCCTGGTGTACGTGCTGTTTATCGGCCTCACCGGTTATTTCGTGCTCAACACCGTGATGGAGGAAATCCGCCCCGGCGTGCGCCAGTCCACCGAGGAAACCCTGGTCGACACGGCCAACCTGATGGCGGAAATCCTCAAGGACGATTTCAAGGCTGGCACCCTCAGCCAGAATCGCTGGCCGGAACTGCTCCGTGCCTATGGCGAGCGCCAGCCGAAAGCGACGATCTGGGGCCTGCCGAAAAACCAGGTCAACCACCGCATCTACGTCACTGACGCCAGGGGCATCGTGGTGCTGGACTCCAGTGGCCTCGCGGTCGGTCAGGATTACTCGCGCTGGAACGACGTCTACCTGACCCTGCGCGGCGAATACGGCGCGCGCTCCAGCCGCAGCGACCCCAATGATCCAAACTCTTCGGTCATGCACGTCGGTGCGCCGATCCGCGACGCTGGCCAGATCATCGGCGTGGTCACCGTGGCCAAACCCAACAGCTCGTTGCAACCCTATGTCGACCGCACCGAGCGTCGCCTGCTGGGTTATGGCGCCGGGCTGATCGTCTTGGGTCTGCTGCTCGGTGCGCTGTTGTCATGGTGGCTGAGCCGGGCACTGCACCGTTTGACCCGTTATGCCGAGGCCGTGAGCGAAGGGCGTCGGGTGGAAGTGCCGCATTACCGTGGTGGCGAGCTGGAACAACTGGCGAGCGCCGTGGAACAGATGCGCACCCAGCTTGAAGGCAAGGCCTACGTCGAACGCTATGTCCACACCTTGACCCATGAATTGAAGAGCCCGTTGGCGGCAATTCGTGGCGCTGCGGAGTTGTTGCAAAGCGAAATGCCGCTGGCGCAACGGCAGCGTTTCGTCGGCAACATCGACAGCGAAAGTGCGCGCATGCAGCAACTGATTGAGCGACTGCTCGATCTGGCGCAGGTCGAGCAGCGTCAGGCGCTGGAAGAACGCGTCGCTGTGCCGCTCGCTGCGCTGGTCGATGAAGTGTTGCAGGCACAGGCTGCGAGGATCGAGGGCAAGCAGTTGCGAATCGAGTGCGCCATACCGGCGGATCTGTCGCTGATCGGCGAGCCGTTTCTGCTGCGTCAGGCTTTGGGCAATCTGCTGGAGAACGCACTGGATTTCACACCGCCACGGGGGTTGCTGCGATTTGACGCCGAGCGGGTTGGCGAGCAGATCGAGTTTCGGCTGTTCAACGAAGCCGCGCCGATTCCCGATTACGCGCTGGCGCGTCTGACCGAGCGATTCTATTCATTGCCGCGTCCGGACAGTGGCCGCAAAAGCACGGGGCTTGGGCTGAACTTCGTCGAAGAGGTGGTCAAGTTGCACGGTGGCTCTCTGCGCATCGACAACCTTGACGGTGGCGTGCAGGTGCAATTGCACCTGCCGTGAGCACTCGGGCGAGCCGTCTTGCGCTCAGGACGGCGTCATCACCTCATTGATCCGGGCCTTGCTTCGGCGGTGCATCCATTGCAGTGCCGGTCGTTCGATCCACAGCCAGGACGCGATGGCCAACACGATCACGATCAGCGCCGACACGATCATGGACGGCACGAACGTCAGCGACGTCTTGTTGATCACCAATTGCTGTACGGGAAACGCATACAGATAGATGCCGTAGGAGAGGTCGAACCGGCCACGAATGGTGCTATCGATATACAACAGGCCCAGGCTCAACGTGGCCAGGCAAATGCACAGCGTGACGACCACCCCGGTCAACGGGGTTCCCGCCGCCAACGGCATCAGGCCGAGACAGGCCACCAGCGTCATTGCCATTCGATGTCTGGCGCCCAGGTATTGTTTGTAGAAGGCCAGGAGCGACCCGGCAAAAAAGGCGATACCGGCACAGCCATACACCGCCAGTTTCTGCGTCAGCGCCGAGGCGGGGCCATTGCCCAGCACATAGGTCGCAACACAGAACGCCACCAGCATTGCACCGGCCGTCGCAGCCCGGCGGTACAGACTCAGCGCGGCCGCCACCAGCAGATAAAAGGCGAATTCGATCTTCAGTGTCCACAGGCTGCCATTGAACGACTCGCTGAAGATAAAACCGTTGGTGATTTCATCGATTGCCGCGCGGCCGAACAGCGAGATGCGCAGGAAGTCGATCAGCGCCGCAGGACCGGTGATATAGCCGTCGGCAAATATCCCGCCCGCCACAAACGTCATGATGAACGCGCAGGCGATCAGCGCCGGGAAAATCCTCGCGACACGTTTGGCCAGGTAGTCGGTGACGCTGCTGGCATTGAGGAAACTGTGGGTGATCAGCAGGCCGGAGATCGAGAAGAAGGCGATGACGGCGATGCCGCCCAATGAGTTGTAGCCGGCGATGCCTGGCTCTTCCAGACCCCAAAGTGCGAAGTGGTGACTGACCAGCACCATCAGCGCGGCAAAATGCCTGATCAAGTCGAATGAGTTGTTTCGCAATTGAATAATCCTTGTTCGAACCTTGCCCTTATGGCGCGAAGTGGTCCTGCACTTGATGACGGAAAAGGCGTTTTACAGGTATTTCCACACAAAGCCCACACAACCTCCATCACAAACCCACACAGCGTTTACAGACTCGCTCCATTCCAACAAGGGAGCGTTCCGATGAACCGAAATCTGACATTCAAGCTCGGGGCCATTGCCCTGTTGATCCTGTTACTGCTGGTGCCGCTGCTGATGATCGACGGCGTCATCGATGATCGCCAGCAACTGCGCGACGGTGTGCTCGAAGACATCGCCAGAAGCTCAAGCTACAGCCAGCAGATCAGCGGGCCGGTGATGGTGCTGCCGTACCGCAAAGTGGTGCGCACCTGGAAAACCAAGGAAAAGACCGATGAGCGTTATCAGGAAATCGGCGAGGAACGTGGACGCTTGTACTTCCTGCCGGAGCGCTTCGAACTCGACGGCCAGGTGCAGACCGAACTACGTGCCCGGGGCATCTATGAAGCGCGGCTGTTCCACGCCGACAACCGCATCAGCGGGCATTTTTCGCTGCCGACGCAGTTGGGGATCAAGGAAGATTTTGCTGATTACAAATTCGATGCGCCATTTCTCGCAATCGGCATCAGTGACATTCGCGGGATCGAAAATGCCCTGAAACTGGAACTCGGTTCGCAACGCCTGGACTTTGTGCCGGGCACGCAAGTGGGCTGGCTCGGCGAGGGCGTTCGGGCGACGTTGCCGGCACTCGATACAACTCAGGTCACGGAACTGGCCTTCGGTTTCGACCTGCGCTTGCAAGGCACCGGCTCGTTGCAGGTGCTGCCGGTGGGCAAGACCAGCCGCGTGAATCTTTCCGCCAACTGGCCGCACCCGAGCTTCATCGGCAACTTCCTGCCGGCCAAGCGTGAAGTCACCGATCAGGGCTTCACCGCCGATTGGCAGACCTCGTTTTTCTCCACCAACCTGCAAGAGGCCATGAACCGTTGCGTCTCGGGCAACGATTGCGAGGCGTTCAACGGCCGCAGTTTCGGGGTGAGCTTCATCGATCCGGTGGATCAATACCTGAAGAGTGACCGGGCGATCAAATATGCGCTGCTGTTCATTGTCCTGACGTTCGCCGGTTTCTTCCTGTTCGAGATATTGAAAAGCCTGGCCGTGCACCCGGTGCAATACGCGCTGGTGGGCGTGGCGCTGGCGTTCTTCTATCTGTTGTTGCTGTCGTTGTCGGAGCACATCGGGTTTGCCCTGGCGTATCTGTTGTCGGCCAGTGGTTGTGTGTTGCTGATTGGCTTCTATGTCTGCCACGTGCTGCACAGCGTGCGTCATGGCCTGAGTTTTTCGGCGGGATTGGCGGCGTTGTATGGCCTGCTCTACGGCTTGCTCAGCGCCGAGGATTACGCGCTGCTGATGGGCTCGCTGTTGCTGTTCGGCCTGTTGGGCGTGTTCATGGTGCTGACCCGTAACCTGGACTGGTATGGCGTCGGGCAGAAACCGGCCAAGCCCCTGGAGTTTGATCTCGGAGCGGTGCAATGAGCCGGTTTGTGGGGTTGCGTGAGGATCAGCGGGAGGCAGAGGTATTGGTGACGCTGATCTTCGCGTCACTGCCTCCCGCCCCGCGCATCAAACCTTCGGCATTGTCGCAATCATCGACGGCCGCTGGCTCACTTCAAAGAACCAGTTGGCCAGTTGCGGGTTGGCTTCACGCCAGCCCAGATCCGGGAAGCGCAGATCCAGATAACCCAGTGCACAGGCCACGCTGATCGACGCGACGTCGAAATGGCAGGTCAGTTCGGCGATGGCGTCGCGCTCCAGCAGCGCCAGGGTCCGGCGGATCTTGTCGCGCTGGGCCTCGAGCCACTCGTCCCAGTGCTTTTCCGGGGCACGCAGCACTTGCTCGTAACGCACCATGACGGAGGCGTCCATGATGCCGTCGGCCATCGAGGCCAGGGTCAGACGACGCCAGCGGGCCGAGCCGTCGCGAGGGATCAGCGGGTTGCCGACGTGCTGGTGGTCGAGGTAATCGAGGATCACCCGGCTGTCATGGATGACATTGCCATCAGCCAGGCGCAGGGCCGGGATCTTGCCGAGCGGGTTGTCTTCGTTCAGCGCAGTGCTGGGGTTGACCGGTGTCAGGACGCAGTCCTGCAAGGCGACGCGATCCTGCTGGCCAGTCTCGTGCAGCAGCACCATGACTTTGCGCACGAACGGGGACAGGGTGTTGTGGAACAGGGTCATGCTGGGAGCGGACATCGGCAGGGTCTCGGTCAAGGGCAATGAACGGGCAGCATAGCGCGTTGCCCGTCAGGCTCAAGCCATTCAGTGCCGTTGCAACAGACCGCGAAGGGCGAGTGCGGCTGGCACACCCAGACCGATCCAGCTCAAGCCATCCCAGATCCCGTCGCCCAGCAGGGCGGCGAACAACCCCGCCGCACTGAGCAACGCGATCACCAGCGGTGTGCTGAAGACTTTCCAGAAATTCGACTGACGCGGTTTCATGCCGAAGCCTCCGCTGTTTCCAGCACCGGTTTCGCGGCCTTGCGCCGCACCACCCACAAGTACACGCCGCTGCCGAGGACGATGATGGTCAGTACATCGAGGGTGGCCCAGAGGATTTTCATCGGCATGCCGCCGTAGTCGCCAAAGTGCAGCGGCTGCGACATGCCCATGGCGTCCATGTACCACGGCCGTTCAGCGACCGCCGTGACCTGCAAGTTGCTGGCGTCGATCAGCACTGGCGTCAGCAAGTGCGAGGTCAGGTGGGTGCCACCCTTCATGAACACCGAGTAGTGGTGCTCGCTGGAAAACCGGGTGCCGGGGAACGCGATGAAGTCCGGTTTCATCCCCGGCGCGACTTCGCCGGCGATATCCAGCAGGCGGGTGGCCGGGGCGAGGTGAGTCAGCGGCGGCGCATCGCGGTAGGGCGCGATCATGGCGTTGAGCGAATCGTTGCGCCAGGCCGCGATGATCAGATCGGCACAGGCGCTGATCACTCCCGTCACACCGACCACCAGCGCCCAGGTCAGGGTCACCACGCCGATCAGGTTGTGCAGATCGAGCCAACGCAGACGGGTGGATTTGTCCCGGCGCACGGTGCCGAAGTCCAGGCGACGCATGAACGGCAGGTACAACACCGTCCCGGACACGATCGCCACCACAAACAGCACACCCATGAACGCCAGCAGCAACTTGCCCGGCAGTCCGGCAAACATGTCGACGTGCAGGCGCAGGATGAACAGCATCAGGCCGCCGTTGGCCGAGGGTGTTTCCAGGGCTTCGCCGGTGCGGGCGTCGAGCATGAAAGTGTGCGAGGAGTTCGGCTCGGTGCCGGCCGTCTTCGCCATGATCGTCAGCACGGTGTTCGGCTCGTCGTCTTCGAAACCGAAGTACTGCACGACTTCGCCGGGACGATGGGCTTCGGCGGCTTGCACCAGTTGCGCCAGATTCAGGTGCGGCGTATCGGCCGGCATCTCGCGCACCTGGGGTGCGTCACCGAGCAGATGCTCGATCTCGTGATGAAAGATCAGCGGCAGGCCGGTCAGGGCCAGCAACAGCAAAAACACGGTGCAGATCAGGCTGGTCCAGGTGTGGACGAACGACCAGCGGCGGATTGTTTTACTTTTCATTTCATGACCTTCAAAAACACCAAAGCCGTCCACGAGGGACGGCCTGGTTGCAGGGCCTGTTTCAGCTCAAGCGCTTACCACTTGTAGGTGGCACTGGCGACGACGCTGCGCTGGTCGCCGTAGTAGCAGTAGAAGCTGTCGCAGGTGGAAATGTAGTCCTTGTTCAGCAGGTTGGTGGCGTTGAGTGCCAGCGACGCGCCTTTGAGGCTGTTGTCCAGGCGACCGAGGTCGTAATGCACGGCGGCATCGAACACGGTGTAGGCATCAGCCTTGCCCAGCCAGGTGTTGGCCTTGTCGCCGTAGGTGTTGCCGGTGTAGCGCACACCGCCGCCGACGCCGAAGCCGTCGAGCACGCCGCTGTGCCAGGTGTAATCGGTCCACAGCGAGGCTTGCTGGTTCGGCATCAGTTGCAGGCGGTTGCCCTTGTCGGCGCCGTTCTGCACTTCGGACTTGGCCAGGGTGTAGGCGGCGATGACTTTCAGGTTGTCGGTGACATCGGAGGTGGCTTCCAGCTCCAGGCCTTTGACTTTCACTTCGCCGGTCTGGCTGGTGATCGATACGCCGTTGACGAAGGAGCTTACCGAGACGTTTTTCTGGGTCAGGTCATACACCGCGGCGGACAGCAGGGTCTTGCTGCCGGGCGGCTGGTACTTGATGCCCAGTTCCCACTGCTTGCCTTCGGTCGGCTTGAGCGATTCAGTGGAAGAGGCGTCGGCGCCACTGGTGGGCTGGAAGGATTCGGCGTAGGAAATGTACGGCACGAAACCCGAGTCGAACACGTAGCTCAGTGCCGCGTTGCCGCTGAAGGCCTTGTCGCGGTCGGTGTTGGTGGCGTCGGCCTTGTTGATGAACTTCGTACCGGTGTGCACCCAGTCTTCACGGCCACCGAGGGTCAGGCGCCATTGGTCGAGGGCCATCTGGTCCTGCACGTACAGACCGGTCTGGTAGGTCTTCTGGTCGTAGTCGTAGAACGCGGTGGAGCGCGCCGGACGCACGATCGGCTGACCGTAGATCGGGTTGAGCACGTTGGTGGTCAGACCGTCACCGAAGATCGAGGTGTAGTTGGTGTTGCTGCGCTGGTGATCCAGACCCAGCAGCAGGGTGTGGCGGATGTCGCCGGTGGCAAAGTCAGCCTGGAAGTTGTTGTCCACGGCGAACTGGCTGATGTCCTCTTCGACACTGGTGCTGGTGCGGCCGACGTTGCCAGCGTTGTCCACCTGGGTGTACGGATACGAACCCGGGGTCAGGCTCTGGAACGACAGATCCGATTTGGTGTAACGCAGGTTCTGCTTGAACTGCCACACATCGTTCAGGCGATGTTCGAAGGCATAACCGAGCGCGTAGTAGGTGCGGTCGTAGTATTCCCAGTCCGGATCGCCGAGGTTCTTGTGGTGGGAAACCTTGCCGAACGGCATGTCGATCTTGGTGCCCTGCACTGGCAGGAACTGGCTGGTGATGCCGGTATCGTCGCGGGTGAACTGGGTCAGCAGGGTGAACTTGGTGTCGTCGTCGATGTTCCAGGTCAGGCTCGGTGCGATGTTGTAGCGCTTGTTGTCGACGTGATCGACCTGCGTGCCGCTGTCACGTACCACGCCGCTGAGGCCGTAGAGGAACTGGCCGGCGTCGTCGATCTTGCCGGTGCTGGCGAAGTTGATCTGACGATGGTTGTCGCTGCCGTACTGCAACTGGATTTCGCTGCTCTGCACATCGCTAGGGCGACGGCTGACCATGTCCAGCAGGCCGCCCGGCGGGGTCTGGCCGTAAACCGACGAGGCCGGGCCGCGCAGCAGGGCGAGGCGGTCGAGGTTCCAGGTTTCCTGTTTCGGGTTGGCGTACACGCCTTTTGGCAGCGGCAGGCCATCGAGGAACTGGGTCGGTTCGAAGCCACGCACGCGCAGCCAGTCGGCGCGGGTGTCGCTGCCGTAGCTGCTGGCGGTGATGCCCGGCATGTAGCGCACGGCGTCATCGAGGCTGTGCACGCTGCGGTCGTCCATCTGCTGGCGGGTGGCGACGGAGATCGAACGCGGTGCTTCGACCAGCGCGGTGTCAGTCTTGGTGCCGGCGGCGGTGCGAGTGGCGGTGTAGCCTTCGACCGGGCCCCAGGCGCTTTCAGAGTTTTCCACACCGATTACCGAAGTTTCCGGCAGGGCCATCACGCCTTCCGGCACCGCGACCAGGGTGTACGTGCCGGTGCTGCTTTGTTCCAGTTGCAGGCCGGTGCCGCGCAGGGCGGCGCTCAGTGCGCCTGCCGCGTCATATTGGCCGTTGACTGGCGCCGACGTCTTGCCCGCCGCCAGCGACGGATTCAGCGACAGCGTGAGGCCGCCCTGGCTGGCGATCTGGTTCAGGGTGGTGGACAGCGGCGCGGCCGGCAGGTTGTAGGCGCGAACGCTCGACGCCTGTTCTGCGGCGATCAGTTGGCTGCTGGCCAGCGGGGTGCAGAGGGCAATGGCGACCGCCAGCAAACTGGGGCGCAACAAGGTGTCTAGCGAACGGGACATACGGCGGCTCCTGAATGGAAATATTTCTCAATTGCCTGTGTGCCGGACGAGAATCGAAAAGTGATAGGGCTGGATGAAAATAATTTCCATTAACGCGAAATGGACGGCGTTATGGCAGAGGATCAGGGCTTCGGATCAGCCTTGGCCACGGTGACCCACCACGGCGTGTGCTGCTCGATCTGCACCGGCAGGGTCGGGAGCAGGGCGCTCAACGCCTTGTCGGTATCGTGCAGCGGGAAACTGCCGGTGATGCGCAGGTCGGCCACCTCCGGTGCAATGCCCAGATGGCCACGACGATAGCGGCCGAGCTCGTGCACCAGGTCTTCCAGACGCGCGTTGTCCACTACCAGCATGCCGCGGGTCCAGGCGTCGGCGCCGGGGTTGAGCGCGACGATTGCGTCCAGGCCGTTGTCGCGGATCAGCACCTGCTGGCCTTCACGCAGGATCTGTTCCTGCGGATCGGATTGCGGGTGCGCCGCGACGGCCGACTGCAACACGCTCAGGCGCGTGCCCTGTTCTTCGCGTTTGACCAGAAACCGCGTGCCCAACGCGCGCATACGGCCTTCGCGGGTTTCGACGATGAACGGTCGTGCATCGCCATGACCGGTCTCGATGAGGATTTCGCCTTCCTGCAACACCACCAGCCGCTGCTTGTCATCGAACCGCACATCCATTGCGCTGTGGGTGTTGAGATTGACCACGGTGCCGTCCGCCAGCCGCACGGTGCGTTGTTCACCGGTGGCCGTGCGCTGGTCGGCGAGCCAGTAATCCAGCGGCAGATAGTGTTCTGCGGCAAACAGTGACAGGCCGACCACCGCGACAACACTGGCCAGACCGCTGCCGAGCTTGCGCACCCGGCGGCGGATGCCTTCGCGCGATTGCAGCAACGCGCTGCGGGCCGGGCCGTTGGCCACGCTGAAACGCTGGTCGAGCATGCCCAACTGACGCCAGGCACGGGCGTGTTCTTCGTTGGCGGCGTGCCATTTGGCGAATTCTTCGCGCTCCAGCGGGCTGCTGGAATCGAGGGTCAATTGCCAGGCTATCGCCGCGTCCAGCACATGGGCCGAGACCGGTTTGGAACTGGCCGGGTTCATGTTGGCTCACCGTACAGGGCGATGTAGCACTGACGGATACCCTGGGCCAGGTACTGGCGCACGCGCGGCACCGACACGCCGAGTTTGTCGGCGATCTCGGCATGGGTCAGGCCGTCGAGACGGTTATAAAGGAATGCGGCGCGGGCCTTGGTCGACAATTGGCCGAGCAGACGATCGATGGCTTTGAGGTCTTCGAGGATCAGTTGCTGCTCTTCGACCGACGGCTGTTCGCCTTCGGGGATCAGCATCAACTCAGCGAGATAAGCCTGTTCCAGTGCCGCGCGACGGAAGTAGTCGAACAGCAGACCCTTGGCGATGGCCACCAGAAAGGCTCGGGGTTCGCGGGGCGTCAGCAGTTCCTCGCGACCGAGCAGGCGGACGAAGGTGTCCTGGCTCAGGTCTTCGGCGCGTTGCGGGCAGGCCACGTTGCGGCGCAGCCAGCCCAGCAGCCAGCCGCGATGGTCGCGATACAACGCACCGACGAGCTCACTGTGAGGGCTTTGGGCTGACGACACGAAGGCACCGACTGGGAAATGTTAACTAACGAGAATTGTTCGCGATTGTGGCAGAGGTGGGAATGGTTAGCAATTGGCCACCGGTCGGGTTGTCGGGCGACAACCCGGGGCTCAGAACGAATGCGTCTGCTGGCGGCGCTTCCACTGACTCAGGCGTTGCTGCAAATTCAATGGGCTGTGAATCTGCTGCTGACGTGCCCGGCTGAACAGAATCAACGCCAGTTCCGCCGTGGCCAGTGCGTCGGCGCTGGCATGGTGGCGCTCGAACACTTCGAGCTTGAACCAGTCGATCCACTCGTCCAGCCCAGCCTCGCGGATATGCGCCTGGGGGCAAACCAGCGGTGCAATGTCGGCGACATCCAGAAACACTTGCTGCAACTTGTGGCCCAGGTGTTCTTTCACCGCCCGGCCCAGCATGTGCTGATCGAACGGCGCATGAAACGCCAGCACCGGACTGTCGCCAATAAACTCCAGAAGCTCGAGCAATGCCTCGGCCGGCTCGCTGCCGGCGGCAATCGCATTCGGCCCCAGTCCGTGGATCAACACGCTGGGGCTGAGTTTCAGTTCGCGACATTGCAGGGTGCGTTCGAACTGCTGGCTGAAGTCGATGGCGCCGTCCTCGACCACCACCGCGCCAATCGACAACACCCGGTCCTTGTTAAGGTTGAGCCCGGTGGTTTCCAGGTCCAGCACCACCCAGCGCTGTTCGCGCAGGCTGCATTCGCTCAGTTCGCGGACCGCCGGCAGTTTCGCCAGGCGTTGTTGCAGATCGTCCGGCAGAACCGGGCTGGCCGGACGCAGCCACGAGAACAGGCTCATAGCTGATACCGCAGGGTCAGGCTGCTTTGCAGGCGCTGGGCCTGACGCAGGGATTCACGCAGGATGCGCCGGTCCAGATGATTGAGGCTGTCGGGATCGACCCGGTTCGAATACGGCAGGTTTTCCCGGGTCTGGAGCTGATGCTGCTGCATGCGTGTCTGCTGGATAAAGTGATAAGCCTCCTCGTACGCGGCGCCATCCAGTCGGTCGATGACTTCTTTCTCCACCAACTGGCGGAAGCGTTCGAGGGTGTTGTTGGCGTCGATGCCATTGGCCAGAGCCAGCAGACGTGCACCGTCGACAAACGGCGTCAGGCCCTGGATCTTCAGGTCCAGCGTGGCTTTCTCGCCGTTCTTGCGGGTCAACACGAATTCACGGAAACGCCCCACCGGTGGGCGGTTGCGCAAGGCGTTCTCGGCCATCATCCGCTGGAACAAACGATTGTCGCCGACCTGATCGAGAATCCCCCGACGCAATTGCTCGCAACCCTGTTCATCGCCCCAGACCACCCGCAGATCGAAATAGATGCTTGAGCCCAGCAGGTTCTCCGGCGTTGCCTCGCGAATGAACGCGGCAAAGCGTCGGGCCCATTCGGCGCGGGACAGGCACAGCTGCGGATTGCCGGCCATGACGTTGCCCTTGCACAGGGTGAAGCCGCATTGTGCCAGGCTGTTATTGATCTGCTGGGCGATGGGCAGCAACTTGCCGCGAATCTCCGCGGCATGGGCCGCATCCCGCGCATCGAACAGAATGCCGTTGTCCTGATCGGTGTGCAGGGTCTGCTCGCGCCGGCCTTCGCTGCCGAAGCACAGCCAACTGAACGGCACACCGGGGTCGCCTTTCTCCGCGAGGGTCAGCTCGATTACCCGGCACACGGTGTGATCGTTGAGCAGGGTGATGATGTGGGTGATCTGGGTCGACGATGCGCCGTGAGCCAGCATGCGCTCCACCAGTTGGCCGATCTCGCCACGCAGAGTCACCAGTTGTTCAACCCGCTGGGCGCTGCGGATGGTCCGTGCCAAGTGCACCAGATCGACCCGTTGCAGCGAGAACAGATCACGCTCGGAGACCACGCCGCACAGACGCTGATCCTTGACCAGACACACGTGGGCGATATGCCGCTCGGTCATCGCGATCGCCGCATCGAAGGCGCTGTGATCCGGCGACAGATAGAACGGCGAGGGCGTCATGTGGCGTTCGATCGGTTCATTGAAGTCGCCAACGCCCGCAGCCACCACATGGCGCAGATCGCGCAGGGTGAAAATCCCCAGTGGCGCCTTGTGCTCATCCACCGCGACGATGCTGCCGACCTGTTGTTCGTGCATCAGCTTCACCGCTTCGCGCAGTGGAGTGGAAGGGCTGCACGTCACCGGATGGCGCATGGCCAATTCGCCCAAGCGGGTGTTCAGCGAATATTGGGTGCCGAGGGTTTCCACGGCTTTCTGCTGGACTTGCTGGTTGACCTGATCCAGCAGGCTGCTGACCCCGCGCAGGGCGAAGTCGCGGAAGGTGTTGGAGAGGGCGAACAGCTTGATGAACGCCAGTTTGTTCAGTTGCAGGCAAAAGGTGTCTTCGCCGGCCAGATGCTCGGTGCGGGTCGCCCGTTCGCCGAGCAGTGCGGCAAGGGGGAAGCATTCGCCGGTGGTGATTTCAAACGTGGTTTCGGTGCCGCCCTTGGCCGTGTGCGGCCGCTCGCCGACCACCCGGCCCTGCTTGACGATGTAGAAGTGTTCGACCGGCCCGTCGGCGGGTTTGATGATGCTCTCGCCCTGACCGTAGAAGCGCAGCTGGCATTGCTCCACCAGATAGGCCAGGTGGGCGTGTTCCATCTGATTGAAAGGGGGGAAGCGCTGGAGGAATTGCAAAGTGCCCTGAATGTTCTGCAACACCGCGGTTTTCCCTGCCTGGGTGAAGGCGTCCGCTTTACTCATAACCATTACCGCAGTCTTTTTCGAATTGTTGTTATTGGATCGTTGCAGCCATGGTCGACCCCATCGCGCGGGGTGCCCATTGGACGTAAGTCTAGGTTTGGCGTGCCGTTGGGTAGTTTTCGGATATGCCCTACACAAACAGTCGGAAATTCTCAGGTTAGCCCCTTGGAAAAAAATCCGACGAAGTGCACATTGAAGCTCTGCCCAGCGATGTCTGACCACTGTGCCAGGGGATCGATTTGAAAACGTAGAGAACGCCATGTCCGACCACGATATTTTGAGCGACGCCGAGCGGGAAGCGCTCAGCGCCGTCATGCTGGAACCCGACCTGCCGCCGCAGCGGGTACTGATCGTTGATGACGACAAGGACGCCCGCGAGTTGCTGTCGGAGATCCTGGCACTGGACGGCATTCGTTGCATGACGGCAGCCAGCGGCGAATCCGCACTCAAGATGATCGAGGAAAAACCTTCCATCGGCCTGGTGATCACGGATCTGCGGATGGGGCATGTCGGCGGTCTCGAGCTGGTCCGTCAGGTGCGCGAGTCGGTACGGGCGGCGATGCCGATCATCATTGTGTCGGGTGATGCCGACGTGAAGGACGCCATCGCGGCGATGCATTTGAGCGTGGTGGACTTTCTGCTCAAGCCGATTGATACCGCCAAATTGCTTGGACTGGTCAAGCATGAGTTGGGGATCGAGCCCTAGCTAATCCGACGCAAACAAAAAAGCCCTGATCGAAAGATCAGGGCTTTTTCATGTCCGGCATCAGCGCAGGTTACAGGCCATTGGCAGCCTTGAACTCGCGACGGCGACGGTGCAGGACCGGCTCGGTGTAGCCGTTCGGCTGTTTGGTGCCCTCGATCACCAGTTCGACCGCCGCCTGGAAGGCGATGTTGCTGTCGAAGTTCGGGGCCAGCGGACGGTACAGCGGGTCGTTGGCGTTCTGACGGTCCACCACCGGCGCCATGCGCTTGAGGCTTTCCATCACTTGCGCTTCGGTCACGATGCCGTGGCGCAGCCAGTTGGCGATGTGCTGGCTGGAGATACGCAGCGTCGCACGGTCTTCCATCAGGCCGACGTCGTTGATGTCCGGCACTTTCGAGCAACCCACGCCCTGGTCGATCCAGCGCACCACGTAACCGAGAATGCCCTGGGCGTTGTTGTCCAGTTCGTTCTTGATCTGCTCCGGTGTCCAGTTCGGGTTGACCGCCAGCGGGATGGTCAGGATGTCATCGACCGAAGCGCGTGCACGTTTGGCCAGCTCGGCCTGACGGGCGAACACGTCGACCTTGTGGTAGTGCAGCGCGTGCAGCGCGGCAGCCGTCGGCGATGGAACCCAGGCGGTGTTGGCACCGGCCATCGGGTGAGCGATTTTCTGTTCGAGCATCGCCGCCATCAGGTCGGGCATCGCCCACATGCCTTTACCGATTTGCGCACGACCTTGCAGGCCGGTGCTCAGACCGATATCGACGTTCCAGTTTTCGTAGGCGCCGATCCACTTTTCAGCCTTCATGTCAGCCTTGCGCACCATCGGGCCGGCTTCCATGGAGGTGTGGATCTCATCGCCAGTGCGGTCGAGGAAACCGGTGTTGATGAACACCACGCGCTCGCTGGCGGCCTGGATGCAGGCCTTGAGGTTGACCGTGGTGCGGCGTTCCTCGTCCATGATCCCGACTTTCAGGGTGTTGCGCTTGAGGCCCAGCACGTCTTCGATGCGACCGAACAGTTCGTTGGTGAACGCTGCTTCTTCCGGGCCGTGCATCTTCGGTTTGACGATATAGACCGAACCGGTGCGGGTGTTCTTGCGCGAAGTGTTGCCGCTCAGGTTGTGCATCGCCGCCAGGCAAGTCACCAGGCCGTCGAGGATGCCTTCCGGCACTTCATTGCCGTGCTTGTCGAGGATCGCGTCGATGGTCATCAGGTGACCGACGTTACGCACGAACAACAGCGAGCGGCCGTGCAGGGTCAGTTCGCTGCCGTCGACCTTGGTGTAGGTGCGATCCGGGTTCATGGTGCGGGTGAAGGTCTGGCCGCCCTTGGAAACGGATTCCGCGAGGTCGCCCTTCATCAGGCCCAGCCAGTTGCGGTAGATCACAACCTTGTCGTCGGCATCGACGGCGGCCACAGAGTCTTCGCAGTCCATGATGGTGGTCAGCGCCGCTTCCATCAGGATGTCTTTGACGCTGGCGGCATCAGTCTGGCCGACCGGGGTGCTGGCATCGATCTGGATTTCGAAATGCAGGCCGTTGTTCTTCAGCAGGATCGCGATCGGCGCATTGGCGTCGCCCTGGAAACCGATCAGTTGCGCATCGTTGCGCAGGCCGCTGTTGCTGCCGCCCTTGAGGGTGACGACCAGTTTGCCGTCAGCGATCTTGTAACCGGTGGAATCGACGTGGGAGCCGGCCGCCAGTGGCGCCGCTTCGTCGAGGAAGGCACGGGCGAAGGCGATGACTTTGTCGCCACGCACCTTGTTGTAGCCTTTGCCTTTTTCCGCGCCGCCGGCTTCGCTGATGGCGTCGGTGCCATACAGGGCGTCGTACAGCGAACCCCAGCGGGCGTTCGAGGCGTTGAGGGCGAAGCGGGCGTTCATCACCGGGACCACGAGTTGCGGGCCGGCGGTACGGGCGATTTCGTCATCGACGTTTTGCGTCGTTGCCTGGAAATCAGCCGCTTCTGGCAGCAGATAACCGATCTCTTGCAGGAAGGCTTTGTAGGCCACGGCGTCGTGTGGTTGACCGGCACGGCTCTGGTGCCAGCCGTCGATACGGGCCTGGAAGTCATCGCGTTTGGCGAGTAGGGCTTTGTTCTTCGGCGCCAGGTCGTGAATGACCTTGTCGGCGCCTTCCCAGAATTTTTCGGCGGTGAGGCCGGTACCGGGAATGGCTTCGTTGTTCACGAAGTCGAACAGGACTTTGGCGACCTGCAGGCCACCGACTTGAACGTGTTCAGTCATTGCTTGCCTCACTCTGCTCAGCTATTTCGCTTTTCAGCTCTTCAATTTAACAATGAAGCCTCTGGCCATTTAAACCACAAACCCCTCGACCAGTACATGCCATCGCTGGCGGCTGGGCTGGGACCAATCAACGGCTTGGGGCCTTGCTGACGGGGCTTTCAGGGTTGCGAACGTGCCTTGGGCAGACATCGATCCAACGTTATGTAGTGCGCGCTGCGGCATACTACATGATGCATTGCGGTTGTGAAAATCAGACTAATTACGTCGTTCTGCGACCCCATGACGCATTGCGGTCACGGCGCGGAACGGGATGTTCTCAAAAAACCAATGGATTGTTCCAGTTAAATATAAAAAGTTGTACACGATTTGTGATTTCGAGCGTCTGAGGCGTCTGTCGAACGCTTGCCTATACTTGTTTTTCTATAACAAAAGTCATGACAAGAGGGCTGCGCCATGGATCACCTCGTACTCACCGTCTTCGCGCCGGACAAGCCCGGGCAGGTCGAGCGCATCGCCCAATGCATCGCCGAGCACGGTGGCAACTGGCTGGAAAGCCGCATGTCACGGATGGCCGGGCAGTTCGCCGGGATTCTGCGGGTCGGCGTGCCGGCGGAGGCTTACGACGAATTAGTCGATGCCCTACAAGCTTTGTCTGCTCAGGGCATTCGTGTGCTGGTCGCCGAAAGCGGTATTGAACAGGCCTGCACCTGGAAACCGATTGCCATGGAGTTGGTGGGCAATGATCGTCCGGGCATCGTGCGCGATATCACCCGGCTGCTGAGCGAGCAGGGCGTAAACCTGGAGCGGCTGGTGACCGAAGTGCGTCCGGCGCCGATGAGCAGCGAGCCGTTGTTCCACGCCGAGGCGATTCTGGCGGTGCCGCTGACCCTGTCGCTGGATGTGCTGCAATCGCGCCTGGAAACCCTGGCCGATGACTTGATGGTGGAATTGGTACTGCGCACCGACCTGTGAAGACGGATCGGGTTATCCAGTTTAAACGTGCACCTGCCTGTGGATAACCTGTAGAGACCGACCGCCAGGCCACGTCCGCCGTGGCTTGGCGAAGAATGATCAAAAAACCGCCAGCATTCAGTGACTTGCGCACAAACGGCGGGGATCACGCTGTGGATAACCTTGGGAAGGAACGATACAGGCCACGAGAACCGTGGCCTGTGGAGGTTTGTGCGTTTTTTGATCAGCTGCGGCGGCGCAGGCTCATCCACGCATCGACGCTGTACACCGCCAGACCGGCCCAGATAAACATGAAGGCGATCAGCGTGCTGGATGACAAGTGCTCACCGAACAGCAGCACTGCCTGCAACAGCACCAGCGTCGGTGCCAGGTATTGCAGGAAGCCGATGGTGGTGTAGGGCAAATGCCGTGTGGCCGCGTTGAAACACACTAACGGCACCAGCGTCACCGGGCCGGCTGCCACCAGCCACCAGGCTTCGGAGGTGGTCCAGAACGCAGCTTGTGCACTGGTGGCGGTCGGATTGAACAGTAGCCACGCGAGGGCGATCGGCACCAGCATCCAGGTTTCCACCACCAGCCCCGGCAGTGCCTTGACCGGCGCCTGCTTGCGGATCAGCCCGTAGAAACCGAAGGTCAGTGCCAGCACCAACGACACCCACGGCAGACTGCCGACCTGCCATACCTGCTGCGCCACGCCGACCGCCGCCAGACCGACCGCCAGCCACTGCATGCGCCGCAGGCGTTCGCCGAGGATCAGCATGCCCAGCAGCACATTCACCAGTGGGTTGATGTAGTAACCCAGACTCGCTTCCAGCATCCGGCCGTTGTTCACCGACCAGACGTAGGTCAGCCAGTTGGCCGCGATCAGGGTGCCGCTGAGCGCGAGAATCGCCAGGCGTTTCGGGTTGTCGCGCAGCTCCTGCCACCAGCCCGGATGCTTCCAGACCATCAGCAACAGCGCGCCGAACAGCGCCGACCACAACACCCGGTGGATGATGATCTCCACCGCCGGCACTTCGGCGATGGCTTTGAAGTAGAGCGGGAACAGGCCCCAGATGATGTAGGCACTCAGGCCCAGAATGTACCCGCGACGCGGGTTGGCGGCTTGCATGCAGAATCCTTGCTTAGGCAGCTAACAAAGCAGCGATTGTACGGGCAGTTGTATAGACGTGTCGTGTCAGAAAAGCTTCAACGGCTCTTCATTCAATGCCGCCAGTTGTTCACGCAACGCCAGCACCTGATCGCCCCAATACCGCTCCGTGCCGAACCACGGAAAACTGTGAGGAAACGCCGGATCGTCCCAGCGTCGGGCCAGCCAGGCGCTGTAATGCATCAGGCGCAGGGCGCGCAGCGGTTCGATCAGCGCCAGTTCGCGCGGGTCGAAATCGTGGAATTCGTTGTAGCCGTCCATCAACTCCGACAGTTGTCCGAGGCATTCCTGACGATCGCCCGCGAGCATCATCCAGATGTCCTGCACGGCCGGGCCCATGCGGCAGTCGTCAAGGTCGACGATGTGGAACATCTCGTCGCGGCACATCATGTTGCCGGGGTGGCAGTCGCCGTGCATGCGGATGTTCTGATGCGGCGTGGCGGCGTAGGCATCTTCCACACGTTTGAGCAGGTCGCGGGCGACGGACTCGTAGGCCGGCAACAGGCTTTTGGGGATGAAGTTGCCTTCCAGCAACGTGTTCAGCGAGGCGTGGCCGAAGTTCTGCACGGCCAGCGCTTCGCGATGCTCGAACGGACGTGTTGCGCCGACTGCATGAATGCGCCCCAGCAACTGACCGAGGCGATACAACTGGTCGAGGTTGCCCGGCTCCGGCGCCCGGCCACCGCGACGGGGAAACAGGGTGAAGCGGAAACCGGCGTGTTCGTGCAGGGTCTGGCCGTTGTGGATAAGTGGCGCCACCACCGGGATCTCGACGTCGGCCAGTTCGAAGGTGAACTGGTGCTCTTCGAGAATGGCTTCGTTGGTCCAGCGCTGCGGGCGATAGAACTTGGCAATCAGCGGTTCGGAGTCTTCGATGCCGACCTGATAGACGCGGTTTTCGTAACTGTTGAGCGCCAGAATGCGCGCGTCGCTCAGAAAGCCGATGCTTTCGACGGCATCGAGCACGAGGTCTGGGGTGAGGGTTTCAAACGGGTGGGCCATGCTGACTCCTGCGCGCGGCAGGCTGCCGCGTCCGGCCCAGCATGGTAGCGCAGACGGGCTGTCTTGAGGGGGATCGTTCCCGCGCAGAACGCGGGAACGATCTGACTGCTGCTGTATCAGGCGCCGACGATCCCGCCATCCTCACGGGTAATCGCCATCACCGAAGAGCGCGGCTTGCCGTTCGGCAAATGCTCGGGGAAGGTCGAGCCGCCGTTCTCGCCTGGATGCTGGATCCCGACAAACAGGGTTTTCTGATCTGGCGAGAAACTGATCCCGGTGACTTCGCAACCGATCGGCCCGACCATGAACCGGCGAATCTCGCCCGTCTTGGGATCGGCGCAGAGCATCTGGTTGTTGCCCATCCCGGCAAAGTCCCCGGCGTTGCTCGAATCACCGTCGGTGAGAATCCACAGTCGGCCGGCCTTGTCGAAACCGAGGCCGTCGGGGCTGTTGAACATGTTCTGCGGGGTGATATTCGACGAGCCGCCCTTCGGCGTACCGGCATGCACGCCCGGGTTGCCGGCCACCACGAACAGATCCCAGGCGAAGGTCTTGGAACCGTGATCGTCGCGGTCGGTGCGCCAGCGCAGGATCTGCCCGTAGACGTTCTTCTCGCGCGGGTTCGGGCCGCCCACCGGCTGCCCGTCTTCGCCGCGTTTGGCGTTGTTGGTCAGGGTGCAATAGACCTGGCCGTCTTTCGGGCTGACCACGATCCATTCCGGGCGGTCCATGCGCGTGGCGCCGACCACACTGGCCGCCAGGCGTGCATGAATCAGCACTTCCGCCTGATCGGCAAAACCGCTGCTGGCGTCGATACCGTTCTTGCCGTGGGTCAGTTCGATCCACTGGCCCTGGCCTTTCGGGTGGTCGGGGTTGCCGTCGCCCGCGTCGAACTTCGCCACGTACAGGGTGCCGTGATCGAGGATGTCGCGGTTGGCTTTCGCGTTGCGGTGGTTGATGCGGTCGCGGCTGATGAACTTGTAGATGAACTCGCCGCGTTCATCGTCGCCCATGTACACCACGGCGCGACCGTCGTCGGTCTCGGCCAGGGCGGCGTTTTCATGTTTGAAGCGGCCCAGCGCTGTGCGTTTGACCGGGGTCGATTGCGGGTCGAACGGATCGATCTCCACGACCCAGCCGTGACGGTTGAGCTCGTTCGGGTTCTTCGCCATGTCGAAGCGTGGATCGAACGGATGCCAGTTGATCTCGCGGCTGGCGACCGACACGCCGTAGCGTTTCTGCGCCGGGTCGAACTGCTGCTGGGCGTTGCTGCTGCCGAAGCAGTCAGTGAAGTTCTCTTCACAGGTCAGGTAAGTGCCCCACGGGGTCTTGCCGTTGGCGCAGTTCTGGAAGGTGCCGAGGACTTTCTTGCCGTGCTTGTCGGCGCTGGTCTTCATCAGCTCATGACCGGCAGCCGGGCCGCTGATGCGTAGTGGCGAGTTGCCGTGGATGCGGCGGTTGTAGCGCGAGCCCTGAACGAACTGCCATTGGCCGTTCTTGCGCGCCACTTCGATCACCGACACGCCTTCGCAGGCCAGCGCCTTGCGCACGTCTTCCGCCGACTGCGGCTGACCGCCATGGGGGTAGAGGTAGCGGTAGTTGGTGTATTCGTTGTTGATCGCCATCAGGGCGCGATTCTTGTCGTCCGGGAAGGCGAACAGGCTCATGCCGTCGTTGTTGTCGCCGAACTGCACTTCCTGTGCAGCCGCAGTGCCGTTGCCGCTCGGGTCGAAGGCCGGGCCGTTCTTGTGCAGGGGCTGACCCCAGCTGATCAGCACCGACGACTTGTAGCCCTTGGGCAGGCTGATGACGTCGGTGGTGGCGGCCGGAATGCTGTCGAAGCCGAGCAGGCGGCTGTTGCCGGCGCTGACACCGGTGGCCAGCGCGCTGCGGCTCAACAGGCTGCCGCCGAGGAACATCGCCGCGCCGCACAGTGCGCCGGCGCCGATGAAACCGCGACGGCTCATGCCGACCATTTTTTCCAGGTCAGTGGATTGGTTTTCTTCTAATAGGCTCACATCAGGCTCCCTGCTTGGTTTTGGCAGCCACCTTAATGAGAGGCGATGACGCTTTTGTTGCAGGAACCCGCGCTAAAGCGGTGTGCCGATCAGCACATTGGACGGCGAGAACTGCACTTGCACCGGTTGTTCGACGGTCAGTCCCTGGGTGCGCAGGTGCAGCGGCTCAGCCAGGGCGCAGAGTGTCTGGCCATTGGGCAGGGCGACGCGTACTTCGCTGGGGCCGTCTTCGGCATCGAGAATGGCTTCGAGGGTACCGCTCAGAAGATTGTGACCAGATGTTGCAGCCTGTTCTCGCCCCAGCAACTCCAGCCAGCCGGCCTTGATCAGTGCCACCACTTCGGTGCCCGGTTGCAGCTCCAGATGCACGGTGCTGTCGTGGGTGATCTGCGCATCGATGCACAGGCCTTCGGCCAGTTCGAGACGGATCAGGTCATTGCGGCCCTGATGCTCGATGCTGACGACTTTGCCATGCAATTGATTGCGGGCGCTGGTCCGGAGCATCAAACGCCCCAGTAGATCCAGATCGCTGGCGTCTTCAGCGGCCTCCAGCACCTGCGCCTGTAAGGCTTGCAGCTTCTGATACAGACGCAGCACCCGTTCGCCTTCGCTGGACAGTCTGGCGCCACCGCCGCCCTTGCCGCCGACAGCCCGCTCGACCAGCGGCTTTTGCGCGAGATTGTTCAACTCATCGATGGCGTCCCACGCCGCCTTGTAACTCAGGCCCGCGCTTTTGGCGGCGCGGGTGATCGAGCCCTGTTCGGCAATGTGTTGCAGCAGGGCGATGCGCTGCGGGCGGCGGACGATGTGCTGGGACAACAGGGAAGGCAAGGACATGTCGGGTGCTTTGTGCTGGGTTGATGGTGGAGGAAGTTGGCCGCTTGGCGCGTGTGAGTCAAGCCGCGTCGCCAGGTTTCGGTGTTCGGGCCAGGCAGTAGACGTCGACCCGCGTGGCGCCCGCGTCCACCAGCAGCCGGGCCAGTGCCTGGGCGGTGGCGCCGGTGGTCAGCACATCATCCACCAAGGCCAGATGCCGACCTTGTACGTGGGCGTCTGGCAAAAGTTCGAAGGCATTGCGCAGATTGCGTTTGCGCGCCTTGGCGTCGAGTGCCTGCTGGGCGCTGGTGTCCTGAATTCGGCGCAGGATATTTTCTTCACAGGGCAGGTCCAGTTGCTTGCCGAGCCACCGCGCCAGCATTGCCGCCTGATTGAATCCACGTTGGCGCAGACGCTTGTTCGCCAACGGTATCGGTAACAAGGCATCCGGGCGTGGCAGGCCTTCATCGAAGCGATGTTGCAGGAATTGCCTGAGAACATCGCCGAGCAGGCGACCAAACGGCCATTTCGCATTGTGCTTGAATCGGGTGATCAGGCTGTCCACCGGGAAGCCGTAGGACCAGGGCACCGCCACGTGTTCGAAGGCGGGCGGATCCTTCAGGCAGCCGCCGCACGTCAGGCCCGCAGCGGGCAGCGGCAAGGCACATGTCACGCATTGATCACCCAGCCAGGGCAGTTCGGTTTCGCAGGCCACGCAGAGAGGTGTTTCGGTTTCCGCCGGCTCATCGCACAATAAACAGTGCTGGTTGTTATTTAACCAGATGTAAACCGGTCTATCTTGATGTGGTTGACAGTGCATGGCTCTTCCTTAAATATGCCGAACATCCGTGTCGTGCCTGTGGGTATTCCGTTTCCCCAGGCGCCAGCCAAGCATAACCAAGGAATCGCCCATGAGCGCCAGCACCACTGCCACCCTGCGTCACGACTGGTCTTTGGCCGAAGTCAAAGCACTCTTCGTTCAGCCATTCAACGACTTGCTGTTCCAGGCGCAGACGGTGCACCGCGCGCATTTCGACGCCAACCGCGTCCAGGTTTCCACCCTGCTGTCGATCAAGACCGGCGCCTGCCCGGAAGATTGCAAATATTGTCCGCAGTCCGGTCACTACAACACCGGTCTGGAAAAAGAAAAGCTGATGGAAGTGCAGAAAGTCCTCGAAGAGGCAGCCCGCGCCAAGGCCATCGGCTCGACCCGTTTCTGCATGGGCGCGGCGTGGAAGCACCCGTCGGCCAAGGACATGCCCTACGTGTTGAAGATGGTCGAAGGCGTTAAGGCCATGGGCCTGGAAACCTGCATGACCCTCGGTCGCCTCGATCAGGATCAGACCGAAGCACTGGCCAAGGCCGGGCTCGACTACTACAACCACAACCTGGACACCTCGCCGGAGTTCTACGGCAGCATCATCACTACCCGCACCTACAGCGAGCGTCTGCAGACCCTGGCCTACGTGCGCGATGCCGGTATGAAAATCTGCTCCGGCGGCATCCTCGGTATGGGCGAGTCCCTCGATGACCGCGCGAACCTGCTGATCCAGCTGGCCAACCTGCCGGAGCATCCGGAGTCGGTGCCGATCAACATGCTGGTGAAAGTCGCCGGCACGCCGCTGGAAAACGCTGACGACGTCGATCCGTTCGACTTCATCCGCATGCTCGCCGTGGCGCGGATCCTGATGCCGCAATCCCACGTGCGTCTGTCCGCTGGCCGCGAAGCGATGAACGAGCAGATGCAGGCCCTGGCGTTCTTCGCCGGCGCCAACTCGATTTTCTACGGCGACAAACTGCTGACCACCGCCAACCCGCAGGCCGACAAGGACATGCAGCTGTTTGCGCGTCTGGGCATTCAGCCGGAAGCCCGCGAAGAACATGCCGACGAAGTGCATCAGGCCGCCATCGAGCAGGCGCTGGTGGAGCAGAAGAGCAGCGAGCAGTTCTACAACGCGGCAGTCTGATCGTCCGTTCTTTCAGGCGCTGCCTCGGGCGGCGTCTGCTGATTCATTTGCCACCCGTGAGGCTTGCATGTCTTTCGATCTCGCCGCACGCCTTGCTGCCCGTCGTGCCGAAAATCTCTATCGCCAGCGACCGCTGCTTGAAAGCCCCCAGGGGCCGCAAGTGGTGGTCGACGGTCAGCCATTGCTGGCGTTCTGCAACAACGATTACCTGGGCCTGGCCAATCATCCGCAAGTGATCGAAGCCTGGCGCGCCGGTGCCTCGAAGTGGGGCGTCGGCGGCGGTGCGTCGCATCTGGTGATTGGCCACAGCGGCCCGCACCACGCGCTGGAAGAAGCCTTGGCCGACCTCACCGGACGGCCACGTGCGCTGTTGTTCACCACCGGCTACATGGCAAACCTCGGCGCGGTCACGGCGCTGATCGGGCAGGGCGATACGGTGCTGGAAGACCGGCTCAATCATGCGTCGTTGCTGGATGCCGGACTGTTGTCCGGCGCGCGGTTCAATCGTTATCTGCACAACGACGCCGAAAGCCTGGCCAAACGTCTGGAGAAAGCCACCGGCAATACGCTGGTGGTCACCGACGGCGTGTTCAGCATGGACGGTGATCTCGCCGACCTGCCAGCACTGGCCCGAGAGGCCAAGGCCAAAGGCGCGTGGCTGATGGTCGATGACGCCCACGGTTTCGGTCCTCTGGGCTCGAACGGTGGCGGGATCGTCGAGCATTTCGGCTTGAGCCAGGATGACGTGCCGGTGCTGGTCGGTACCCTCGGCAAAGCGTTCGGCACGGCGGGCGCGTTTGTCGCCGGCAGTGAAGAGCTGATTGAAAGTCTGATCCAGTTCGCCCGTCCGTACATCTACACCACCAGCCAGCCACCGGCGCTGGCCTGCGCAACCTTGAAAAGCCTGGAACTGCTGCGCAGCGAACACTGGCGTCGCGAGCATTTGCAGACGCTGATCCGCCAGTTCCGCCACGGCGCCGAACAGATCGGTCTGGAGCTGATGGACAGCTTCACGCCGATTCAGCCGATCATGATTGGCGATGCCGGCCGCGCCGTGCGTTTGTCGCAGATGCTGCGCGAGCGTGGGTTGATGGTCACCGCGATCCGCCCGCCGACTGTGCCCGCCGGCAGTGCTCGGCTGCGGGTCACGCTGACCGCCGCCCACAGCGAGGCGCAGGTGCAACTATTGTTAGAAGGACTGGCCGATTGCTTTGCCCAACTGAAGTCGGAGCCAAGCCATGCGTGATCGTCTGATTCTGCTCCCCGGCTGGGGCCTCGGTGTTTCCCCGCTGGAACCCTTGGCGGCTGCGCTGCGTGGGCTCGACGAACACCTGACGGTCGAAATCGAACCGTTGCCGGAGCTGGAATCCAGCGATCCTGCGGATTGGCTCGACGAACTCGATGAGCGCATTCCCCAGGACGTCTGGCTGGGTGGCTGGTCGCTGGGCGGCATGCTGGCTTCTGAGCTGGCGGCGCGGCGTGGTGAACATTGCTGCGGCTTGCTGACGCTGGCGAGCAATCCTTCTTTTGTTGCCCATGACCAGTGGCCGAGCGCGATGCCGGGGGAAACCTTCGATGCATTTCTGGCCGGTTGCAGTGCTGATCCGCGTCAGACCCTCAAGCGTTTTTCGTTGCTGTGCGCTCAGGGTGCGCAAGACTCTCGCGGCTTGTCGCGACTGTTGCAGGGCGGTGCGCCGAATACTTCACCGATCGCCTTGATGGCGGGTCTGGAGTTGTTGGCGCAGATCGATACGCGCAATGCCTTGCAGGTGTTTCGAGGCCCGCAATTGCATCTGTTTGCCGGGCTGGACGGGCTGGTGCCGGCGGAAGCCGCGGGCGAGTTGTTCGCCTTGCTGGCGGATGTCGAGGTTGGGCTGATCGAGCAGGCCAGCCATGCGTTTCTTCTGGAAGACCCCCACGGTGTGGCCGGTGCGATCCAGGCGTTTTTAAGTGAGTGTGGTGATGACTGATTTGTCTCTTGCTGCGCTGCCCGGCGGCTTGCCTGACAAGCGCCAGGTAGCGGCTTCCTTTTCCCGCGCAGCGGCCAGCTACGACAGCGTCGCCGAGTTACAGCGTGATGTGGGCACGCAGTTGCTGAATCGTCTGCCGGTGGATTTTCTGCCGTCGCGCTGGCTGGATCTGGGCTGCGGCACCGGGTATTTCACTCGGGCGCTGGCTGAACGTTTTGCGGGTAACGAAGGGCTGGCGCTGGACATCGCCGAGGGCATGCTCAATCACGCCCGGCCATTGGGTGGGGCCGCGCACTTTATTGCTGGCGATGCTGAGCGTCTGCCGTTGCAGAATTCGACCTGTGATCTGATCTTCTCCAGCCTCGCCGTGCAGTGGTGCGCAGACTTCGAATCGGTGCTCGGCGAAGCCTTCCGAGTACTGAAACCGGGAGGGATTTTCGCGTTTGCTAGTCTTTGTGTAGGGACGCTGTACGAATTGCGCGACAGTTGGCGTCAGGTCGATGGCCTGGTGCACGTCAACCGTTTCCGCGAGTTCGCTCGGTACGAGCAATTGTGTGCGGCCAGTGGTCTGCGCACGGTCAGTCTGGAGAACCGGCCACATGTGCTGCATTACCCGGATGTGCGCAGCCTGACGCACGAACTCAAGGCGCTGGGCGCGCATAACCTGAACCCCGGTCGGCCGGGCGGATTGACCGGTCGGGCGCGGATTCTGGGGCTGGTCGAAGCCTACGAGCAGTTCCGTCAGCCGCAGGGCTTGCCGGCGACTTATCAGGTGGTCTACGCCGTGTTGGAGAAACCCGTATGAGCGCAGCCTATTTCATCACCGGAACCGACACCGACGTCGGCAAGACGACGGTCGCCGCCGGGTTGCTGCATGCCGCCCGATCGGCAGGGTTGAGTACGGCGGCGGGCAAGCCGGTGGCGTCCGGTTGTGTCGTGACGCCCAGAGGTCTGCGCAACTCCGATGCCTTGGCGTTGCAGGCCGAGTGCTCGTTGCCGCTGACGTATCAACAGGTCAATCCGGTGGCGTTCGAGCCGGCCATCGCGCCGCATCTGGCGGCCCGTGAGGCAGGCGTGGCGTTGACCGTGCAATCGCTGCTGGCGCCGATGCGCGAGATTCTGGCCATGAACGCCGACTTCACATTGATTGAAGGCGCGGGCGGGTGGCGGGTGCCGTTGGCGGATCAGGACAATCTGTCGGACCTGGCCATTGCGCTGAATCTGCCGGTGATTCTGGTGGTGGGCGTGCGTCTGGGTTGTATCAGCCATGCACTGTTGACCGCCGAAGCGATTGCCCGTGACGGGCTGCAATTGGCGGGATGGGTGGCGAACATCATTGATCCGAAGACCTCGCGGCTGGAAGAAAACCTGGCGACACTGGCCGAGCGTATTCCGGCGCCGTGTCTGGGGCGGGTGCCGAAACTCAAGGCGGTCAGCGCCGAGACGGTCGCCGATCACTTGCAACTGGATCTGCTCGACTGATTTTGACTATGGGAAGGCACTGTGCCATTAGTGTTTTTGACGGGTGTTTTTCTGACGCCTCTGGTTCAATGGCACCCATTGATCCTTCCCAAGGATGAGAGCTCCCATGGAAATCTCCGGAAACACAGCTTTTTATGCAGGTCTGAGCAGCATTCAGACCGGGCAGAACCGTGTCGATCAGGCTGCCAGCCAGATCGCCAACAACACCATTGAGCGCTCGGTCACCAGTCAGTCTTCCGAGGCACAGATCGATCGCTTGCGCGGCGTGGATCGCAGCCAGCAAATGGATCCGGGCAGCGCCATGGCCGAGATGGCCCAGGGCAAGTTTCAAGTGGAGCTGGGCACGAAAGTCGCCAAGGCTTCCGATGAAATGCTCGGTACGATCATCGATACGTTCGCCTGATTTTCTGATATCCGCTTTGCCAGACGCCGCGACTGTTCGCGGCGTTTTTCGTTGTAAGTCCTTCTCCCTCAACTAATCTTTTTTCATTGCACATGGCTCGCCCGGGCGCATGTCGCGTTGCTGTGTCCGGTGTTCGAAAAATGTGATGACGAATGGCAAAAGATCGACGCTTGACAAGATTTCGGCGTAAACGTATGTTTCAAACAACTGTTTGACCGTCACAACAAATCAATGCGGTCGTTCATTCCCGGTTACATCAGCAGAGGTTTATCGCTATGCCTGACTACAAGGCCCCCTTGCGTGATATTCGCTTCGTTCGTGACGAACTGCTTGGCTACGAAGCGCACTATCAGAGCCTTCCAGCGTGTGCAGACGCAACGCCGGACATGGTTGACGCCATTCTCGAAGAGGGCGCCAAGTTTTGTGAGCAGGTGCTGGCACCGCTGAACCGTGTGGGCGACATCGAAGGTTGCACCTGGAGCGAGTCCGGCGTGAAAACCCCGACTGGCTTCAAAGAGGCCTACAAGCAATTCGTCGAAGGCGGCTGGCCAAGCCTGGCCCATGACGTCGAGCACGGTGGTCAGGGTCTGCCTGAGTCGCTGGGTCTGGCTGTCAGCGAGATGGTCGGCGAAGCCAACTGGTCGTGGGGCATGTACCCGGGCCTGTCGCACGGCGCGATGAACACCATCTCCGAGCACGGTACTCCAGAGCAGCAAGAAGCCTATCTGACCAAGCTGGTCTCCGGCGAATGGACCGGCACCATGTGCCTGACCGAGCCGCATTGCGGCACCGACCTGGGCATGCTGCGCACCAAGGCCGAACCTCAGGCCGACGGTTCCTACAAAGTCTCCGGCACCAAGATCTTCATCTCGGCCGGTGAACACGACATGGCCGACAACATCGTCCACATCGTACTGGCCCGCCTGCCTGACGCACCGGCTGGCACCAAAGGCATTTCCCTGTTCATCGTTCCGAAGTTCATGCCGAATGCCGATGGCACTGTTGGCGCTCGCAACGCTGTGAGCTGCGGCTCGCTGGAACACAAGATGGGCATCCACGGCAACGCCACTTGCGTGATGAACTTCGACGGCGCGACCGGTTTCCTGATCGGCCCGGCGAACAAAGGCCTGAACTGCATGTTCACCTTCATGAACACCGCACGTCTGGGCACCGCGCTGCAAGGCCTGGCCCACGCCGAAATCGGCTTCCAGGGCGGCCTGAAATACGCTCGCGATCGTCTGCAAATGCGCTCCCTGACTGGCCCGAAAGCGCCGGAAAAGGCCGCTGACCCGATCATCGTGCACCCAGACGTACGCCGCATGCTGTTGACCATGAAGGCATTCGCCGAAGGCAACCGTGCGATGGTGTACTTCACCGCCAAACAGGTCGATATCGTCAAGTACGGCGTGGACGAAGAAGAGAAGAAGAAAGCCGACGCACTGCTGGCCTTCATGACCCCAATCGCCAAGGCGTTCATGACCGAAGTCGGTTTCGAATCCGCCAACCACGGCGTACAGATCTACGGCGGCCACGGCTTCATCGCCGAGTGGGGCATGGAGCAGAACGTTCGCGACAGCCGCATCTCGATGCTGTACGAAGGCACCACCGGCATCCAGGCACTCGACCTGCTGGGCCGTAAAGTGCTGATGACTCAAGGCGAGGCCCTGAAAGGCTTCACCAAGATCGTCCACAAGTTCTGCCAGAACAACGAAGGCAACGAAGCCGTTAAAGAATTCGTCGCACCGTTGGCTGCACTGAACAAAGAGTGGGGCGAGTTGACCATGAAGGTCGGTATGGCTGCCATGAAAGATCGCGAAGAAGTCGGCGCGGCCTCCGTGGACTACCTGATGTACTCCGGTTACGCCTGCCTGGCTTACTTCTGGGCTGACATGGCGCGTCTGGCTGCTGAAAAACTGGCTGCCGGTACCACCGACGAGGCCTTCTACACCGCCAAGCTGCAAACCGCGCGCTTCTACTTCCAGCGCATCCTGCCGCGTACCCGTACGCACGTGGCAACCATGCTGTCGGGCGCAAACAACCTGATGGACATGAAAGAAGAGAACTTCTCGCTGGGCTACTAAGCCTTAACGCGGTCGTTCTGAAAACCGCTGCTCCTTCGGGGGCAGCGGTTTTTTTTGTGCCCGGATTTCCCCAATCCCGGGGCTGATTCCCCAGCATTGATGACGGCTTTGTTCAGCCGAACCCCTGCGCTTATTGATTCAAGATGTTTCCAGAAGGGTGGCCAATTAATTGCACTGTCCGAATTACCGGTGCTAACGAGAACTGCCTGCTCAAAGAAGCATGACGCCCGGCACTTAACAACAACAGTCAGGGTGAAGCCTATGAACATCAGTCGACTCGCTCGTTTGACCTTCTGGTTACCCATCGCGCTGTCAGTCCACAGCGCCTGGGCCGCCGACCCCGCCGAAGTCGATCCCCCGGTGCCGGAAGTCCCGTCGCTGCAATCGTTGCGCGGGATGGTGCCTCCCGATCCGTCCGGGACCGAAGGCGGGCGCAAGGTCGACCTGATGACCGACTACGTGCTCAACCGCTCTGCCGCGATCCTGTTGGGCAAGGCGTTGTTCTGGGACATGGAGATCGGCAGCGACGGCGCGACTGCGTGCGCCTCCTGTCACTACCATGCCGGTGTCGATCACCGCATCACCAACCAGCTCAACCCCGGCCAGGCCAACACCAACGCCAACGTCGCGTCGATTTTCAACAAGCCGTTTGTGGCTTCCGACATTCCCGGCGACGTGGCGACCTACGCCACGTTGTCCGGCGGCAAGGGTGGCCCGAACTACACGCTGAAAAAAACCGACTTCCCGACCCACGTGCTGAGTAATCCACTGGAGCGCAACTCGCCGATCGTTTACTCGACCGACGATGTGGTCGGTTCCCAAGGCGTGTTCGACGCCAACTTCGTCAAACCCAACCAGCCACGGTTCGACAAATGCACCCAGCAGCCGGACGGCCTGTTCCAGGTCGGCGGCATCAACGTGCGTCGTAGCACCGGGCGCAACGCGCCGTCGGTGATCAACGCCGCGTTCAACGTGCGCAATTTCTGGGACGGTCGGGCCAACAACGTGTTCAACGGATTTTCGCCGTTCGGCAATCGCGACCCGGATGCGGGGATCTACGTGACCAGCGAACGCAGCACGGTCGCCACCAAAGTCAGGCTGGCGCTCAACGATGCGTCTGCCGCCTCGCAAGCCGTTGGCCCGCCCGGCAGCCCGGTGGAAATGTCCTGCGGTGGCCGTACCTTTGCCGACATCGGTCGCAGGATGCTCGACACCCTGATGCTCAAGCAGCAGCGGATTTCCTCCAGTGATTCGGTGCTGGGGCCAGTGTCCGGCGCACGGCGTCCGACTTATCGCGAACTGATCAAGAATGCCTTCCAGCCCCGGTTGTGGAACGCCACGCAAAACGTCTCGGTGGGCGGCGCGCCGTACACCCAGATGGAGGCCAACTTCCCGCTGTTCTTTGGCCTGGCGATTCAGATGTACGAAGCCACGCTGGTGTCCGATCAGGCACCGATCGATGCCTACCTGCAAGGTGACCACACCGCGATGAACGCGCAGCAGGTCGAGGGGATGAACCTGTTCCTCGGCAAAGGCAAATGCGTCAATTGCCACGGCGGCGCGGAGCTGACCAACGCGGCCAGCCGCTTGTTGATGCACCCGCGTGAACGTATCGAGCGCATGGTGATGGCTGACAACCTGACCACCCTTTACGACAACGGCTTCTACAACACCGGTGTGCGTCCGACTTCCGAAGATCTGGCCCTCGGCGGCGCGGATGCCTGGGGCAATCCGTGGTCGTTCACCCGTCAGTACAACACCGTGTTGCAGGGCGGCCGCTCGGTCGACCCACTGGATGTCGACGTGTGCACCTTCGAAGCGCCGCTGAGTGCCGCGATTCCGTGCGACGCCACGCTCAAGCCGAATGTCGGGTTCCGCGACTCGGTCGACGGCGCGTTCAAGACGCCGACCCTGCGCAATATTGCCCTGACCGGCCCGTACTTCCACAACGGCAGTCGCGCCACGCTCAAACAGGTCATGGAGTTCTACAACCGTGGCGGTGACCGGCGCGGCGAGGATGCCAACAACACCAGCGGGTTCGAGCACCCGGCGGTGAATCAGCACAACACCTCCAACCTCGATCCGGACATGACGGCGCTGAACCTGACGCCTGACGAAATTGACGCCTTGGTGAAATTCATGGAAGTCGGCCTGACTGATCCGCGCGTCGCCTGGGAGCGGGCGCCATTCGATCATCCGTCGCTGGTCATCCCGCAGGGCCACATCGGGGATGAGAATGCCGTGACCCAGCGCCCGGCCAGTCCGAAGGTCACGACTCGTCAGGCAACGGATGCATCGCTGAATCTCAAGCCTTACGGCGCTGAAGGCCGGCCGGCGGCGGAGGGGCCGTTGCAGCCGTTCTACAACGATCTTTGAGTGGAAATGATCGTCATGGCCATCAAGCATGATGGCCATGACGAAAGTTTCATGCTTCTCAGGCAAAAAACCTTGATTGAAGGCTCAGAAACCGAGGGATTCGGCCGTTAAAGAGACAGCCTGTGATCTGGATCACATTGTGTGTGCTTAACTGGCCACATTGCAGGCACAATGCCATCTCTTTGCCAAGACGGTCGGAGCTTTACCCTTGCCGCGTTCTTCCGCTGTACGTTTCAGTCATTTCATACCTTCACTGCTGTTGTTGCTTGCGGGGTTGGCGGCTGCGTACGTCAAAGACCTCAACGTGTTCTTCACCTCGCTGTTCAACGTGCTGCCAACCCTGGTGCTGTTGCTGGGCGGGTCGTATTGCGCGGTTTATCGACGCCAGCGCGAACTGTTTCTGATGGTCACGGTGTACATCGCCTACTTCCTGCTCGACACCCAGACCGACTATTACCGCGATAACGGCAAGGTGCGCGAAGACGCGGCCGTGGTGTTCCATCTGGTCTGCCTGCTGTTGCCCCTGTTGTTTGGGTTGTTCGCCGCGTGGCAGGAGCGCACGCACCTGTTTCAGGACATGGTGGCGCGGTTTGCCGTGCTGCTGGCGTTTGGCAGCGTGGCGCTGGGGCTTGAGCAAAGCTACCCACAGGCGTTGCTGATGTGGCTCTCGGAGATTCGCTGGCCAGCCCTGCACGGCGCATGGATGAGCCTGATCCAGATGTCCTATCCGGTGTTCCTCTCGGCGTTCCTGTTGCTGGCCTGGCAGTACTGGCGCAACCCGCGACCGCTGCACGCGGCGCAACTGGTGGGGTTGCTCGGAGTGTTCTGGATGCTGCCGAAAACCTTCATCCTGCCGTTTACCCTGAACATCATGTGCAGCCAGGTGATGCTGATGATTGCGGCGGCCGTAGCGCACGAGGCTTACCAAATGGCCTTCCGTGACGAACTCACCGGCCTGCCGGGCCGTCGCGCACTCAACGAGCGCATGCAGCGTCTGGGGCGCAACTATGTGCTGGCGATGAGCGACGTCGATCATTTCAAGAAATTCAACGACACCCACGGTCACGACGTGGGTGACCAGGTCCTGCGACTGGTGGCCAGCAAGCTGTCCAAAATCAGCGGTGGCGGTAGGGCGTATCGCTACGGGGGTGAGGAATTCGCCCTGGTGTTTGCGGGCAAGACCCTTGAAGAGTGCATGCCGCACCTGGAAGTCATCCGCGAGTCGATTGCGTCCTACAACATCCAGTTGCGCAATCAGGAAAACCGCCCGCAGGACGACCAGCAGGGTCGCCAGCGTCGTGCCGGTTCCGGTGCGTCCAGTGTGTCCGTGACGGTGAGCATCGGCGTCGCCGAGCGTGTGGAGCAGCGCAACCCGGAGCAAGTGCTCAAATCCGCCGACGAAGCGCTCTATGCCGCCAAAGGAGCAGGGCGGAACTGCGTGATGGCGTTCGGTCAGAACCGTCGTGGCGCGGTGCGCATGGACAGCGCCGCAGGTTGAGTGATGACGGCGCATTCAGCGTCTGGACAGTGATTGTGGGGCAGGGTGGCCGGCAGTAGGTTGGAGAAATCTGCTGAAGGAGAAGCCACCATGCCCGAGTACAAAGCCCCCCTGCGCGACATGCGCTTTCTGATCGACCACGTCTTCGACTTCCACACCCAGTACGCGGCTCTCGGCGCCCACGACGCCAGCCCGGACATGGTCAACGCGATCCTCGACGAAGGCGCGAAGTTCTGTGAGAACGTTCTGGCACCGCTCAATCGCAGTGGTGACGAAGAGGGCTGCCATTTCGACAACGGCGTGGTGACAACGCCTACAGGCTTCAAGCAAGCCTTCGCACAATACGTGGAAGGCGGCTGGCACGGTCTGGCGGCAGACCCGGCTTACGGCGGTCAGGGTCTGCCGAGTTCGCTGGGGCTGGTGATCAGCGAAATGGTCGCCTCCAGCAACACTTCCTGGGGCATGTACCCGGGCCTGACCCACGGCGCCATGTCGGCGATCCACGCCCACGGCACCGAGGAACAGAAAAACACCTATCTGCGCAAACTCACTGCGGGCCAGTGGACCGGCACCATGTGCCTGACCGAAGCCCATTGCGGCACCGACCTGGGCATCATCAAGACCCGCGCCGTGCCTCAGGCCGACGGTAGTTACGCGGTCACCGGCAGCAAGATTTTCATCTCCGCCGGCGAGCACGATATGAGCGACAACATCATTCATCTGGTGTTGGCCAAACTGCCGGACGCGCCGGCCGGGACCAAGGGGATTTCGCTGTTCATCGTGCCGAAATTCCTGCCGGATGCAGCCGGTGAGGCGGGGGAACGCAACGGCGTTTCCTGCGGTTCGATCGAACACAAGATGGGCATCAAGGCCTCGGCCACCTGCGTGCTGAACTTCGATGACGCCAAAGGCTTCCTGATCGGCGAGCCGAACAAAGGCCTGAACTGCATGTTCACCATGATGAACCACGCGCGCCTCGGCACCGGGATGCAGGGCCTGTGTCTGGGCGAGGCAAGTTTCCAGGGCGCAATCAAATACGCCAACGACCGTCTGCAGATGCGCGCCCTGACCGGCGCCAAAGCCCCGGACAAACCGGCGGATCCGATCATCGTCCACCCGGACGTTCGACGCATGCTGCTGACCATGAAAGCCTTCAACGAAGGCAACCGTGCGCTGACCTACTTTACTGCGCAGATGCTCGATGTCGCGCACCTGAGCCCGGACGCGGACGCGCGTCAGGAGGCCGAAGACCTGTTGGCGTTCCTGACCCCGATCTGCAAGGCGTTCATGACCGACACCGGTCTGGAGGTGACCAACCACGGCATGCAGGTGTTCGGCGGCCACGGTTTTATCCGCGAGTGGGGCATGGAGCAACTGGTCCGCGATTGCCGGATCGCGCCGATCTATGAAGGCACCAACGGCATTCAGGCGTTGGATCTGCTCGGGCGCAAAGTGCTGGGCAGTCAGGGCAAGCTGCTGCGCAACTTCACCAAGATCGTTCACAAGTTCTGTGCGGCGAACGCCGGGCATGCGCAACTCGGCGGGTTTGTGGCGCAACTCGACAGCCTTAATCAGCAGTGGGGCGAACTGACCATGCAGGTCGGTATGGCGGCGATGAAGAATCCGGATGAAGTTGGCGCCGCGTCGGTGGATTACCTGATGTACAGCGGTTACATCGTCCTCGGCTATCTGTGGTTGCGCATGACGCTGGTCGCCCAGACACAGCTGGAGTCGGGCGAAGGTGATGGCGATTTCTGCCAGGGCAAACTGGCCACGTGCGAGTTTTACTTCAAGCGGTTGTTGCCACGTACTGCGGCGCATCGCGCGGCGATTGAGGCGGGCAGTGATTGCCTGATGAAATTGCCGGCGCAGTTGTTCTCGCTGTAACACGCCACTGTTAAACAAAAGAGCCCGCTGATTGCGGGCTTCTTTATGGCTGATTGCTGGTGACTAAAAATAACAAATCAGTCACCGCCTGACCCTATGTGTCGCAAAAGTTGTTGGGTTACACTCCGACTCAACGAAAACACCCTTCCACGATTCACCTGTTTTGATCTTTGCGAGGTTTGCCATGGCTGACTACAAAGCGCCGCTGCGCGATATGCGCTTCGTCCTCAATGAAGTGTTCGAAGTCGCCAAACTCTGGGCCGAACTGCCGGCACTGGCCGAGACTGTAGACGCAGAAACTGTCGAAGCCATTCTTGAGGAGGCCGGCAAGGTCACCAGCAAAAGCATCGCGCCCCTGAGCCGTGCGGCCGACGAAGAAGGCTGCCACTGGGCCGACGGTGCCGTCACCACGCCAGCCGGTTTCCCACAGGCCTATCAGACTTATGCCGAAGGCGGCTGGGTCGGTGTTGGCGGTGATCCGGAATACGGCGGCATGGGCATGCCGAAAGCCGTGTCGGCCCAGGTCGAAGAAATGGTCAACTCCGCCAGCCTGTCCTTCGGTCTGTATCCGATGCTGACTGCCGGCGCCTGCCTGTCGATCAACGCCCACGCCAGCGAAGAACTGAAAGCCGCTTACCTGCCGAACATGTACGCCGGGATCTGGGCCGGTTCCATGTGCCTGACCGAGCCGCATGCCGGCACCGACCTGGGCATCATTCGCACCAAGGCCGAGCCTCAGGCGGACGGTTCCTACAAGGTCAGCGGCACCAAGATCTTCATCACCGGTGGTGAGCACGACCTGACCGAAAACATCATCCACCTGGTGCTGGCCAAACTGCCGGACGCGCCGGCGGGGCCGAAAGGTATCTCGTTGTTCCTGGTGCCGAAAGTCATGGTCAATGCCGATGGCAGCCTGGGCGCGCGCAATCCGGCGAACTGCGGTTCGATCGAACACAAGATGGGAATCCAGGCCTCCGCCACTTGCGTGATGAACTTCGACGAAGCCGTGGGTTACCTGGTCGGCGAGCCGAACAAAGGCCTGGCCGCGATGTTCACCATGATGAACTACGAGCGTCTGGGTGTCGGTATCCAAGGCCTGGCTACCGGCGAGCGCTCGTACCAGAACGCCATCGAATACGCCCGCGACCGCCTGCAAAGCCGTTCGCCGACCGGCGCGCAGAACAAGGACAAGGTTGCCGACCCGATCATCGTCCACCCGGACGTGCGTCGCATGCTGCTGACCATGAAAGCCTCGAACGAAGGCGGCCGTGCGTTCTCCACCTACGTGGCGATGCAGCTCGATACCGCCAAGTTCAGTGAAGACGCCGCCACCCGTAAACGTGCCGAGGACCTGGTTGCGCTGCTGACGCCAGTGGCCAAGGCGTTCCTGACCGATCTGGGTCTGGAAACAACTGTCCACGGTCAACAGATCTTCGGCGGCCACGGCTACATCCGCGAGTGGGGCCAGGAGCAACTGGTGCGTGACGTACGCATCACCCAGATCTACGAAGGCACCAACGGCATTCAGGCGCTGGACCTGGTGGGTCGCAAGATCGTCGGCAGCGGCGGCGCGTTCTACAAACTGTTCGCCGACGAGATCCGCCATTTCACTGCGACCGCCAGTGCCGATCTCGGCGAGTTCACCAAACCGCTGAATGACGCCGTCGACACCCTCGACGAATTGACCTCGTGGCTGCTGGACGTGGCGAAAACCAATCCGAACGAAATCGGTGCGGCGTCGGTCGAGTATCTGCAGGTGTTTGGCTACGTGTCCTACGCCTACATGTGGGCACTGATGGCCAAGGCATCGCTGGGCAAAGAAGCGCAGGACGATTTCTACGCGAGCAAACTCGGTACTGCGCGGTTCTATTTCGCCCGTCTGCTGCCGCGGATTCACTCGTTGAGCGCGTCGGTCAAGGCTGGCAGCGAGTCGCTGTTCCTGCTGGATGCCGGGCAGTTCTGATGATGTAACGTCATGTAAGCAATCTCTTACATGACGTGCTGCTGTTCTCCCATAGGCGCAGATTGGATCCAGAGCTAATCTACATTTCATGGACGTCGCGCAGGAAGCGCAAAGCAACAACACGGACACGTAGGATTCTGCCAGGGTGGCGGAGTGAAATGGATGTCAGGGAAACAGTCTGCAAAGCCCCGCTTCGGCGGGGTTTTCTTTTGCCCGCAGAAAAGTTTTCAGCTCAGCGGATCCATGGCCGGCGCGCCTTTGAGCGGTTTGTCCTCGCGCTGCATCACCTCTTCCAGCAAGGTTCGCAGCAAGGCCAATGGCGCCTGCTGGCGTTGTACGTCGCGACATACCAGCCCGACCTTCAACGGCACACGCGGCTCACTTAGCGGTTTCCACAGTAGATCCTGATCGTCGTACTCCTTTTGCGAACGACCGGGCAGCACCGTCGCCAGACGTGTGTGCGGCAGGCTGTCGAGAATCCCCACCATATTGTTCAGTTCCGCCTGCACTTGCGGGCGGCGTCCAAGGCTGGCCAGTTGGGCCTGCCAGATCTGGCGGATCTGGAATTCTTCGCCCAGCAGCAACATCGGCAGTTCGGCGGCCTGGCTCATTGAAACCTTCTTGAATTCACGCAGCGGATGATCCGCCGGGATGACCAGCGTCAGTTCATCTTCGTACAGCATCACGCCGTGCAGCCCCGGCTGGCGTGGCGGCAGATAACTGATGCCAATGTCCAGCGAGCCATTGAGCAGGCGCCGCTCGATCTCCAGCCCCGTCAATTCATAAATCTGCACCACCAGATGCGGCTGGGCCTTGCGCACCCGCTCAAGCATTTGCGGCACCAGGCTGGTGTGCACGGTTTGCAGCACACCGATCGCCAGCGTGCGCAGCGCCTGCCCCTTGAAGTTGCCCAGCGCCTCACGCGCGCGTTGCATGCCGTCGAGCAGTGGCAGGGCGTGGTTGTACAGCGTATGGGCGGCGAGGGTCGGCAGCAGGCGCTTGCTGCTGCGTTCGAACAGGGTCACGTCGAGGTTCTGTTCCAGGTGGCGGATCTGCTGGGACAGCGCCGGTTGGGAGATCGACAGACGTTCGGCGGCACGTCCGACGTGACCTTCTTCGTAGACCGCGACGAAATAACGCAGTTGTTTGAAATCCATAAGTAACACTTATCGAAAATGCTGGGAAATCGAAATGGCCGGCGGCCGTGTGTGAGCCTAGTCTAACCGCATCCACGGGGCTTACAGGGCCGGAAAGGGCAATGACCAGCGATTGTTTCGATAACGATTACATAGGCAGTTCAAAAAACCTCAATCGAGGTTTTTTGCAATGAACCTGTTCAGCCTGCGGCGCCAGACACCAAGCCTCGATGACCTGGCTTTTGAAACCCATGAATCGGATGCCGCTGATGGCCTGAATGCCGAGCGGCTGATGCCCAGCGTCGAACGCCCGCAACAGGTGTTTGTTCGCGGCCAGGGTTCCTGGTTGTGGGACAGCAATGACCGCGCCTATCTGGACTTTTCCCAGGCCGGTGGCGCTAACAGCCTCGGCCACAGTCCTTCGGCACTGGTCAAAGCTATCGCCAGCCAGGCCCAGGCCCTGATCAACCCCGGCTTCAATCTGCACAATCGCGGCATGCTCAGCCTCGCCGAGCGTCTGTGTGCCAGTACTTCAAGCGATCAAGCATATTTGCTCAACAGTGGCAGCGAAGCCTGTGAAGCCGCAATCAAGCTGGCGCGTAAATGGGGTCAACTGCATCGCGGTGGTGCCTCGCGGATCATTGTCGCCAGACAAGGCTGCCACGGACGTAGTCTGGCGACGATTTCGGCGTCGGATAGTGCGAACCTGCACAACCGCTTTGCGCCGCTGCTGCCGGGCTTTGATCTGGTGCCGTTCAATGACCTGCCAGCGCTGCATGCAGCGGTCGATGCGCAGACCGTGGCGATCATGCTCGAACCGATCCAGAGCGATGCCGGTGTGATTCCAGCGACCGAGCATTACCTCAAGGGTGTTGAACGTCTGTGCCGTGAGTTGGGGATTCTGCTGATCCTTGACGAGGTGCAGACCGGCATCGGCCGCTGCGGCACCTTGCTCGCCGAACAATCCTACGGCGTGCGCGCCGATATCGTCGTGCTCGGCAAAGGCCTCGGCGGTGGCGTGCCACTGGCTGCATTGTTGGCGCGAGGCAAGGCCTGCTGTTTCGACTCCGGCGAGTTGGGCGGTACTCATCACGGCAACGCGCTGATGACCGCTGCAGGGCTGGTGGTGCTAGACAGCGTGCAGGACCGCGCATTCCTCGAACAGATCCGGGACAACGGCCGGCATCTGCGCGAAGGGCTCGCTCGTCTGGCGCATCGTTATGAACATGGCGAGTTGCGCGGGCAAGGGCTGTTTTGGGGACTGACCCTGTCGGAAGACTCTGCCGAGGCCGTCGTCAAAGCTGCGCTCCATGAAGGTTTGCTGCTCAACGCCCCGCAGGCCAACTGCCTGCGCTTCACCCCGGCGCTTACCGTCAGCAAGGCCAATATCGACGAGATGCTCCTGCGCTTGGCCCGTGCCTTTTCCCGGGTACGCACCGCGCAACTGCAATGCCGCAAAGGGATTGCCGTCTGACCTGAAGTTTCCCACCCGAATTCAAGAACCGTCTCGCGGTATAACGCACGCCCCACGCCTGATTCTTTTGGCGTGGGGCGTTTTTTTGTGGCCGGGTAATGGCATTCAAATGGCGAGATCGCGGGTTGTACTGAACCCTGACAAACGGCACAGGTCGATTAGCTTGTATGGCTCAGTCGAGCCAACCCCCAATCAGGAGCTGCCCCATGGACTTCATTCGAATCATCATCGCCATTCTGTTGCCGCCACTGGGTGTGTTTCTGCAGGTCGGGTTCGGCGGTGCGTTCTGGCTGAACATTCTGCTGACGCTGTGCGGTTACATCCCGGGGATCGTGCATGCGGTGTACATCATCGCCAAGCGCTGAGTTTCAGTCCGCCAGACCCATCACTCGCCGGTAGAAGCGCCACTCCTGCTCCAGCGCATGGGCCTGATTGACGGCCCGGCGGAAGCCGTGACGTTCGTCGGCGTAGTAATGCGCTTCGACCTCAATGCCGTTTTGCTCCAGAGCCGCGACCATGTCGCGGGTCTGTTGCGGCACGACCACGGCGTCCAGTTCACCCTGGAAGAAAATCACCGGTACGCGAATGTTGCCTGCGTGCAGCAACGGCGTGCGGGCCGCATAGCGTTCGGCATCTTGCTCGGGATCGCCGATCAGCCAGTCCAGATAATCGCCTTCAAACTTGTGTGTCGCGCGGCCCAGGGCTACCGGGTCGCTGACGCCGTACAGACTGGCGCCAGCGCGGAACACTTGATGGAACGCCAGGGCACACAACGTCGTGTAGCCGCCGGCGCTGCCGCCACGGATGAATGCACGCTCGCCGTCGATCATGCCGCGTTCAGCCAGATAGGCCACCACTGAGCAGGCATCCTCGACATCCACCGCGCCCCAGCTCAGATGCAATGCTTGCCGATACTCCCGGCCGTAGCCGCTGCTGCCGCGGTAGTTGAGGTCGGCGACGGCGAAGCCGCGTTGCGCCCAGTACTGGATGCGCGGATCAAGCATCGGGTAGCACGCCGATGTCGGGCCGCCATGGATGAACACCACCAACGGCGGTTTCTCATCGCCATTGTTGGCCGGGTAAAAGAAACCGTGCGCTTCACCCGAACCGCTGGGATAGCGCAGGGTTTGCGGGCGGCTGATGCGCTCGGCGGGTAGCGGTGCAACGCCGCCGGCCAGCACTTTCACTTCACGCAACTCGCGATCAATGGCGAGTACCGCTGAAGGGCTGATCGGTGAAGCGGCGATGCAGTAAATGAACTGATCATCGACAGCCAGATGACGGAAGCGACTGTAGTCGCCGGTGAAGTCTTCGCCGTTGAGGGCCAGACGACCAAAACCGCCTTCGCTCCAGCTCGCCAAAAAGCCTTCGTCGATGGGCAGCCAGGTGCAGCCGCCGAGTTGCCATGGGGCCGGCGCGTGATCGGCCGGAGCGCAAGGTAACGGTTGCAAGCCGTCTGCAGACTCGCTCCACAGCTGCCAATATCCGTTACGGTCGGTCAGGCAGCCCAGTCGGCCATTGGCATCGAAGCGCGGTTGCTGGATCGACTCTTCAATCGTTTCACCGGCCACGCAACGTGGGGCAGAAAATCCATTACCTGTGCGCTCGGCGAGCATCAAACGGGTGGACGTCCACGGTTGATGCGGGCGGCTCCACTCGATCCACGCCAGGTGCTGACCATCCGGGCTGATGATTGGCGAGGCGTAGAAATCCGCGCCTTCAGCCAGCCTATGGCGGGCACCAGTCGCCAGATCGATGGCCACTAGCCGATGGCGATCACCGTTCTCTTCAACGGCCAGCACCTGCCCGTTGGCAAAGTGCAGATCACCGTATCGGCACTCGCCCGACGTCAGAACCTCGGGCTCTCCATCCAACGTCTGGCGATACAGCTGTTGATCCGCCTCGTTGACGAAAACCACTCCATCAGGCGTCAGACAAAACGCCCCACCACCATATTCGTACACCCGGCTGCGCACGCTGAAGCCCGCAGGCGTCAGACATTTCGCCGCGCCTTCGCGCCAGTGCCAGATCCGGCATGCGGCGTCTGCGGGGCGGTATTCATTCCAGAACAAGCCATGGGCACCGAGCTGCAATTCGGCGAAATCCACGCCGGCGGCAACCGCGGCAGTGGCGCTGAAAGGCTCAGCCTTTGGCGATGAGGCGCGAGTTTCGTTCATTGCGAAAGGCCAGTTGTTCGATGGTCTGGGTGGCGTGCTCGGCTTCTTCGCGGGCCTTGAGGATCACACCGTGATGTTCGGACTTGCTGCACACCGGGTCGGCATTGCTGGCATCGCCGGTGAGCATGAACGCCTGGCAGCGGCAGCCGCCAAAGTCCTGTTCCTTTTCGTCGCAGGAACGGCACGGCTCGGGCATCCAGTCATAACCACGAAAGCGGTTGAAACCGAACGAGTCATACCAGATGTGCTGCATGCTGTGGTCGCGCACATTGGGAAATTGTACCGGCAGCTGTCGGGCGCCATGACAGGGCAGGGCAGTGCCGTCCGGCGTGACCGTCAGAAACAGGCTGCCCCAGCCGTTCATGCAGGCTTTCGGGCGCTCCTCGTAGTAGTCCGGGGTGACGAAAATCAGCTTGCACGGATGCCCTTCGGCTTCCAGTTTGGCGCGGTATTCATTGGTGATGCGTTCGGCGCGGACCAGTTGTTCCTTGGTCGGCAACAGGCCGACACGATTGAGCTGCGCCCAGCCGTAGAACTGGCAGGTGGCGAGCTCGACGAAGTCCGCTTCGAGCGCGATGCACAGCTCGATGATGCGGTCGATCTTGTCGATGTTGTGCCGATGGGTGACAAAGTTAAGCACCATCGGATAGCCGTGTGCCTTCACGGCGCGGGCCATTTCCAGTTTCTGCGCGAAGGCCTTTTTCGAGCCGGCGAGCAGGTTGTTCACTTGCTCGTCGCTGGCCTGGAAACTGATCTGGATGTGGTCGAGCCCGGCTTTCTTGAAGTCGCTGATCTTCTGCTCGGTCAGGCCGATACCGGAGGTGATCAGGTTGGTGTAGAAACCCAACTGGCGAGCTTCACGAATCAGCTCGGCGAGGTCCTGGCGCACCAGCGGTTCGCCCCCGGAAAAGCCCAGTTGCGCTGCGCCCATTTCCCGCGCTTCGCGAAATACCTTGATCCACTGCTCGGTGCTCAGCTCTTTGCCCTGCTCGGCGAAATCCAGCGGATTGGAGCAGTACGGGCATTGCAGCGGGCAGCGGTAAGTCAGCTCGGCGAGCAGCCACAGCGGCAGGCCGATTTCCGGTTTGGCCGGGACTTGCACCGATGACTCAGGCAAGTTCGATCCAGTGCTGCGCACGGGCAACCTCCATGAATTGCTCGATGTCGTCACCGAGCTCGGGCACGCCGGGGAACTGTCTGTCGAGTTCGGCAATGATCGCCGCGACATCCCGTTCACCGTCGATCAGACCGCCGATCAGCGCGGCACTTTCATTGAGCTTGATCATGCCTTCCGGGTACAGCAGCACGTGGCCTTTCTGCGCCGGTTCGTACTGGAAACGGTAGCCGGGACGCCAGGTCGGGGTCTTGCTGCGGTCGAAACTCATAAGGCGATTCCTTTATGCCAGACCCGTTGATCGGTGACGCTGTGATACGGCGGGCGGTTCAGTTCGTAGGCCATGCTCATGGCATCGAGCATGCTCCAAAGGATGTCCAGTTTGAACTGGAGAATTTCCAGCATGCGCTCCTGACCCTCGCGGGTCTTGTAGTGCTCCAGCGTGATCGCCAGACCATGCTCGACATCGCGCCGGGCCTGACCGAGACGGGTGCGGAAATATTCGTAGCCGGCCGGGTCGATCCACGGGTAGTGCTGCGGCCAGCTGTCGAGACGCGACTGGTGGATCTGCGGCGCGAACAGCTCGGTCAGCGAGCTGCTGGCGGCTTCCTGCCAACTGGCGCGGCGGGCGAAGTTGACGTAGGCGTCGACGGCGAAACGCACGCCGGGCAGCACCAGTTCCTGGGAGCGCAGTTGATCCGGATCGAGACCGACGGCCTGGCCGAGGCGCAGCCAGGCTTCGATACCGCCGTCTTCACCGGGCGCGCCGTCGTGGTCGAGCAGGCGCTGAATCCACTCGCGGCGGATTTCGCGATCCGGGCAGTTGGCCAGAATTGCCGCGTCTTTCAGGGGGATGTTCACCTGATAGTAGAAGCGGTTGGCGACCCAGCCCTGGATCTGCTCGCGGGTGGCCCGGCCTTCATACATCGCCACGTGATACGGGTGATGAATGTGGTAATAGGCGCCCTTGGCGCGCAGGGCCGCTTCGAATTCGGCGGGGGACAGCGGGGTGTCGGTCATTGCGGTTCTCCGGGGCATTCGTTACAGGACAATGCTCATGCCGTCATACGCCACTTCAACATTGCGTCGCACCAGTTCCGCGCGCTCCGGGGAGTCTTCGTCGAGGATCGGGTTGGTGTTGTTGATGTGGATAAGCACCTTGCGCTGCTCGGGAAGCTGTTCCAGCACTTCGAGCATGCCGCCGGGGCCGTTCTGCGCCAGGTGGCCCATTTCGCGACCGGTGCGGGTACCGACGCCACGGCGCTGCATTTCATCGTCGTCCCACATCGTCCCGTCCACCAGCACGCAGTCGCTGCCGGCCATGATGTCCAGCAACGGCGCGTCGACCTTGCCCAGGCCCGGGGCATAGAACAGTTTGCCGCCGGTGCTGAGGTCTTCGACGATCAGGCCAATGTTGTCGCCCGGGTGCGGGTCGAAACGGTGTGGCGAATAGGGCGGTGCCGCACTGCGCAACGGCAGCGGGGTGAAGCGCAGGTTCGGGCAGGCGGCGACGGTGAAGCTCTGGTCGAGTTCGATGCGGTTCCAGTCCAGCCCGCCGTTCCAGTGCTTGAGCATGGTGAACAACGGGAAACCGGTGCTCAGGTCTTCGTGGACCATGTCCGTGCACCAGACCTGATGCGGGCAGCCTTCGCGCAGGCTGAGCAGGCCGGTGGTGTGGTCGATCTGGCTGTCCATCAGGATGATCGCGCTGATGCCGGTGTCACGCAGGGCTCGGCCCGGTTGCATCGGGGCGAAGCTCTGAAGCTGCGCGCGGATGTCCGGCGAGGCGTTGCACAGCACCCAGTTCACGCCGTCATCGGAAATCGCGATGGACGATTGGGTGCGGGCCTTGGCATTCAGGCTGCCGTCGCGAAAACCGGCGCAATTGACGCAGTTGCAGTTCCACTGCGGAAAACCGCCACCGGCGGCCGAACCCAGAATCTGGACGAACATGAACGCTCCATCATTTCAACGCTGAAAATAAAACGCCCCGGCGAGCCGAGGCGTTGCACTGCAGTGTTCTGCTTGAGGCAGGACTCAGCGGCTGGCGAAGTACATGGTGACTTCGAAGCCGATGCGCAGGTCGGTGTAAGCAGGTTTGGTCCAGGCCATCGGGTGACTCCTTTTTCAGGTGGGTGAGATAGCGCTATCCATAGGTATAGTCCACGGCAGCGCAGGGATGTTCCAAATAGTTAGGTGGCTATGTTACTCAAAATTTCAGGGGGTTGGCCCGTGAATCTTTGAGAAAGCTCCTTGCAGCCCCGGTAATGATCATTTTGCCGCTTGCCAGGGCGTGCCCGGCGCAAGGTTGTTGGACAGGCCGTGCCAGCCGCCCTCGGCGCGGATCAGGCGTTGTGCGGCGGCCAGCAATGCCGGGCGATCCAGTTGAGCGATGGCGCAGCGCAGTTGTGCCAGATAATCCGACGAGTGGCCGGCGAGTCGGGCCTGCCACAGGAACTCGGCCGCATCTTTGCCGGACAGGGCGCTGTCATCGAACTGATCGGCAAGCGTCTGGCGTTGCTGGGTGAGGCTGGCGTCATCGAGTTGTTCGATCAGGGCTGGCAGGCCATCGAGAAACTGCTGAATGTGGTCGAGCAATTGCGCGGTGGTAGCCGAGGGCGATTGCACACCGAACAGCAATCCGCTCTGGCCATGAATCTGACGCAACCCGCTGAACACCGCGTAACCGAGTTGCAGTTCGACTCGCAGGCGTTGGTAGAAAGGTGTCTGGCACAGGTGCGCGAGCAGGCGCCACGCGGCTTCATCGGCGATTTCGTGGCTGGCGGTCGGGCAGAACAGCAGCAAGGCGTGTTCGCTGGAGTCGCTGTCGATTTGCTGCCACAGGTATTGGGCATTGGTTGCCCAGGGGGCGGGCAATTGACTGTCCGGGATGCCGGGGATGCGGCTCAGGGCCAGGCCCATGGCGGATTGGGTCTGTGGGTTGAGTCCCAGCGCCAGACCGTCCCAGCGCGAAGTTGTCCACAGGTGCGTGGCATTGTCAGACGTCGTTAGCGATTGCAGGGCGTGTTCGGGTAATGCCTTGAGCAATTGGCGAATCGGCATCAACGGAGTTTCCGGCTCACTTCGCGCGGAATCGGCATCAACTTGCGTCAGATGTTTCAGCGCATGCTCGAGGACGCTGGGCAATATGTCCTGCAGACCGGTCACCTTCAATAGCCACTGATTGCCCGTGGTGCTGAACGAAAGCTCGACCCCGGCCTGGCGTGCTTCATCCGACACTTCCCGCAGACTGCGTTGCAGTTTCGCTTGCAGGTCGGCCGTGGCCGCCGCTTCCATCTGCCAACGCACATACACCGCACCTTCGTCAGCGTTATCCGGCAGTGCCTGGCTGAATTGCATCGGCGAGCGTTCACGACGGCTGCGCGAGCGATCCTGAGCAAACGTGCGCAGGCCACGGTGGGCACTGGTCTGGCCACGGATCAGGCCGGCGTTGGCCAGCGGTTCGGCTGTACGCAAAAACGGGTTGGCGGCGGGCAGATGCCAGTGGCCGCTGAAGTTATCCACAGTGCCGATTTTGCCGAGAATTTCTTTGAGCGCCGCAACGGCCGATTCGGACAAGCCGCTTTCGAGTTGTTCGCTGTCGAGCCGCGCCAGATTCAGTGCGCCGCAGACTTGCTGCTGGCGTTGATGCAGCGCCGCATATTCCTCACGCAATACCGGCCAGTCCTGCTGTGCGGCGAAGAAACTCAGCCAATCCAGCCATTGCTCGCGAATGGCATCGAGTGACCCGCAGGGTGCAGTGAACTGAAGATGCAGCAACGCCTGCTCTGCGAACTGGTACTGCACGCAGGCCTGCAAACCATTCGCGAGACCCTGCTGCTGCAAGTGGGCGAGCAATCCACCGGGTTTGGCGCTGTTCAACCAGTGACAGAGAAACGCCAGCGCTTCGGCCGACGACTCCGGCAGGTCCTCCAGCGCAAACAGCAGATTGCTGCGCCGCTCGCCGACCTGTTGATAACTTGTCTGTGGGTTGTCCATCAAGCGAGCTGGGGCTGCCTGTGCAGTTTTATCCCCAGCGGTCAGCGCGGCGGCAAACTGCTCGGCCAGCACTCGCAGCTCTTCAATGCTCTGCGACCCGACCAGACTCAGGGTCATCTGCCCCGTGCGGTAAAACTGCTGATGGAAGTCTTTCAGTGCCTGCTGAAACTCCGCGTGTTCTACCGGCAGACTGTCGCGGTTCCCGGCATGAAAACCACGCAACGGATGCGCTGCTGACAAGCCTTCGAACAGCGCCTCTTGCTGCTGAGCTGCGACATCCTGGGACCACGCGACAAACTCTGCCTGCAACACTTCCCGTTCCCGCAACTGATCGTCCGGATTCATACGGGGATGGGTGAGCATGTCTGACAGACGCTCCAGCCCTCCGCTGAAGGACGCTGGCGGCAACTCAAAGAAGAAATCGGTGGTGCGCTCGCGGGTGCTGGCATTCACCTGGCCGCCGTGACCTTGCACGTAGGCCATCAGCCCTTGGACTGCAGGAAAGCGCTCGGTGCCGAGAAACAGCAAATGCTCAAGGAAATGCGCCAGTCCCGGCCACGCCAACGGCACGTCATGACTACCGGCAGCCACCCGCAACGCGGCGGCGCTGCGCTTCAGGCCGGGCACGTGACGCAGGGTCACGCGCAAGCCGTTGGCCAGGGTTTCGGTGTGGGGGCGGGGATGAGTCGGCGCAGGCATGGGCACTTCCAGAACAGTGAAGTGCCAATGCTAGCGGATTAGCGCTTGTTGAGCGCGTCGTAAAGTTCGGGGCGGCGGTCGTTGAAGTAGCGGTTGGCACTGCGGGAGTCGACCATCAACTGGCGATTGAGCTCACCGACGATCAAGGCTTCATCCAGCCCTGCCTGGGCGATGCGGCTGCCATCCGGCGCGGCAATGCTGCTTTGTCCGCAGTAATGGATGTCGCCTTCGTGGCCGCAGTAGTTGGCGTAAGCCACGTAGCACTGGTTTTCGAAAGCGCGAGAGCGTACGGAAACATCGGCAATGAAATCGAAAGGAATCATGTTCGCCGTCGGCACCAGAATCAGCTCGGCACCTTCAAGGGCCAGGCGCCGGGCGTTCTCCGGGAACTCCAGGTCGTAGCAGATCAGGAATCCGAGTTTCCAGCCGTTGAGTTCGACGATGGGAAACTCGCCATCGCCGGGGCTGAACATCGAACGATCCAGATCGCCGAACAGATGTGTCTTGCGGTAATTGCACAGGCGCTCGCCGTTCGAATCAATTAGCTGCACGGCGTTGTAGATTTGCCCATCCGCCGTGCGCTCAGGATACCCGTAGAGAATCGCCAGGCCGGCAGCCTTGGCGATCCGTCCGACTTGCTGCGCCCATTCACCGTTGTAGACCTCGGCCAACGTCGCGACCGCTTCCTTGCCGATGTTGTAGCCGGTCAGGAACATTTCCGGCACCACCAGCAGGTCGGCACCTTTGGCCTCCATCGCCAGTTGTTGCAGGCGCTGAAGGTTGGCGGCGGGTTCCAGAGGCAGCGGTGGGCATTGGTAAAGGGCTACACGCATCAGGGATTCCTCTTACTCGGGCAGGGCGATCGGGCCGATGTCATTGAACACATCACCCGGACCAGGGTTCTCTGTATGTGTGGACCCGCCGAAGTGCTTCATGATTCCCCACACCGCGTTGAGCGAGGTCTGCACTGCGCCTTCAACCCACGCTGGCGTCCACGATACGTCGTCGCCGGCGATGAAAATCCCGCGCTGCTCCGCCGGCATGTCGTCCTGCATGAAGTGCGCGTACATGCGCTGGTTGTAGCGATAGTGGCCGGGCAGGGCGCCCTTGAATGCGCCGAGGAAGTGCGGGTCGGCTTCCCACGACACGGTGATCGGGTCGCCGATGATCCGCGCGGCGATGTCGACTTTCGGGTAAATCTTCTTCAGTGCATCCAGCGCCAGTTTCACGCGTTTTTCCACCGGGTGCGGGAGCATCTTCAGCGCGTCGCTCATCCACGAGTACGACAGGCAGATCACGCCCGGTTTGTCGTCGCCGTTGTCGAACAGGTAGGTGCCACGGGTCAGGCGGTCGGTGAGGGTCATGCTCATCAGGTCGCGGCCGGTTTCCGGGTCCTTGTCCTTCCAGAACGGCCGGTCGACCATCACGAATGTCTTCGACGATTGCATGTAGCGAGTGCGGTCGAGCGCCATCCACATTTTTTGCGAGAACAGGGTTTCGTCGCATTCGATCTGGGTGGTCAGCAGCCAGCTCTGGCAAGTGGTCAGCACGGCAGCGTATTCGCGGGTGTCGCCATTGTTGTCGGTGACCGCGAAACGTCCGTCAGGCGCGTGGGCGATTTTCTTCACCCCGGAGCGCGGCGCGCCATGGTGCAACGACTTGAGGCTAGTGCCTTGCGGCCAGTGTACGCAGCGCTCCGGCGCATGACGCCAGATGCCCTGCGGCACTTGTTCCACACCGCCGACCACCAGGTGCTGGTGATCGTCGCAGTTGGTCATCACCACACGGAAGATTTCCAACATCGAGTTGGGGAAGTCCGAGTCCCAGCCGCCGGTACCGAAACCGACCTGGCCGAACACTTCGCGGTGATGGAACGACAGTTTGGCGAAGGCTTTCGACGTGGCGACAAAGTCGTAGAACGTGCGGTCGTCCCACAGCGGCACGAGGGTGTTCCACAGTTCTTTGAGGCGTGGCACGTCGCGGTCGCGGATCGCTTGCTGGATATCGGCGAACTGCGAACCGGCCTCCAAGGCGTCGGCCCAGGCGTCAGCCACTTCCTGGAACAGCGCAGGAAGATCCTTCAGGCTCTGTGCGTAATGGGTTTTGCCTTCCAGGTCGATCACGGTGCTGCCGGAGGCCGGCGTCAGCGGGTTGGGGAAGGGCTTGGTCTCCAGACCGAGTTTGTCGACGTAGTGATAGAACGCGGTGGAAGACACCGGGAAGCGCATGCCGCCGAGCTCGGCGACGATGCCATCAGTGCCGTTGAATGCTTGGGAACGCAAACGGCCGCCGAGCTTCGAGGCCTCATAAACGACGGGTTTCAAGCCCAGTTTCATCAGCTCGTAAGCCGCCACCAGACCTGCAATGCCGGCACCGACGATCGCCACTTCGGCGCCGTGATTGTGCTCGGGAATGCTGCCGAGACCGGCCGGGTGTTCGATCCAGTCGTCGAAGGCGAAAGGAAAGTCCGGGCCGAAAATGGTGATCGGTTTCTTACCGTCTGCAGGATGGCGATTGTTCTTGTTCATGGCTGACCTTGCTGGCGACCCGACGCAGGATGCGCGTCTGAGTATAGGAAAAGATGCCAGCCATTCTAGGGAGCGTAGAACACGTTAATAAGACGCAAAGTGTCGTCGTTTTGAGCGTTGGTGCTGCAATCTGACGAATATAATGATCAGACTGGATGTCCGCGATCAATTTTGCTGCTGAGGATGATTGAGGTCGTGGTCTTCTCCACGCCGTCTACGCTGCCGATCTGATCCAGCAATTGATCCAGTTGTTCCGGCGAGTCGGTTCGCAGCCACGCCACATAATCAAATTCGCCACTCACCGCACACAACTGCTGCACCTGAGCCATCGCACTCAACCGCCGCAACACCTCTTTGCCGGAGCGCGGCTGCACCTTGATCCCGACATACGCCTGCAACCCGCCATCCACGACGCGTTGGCCCAGGCGCACGCCATAACCGGTGATGACTTTGGCCTTTTCCAGTCGCGCCAGCCGCGAAGTCACGGTCGTGCGTGCGATGCCCAGTTGCCTGGCCAGCATTGCCACGCTTTCACGGGCGTTGATTTGCAGGGCAGCGATCAGCTGGCGGTCGATTTCATCAAGCACGGGTGGGCGGATGTCGGGCAAGGGCAGGCTCCAGCGGTACGGATCAATGGGGCTGCATGTTACAGGCTCGTCACGCGAGGCGCTTGTGGGCGCTGATTGAACGGCTGGGGTCAGGCAGTCGCTGGATCGGGAGATTTTACTGAAACAAAAGAACGGACAAATGATTTGACTTGCCTGCTGCCTTTATCAAAAATGGCCTCAAGAGCGCGAAATCCGCTGCCTTGCAGGGCTTCAGCGGACGTAGGTACCTCAGCGATGCTGCAACATCGGTGTAAGGTGAGACCTCTTCATCCCATTTCCTGAGGATGCCAATATCAGGATTCAAATACTCAAGGGGAGCCAACAGGCTCCCCTTTTTGTTTGTCCTGAAGAACGTATCGCTTGTAGAGAAGTTCGCCCTGGCGGTGCCTGTTCATAGCTCTTGCCGGGGCATGCATGAAGTTCCACAGGACGTGTCCGTGCCTGACATCCACCACGACGAGCATGTCATTCTTTGCCTCGTAGGCGTTGATGAAGGCTAGGCGGTATCCGCCGTTGTCGTACAGGATTCTCCAAATTTCAAAAGGTCCCGTCAGCGTATCAATGGCATGCCGAACGTAGCGCTCTCGTGAGTCAGCGCGTTTTTCGACGATGTGGGCGAGCTTGTCCCTCATCACCGCAACGTTTCCGATCGGCGTGAGGATGGTCACTGCCAGTAGCGCCTCGTCGATGAAGCCGAAGTGAGCCAGGAGAATCTTGAGGGCGCCTTGCGCATCGTCTGCCCTTTTTACCTCATCGATTACCGCTGACCGAAACTCCCTGGCCAGCGTTCGCAGATCGGGCAAAGCTAAGTCGATCCATGTTTGTTGGCCACCTGCTTCTTTGACCAGTGGCGCAGCACTCATGAGCATGAAAGTAATCCTTGGCGGGCAGCGGCGCCCGGAGATTACTCGCTCGGAGAAAAGGCCAACAAGGCCGAAAACTGAGTAGAAACACAGCTTGGGAAATTACCTACAGACCTTGCGGTAGTCTTCCGAACATTGCGTTGTTGAATACCGTAATCGCCAAACGACAGGCGAAAAAAAGCCGCACATATGCGCGGCTTTTTCATGTTTGGTGGGCCCACACGGACTTGAACCGTGGACCAAAGGATTATGAGTCCTCTGCTCTAACCAACTGAGCTATAGGCCCTCAGTAGGCCGCGGATTATAGCGACGGTTTCTCGGCTGTGCTATCCGAAAAATCTGATACGGCTATACGAAGAAACGTTGCGGCGAACTCCTCGGGTGGAAGCGGCAGGCTGACGATGTAGCCCTGGATCTGTTCACAGCCTTCGGCGGCGAGGAATTGTTGTTGGGCCTGGGTTTCCACGCCCTCGGCGATCACGGTGAATTGCATGCTGCGGCCCAGGGCGATGATGGCGCGGACAATCGCCGCGTCGTGCGGGTCGTCGGGCAGGCCGCGGACGAAAGACTGGTCGATCTTGAGGATGTCCAGCGGCAGGCGTTTGAGGTAGCTCAGCGAGGAGTAACCGGTGCCGAAGTCGTCGATGGCCAGTTGCACGCCGAGGTGTTTGAGTTGATGCAGCACCGCCAGGGCTTCTTCGGCCTGGCTCATGATGAAGTTTTCGGTAATTTCCAGTTGCAGTAAATCCGGCCTGAGGCGGTTGTCCTTGAGCAGTTGTTCGATGCGTCCCAGCAGGTTCGGCTGGCGCAGTTGTGCGCCGGCCAGGTTGACCGACAGTGGGCCCAGGGATTCGTAAATCTGGTTCCACTCGAACATCTGCCGGCAGGCGGTTTCCAGCACCCAGTCGCCGATTTGCAGGATCATGCCGTTCTCTTCCGCCAACGGTATGAAGTGCTCCGGAGGCACCTCGCCGAAGGTCGGGTGGCGCCAGCGGATCAGGGCTTCGGCGCCGACCAGAGAGTGATCGTCGAGGCTGATTTTCGGTTGGTAGTAGAGGTACAACTCCTCGCGTTCGATAGCCCGACGCAGCTCATGTTCCAACGCCACCCGCTCGCTGGCCTGGGCGGTGAGGTCGCGGGTGTAGCTTTCGACACGGTTGCGGCCCTTGGCCTTGGAGCGGTACATCGCCGCGTCGGCGTTCTTGATCAGGGTGGCGACGTCACAGCCGTCACGGGGATAAAGACTGGTGCCGATGCTGGCGCTGATGAAAAACTCATGCTCGCCCGCCTGGAACGGTGCGCCGAAGCAGTTCAGCAGTTTGGTGGCAATGTTGTCGGCATCACCGGCCTGTTGCAGGCCGGGCAGCAGGATGATGAATTCGTCGCCCCCCAGCCGCGCCACGGTATCGATATCGCGCAGTTGTTCTTTGAGGCGTACGGCGATGCCCTTGAGCAGCAGGTCGCCAACCGGGTGACCGAGGCTGTCGTTGATGTGCTTGAAGCGGTCGAGGTCGAGGAACAGCACTGCGCCGAGGCTGCCGTTTTCCTGCTGGCTGTTCAGCGCCATCTGCAGACGGCTTTCGAACAGCGTGCGATTCGGCAGGCCGGTCAGCGGATCGTGGTGGGCCTGGTAATCGAGTTTGGCCTGGGCATGCTTGAGGCTGGAGATGTCGGCGAATACCGCGACGAAGTGGGTGATGAACTTGTCGCGATTGCGCACGGCGCTGATGGTGAGCCAACTTGGGTACAGCTCGCCATTCTTGCGTCGGTTGGAAATCTCGCCTTGCCAGTGGCCTTCGTCCGTCAGCTGATGCCACATCGCCGCGTAAAACGCGCTGTCGTGCAGCCCTGAGGCCAGCAGGCGCGGGGTATGCCCGAGCGCCTCGCTTTCGCTGTAACCGGTGATTTCGGTAAACGCACGGTTCACCGCACTGATGTGCTGTTGAGTGTCGGTGATCAATACGCCTTCAGCGGTGCTCTCGAATACGGTGGCGGCCTGTTGCAGTTTTTCCTGCATCAGGTGGCGCTCGGTGATGTCCCGGGCGATGGTCAGCATGCAGTCTTCGTCGCCGATCGGCAGTGGACGGCTGGACACCTCGCAGAGGCGGATCTGCCCGTCACTGCGGCGGATGTGGCAGGTGAAATCGCGAACGAAACCGTCGCGGTGCAGCAGATCAAGCATCTGTTTACGTTCGTTGAGGTTGACCCAGATCCCCAGATCCAGCGCCGAGCGGTCCACCGACATGGCGCTGTTAAAGCCGGTGATGCGGCTGAAACCTTCGTTGACCTCCAGCAGCAGGCCATCGCTCTGGCGCGACAGCAGCAGCCCGTCCGGCGAGGCGTGGAAGGCCTTGGCGAACTTCTCTTCGGAGGTTTGCAGTTGTTGCTGGGTTTCCTTGAGTGGAGAAATGTCGCGCACCACCACGACCAGCGCCGGTGTGGTATCGAGCTCGAACGGTTCGGCAGAAATCAGCCCGGTGAACACCTGGCCATTGTTGCGACGAAAGGGCATCTCCAGGTTGCGGATGCTGCCAGCCTGCAGGCGCTGCAGCAGGCCCGGCCCGACGCCGGGAATGCCCCAGATGTTGAGTTCGGTGGCGGTCTGGCCGATGACTTCTTCGGCTCTCAGCCCGATCTGCTCTTCAAAGGCCTCGTTGACCTCCAGCAGGCAGCCGTCGGACAGCCGCGCAATCACCAGAATGTCCGGGCATTGCTGGAATACCGAGGCGAATTTCTGCTCTGACAGACGTAGCGCTTCTTCGGTGCGCTTGGTTTCGCTGATGTCGATCATCAGACCGCGCATCACCGGCTCGTGGCCGTGTTCGATCAGGCTGACGATATCGCGCACCCACAAGCAACGGCCGTCAGCAGTGATCACTCGATAATCGAGGCTGTGATCGCGCCCGGCAAGGACCTCGTGATCGCAGAAGCTTTGCGCGCGGGTCAGGTCTGCCGGGTGGATGATGTTGCGCCAGAAGCCCGGTATCAGCCAGTGCGACAGTGGATAACCGAGCAGATCCTCGGCGTGGGGCGAAACGTAGCTGTAGGTGAAATCGCTGATTCGCGCTTCCCAGGCGATGGCCGACAGGCTCTCCACCAGTCCGCGATAGTGGTATTCGCTGCTGCGCAGTTCCTGCTCGAGGTCTATGCGTCGGGCAATTTCCGAGCTCAAGCGGCGGTTGATGCGGATCACCACGGCCAGGATGATCACCAGCAGCAACAGGCCAGGCAAGCCGTAGACCAGCAGATCCGACCAGAATGTCCGATGATCGAGGACGTTGCCTACCCAATGTTCCTGGATGCTGCTGATTTCTTCCGGGGACATGTCGGCCAGGACTTTATCCAGGATGCTCACCAGCATTTTCTTGTCCCGGGGCACCCCCATGGCCAGTTGATAGCGATAGGGGGTTTCGCCGCTGACATACAGCCCGTCGAGCTTGAGCTGGCGCAGGCTCCAGACGCTGGAGGCGAGATCGCCGACCACCGCGTCTACTTCATCTGTGGCCAGGGCCTGAAGGGCCGAGCTGACATTGGGCATGGCGACCAGATTCAGGTCGGGATGGTGCGTGCGCAGCAGTTCGTGAGGGGCATAGTTTTCGACAACGGCGATCTTCAGCCCGTACAGATCCTCGATCTTGCGCGGTTGCGGGCCGCCGACGTGGGCGAGGATGACGATCGGAAAGTCGAGGTAGGGGCGGGTGAAAGCCAGGTAATTCTGGCGTTCCGGGGTGGACATGATGCCCGGCAGCAAATCGATTGTGCCGTTTTTGGCCTGTTCGAGCACCACCGTCCAGCTCACGGGCTCGATCGGTGTCAGTTTGATCGCCAGGCGCTGACGGATCACATCGATATAGTCCGCCGCCAGGCCCTGATAACGGTTCTGGTCGTCCCGAAACTCAAATGGCGGCCACGATGCATCGACACCCAGGCGCAAGTCCGGGTGAGCCGCCAGCCAGCTACGTTCTTCATCGGTCAGAGTCAGCGCGTCAGCCGTTGCGGTCCAGATCATCAGTGACAGCAAAAAAAGCACGGACGCCAGTCTGGGCATAACGGTCTCGTTATGGCTCGGGGGAATGTTTCGAGTGTAGACGGGCTGTGCGCGAGGGAAGGGCGGAGCGAGGTATTTAATCTGCCCATAAACAAAACCCCCGGCCTGGGCCGGGGGTTCTGGTGTCACTCGTCGAGGAAGGAGCGCAGATGCTCGCTTCGCGTCGGGTGGCGCAGCTTGCGCAGCGCCTTGGCTTCGATCTGACGGATCCGCTCGCGGGTCACGTCAAACTGTTTGCCGACTTCTTCGAGCGTGTGGTCGGTGTTCATGTCGATACCGAAACGCATGCGCAGTACCTTGGCTTCACGGGCAGTAAGGCCGGACAGTACTTCGCGAGTCGCTTCTTTCAGGCTCTCAACAGTGGCGACATCGATTGGCGACTGCATGGTCGAGTCTTCGATGAAGTCACCCAGATGGGAGTCTTCGTCATCACCGATCGGGGTTTCCATGGAGATCGGCTCTTTGGCGATCTTCAATACCTTGCGGATCTTGTCCTCAGGCATTTCCATGCGTTCACCCAGCTCTTCCGGGGTCGGTTCGCGACCCATTTCCTGCAGCATCTGCCGGGAAATACGGTTGAGCTTGTTGATCGTCTCGATCATGTGCACCGGAATACGGATGGTGCGGGCCTGGTCGGCGATCGAGCGAGTGATCGCCTGACGGATCCACCAGGTGGCATAAGTCGAGAACTTGTAACCGCGACGGTATTCGAACTTGTCCACCGCTTTCATCAAGCCGATGTTGCCTTCCTGGATCAGATCGAGGAATTGCAGACCGCGGTTGGTGTACTTCTTGGCGATGGAGATCACCAGACGCAAGTTCGCTTCAACCATCTCTTTCTTCGCGCGGCGGGCTTTCGCCTCACCGATCGACATGCGACGGTTGATGTCCTTGATCTCGGCAATGGTCAAACCGGTTTCGGTTTCCAGCGCGGTCAGCTTTTGCTGGCAACGAATGATGTCCGGTTGCACGCGGCCAATGGCTTCGGCGTACTTGCTCTTGCCTTTGGCCAGGGCGTCGGACCAGCTTTCGTCGACTTCGTTGCCCGGGAACTGGCGCAGGAAATCGGCACGCGGCATACGTGCATCACGTACGCACAATTGCATGATCGCGCGCTCTTGCTGACGCAGACGATCCAGCGCACTGCGAACGCGCTCGACCAAGGCTTCGAATTGCTTCGGCACCAGTTTGATCGGCATGAACAGCTCGGCCAGGGCCAGCAACTCGGCAACGGCTGCCTTGTTGTGACGACCGTGCTTTTTCAGCGCCTTGCGGGTGATTTCCATCTGGTCAGCCACGGCGCCGAAACGCTGGGCAGCAATGACCGGATCCGGACCGCTTTCGGCTTCTTCTTCGTCATCGGAAGCTTCGGCGTCATCGTCCTCGGAATCGTCGTCCGCTTTCGCGGCTTTCGCATCGATCGGCGGCGGCACTTCGGCGGCCGGCGGTGTAATGCCGTCGTCCGGGTCGATGTAACCGCTCAGAACGTCGGACAGGCGACCGCCTTCGGTGGTGACCCGAGTGTATTCGGAGAGAATGTGGTCAACCGTGCCCGGGAAGTGCGCGATTGCGCTCATCACCTCACGGATGCCCTCTTCGATACGCTTGGCGATTTCGATTTCGCCTTCACGAGTCAGAAGCTCGACCGTACCCATTTCGCGCATGTACATGCGCACTGGGTCAGTGGTGCGACCGATATCGGTCTCCACCGCTGCCAACGCAGCGGCTGCTTCTTCCGCAGCGGCCTCGTCGGTATCGGCGTCGGCCAACATAAGGGCGTCCGCATCCGGAGCACTCTCGTGTACGGGGATCCCCATGTCGTTAATCATGCGGATGATGTCTTCCACCTGCTCAGGATCTGAAATATCCTCGGGCAGGTGGTCGTTGACCTCGGCGTAAGTCAGATACTTCTGCTCACGACCCAGTTTGATCAACTCAATAATACGAGACTGCTGTTGCGCTTTTCCGGACATAACACCCTATCCACTGAAGGTCTTGGCGGGCAAAAAACAAGCCGAGGATTATACCTGAGCTATGACCTCACGCGCCAGTTGAGGTCGGGTTTGATGCAGGAACATCCCGTTTAAGCAACTCGAGCAGCAAAGATTTTTCTTCGGCGCTCAAATCGCTTTGACGTGATTTCCTGGAAAGTTGTTCCAGCTTTCGCTCGCGCTGGCGGGCGGACAAGCTAGTTATGGTGTCGAAAAACTGTTGTTCAAGGTTTTCTCCGTTGACCAGCCATTCCTTTTCTGCCAGGCGGGTCAGCAATCGACCCTGCTCGGTGCCGTGCCATCGCGAGATCAACTGAAAAGAGTTTAGCTGAGGATTCTTTTGTACGGCCTCAAGCGAGGCCACCAGAAGCTGGGTGTTGGTATTGTCTTCGTCCGCGAAGTGACCGGCGGTCTCGACTTTCAGGGCCAGCTGCGGGTGGTGGATCACGGTTCGCAGGGCGGCCATGATCGGTGTTTCGACGGCGGCCGGTATCCGTGGGGCACGCGGTTGATCGCGATCACCACCACGTTTGCCATTTTTGTCCCAGGGTTTCTTGTCCCATTTCTTGCCGCCGGCGCCGGATTTCTTCGGTGTCCATTCCTGCTGCGGCACATACATGTCCTGTGCCTGCGGCTGATGGTAGTCGCTGTAGTCCGGTATTGCGTCGTAATCGATGCCTGGATCGTAGGCGGGCGGTGCTTCCTGTGGTGCGCTCTGGGCCAGCTGACTGACGGTCTCGCTGCTCAGACCGGTGATTTCGGTCAGGCGCTGACGCATCAGGATCCGCAGATTGGCCCCCGGCACCTTGTCGATCAGCGGTGCGGCAAGGGTGGCCAGGTGCGCCTTGCCTTCGAGCGAGCGAGGGTCGGCCTCTTCGGTCAGTTGCTGGAAGAAGTAGTCCGCCAGCGGTTGTGCGTGCTGGTTGATTCGCGCCCGGAAGGCGTCGGTGCCTTCGGCTCGGATCAAGGTGTCCGGGTCTTCGCCTTCAGGCAGAAACAGGAAGCGCGCGCGGCGACCGTCCTGCAGGCTGCTCAGCGTAGCTTCCAGTGCGCGCCAGGCGGCGTTGCGGCCGGCCTGGTCGCCGTCAAAGCAGAACAATACGTTCGGCACGACGCGAAAAAGACGTTTCAGGTGTTCTTCACTGGTGGCCGTGCCCAGCGTCGCGACGGCATTGCGCAGGCCTTGCTGGGCCAGGGCGATGACGTCCATGTAGCCCTCGACGACGATGATTTCGTCGAGGTTGCGGTTGTTCTTGCGTGCTTCATAAAGGCCGTAGAGTTCCTGGCCTTTATGGAATACCGGGGTTTCCGGCGAGTTCAGGTATTTCGGTTTGTCGTCGCCGAGAACTCGGCCACCGAAGGCAATGATGCGCCCACGGGTATCGCGGATCGGGAACATCACACGATCACGGAAGCGATCATAGCGTTTGCCGGTTTCGGCGTTCTCGATCAGCAGGCCGGCGTCGATCATGGCTTTCTGCTGCAGGGTGTCGCTGCTCAGGTGCTTGAACAGGTTGTCCCAGCCCGGTGGGGCAAAGCCGAGGCCGAAGTCTCGGGCAATCTCGCCGGTCAGGCCGCGACCTTTTAGGTAGTCCACGGCAGCCTTGCGTGCCGGGTGGCTCTTGAGCGCCTGCCGGTAAAAATCGGCGGCGGCGGTCAGCAGCGGATAAAGCGGCGAATCGGTCGGCTGTCGCGGTTTGTGCGAGCGGCCACCTTCTTCGCGCGGGATTTCCATGCCCGCCGCCTTGGCCAGATCCTCGACGGCCTGGGGGAAGTCCAGGTTGTCGTGATCCATGAGAAAACCAAGCGCGTTGCCGCCAGCGCCGCAGCCGAAGCAGTAATAGAACTGCTTGTCGGGGCTTACGCTGAACGACGGGGTCTTCTCTTTATGAAACGGGCAACAGGCGGTGTAGTTTTTGCCGGCCTTCTTCAGTTGCACGCGCGAGCTGACCACGTCGACGATGTCGGTGCGGTTCAGCAGGTCGTCAATGAAGCTCTGGGGAATCAGCCCGGCCATGGCGTTCTCGTCTGCGCTGTAATGGGTCCGATGCGAAGGGCGGCCGGACGATCATGGTGTGAGGCGCGCAAGATAAAGTGCGGCTCGACCAGTGTCGTTGACGTAATCGCTGTCGGGAAGTGTATCTGCCGAAAATTCACTGACGTTAGTACTCATCAGTCTTCGACTATTTGAAAGTGTTGCGCTGAATCCGCTGACGGCCGGTATGCTGGCCTCGGATAGCTCATGAAACGGGCACGCAAGCAGGTGCCTTGGGCTGATCGTCGTAAGAGGAATCAGTGGGTGTGCTCGTCAGTAGCCTTGAAAGGCTCGTCAGAAAAGACGTGCACCGCTGGCAAAAGAGCCAGGCCTGACGCGGTGAAGCGGATTTGTCTCGGTCGCGTGTGCGGCTTCGACGGTGAAGCATCAAGCGTTTTACGCAAATGCCATAAGCCCGGCTGAGGGCCGGGCTTGGCAGAAGCTTGCTACGATCGTCTGTGTATTAGTACAGACGAACGGCGCGGCGCTGTTCGCGCTGAACTTTCTTGGCGTGACGCTTAACAGCGGCTGCTGCCTTGCGCTTACGCTCAGAAGTTGGCTTCTCGTAAAATTCGCGGCTACGAACTTCAGCCAGTACACCGGCTTTTTCGCAGGAGCGCTTGAAACGACGCAGAGCTACGTCGAAGGGTTCGTTCTCTTTAACTTTGACGGCTGGCATCCAGAGCTACCTTCATTCATTACCGGGGTCAACATCCTCGCGGCAAAAGAGCACTTGAAGACGTCGGTTTTTAAGGGTTGCGGATGTTAACCCCTCAACGCTCGGAATGCAAAGCCTCTGATCGAAAACCGCTGGTCGGGGCATCCAGTGGCGACTATTATGCGCGCCTTCGAATTCAGCCTAAACAAGGCGCAAACCCATGCTAGTACTGGGATTAGAAACTTCCTGCGACGAAACCGGCGTCGCTTTATACGACAGTGAACGCGGTCTGCTGGCCGACGCATTGTTCAGTCAGATCGACCTGCATCGCGTCTACGGCGGTGTGGTGCCGGAGCTGGCCTCGCGCGATCACGTCAAGCGCATGCTGCCCTTGATCCGTCAGGTGTTGGCCGAGGCCGACTGCGTGCCGACCGAGATCGACGCCATCGCCTACACCGCGGGTCCTGGCCTGGTCGGTGCCTTGCTGGTCGGTGCTTCGTGCGCTCAGGCGCTGGCGTTTGCCTGGGGTATTCCGGCCCTCGGTGTGCACCACATGGAGGGCCACTTGCTGGCGCCGATGCTGGAGCCAAAGCCGCCGGAATTTCCGTTCGTCGCTTTGTTGGTTTCCGGTGGTCATACGCAGCTGGTTCAGGTCGATGGCATCGGCCAATACAGCCTGCTGGGCGAAACCCTTGATGACGCCGCAGGCGAAGCGTTCGACAAGACCGCGAAGATGATGGGCCTCAACTACCCGGGCGGCCCGGAAATCGCCAAATTGGCGGAGAGGGGCGTCGCAGGACGTTTCACCTTCCCGCGTCCGATGTGTGATCGCCCAGGCCTTGATTTCAGCTTCAGTGGCTTGAAGACCTTTGCCCTCAATACCTGGCAGCAGTGCGTCAGCGCCGGGGACGACAGCGAGCAAGCCCGTTGCGACATCGCGCTGGCGTTCCAGCAGGCCGTGGTGGAGACTTTGACCATCAAGTGCAAGCGTGCGTTGAAGCAGGCCGGCATGAAGCGTCTGGTGATCGCTGGCGGCGTCAGTGCCAACAAGGCGTTGCGTGTATCGCTGGAGAAAATGCTCGGCGACATGAAGGGCGATGTGTTCTATGCCCGTCCAGAATTCTGCACCGACAATGGCGCAATGATTGCGTTTGCCGGTTGCCAGCGTTTGCAGGCTGGCCAGCAGGAAAGCCTGGCGATCAGCGTGCAGGCGCGCTGGCCGATGGAGCAGTTGTCGGCGCTGTGATGAGCGGCGCTCACGTGCGGTATTTAAAAATGCCGTTCGCGCCCGGCAAACAGGTCGCGTAGATTGCCCCGGTGGCGCCAGACGATCAGCAGCGTCAGCGTGCTCATCGGCAGCAGCGCCTCCGGTTCCTGCCAGGCCAGTAATGGCAGGGTCAGGGGCGTGGCGATCAGCGCTGCCAGCGAGCTGGTGCGGGTCAGATAGAACGTCAGCAGCCAGGCACACACGGCCAGCAACGCGGCAGGCGGATACAGGCCCAGCAGCATGCCGGCCGCCGTGGCAACGCCCTTGCCGCCGCGGAAACGGAAGTACAGCGGGAACAGGTGACCGATCACGGCGCAGACGCCGATCCAGGCCTGATCCTGTAGTGGAAGGCCCGCTGCCGAAGCGATCAGCACCGGCAGCAGGCCTTTGCACAGATCACCCAGCAGGGTCAGGATCGCGAGTTTGCGACCGGCCAGGCGCAGCATGTTGGTGGCACCGGCATTACCCGAGCCACTCATTCGCGGGTCCGGATTTCCGGTCAGGCGGCTGAGCAGAATGGCGAAGGACAGCGAGCCGAGCAGGTAGGCGAGGATCGCCAGTAACCAAAACATGCTAACTATTCCGGGCGAGGACGCCCTGATTCTAACGGCGCATTGCGCCCTTGTCGTGCAGCGGAGAAAAGTGCTTGGACAGAGTGTTTATCGAGGGCCTGGAAGTCGACACCGTGATCGGTGCCTACGACTGGGAGCGCGGCATCCGACAGTGCCTGCGCCTTGATCTGAGCTTCGCCTGGGACAATCGCCCGGCTGCTGCCGGTGACGACCTGACCCTGGCACTCGATTACGCCAGTGTTTCCACGCGGATCCAGGCCTTTGCCGAGCAATCCCAGTATCAACTGGTCGAGACCTTCGCCGAGCGTCTGGTCGAAGTGCTGATGAACGAATTCAAGATTACCTGGGTGCGTCTGAAGCTGACCAAGCCTGGCGCGGTCCCGGCCGCCAAGGGTGGTGTGGGCGTGGAGATCGAGCGCGGATGTCGCTGACTCAGGTCTATCTCGGGCTCGGTAGCAATATCGAGCGCGAAACCCATTTGCGCGCAGGTCTGGATGCCCTGGCCGGTTTTCTGGTGGATATCCGCTGTTCGGCGGTGTTCGAAAGCCAGCCGGTGGGGATCAAGAGCGGGCCTTTCTACAACTTCGTGGTCTCGGCGTTTACCGATCTACCGTTGATGGAGCTGGATCGTCGGCTGAAATTCATCGAGGCGGATAACGGTCGTTATGCCCCGGATCGCAAGGGGCTGCCGCTGGATATCGACGTCTTGCTGTACGGCGAGCTGGCAGGCAATTTCGACGGGCTGATCCTGCCCCGGGCCGAAATTCTGAAAAATGCCTTTGTGCTGTGGCCGCTTTCGCTGATTGCGCCGGATCGTGTACATCCAGGCGTGGGAAAAAGTTTTGCCACGTTGTGGGCCGAGGCGCAGATCGATCAGGTGTTGGCACCGGTCGGATTTGAATGGCGCGGTATTCAGCTCACGCCTTCAGATCTGTTGAACTGACTGGAGCCATCGCGAGCAGTCTCGCGATGGCTCCAGATGTTCTCAGGAAGACGCTGATTCCTTGTAAGCCTTCAACGCCTTGAGCCGTTCGCGCTTGAGCGCTTCGCCCAGTTCGGGGCCCTGGAAGCCCTTCTCCAGCAGCGGCTGTACCGCAACGCCCCGAGCAGCGCTGGCTGCGCCGCGCAGGTAATCCGCCTGTGGATAACTGCGCTGCTCAAGTCCTTTGCGGCCTCGGGCATCCATCTCGCACGCGACGATAAATTCTTCGAAACGCTGCGGTCGGCGATAAACATCAAAGCTCTGCAGCAATTCCAGCAAGGTCGACGCCTTCAGCTCCAGGGCGCGATGACCGTGGGTGTGGTACTGGCCGACCAGCAAGGCCAGTTCCTGACAATCCTTCGGTGCCTTGAAGCGCTCGTTGACGGCTTTGATCAGCTTCAGGCCTTTGTGCTCATGGGCGATATGCCGCGGCCATTCCTCTTCCGGCGTCAGACCTTTGCCGAGGTCGTGCAGCAGGCAGGCCCAGCGCACTGTCAGCGGTTGCTGGTGCAGGGCGGCTTGCTCAAGCACGCTCAGCGTGTGAATGCCGCTGTCGATTTCCGGGTGATGGGCTTCCGGTTGCGGTACGCCGAACAAGGCATCGACTTCCGGCATCAGTACTTTCAGAGCGCCGCAATCGCGCAGTACCTGAATGAACACCTGCGGCTGATTTTCCATCAGTGCGCGGGAAATCTCTTTCCAGCTGCGTTCGGCGGTCAGTGCCTCCAGTTCGCCGGATTCGCTGAGCTCGCGCATCAGTTCCAGCGTCTCGGGCGCGACCTTGAAGCCGAGTTCCGCGTAACGAGCTGCAAAGCGGGCAACACGCAAGACTCGCAGGGGATCTTCGGCGAACGCGGGGGAAACGTGACGCAGGATTCGATCGTCGAGATCGCGCTGGCCGTGATACGGGTCGGTCAGATTTTGCTGATCGTCCTCGGCCATGGCGTTGATCGTGAGGTCGCGACGGATCAGGTCTTCTTCGAGCGTGACCTCGGGACTGGCGTGAAAGGTGAATCCGCCATAACCGCGACCGCTCTTGCGCTCGGTGCGGGCGAGGGCGTACTCCTCGCCGCTTTTCGGGTGAAGAAACACAGGGAAATCCGCGCCTACCGGGCGAAACCCTTTGGCGAGCATTTCTTCTGCGGTGGCACCGACCACCACCCAATCGATGTCGGTGACCGGTTTGCCCAGCAGGCGATCACGTACTGCGCCGCCGACCTTGTAAATCTGCATAAAAAACCTCCGTTGGCCCGACAGGATAACCCTTGCGCCGGACTTTCGGAGGCCAGAACGGGATCAAAGATGAATGACGGCCAGATCGAGCCGACCGTAATCCCCCTCGCCGTGTTCGCTGCGGGGCGGTACGTGGTGGGTTTTCATGATCTGGTCGCCCTGCAGGGTTTCCAGATGAATGTCGAAACCCCACAACCGGTGCAGGTGCTTGAGTACCTCTTCGGTGGAGTCGCCCAGCGGTTTTCGGTCGTGCTGCTGGTGACGCAGGGTCAGTGAGCGGTCGCCGCGCCGGTCGATGCTGTAGATCTGCACGTTCGGTTCACGGTTGCCGAGGTTGTACTGCGCGGCCAGGGTCTCGCGGATGATCCGGTAGCCGCCCTCGTCATGAATGGCGGGCACCAGCAGATCGTCCTTCTGGTCGTCATCGAGGATGCTGAACAGTTTCAGGTCGCGGATCACCTTGGGTGACAGGTACTGCAGGATGAAACTCTCGTCCTTGAAGCTGCTCATGGCGAACTTGATGGTCGACAGCCAGTCGGTGCCGGCGATTTCCGGGAACCAGCGACGGTCTTCTTCCGTCGGTTCTTCGCACATGCGCCGGATGTCGCGGTACATGGCAAAACCCAGTGCGTAAGGGTTGATGCCATTGTAGTAGGGACTGTCGAAACCTGGCTGGAACACCACGCTGGTGTGAGACGTGAGGAACTCCATCATGAAGCCGTCGGTGACCAGACCCTCGTCGTACAGGTCGTTCATCAACGTGTAGTGCCAGAAGGTTGCCCAGCCCTCGTTCATCACCTGGGTCTGGCGCTGTGGATAGAAATACTGGGCGATCTTGCGCACGATCCGCACGATCTCCCGCTGCCAGGGCTCCAGCAGCGGCGCGTGTTTCTCGATGAAGTACAGGATGTTTTCCTGTGGCTCGGCCGGGAAGCGTGCGTTGTCCTTGTCGCTGTATTTGTCTGCGCCCTTGGGAATGGTGCGCCACAGGTCGTTGATCTGTTTCTGCAGGTGTTCTTCGCGATCCTTCTGCCGGCGCCGCTCTTCCTCGGCGGAAATCGGGTACGGACGTTTGTAGCGGTCGACGCCGTAGTTCATCAAGGCATGGCAGGAGTCGAGCAGGTCCTCGACCGCGTCGATGCCATGGCGCTCCTCGCATTGCATGATGTACTGCTTGGCGAACACCAGGTAATCGATGATCGAGCTGGCATCGGTCCAGGTGCGGAACAGGTAGTTGCCCTTGAAGAAGCTGTTGTGGCCGTAGCAGGCATGGGCCACCACCAGCGCCTGCATGCAGATGGTGTTTTCCTCCATCAGGTAGGCGATGCACGGGTCGGAGTTGATCACGATCTCGTAGGCCAGCCCCATCTGCCCGCGACTGTAGGATTTCTCGGTGCTGAGGAAGTGTTTGCCGTAGGACCAGTGGTGATAGCCCAGCGGCATGCCGACCGAAGCATAGGCGTCCATCATCTGTTCGGCGGTGATCACTTCAATCTGGTTGGGATAGGTGTCCAGGGCGTACCCGGCCGCGATCCGGGCAATTTCGCGGTCGTAGGTCTGGATCAGCTCGAATGTCCATTCGGAGCCGGTGGAAATGGGTTGGCGCTTCTGCTCTTTGGCGGTCATGTCACTAACCTGCGCTGGAAGAGTTCACGGAAGACCGGATAGATATCTCCGGCCGAGACCAGCTGCTGCTGGGCAAAAGTGTCAGAAAAGGCTTCGGCGATGCGTTCGTACTCGTACCACAGGGCCTGATGTTCGCGCGGGGTGATCTCTACGTAAGTGTAGTACTGCACAAACGGCATGATCTGATTGATCAGGATGTCGCGGCAGATCGGCGAGTCGTCGTTCCAGTTGTCGCCGTCGGAAGCCTGTGCGGCGTAGATGTTCCATTCGTTGCTCGGGTAGCGCTCGGCCATGATCTCCTGCATCAGTTTCAGTGCGCTGGAAACGATGGTGCCGCCGGTTTCCCGCGAATAGAAAAACTCTTCTTCGTCCACTTCCCGTGCGCTGGTGTGGTGGCGGATGAACACGACGTCGATCTTGTCGTAGTTCCGCTTGAGGAACAGGTACAGCAGGATGAAGAAGCGTTTGGCGATGTCCTTGGTCGCCTGGGTCATGGAGCCGGAAACGTCCATCAGGCAGAACATTACAGCTTTGGAGCTAGGGTTCGGTTGCTTGATCAGCAGGTTGTACTTGAGGTCGAAGGTGTCGAGGAACGGCACACGGTGGATACGTGCGCTGAGTTTTTCGATTTCGGCTTCGAGATTCTGGATATCGCCGAAGTTGTCCGGTTCTTCGCGTTTCAGGCGGGCCAGTTCTTCCTTGGCTTCGCGCAGTTTGGCGCGGCTGCTGCCGGACAGCGCGATTCGCCGGGCGTGGGCCGAGCGCAGTGTGCGAATGATGTTGATCCGGGACGGGTTGCCCTCGTTGCTGATCCCGGCGCGGACGGTCTTGAAGGTATCGGTGCCGCTCAGGTTGCGTTTGACCAGGTTGGGCAGTTCGAGGTCCTCGAACATGAATTCGAGGAATTCTTCCTGGGTGATCTGGAAGACGAATTCATCCATGCCTTCGCCGGAGTTGCCGGCCTTGCCCGGTCCGCGACCGCCGCCGCCTCCCGGTGGGCGGGCGATGTGTTCGCCTGCGGTGAATTCCTTGTTGCCGGGGTGAACCACGGTCTGCTTGCCGCCACGGCCGTGGTGAAGCACCGGTTCGTCGATGTCGCGACCGGGAATGCTGATTTGCTCGCCGTGCTCCATGTCGGTGATGGAGCGCCGGCTGACCGCCTCTTCGACAGCCTTCTTGATGTGGTCACGGTAACGCCGCAGGAAGCGCTGACGGTTCACCGTGCTCTTGTTCTTGCCATTGAGACGTCGGTCGATCACATAGCTCATGACTGCTCCTTAGAAGCTGTCCTGCAAAGGGGCGAGCGGTCATGCAGCGTTGAACCGAATGCCAAGGGACGCACACGCTCCCCCAAGCGCTTTGGGTGCTGCCTGAACCTCGCTACCGCCTTTCGAACACCTTCCAGAGGCCTGTGTAGCAGAAAATGTGCACACAAGCCTCGGGCTGACGACAACCGGTCTGACCGGCCGCGGTTTACTGTGATTTTCTGACCCGCAGATACCACTCGGAGAGCAGTCGTACCTGTTTGTCGGTGTAGCCGCGTTCGACCATTCGTGTAACGAAGTCGTTGTGTTTCTGCTGATCCTCTTTGCTGGCCTTGGCATTGAAGCTGATGACCGGCAGCAGATCCTCGGTGTTCGAGAACATTTTCTTCTCGATGACCACCCGCAGTTTTTCGTAGCTGAGCCAGGTCGGGTTCTTGCCGTTGTTGTTGGCCCGGGCGCGCAGTACGAAGTTGACGATTTCGTTGCGGAAATCCTTCGGATTGCTGATGCCGGCCGGTTTCTCGATTTTTTCCAGTTCCTCGTTGAGGGCGACGCGGTTGAGGATCTCGCCGGTTTCCGGATCGCGGTATTCCTGATCCTGAATCCAGAAGTCCGCATACAGCACGTAGCGGTCGAAGATGTTCTGGCCGTACTCGCTGTAAGACTCGAGGTAGGCGGTCTGGATTTCCTTGCCGATGAATTCGATATAACGCGGCGCCAGGTATTCCTTCAGGTAGCGCAGATAGCGCTCGCGGGTTTCGGCCTGGAACTGTTCCTGTTCGATCTGCTGTTCCAGCACATAGAGCAGGTGCACCGGGTTGGCGGCGATTTCATGCGGGTCGAAGTTGAAGACCTTGGACAGGATCTTGAACGCGAACCGGGTCGACAGACCGTTCATGCCTTCGTCGACGCCCGCCGAGTCGCGATATTCCTGGATCGACTTGGCCTTTGGATCGGTGTCCTTGAGATTTTCGCCGTCGTACACCCGCATCTTGGAGTAGATGTTGGAGTTTTCCGGCTCCTTCAAGCGTGACAGCACGGTGAACTGCGCCAGCATCTTGAGGGTGTCCGGCGCGCAATGGGCCTTGGCCAGGGAACTGTTGAACAGCAGTTTGTCGTAGATCTTCACTTCGTCGCTGACCCGCAGGCAGTACGGTACTTTGACGATGTAGATCCGGTCGATGAAGGCTTCGTTGTTCTTGTTGTTGCGGAAGGTGTGCCACTCCGATTCGTTGGAGTGGGCCAGCAGGATCCCGGTGAACGGAATCGCGCCGAGGCCTTCGGTACTGTTGTAGTTGCCTTCCTGAGTGGCGGTCAGCAACGGGTGCAGCACCTTGATCGGTGCCTTGAACATTTCGACGAATTCCATCAGACCCTGGTTGGCCCGGCACAGCGCGCCCGAGTAGCTGTAGGCATCGGCGTCGTTCTGCGGATATTCCTCGAGTTTGCGGATGTCGACCTTGCCGACCAGCGCCGAGATGTCCTGGTTGTTCTCGTCACCGGGTTCGGTCTTGGCCACGGCGATCTGGTTGAGGATCGACGGGTAGAGCTTGACCACGCGGAACTGGCTGATGTCGCCGCCGAATTCGGCCAGGCGCTTGGTCGCCCATGGCGACATGATGGTGTTCAGGTAGCGCCGGGGAATGCCGAAGTCTTCTTCGAGGATCGCGCCATCTTCGGTGGCGTTGAACAGACCCAGGGGAGATTCGAAAACCGGTGAACCCTTGATGGCATAGAAAGGCACTCTTTCCATGAGTTGTTTCAGCTTCTCGGCCAGGGAGGATTTACCACCACCGACGGGGCCGAGCAGGTAGAGGATCTGTTTCTTCTCCTCGAGGCCCTGGGCGGCATGGCGGAAATACGACACGATCTGGTCGATGCATTCTTCCATCCCGTGGAAGTCTTCAAAGGCCGGATAGCGGCGGATCACCTTGTTCGAGAAGATTCGCGACAGCCTCGAGTTGGTCGAGGTGTCGAGCAGCTCCGGTTCGCCGATGGCCATTAACAGACGTTCGGCAGCGGAAGCGTAGGCGCTACGGTCTTTCTTGCACAGCTCCAGGTACTCTTGCAGCGAGAGTTCTTCCTGGCGTGTGGACTCGAAGCGTTGTTGGAAGTGGCTAAAGATACTCATGACGTCACCTCGCTCGATACGTGGAGCCGACGCCGGATCACTCAGTCGATGCTGGCAAGCAGCCGCTAAGGCAGCTGTTGTTTACCCCCCAGAACCCCTCCGCGATCGACAACCGCGAAAGTCACTCCCGATGACCCGTGCGCCGGTGTACCGGCTCTCCCCTGTTTTGGATGGCCTGGGCTTAAGGATAGTTGGGAATTCAGGAGGTAAAGGCGAGATACGTAATTAGTTGTGGCAGACCGTTCGTCTGCCACCGCGCGAGCCCACGGGAGCCGGGGCTTGCACGTTACAAAAAAATTATTCGGAGGTGCCTTGCGCGGTTTCCGAAGGAAAAGTCGTACGCCATAGCTCGAAGCCACCGTCCATGCTGTAGACGTCGGAGAAGCCCTGGCTCACGAGATACGCCGCGGCACCCTGGCTCGAGTTGCCGTGATAGCAGACCACGACGGTCGGAGCATCGAGGTCGGCCCCCTGGATGAAGGCGTGCAGGGAATGATTGTCCAGATGCTTCGAGCCGCTGATGTGCAGCGCCGCGAATGTGGCTGGGTCACGGACGTCGACCACCACGGCACCTTGCTCGCGCAGGGCCTGGGCCTGTTCTGGGGGGATACGTTTGAATTCGCTCATGGCGGGTTCCTGTGGCTCGGCTGAAAACGCAGTCTAACGCGCAGCGCTGACTGGCGAGGATTCGGTGATCAATGGCGCGACCGGGGGCAGGACGCCGCCGTGTTCGTCGCATTTGCACGACAGCCGTTCAAAGCTGTCGACGTTCATCAGGGTCAGGCTGCCGCCCCACACGCAACCGGTGTCGAGGGCTGAAATGCCGGGTTCATGGACATTGCCTTCCAGCGCCGCCCAGTGGCCGAAAATGATTCGCAGGCCACGGGTCTTGCGCTCCTTGTGTTGGAACCAGGGCTTGTAGCCCGGTGGCGCGGTGTCGAGGCCTTCCTTGCTCTTGAGGTCGAGCTTGCCCTCAGCGGTGCAGAAACGCATGCGCGTGAAATAGTTGGTGATGACCCGAAGGCGGGTGACGCCTTTGAGCTCGCTGTCCCACTTCGCCGGCTCGTTGCCATACATGCCGTCAAGGAAGGCCGGGAACAGGTTGTCGTCGCGTAATGCGGTTTCGACTTCCTCGGCGTACTTCAGTGCCTTGCGCAGCGACCATTGCGGTGCAATGCCGGCGTGCACCATGGCGACTTCACGTTGCTCGTCGTAGTGCATGAGTTTCTGCTGGCGCAGCCATTCCATCAGTTCGGCGCAGTCCGGCGCTGCGAGAATCTCGCGCAGCGTGTCGGACTTCTTCATCCGCTCGATGTTTTTCGCCGCTGCCAGCAGGTGCAGGTCGTGGTTGCCGAGTACGCAGACCAGCGATTCACGCATGCCATAAAGGAAACGCAGGGTTTCCAGCGATTGCGGGCCACGGTTTACCAGGTCACCCACCAGCCACAACCGATCCACTGCCGGGTCGAACGCAACCTGCTTGAGCAGGCACTTGAGCGGTTCGAGGCAGCCTTGCAGGTCGCCGACGGCATACGTCGCCATTAGTGCAGGGCTCCGGGAACGGCGAGGCGGAAGGGTTTGATGATTGCGTCGAAATGCTTGCCGTCGCTGGCGACCATTTCATAGCTGCCCTGCATGGTGCCGACCTTGGTGGTCATGACCGTGCCGCTGCTGTAGGTGTGGCTTTTTCCCGCGTCGATCAGTGGCTGTTGGCCCACCACGCCGGCGCCGCGCACCTCTTCGACATGACCGTCGCCATCGGTGATCACCCAATGCCGGGAGATCAGTCGGGCTGACTGCTCGCCATTGTTCTGCACGGTGATGGTGTAGGCGAAGGCAAAGCGGTCGTGCTCGGGTTGCGATTGGTCTGCCAGATAGTGAGTTACGACACTGACATCGACCTGATAACGAGGATCAGACATGCAAAAGGCCTTAAGGACAAAGCGGAACGCGGGGTGTCGCCGATGGGTTGAGTCTAGGCAAGTATCGGGCAGGAGACCAGAGCGGTGTCCTGCCCGAGCGCAATGCTTGCCTGTCAGTCGGCAGCGGGTGTTGGTGCGGGCTGTTCGGCGAGCTTGTCGGCCAGGCGCACGAATGCCGCCAGGTCAAGCTGCTCGGGGCGCAGACTGCCATCGACGCCGGCGGCTTCGATTTCAGCGTTGCTCAGCAATTGCTTGAGGGTGTTGCGCAAGGTCTTGCGGCGCTGGTTGAAGGCTTCGCGCACGACGCGCTCCAGCAGGCGATGGTCCTTGGCCGGGTGCGGCAGTACCGCGTGCGGCACCAGGCGGACGATGGCCGAGTCGACCTTCGGCGGCGGGTTGAAAGCACCCGGGCCGACGTTGAACAGGTGTTCGACCCGGCAATGGTACTGAACCATGATCGACAGACGGCCCCAGTCACCACCACCCGGACCTGCGGCGAGACGCTCAACCACTTCCTTCTGCAGCATGAAGTGCATGTCGCGGATGATGCCGGCGTTGTTCAGCAGGTGAAAAATCAGCGGCGTGGAGATGTTGTACGGCAGGTTGCCGACCACGCGCAGGCTGTTCGGTGCGGCGTTCAGGGTATTGAAGTCGAACTTCAGCGCATCGCCCTGATGCAGGTTGAAGTTGCTCTTGCCGGCGAACTGCTGGTTGAGGATCGGGATCAGGTCCTTGTCCAGTTCCACCACGTCGAGTTGTGCACCGCTGTTCAGCAGGCCTGCGGTCAATGCACCCTGGCCCGGGCCGATTTCCAGCATCCGGTCGTCAGGCTTGGCGCTGATGGAGCGCAGGATGCGGTCGATGACGCCGGCATCGTGCAGGAAGTTCTGGCCAAAGCGTTTGCGCGCCTTGTGTTGGTATTGCTCGGTCATAAACGGGTCTCGGCCATCTGGTAGGCGGTTTCCAGGGCGACCTGCAGGCTGCCGGTGTCGATCTTGCCGCTACCGGCCAGATCCAGGGCGGTGCCGTGGTCGACGGAGGTGCGGATGATCGGCAGGCCCAGGGTCACGTTGACTGCAGCGCCGAAGCCTTTGTACTTGAGCACGGGCAGGCCCTGGTCGTGGTACATCGCCAGCACTGCGTCGCAGTGCTCCAGATATTTGGGGGTAAACAGAGTGTCGGCAGGCAGCGGGCCACGAAGGTCCATGCCCTCGCCGCGCAGGCGCTCCAATGTGGGTTCGATGATGTCGATTTCTTCATGGCCCAGGTGTCCACCTTCACCGGCGTGCGGGTTGAGTCCGCAGACCAGGATGCGCGGTTGGGCGATGCCGAATTTGTCTTGCAGGTCGGCGTGCAGAATTCGCGTGACCCGTTCCAGTCGCTCCGGCGTGATCGCATCGGCGATGTCGCGCAGGGGCAGGTGAGTGGTGACCAGCGCCACGCGCAAACCGCGGGTAGCGAGCATCATCACGACCTGGGCGGTGTGGGTCAGGTCGGCGAGGAATTCGGTGTGGCCGGAAAAAGCGATGCCCGATTCGTTGATCACGCCCTTGTGCACCGGGGCGGTAATCATTCCGGCGAAATCGCCGTTCAGACAGCCATTGCCGGCGCGGGTCAGGGTTTCAAGGACGAATGCGGCGTTGGCCTTATCCAGTTGCCCGGCGACCACGGGGGCGCTGAGCGGGGTGTCCCAGACATAAAGGCTGTCGGCCGGCGCCGGAAGATCCGGCCATTGACCGGGCGACACAGGCAGCAGACTGACGGCCAGCCCCAGCTGCGCGGCCCGCTCTTGGAGCAGGTCGCGGCTGGTGATGGCAATCAGGGGATGTGGCTGGGCTTGCGAGGCGAGCAGCAGGCACAGGTCGGGACCGATGCCGGCTGGTTCGCCGGGTGTCAGCGCGAAACGCTTGGGTTTCACTGCGCTGCCTGGTCTGCACCAGGGAGTTTGATCTCTACGTACGCTTCGTCACGGATCTGACGCAGCCAGGTTTGCAGCTCTTCATCGTATTTGCGGTTGCGCAGTACGGTCATGGCTTGCTGCTCACGGGCCTGTTCGGTGCTGTCAGTGGCGCGACGACCAAGGACTTCCAGAACGTGCCAGCCGTACTGGGTCTGGAATGGCTTGGACAGCTGACCCTGAGGGGACTTGGCCATCACGGCGCGGAATTCCGGTACCAGTGCGTTCGGGTCGATCCAGTTCAGGTCGCCGCCGTTGAGGGCAGAGCCTGGGTCTTCCGAATACTTCTTGGCCAGTTCGGCGAAATCTTCACCGGCCGAGATGCGGTTATAGAGCGATTGAGCCAGTTCCTTGGTCTTTGCTTCGTCGCGAACCGGACTTGGCTTGACCAGGATGTGGCGCACATGCACTTCATCGCGCATCTGGCTTTCGCCGCCGCGTTTTTCCAGCAGCTTCAGGATGATGAAACCACCCGGAGTGCGTGCTGGCTGAGTGATGTCGCCGACAGCCATGCTGCTCAACTCGCGGTCGAACGGCGGTGGCAGTTGAGCAGCTTTACGCCAGCCCATGTCGCCGCCTTCCAGAGCGTTGTCGCTGCCGGACTTGGCAACGGCCAGTTGACCGAAATCGGCGCCTTGCTTGAGTTGCTGATAAACCTCCATCGCCTGACGTGCAGCGCTCTGAATTGCTTCAGAGTTGGCGCTTTCCGGGGTCGGGATCAGGATGTTGGCCAGGTGCAGCTCTTCGGACAGTTGCATCTTGCCCAGGTCGGAGGCGAGGAAGTTCTTCACTTCCTGCTCCGATACCTGAATGCGTTCTGCAACACGGCGCTGACGCACGCGGCTGATGACCATTTCCTTGCGGATCTGCTCACGGGCGCCTTCGTAACTCAGGCCGTCGTGAGCCAGGGCTGCGCGGAACTGATCGACAGTCATGTTGTTGCGCTGGGCAATGGTGCCGACAGCCTGGTTCAGTTCTTCATCGGTGATGCGGATACCGGAACGTTCGCCGATCTGCAGTTGCAGGTTTTCGACGATCAGGCGCTCGAGCACCTGTTGGTCCAGTACGCCCGGAGGCGGCAAGCCGCCACCGCGCTTGGCGATGGTTTGCTGAACTTCGTGGACGCGTTGATCCAGCTGGCTCTGCATGACCACGTCGTTGTCGACGATGGCCACCACTTTATCGATGGACTGCACCGCGGCGTTGGCCGCGGTACCCAGGAACAGCGCGCCCAGCATCAGCGGGCGCAGACAATCAGAAAGCTTGGTCTTCACGTTGACGATAACCTTGGATGCCTTTGTCGAGGAAGCTCTCTACCTTGGCGCCAGTGAGGCCGCCGAGTCCCTTCAGAACAATTTGTAGGAAGACGCCGTGGTCGCCTTTTTCGTTTTGCGGAGCTTCCTGACTGAACTCGTCGTAGGAAACCCAGTAACGGTTGATCAGGCGCAGTTTCCAGCAGCAGTTGTCGTACTCGAAACCACCGAAGGCTTCCAGTGTACGGTTGCGGTTGTAGTCGTACTGCCAGCGGCTGATTGCGCTCCACTGTGGAACGATCGGCCAGATGACCGAGAAGTCATGCTGCTGGATCTTGTAGTAGTCCTTCACGTAGCCAGGCTGGCCCGGGGTGCCGTAGTCGCCACCACCCACCGACCATTTGCCGGTGTTCTGGTCGTAACGAACCTGGTCGTTGCGATAGCGATAACCGAGGTTGACCACCTTGTTCGGGTTGTCTTCAGGCTGGTAGTGGAACATCGCGCTGCCGGAACGTGGGCTGCGGCTGTCCGGATCCCAGTTGTAGTCGGCAGTGGTGCGCCAGTCGCGGTTCCAGCGATATTCGTATTCCAGCGCATAAGGCGAAACGTTGGAATGCGCATCGTCGCGGGTCTTTGGATCGATACCTGGCAGTTGGACTTCGCGATCCTTGAAGTACAAGGCCTGGCCGACACTGATACGTTGACGTTCGAAGCCGTCGTCTTCGATCCAGCGGCTGGTTACACCCAACGAAAGCTTGTTCTCGTCGCCGACCCGGTCGGAACCGGAGAAACGGTTGTCACGGAACAGCGAGGAATAGTTGAAGGTGTATTCGCTGGTGTCGAACACTGGGATGTCTTCTTGATCCACCTCAGGTACATAGAGGTAGAACAGACGCGGTTCCAGGGTCTGGCGGTAGTTCTTGCCAAAGAACGACGTGTTGCGGTCGAAGTACAGGCCGCTGTCGATGCTGGCGATCGGCACGCCACGGTTTTGGTTGCTGCCAAAATTACCGTTGACGTATCGGGCGCCGTTCGCTGCAGCGAATGCCTTCTGGGCAACGATGTCGCTTTTGCCCTGGCCGTCCAGGTCCAGTTGGTACTGGGTGTACTGGTACTTGAGCGATGGCTTGAGGAAGCCATACGTCCAGTTCAGCGGCAGGCTGACGCCAGGCTTCAGATTCAGGCGATCACCGTTGGCACGAGCCAGGCCGGTCACGTTGGTATCCAGGCGCGGCGAGACAGTGCCGTCTTCGTTGACGAAGTCACCGGTTTTCAGATCGCGGTCAAAGCGAACGAGTTCGGTCTCGTAATCGAAGTTCAGGCCTTCCGGGTGGTACGGCAGTTTGCCATTGAAGGTGATCTGCGGCAGGCGCCCGTAAGGTGTGATGTTCGAAACGGTTGCCAGCTGATACTGCTGAGCATTCAGGATGGCGGTGTAGTTATCGCCACGGTAGGCAACCAGACCCTGCTGATTCACGAAGTCCTGGCTCTTCACGCCGATCTGGTCGGTGGTCAGGTCCTGGAAGTAGTACGGATCGCTGATCTTGGTGTAGTCAACCTGGGTGAACACGCGGGAGTCGAGACCGCCCTTGTGTTGCCAGTTGTACATGTAGCGATTTTTTTCGTAATCGGTCTGCTTGCTGCGATCGGTGTCTTCGTCGTTGAGGTACGCGGCGCCGAACTGACCTTCGCTGGATTTGGTCAGATAACGGAATTCGCCTTCCACCAACATGCCGCGCTTGCTCATGTAGCGCGGGTACAACGTGGCATCGTAGTTCGGTGCCAGGTTGAAGTAGTACGGGGTGACCAGCATGAAGCCGGTGTCGCTGCCGGTGCCGATGGTCGGCGGCAGGAAGCCCGACTGACGACGGTCGTCGATCGGGAAATAGATGTACGGGGTGTACAGGATCGGAATGTCCTTGACCCGCAGTGTCACGTTGGTCGCGGTACCGAAGCCGGTGGCAGGGTTCAGGGTAATGTTGTTGCCCTTGAGCTGCCAGGCGTTGCTGTTCGGTTCGCACGTGGTGTACGTGCCGTCCTTCAAGCGGATGATCGCGTTCTCGGCGCGCTTGGCGTACAGCGCGTTACCGCGGATGCGCGACTTGTGCATCACGTATTCGGCGTTGTCGACTTTCGCTTCACCGGTGTCGAGCTGCACATCGGCGTGGTCGCCGACGATCAGCGCGCCATTGTCGCGGATGCGCACGTCGCCCTTGAGTTCGGCGCGGCTCTCGGCCTGATAGAGGCTCGCTTCCTGGGACTCGACCTGCATGCTGCCCTGACGCAGAACCACGTCACCGGCCAGCGTGCCGACCTGATCTTCGGTGTTATAGCGCGAGGCTTTCGCGCCGATGAAGGTCGGGGCGTCACTTTTATTCGTCTTGTCATTCATGCCAGGACGAATTGGTTCGATATAGGAACCAGAGCAGTAAGGACCTGTCTCGGCCAGTTGGGCGGCGGTGAGCTTCTCGCGCGGAACCCAGTCGAGGTGACTGTAGTCTTCGCTACGGGATTTCAGGCCACGGCCCTTGGACTCGGTGACCAGCACGGGTTTGGGACCGGAGTCCGAAACGCTGCCGTTCTCGGCCGGGGTTTCGCCGGTGGCGCTGACGGCACTGCCGTCATGCACCGGACGCGGTGGCAATGCAGCCGCCGACGTCTTTGGCGAACAGGCCCAGCCGCCCGTAGCCGAGACGGCGCAGTCATACTGCTCGGCGGCGACAACGAATGAACTGGCCAGAGGTTGCATAGCCAGCAGACTGCCGGTTACCAACAACGGAAATTTTTTACGAAACGCGGGGGATTTCAATGCCATCTTATTAGTCCGGGCTTCCTGCGTGCCATCTGCCCGCGGTGTGGGCCGCACGCCTCTCGATGGTCTGAAAAAGATGCTGGATAATAAAGCATGACCCGCTTGACGGCTAGCGCCGTCGGAGACCCTTGCAATGCCTGACCAAGATGTACGCTTGCAACACCTGAAAGTTTGGCTCGATGAGCAGTTGGCAACCCTTTTTGCCGATCAGGGCTGGGGTGTCGTACCCCCGGCCACGTTGACTGCGGCCAGCAGCGACGCGAGTTTCCGCCGTTATTTCCGTTGGGAAGGCGCCGGTCGCAGTTTCGTCGTGATGGACGCACCGCCGCCCCAGGAAAACTGCAAACCGTTCGTGGATATCGCCTTTTTGCTGGCGAAATCCGGAATTAACGTGCCGAAAATTTATGCCGAGGACCTCGAGCGCGGATTTCTTTTGCTCAATGACCTGGGCAACAAGACCTATCTCGACGTGATCGACAGCGAAAATGCCGATGCATTGTTCAGCGATGCCTTGCAGTCGCTGCTGGCATTTCAGCAGTTGCCGATGGTGGCACCGCTGCCGAGTTATGACGTCGCGCTGTTGCGTCGCGAGCTGGAACTGTTCCCCGAGTGGTACGTGAAACGCGAACTGGGTGTGGAATTCGACGCCACGCAACAGCAGCAATGGCAACAGGTCAGCGATCTGCTGATCGACAGCGCGCTGGCCCAGCCAAAAGTGCTGGTGCACCGCGACTACATGCCGCGCAACCTGATGCTCAGCGAGCCGAACCCCGGCGTGCTGGATTTCCAGGACGCGGTGTACGGCCCGGTGACCTACGACGTGACCTGTCTGTTCAAGGACGCCTTCCTCAGTTGGCCTGAAGAACGCGTACGTGGCTGGCTGGAAAACTACTGGCAGCAGGCGGCAGCGTTGAACATCCCCGTGCAGCCGGACTTCGAAGACTTCCTGCGCGCCAGCGACCTGATGGGTGTGCAACGTCACCTCAAAGTCATCGGTATCTTCGCCCGCATCTGTCACCGCGACGGCAAGCCACGCTACCTCGGCGATGTGCCGCGCTTCTTCTCTTATATAGAAGCGGTGATCGCACGCCGTCCGGAATTGGCGCAACTGCAGGCACTGCTGGTCAGCCTGCGTAGCGGAGTGACTGCATGAAGGCAATGATTCTGGCGGCCGGCAAAGGCGAGCGCATGCGCCCGCTGACCCTGACCACCCCCAAACCGCTGGTGCGTGCCGCTGGCGTACCGTTGATCGAGTACCACCTGCGTGCCCTGGCGACGGCGGGTTTCAGCGACATCGTGATCAACCATGCCTGGCTCGGTCAGCAGATCGAAGATTACCTGGGCGACGGTTCGCAATTCGGCCTGAGCATCCGTTACTCGCCCGAAGGCGAACCTCTGGAGACCGGTGGCGGTATCTTCCGCGCCTTGCCGTTGCTCGGTGACGAAGCGTTCCTGGTGGTCAACGGTGACATCTGGACCGATTACGACTTCAGCGTGCTGCACCAGCCGATCACCGGGCTGGCGCATCTGGTGCTGGCGGACAATCCGGCCCATCACCCGACGGGCGATTTCTGTCTGGTCGGCGACCAGGTGCAGGACGGGCAACCGGAGACGGCGACCCTGACCTACAGCGGCATCGCTGTGCTGCACCCGCAATTGTTCGATGGCTGCACGGACGGCGCCTTCAAACTGGCACCGTTGCTGCGCAAAGCCATGGCGGACGGGCAGGTGAGCGGTGAGCGACTGAAAGGCCACTGGGTCGATGTCGGTACGCACGAGCGTCTGGCTGAAGCCGAAACCTTGATAGAAGCGAGTCGCTGATATGTTGTGGCCAGGGACTCTGATTGGAGCCGGAGCGGGTTTTGCTATCGCCAGCATTCCGGGGGCCATGCTTGGGGCTTTGTTGGGGCAGGCGCTGGATCGGCGCCTGCATTTGCAGAGCTGGGGGCATTTGCGGGAAAAACTCGGCGGCCAGCCGATGCTGCGCAACGACGAGTTGTTGTTCGTCTTGCTCGGGCGTCTGGCCAAGAGTGACGGGCGGGTCACCGACGGTCATATCCAGCAGGCGCGTCAGGAGATGCGCGCGCTGGACATGAGCGAGCCGGCGCAGCGCCGGGCCATTGCTGCGTTCAATCGCGGCAAGTCCGGCGGGGATCGCCTGCGCGGTTATCTGCGGCGTCTCAGCGCTCAGCCCCATGCGGCCGAAGGCGTGTTGCGCGCCTGCTGGCGGATGGTCTGGGCCGATGGCCGGGCCGGCAGCAGCGAGCGCGAACTGCTGGCGCAATGGGGCAAGTGGCTGGGCTGGACGACTCACCAGATTCAGGCGCTGGCGGCGGATTACGAGCCGAACAAACGCCCGATCGTCAGCGCAGCGGTGAGTTACCAGGATGCGATGCGCCTGCTCGGCGTGTCGGCGACCAGCGAACCGGCACAGATCAAACGCGCCTATCGTCGCCTGCTCAGTCGCCATCATCCGGACAAGGTGGCCGGGGCCGGTGCGACGGCGGCCCAGGTGCTCGAGGCAACTGAAAGAACTCGCGACTTGCACAATGCCTACACATTGATTCGCGAGCGGCGGGATTTCCGCTAGACGAAAAAAAAGATCGCAGCCCAGGCTGCGATCTTTTTTTGTGCGGTCGGTCAGTCTGAGGTTTGCGGATTCAACCAGCCGCGCACCCGGCGGAACAATTGTTCCTGCTCGGCCTTGTTGTCGGGCAACGCCTTGAGCGCGACCTGGCTGAACGCCGACGTCTTCAAGCGCTTGCTGGCCTGCAAACGCTCCAGTGCAGCGTTGCGATCCAGCGGCTTGTCCATATAGAAGATATCGGCGGTCGGCAGCTTCAGCAGTGGCGTCAGTTCTGCCAGTTCAGGCTTGGCCTTGGGCGGTACTTGCGCGGCGACCATCACCAGTTTCTCCACTTGTGCCGTCTGCTTTTCGTTCAGGAAACGCGCGGCCCAATAGGCACCGGTGCCGTGCCCGAGCACCACGATGCTGTGCGCGCCTTGCTGCTCGGCGTAGGCAATCGCTGCGTCGATGCGGGCGAAGATTCGTTCTGCGTCGGCCTTGGCCTGTTCTTCGGTGGTTTCGGCGACGACCTTGTCCGCCACATCCGCTTCACCGCCAGCGGCTTGCTCTATCGGTTCGGCAGTGGTCGAATCCTTGCTGCCTGCATCGGCGGTTTTCGGCGCTGCGGGCACTTCGATCACGCGCGGTGCGATGGCATCGCTTTGCAGGTCGGGCAGGGTGATACTCAGGCTGTTCCACTCGACGTCCGGCAATTTGCGCCGCAGCGGGCCGATTGCTTGGGGCCAGTCAGCGGTTTCGCCGGCGCCGGGGATGAGGATCACCACGCCTTTGGGGTCAGCCGTGTTGGCCGGTTTCCACAGCGCGAGGAAAGTGTCGCTGCCGGCCTGCAACTGTTGCTGTTCCTGGGCCGGGACTTTGCGTTCGAGTGCCGAGGCTTCTTCCTGACTACGCTCAAGCAATGGCTGGCGTTCGACCGGTTTTTCTTCGGCGGGTTTTTCCGCGGCTGCGGCGGGTGCCGGATCGGCGGCTTCGACGGAAAACGCACAAGGCAGGATCAGCGACAGGCACAATGCTGGCATTGCCAGGCGAGAGACAGGGGGCATCGGTTATTCCAGGCCAGAAAGTATCCCGGCAGCCTAATGGGTTGGTCAGAATTTGTCAGTGTATGGGATTTCAATGATGCGTTTTTGCTGCCTGTGGGTTATCGGCTGTCTGGCGTTTCCCTTGATGGGGTGGGCCGCGCCTGCGCCGCCGAGCCATGTTGCGCAGTTGTCGGCGGGCCAGCAACAGTGGCTGACCCAGCACAATGAATTGCGCGTCGGCCTGATTCTTCAGGCGCCGTACGCGCAATACGACCGGCGCTTGCAGCGGCTGTCCGGGGCCAATGTCGAGTTGATGAAATGGATGGCCAAGGCCCTCGACATCGAACTCAGCTGGCGCAACTTCCCCGATCTGGAACAACTTGAAGCCGCCGCGCGGGACGGCGAAATCGATATTGCGCCGGGCCTGACCCAGACGCCCGGCTCGCTGCGTCTCTGGCAGTTTTCCGATCCCTACATGCGCGTGCCGCAACTGGTGGTCAGCGACCAGAAAGTGAGCAGTTCGGTTGAACTGGAAAAACTCGACAGCCAGGCCCGGGTCGCCGTGCGCATGCCCAGCGTCACCGCCGATTACCTGCGCGGTAACTATCCCCATCTGAATTTGCAAGGCGTGCCGCTGGAGCGTCAGGCGTTGCAGTTGCTGTTGAGTCAGCAGGCGTCTTACGCGGTGGTGGACGAAGCGCAATTGGGGCGGCTGTCGACAGAACCGGAGTTTGCCGGGCTGGTCGTGGTCGGCGACATTGGTCTACCGCAGCTGCTGCGGGTCGCCACCCGTCGTGACTGGCCGGAGCTGGCCGGGATTGTCGAAAGTGCCTTGCGGGCGATCCCGGCAAAAGATCTGGAGCGCCTGCACACCCAATGGCTGCAACCCAAGTACCCGCGGCTTTCGGAGTCGCCGGGGTTCTGGCAGAACCTGAGCCTGTTGTTCGCCGTGTTGCTGCTCAGTTGTGCGGCGATCGTCTTCTGGCAGCGGCGCCAGCAACACAGCCTTGAACAACGCCTGCTCGCCGCCCGGGAAGACATCGCCCTGCGCGCCGCCAGCGAAGAAGCCCTGCGCCTGACCCAGTTTTCCATCGATCAGAGCACCGTCGGCATCCTCTGGGTCAACTGGGACAGCCACGTGCGCTACGCCAACCGCGCGGCGGAGCACATGCTCGGTTATCCACAGGGCGCGCTGATCGAACGACCGCTGATCGACTTCGAACCCGGCCTGCACATGGATCGCTGGCTCAACCTGTGGAAACGCGCCCGGGCCAGTGAAGAAGGGCCGCTCAGCTTTGAAACGAGTTGTGTGCGCGCCGATGGCAGCATCCTGCCGGCGGATGTGTCGTTGAGTTTTCTGCGCTTTCGCGACAGCGAATATCTGGTGGTTTATCTCACTGACGTCACCGAACGCCGGCGGGCCCTGGCCGCGTTGCAGGAAAGCGAGGCGCGCTTGCAGGGCATCGCCGCCAACGTGCCGGGGCTGGTGTTCCGCCTGGAGCGGGCGCCGGTGACCGGGCAGATCGACTTTGCCTACATCAGCGAGGGCAGCGAAAGTCTGGTGGGCTACGCGCCGGCCGCCATCGCCCATCGCGACATGGGCCTGCGCAGCCTGGTGCACCCGGACGACAAGGCCGGTTATCACCAGACTCAGGACCGGGCGCTGGACACCGACAGCGACTGGTCGTGGCAGGGGCGGATCCTGACGCGGCAGGGCGAACAGCGCTGGGCCGAGATCAAGGCCATCACCCGGCAACTGGAGGACGGCGCCTACGTCTGGGACGGCATCGTCTGGGACATCACCGAAAGCAAACGCATCGAACTGGAACTGGCGGCATCGCGCGAACAACTGCGCGAGCTGTCGGCGCATCTCGAAAGCGTGCGGGAAGAGGAAAAAGCACGCATTGCCCGCGAGGTTCACGATGAGCTGGGGCAGATGTTGACGGTGCTGAAACTGGAGACATCGATGTGCGAACTGGCCTACGCGCAACTCGACCCCGGTCTGAACGAACGCCTGAACAGCATGAAGCGCCTGATTGCGCAGTTGTTCCAGTTGGTGCGCGATGTGGCGACGGCGTTGCGCCCGCCGATCCTCGATGCCGGGATCGCCTCGGCGATCGAGTGGCAGGCCCGACGTTTCGAGGCGCGCACGCAGATTCCGTGTCTGGTGCAGGTGCCGGACAATCTGCCGCCGCTGAGCGATGCCAAGGCCATTGGCCTGTTCCGCATCCTTCAGGAAGCGCTGACCAACGTCATGCGCCATGCCCAGGCGCATACTGTGGAACTGACGCTGGCGCTCGAAGGCGCCGATTTGTGTCTGACAGTCAGCGATGATGGCGTAGGATTTGTCGCCGCTGCGGGCAGGCCAACATCCTTTGGGCTGGTGGGCATGCGTGAGCGGGTGTTGATCATGGGCGGTCAGTTGTCACTCGACAGCGAACCGGGCGAGGGCACCACACTGAGCGTGCGGGTGCCATTGGATGAGGAGAAGTAAGTGATCCGTGTACTGGTAGCCGAAGACCACACCATCGTTCGCGAAGGCATCAAGCAATTGATCGGCCTGGCCAAGGATCTGCAAGTGGTGGGGGAGGCGAGCAATGGCGAGCAGTTGCTTGAAACCCTGCGCAGTGTGCCGTGCGAGGTGGTGCTGCTGGATATTTCCATGCCCGGGGTCAACGGGCTGGAAGCGATTCCGCGTATCCGCGCACTGAACAATCCGCCGGCGATTCTGGTGCTGTCGATGCACGACGAAGCGCAGATGGCCGCCCGGGCGCTGAAGGTCGGCGCCGCCGGGTATGCGACCAAGGACAGCGATCCGGCGCTGTTGCTGACGGCGATTCGCAAGGTCGCGGCGGGCGGGCGCTACATCGATCCGGAACTGGCCGACCGCATGGTCTTCGAAGTCGGCCTGACCGATACACGACCGCTGCATTCGTTGTTGTCCGAACGCGAATTCTCGGTATTCGAGCGCCTGGCCCAGGGCGCCAACGTCAACGACATCGCCCAGCAACTGGCCCTGAGCAGCAAGACCATCAGCACCCACAAGGCGCGGCTGATGCAGAAGCTCAACATCACTTCACTCGCCGAGCTGGTGAAGTATGCGATGGAACACAAGCTCCTTTAATCCGCATATCCAATAGCGACAGGCGCTTTTGCCGGTTCCTGCGGCTGGAACTTCAGGGCTCGCACCTGACGTGTCCAAACGCGCCATCCTTGTAGGGCAATCCCTACCCCCGGCCTTCCATCCGGCTGAGGCGATTCTCTCCTGCGCCCCGATTTGCGTGACTGCAAGCAGCCACTAGGCTTAATCCCACAGCAGTCATCAATAACAAAGGTGTGGGTATGAGCCAGGTCGAATCAAACGCAGGGGCCAGTGATGTGCTGGTCAGCTTTCGTGGAGTGCAGAAGAGCTACGACGGCGAGAACCTGATCGTCAAAGACCTCAACCTGGACATCCGCAAGGGCGAGTTCCTGACCCTGCTCGGGCCGTCCGGCTCCGGCAAGACCACCAGCCTGATGATGCTCGCCGGTTTCGAAACACCGACCGCCGGTGAAATCCTGCTGGCCGGGCGGGCGATCAACAACGTGCCGCCGCACAAACGCGACATCGGCATGGTGTTCCAGAACTACGCGCTGTTCCCGCACATGACCGTCGCCGAGAACCTGGCGTTCCCGCTGACCGTGCGCGGCCTGAACAAGAGCGACGTCAGCGACAAGGTCAAGAAAGTCCTGAGCATGGTGCAGCTCGATGCCTTCGCTTCGCGCTATCCGGCGCAGTTGTCCGGCGGCCAGCAACAACGTGTGGCGCTGGCCCGCGCACTGGTGTTCGAGCCACAACTGGTGCTGATGGACGAACCCCTCGGCGCCCTCGACAAACAGCTGCGCGAACACATGCAGATGGAAATCAAACACCTGCACCAGCGCCTCGGCGTGACCGTGGTCTACGTGACCCACGACCAGGGCGAAGCCCTGACCATGTCCGATCGCGTCGCTGTATTCCATCAAGGTGAGATCCAGCAGATCGCCCCGCCGCGCACCCTCTACGAAGAACCGAAAAACACCTTCGTCGCCAACTTCATCGGCGAAAACAACCGCCTCAACGGTCGCCTGCTCAGCCAGAGCGGCGAGCGCTGCGTGGTCGAGTTGGGGCGTGGGGAAAAGGTCGAGGCGCTGGCGGTCAACATCGGCCAGACCGGCGAGCCGGTCACCCTGTCGATCCGTCCGGAGCGCGTCAGCCTCAACGGTTCGAGCGATCAATGCGTCAACCGCTTCTCCGGGCGGGTGGCCGAATTCATCTATCTGGGCGACCACGTCCGGGTGCGCCTGGAAGTCTGCGGCAAGACTGACTTCTTCGTGAAACAACCGATTGCCGAGCTCGATCCAGCGCTCGCGGTCGGCGACGTGGTTCCGCTTGGCTGGCAGGTCGAACACGTTCGTGCACTCGACCCACTTCTAGAGGCGCATTAATCGCCCCGGCAATACCAACACCAACCCTGCACGTGGAGAGAACAATAAATGTTGAGATCCCTGAAGTTCACAGCCCTGACCCTGGGCCTGATGGGTGCGGCAAGCGCAATGGCCGCTGGCCCGGATCTGACCGTGGTGTCGTTTGGCGGGGCGAACAAGGCGGCGCAAGTCAAAGCCTTCTACGCACCGTGGGAAGCAGCAGGCAACGGCAAGATCGTCGCCGGCGAGTACAACGGTGAAATGGCCAAGGTCAAAGCCATGGTCGACACCAAGAGCGTGTCCTGGGATCTGGTAGAGGTTGAATCGCCGGAACTGTCCCGTGGCTGCGACGAAGACATGTTCGAGCAACTCGATCCTGCGCTGTTCGGCAAGACCGAAGACTACGTCAAAGGCGCGATCCAGCCGTGTGGCGTGGGCTTCTTCGTGTGGTCGACCGTGCTGGCCTACAACGCCGACAAGCTGAAAACCGCACCGAGCAGCTGGGCGGACTTCTGGGACACCAAGAAATTCCCGGGCAAGCGCGGCCTGCGCAAAGGCGCCAAGTACACCCTCGAATTCGCACTGATGGCCGACGGTGTTGCGCCGAAAGACGTCTACAAAGTGTTGGCCAGCAAAGATGGTCAGGATCGCGCATTCAAGAAACTGGACGAACTCAAGCCAAGCATCCAGTGGTGGGAAGCCGGCGCCCAGCCGCCGCAGTACCTCGCCTCCGGTGACGTGGTCATGAGCTCGGCCTACAACGGCCGGATCGCGGCGGTGCAGAAAGAATCCAACCTGAAAGTGGTGTGGAACGGCGGCATCTACGACTTCGACGCATGGGCCATCCCGAAAGGTCTGGACGCCAAGCGTGCGGAAGCGGCGAAGAAATTCATCGCCTATTCGGTGCAACCGCAACAGCAGAAGACCTATTCGGAAAACATCGCCTACGGCCCGGCCAACACCCAGGCTGTACCGCTGCTGGCCAAGGATGTCCTGAAAGACATGCCGACCACCCCGGAAAACATCGCCAACCAGGTGCAGATCGACGTCAGCTTCTGGGCTGACAACGGCGAGCAACTGGAGCAGCGCTTCAATTCCTGGGCTGCGAAGTAAGGCGTGATGCCTACGCGGCGTCACCCCAAGGGTGACGCCGTCATTCAAAAGATTTTCGGAGTACGTCATGGCCATCGCCGTTCCCCTGAACGAGGGCAACAGCCCCACCTTGAAGCAGCGGCTCAAGCACGCCGAGCGGGTCAACCGCTGGAAGGCCCAGGCGCTGATCGCGCCGCTGGTGCTGTTTCTGTTGCTGGTGTTCCTGGTGCCGATCGTGGCGCTGCTCTACAAAAGCGTCGGCAACCCGGAAGTGGTGGGCGGCATGCCACGCACCGTGGCAGCCATTGCCAGTTGGGACGGTCGCGGACTGCCCGCTGAGCCGGTCTACAAGGCCGCCGGCGAAGACCTCGCCGAAGCCCGCAAAAACCAGACCTTGGGCGATCTGTCCAAGCGCTTGAACATGGAGTTGGCCGGCTATCGCAGCCTGCTGACCAAAACTGCCCGTTCGCTGCCATTTGCCAGCGAGCCGAGCTCTTATAAAGAAGCGCTGGAAGGCCTCGACGAGCGTTGGGGCGATCCGGCCTATTGGCAAGCGGTGAAGCGCAACACCAGCAGCATCACCCCGTTCTACCTGTTGGCGGCGGTGGATCATCGCATCGACGATCTCGGCGAACTGGCCCCGGCCACCCCGGATCAGGCGATCTACCTCGACATCTTCGCCCGGACCTTCTGGATGGGCCTGATCATCACCGTGATCTGCCTGGTGCTGGCCTATCCGCTGGCGTACCTGTTGGCCAACCTGCCGTCGCGTCAAAGCAACCTGCTGATGATTCTGGTGCTGCTGCCGTTCTGGACCTCGATTCTGGTACGAGTCGCCGCGTGGATCGTGTTGCTGCAATCCGGCGGATTGATCAACAGCGCGCTGATGGCAATGGGCGTGATCGATAAACCGCTGGAGCTGGTGTTCAACCGTACCGGGGTTTACATCTCGATGGTGCACATCCTGCTGCCGTTCATGATCCTGCCGATCTACAGCGTGATGAAAGGCATCTCGCCGACCTACATGCGCGCCGCGATTTCCCTGGGTTGCCATCCGTTCGCCAGTTTCTGGCGGGTGTACTTCCCGCAGACCTATGCCGGTGTTGGCGCCGGTTGCCTGTTGGTGTTCATCCTCGCCATCGGCTACTACATCACCCCGGCGTTGCTGGGCAGCCCGAACGATCAGATGGTCAGCTACTTCGTCGCGTTCTACACCAACACCAGCATCAACTGGGGCATGGCCACTGCGCTCGGCGGGCTGTTGCTGCTGGCGACCGTGGTGCTTTATCTGATCTACAGCTGGCTGGTGGGCGCCAGTCGCCTGCGCCTGAGCTAAGGGGAGTTTGAAATGCTGAGTCCTTATATGTCGCCCGTCGAGCGGGTGTGGTTCTACAGCTTGCGGATCCTCTGCGGCTTGATCCTGTTGTTCCTGATCCTGCCGGTGCTGGTGATCGTGCCGCTGTCGTTCAACTCGGGCAGTTTCCTGGTGTACCCGCTGCAAGGTTTTTCGCTGCACTGGTATCAGGACTTCTTCGCCTCGGCGGAATGGATGCGCTCGCTGAAGAACAGCATCATCGTCGCCCCGGCCGCGACGGTGCTGGCAATGGTTTTCGGTACGCTGGCGGCCATCGGCCTGACCCGTGGCGACTTCCCCGGCAAGGCGCTGGTGATGGCGCTGGTGATTTCGCCCATGGTGGTGCCGGTGGTGATCATCGGTGTGGCCAGTTACCTGTTCTTCGCGCCGCTGGGCTTGGGCAACAGTTTCTTCTCGCTGATCGTGGTGCACGCGGTGCTGGGTGTGCCGTTCGTGATCATCACGGTGTCGGCAACATTGCAGGGGTTCAACCATAACCTGGTGCGGGCGGCGGCCAGCCTCGGCGCTTCGCCACTGACCACGTTCCGTCGGGTGACCTTGCCGCTGATTGCGCCGGGGGTGATTTCCGGTGCGTTGTTTGCCTTCGCCACCTCGTTCGATGAAGTGGTGGTGACGCTGTTCCTTGCCGGCCCTGAGCAAGCGACGCTGCCTCGGCAGATGTTCAGCGGGATTCGCGAGAACCTGAGTCCGACGATTGCGGCGGCGGCGACTCTGCTGATTGCCTTCTCGGTGATCCTGCTGCTGACGCTTGAGTGGCTGCGTGGGCGTAGCGAGAAACTGCGCACCGCTCAGGTCTGACGACTGCACGATCCGGGTTGTCTGCCATTCATGCGCTGAATGACAGACAACCCGAATTCCCCAGCTACGCTTGTGCTCAGCTCCCACATCTATAAGAGGCTGCGCACGATGAGTCTTTCCTCGTTCAAGATTGCTCACAAACTGATCACCGGCGCCGGGGCCATCGAGCAACTGGCGGCCGAGCTCACACGGCTGGACATCGACAACCCGCTGATCGTCACCGATGCCGCGCTGGTCAAGTCCGGCACGGTGCAGTTGGCGCTGGCGCAGATCGGCGAGCGCGAGTACGAAATCTTCGACCGCGTGTTGCCGGATCCGGAAATCGCCATCGTCGAGGACTGCATGCGCGTCTACCGCGAGGGCGGGCATGACGGGTTGATCGGCCTCGGTGGTGGCAGCGCCATCGACATCGCCAAGAGCGTCGCGGCGTATGCCGGTTATCACGGTGCGCTGGAAGATCTGTTCGGCGTCGATCAGGTGCCGCGCAAGGGCCCGCCGCTGATCGCCATCCCGACCACGGCCGGCACGGGTTCTGAAGTGACCAACGTCGCCATTCTTTCGGACAAGGTCGCGCAATTGAAGAAGGGCATTGTCAGCGATTATCTGTTGCCGGACGTGGCGCTGGTCAGCCCGCAAATGACCCTGACCTGTCCGCGCAGCGTCACCGCCGCCAGTGGTGTCGATGCGCTGGTGCATGCCATCGAGTCCTATCTGTCGCTGAATGCCTCGCCGATCACCGATTCGCTGGCCATCGGCGCGATCAAGTTAATCGCTCGCTCATTGCCCAAGGCCTACGCCAATCCGTCCAATCTGCAAGCCCGGGAAGACATGGCCACCGCGAGCCTGATGGCCGGCATGGCGTTCGGCAATGCCGGGGTCGGCGCGGTGCATGCGCTGGCGTATCCGCTGGGCGGGCGTTTCAACATTACCCACGGCGTCAGCAATGCGCTGTTGCTGCCTTATGTCATGACCTGGAACAAGATGGCCTGCGTCGAACGGATGCAGGATATCGCCGAAGCCATGGGGGTGAAGACCGCTCATCTGAGCCTCAATGAAGCGGCGGACCGTGCCGTCACGGCGATGACCGAACTGTGCGCAGCGGTGGACATTCCGCAGGGTCTGCGCAGTTTCGGTGTGCCCGAAGAGGCGATTCCGGCCATGGCCGTAGAGGCCGCAGGCATCGAGCGCCTGATGCGCAACAACCCGCGCAAGCTCAGCGCTGCCGACATCGAGAAGATCTACCGGGCGGCGTACTGAGAATCCGCCGGTCATCGGTCATGGCACAACCCAATCATCGCGGTCACGGTGCGCGCGCGGAAACTTGAGGTATACAATGCGCGCCATCGTGATTTAGCTCAGAAAAGGTGCGTCATGCAGCCCTTCGTTATTGCTCCGTCGATTCTCTCCGCCGACTTCGCCCGCCTGGGCGAGGAAGTGGACAACGTTCTGGCCGCCGGTGCCGACTTCGTTCACTTCGATGTCATGGACAACCACTACGTACCGAACCTGACCATCGGCCCGATGGTCTGCGCCGCGCTGCGCAAGTACGGCGTGACCGCGCCGATCGACGCGCACCTGATGGTCAGCCCGGTGGATCGCATCGTCGGTGACTTCATCGAGGCCGGCGCCACCTACATCACCTTCCACCCGGAAGCCACGCTGCACGTCGATCGTTCGCTGCAACTGATCCGTGAAGGCGGCTGCAAATCCGGCCTGGTGTTCAACCCGGCGACCCCGCTGGACGTGCTCAAGTACGTGATCGACAAGGTCGACATGGTCTTGCTGATGAGCGTCAACCCGGGCTTCGGCGGGCAGAAATTCATTCCTGGCACCCTCGACAAGCTGCGCGAAGCGCGCGCGATCATCGATGCCTCGGGCCGTGACATCCGCCTGGAAATCGACGGCGGCGTCAACGTCAACAACATCCGTGAAATCGCCGCTGCCGGCGCCGACACCTTTGTGGCCGGCTCGGCGATCTTCAATGCGCCGAACTATCAGGAAGTCATCGACAAGATGCGTTCCGAACTGGCGCTGGCTCGCCCATGAGCGGATTTGAGCAGCTGTTCCCGGGGCAACTGCCGCGGTTGGTGATGTTCGATCTGGATGGCACGCTGATCGATTCGGTACCCGACCTGGCGGCGGCGGTGGATAACATGCTGCTCTCCCTCGGGCGCAAGCCTGCCGGTATCGAGTCGGTGCGCGAGTGGGTCGGTAACGGTGCGCCGGTGCTGGTGCGCCGTGCTTTGGCCGGCGGCATCGATCATTCCTCCGTGGATGACGTCGAAGCCGAGCATGCGCTGGAGGTGTTCATGGAAGCCTACGGCGCCAGGCATGAGCTGACCGTGGTCTATCCCGGCGTGCGCGATACCCTGAAATGGCTGCACAAGCAGGGCGTGGCCATGGCGCTGATCACCAACAAGCCGGAGCGCTTCGTCGCGCCGTTGCTGGATCAAATGAAGATCGGCCGCTACTTCAAGTGGATCATTGGCGGCGACACCCTGCCGCAGAAGAAGCCCGATCCGGCGGCACTGTTCTTCGTCATGAAGATGTCCGGCATCCCGGCCTCGCAATCGCTGTTCGTCGGCGATTCGCGCAGCGACGTGCTGGCGGCGAAAGCAGCGGGGGTCAAATGTGTCGCGCTCAGTTATGGCTACAACCATGGTCGGCCGATTGCCGAGGAATCCCCGGCGCTGGTGATCGACGATCTGCGCAAGTTAATTCCCGGTTGCCTGGATACGGCCGCTGAGATAACGTTGCCCGACGCTTCTCAATCCCCTTCTGGAAACGCCATCGTGGTGGTCACCCGCAAACTCTGGATGAAAGTCATCAAGGCCCTGGCCCGCTGGCGTTGGCGCGCCTGACTTGTTCCTGGCCGGCCTGCCGGCGCGTTTGCACACCTGACTGATTTGCACCTCACACCACGAGGCACCCTATGATCCGCGAAGAATTCCTGCGTCTGGCCGCTGAAGGCTACAACCGTATCCCGCTGGCCTGCGAAACCCTGGCCGACTTCGACACGCCGCTGTCGATCTACCTGAAACTGGCCGATCAGCCCAACTCCTACCTGCTCGAATCCGTGCAGGGCGGCGAGAAATGGGGCCGTTACTCGATCATCGGCCTGCCGTGCCGCACTGTGCTGCGGGTTCATGATCATCACGTCAGCATCACCGTCGATGGCGTCGAGACCGAAAGCCACGACGTCGAAGACCCGCTGGCCTTCGTCGAAACCTTCAAGGCCCGCTACAACGTGCCGACCATTGCCGGTCTGCCGCGTTTCAACGGCGGCCTCGTGGGTTACTTCGGTTACGACTGTGTGCGCTACGTAGAGAAGCGCCTCGGCAAATGCCCGAACCCGGATCCGCTCGGCGTGCCGGACATCCTGCTAATGGTCTCCGATGCGGTGGTGGTGTTCGACAACCTCGCCGGCAAGATGCACGCGATCGTGCTGGCCGACCCGGCGCAGGCCGATGCCTACGAGCAGGGTCAGGCGCAACTGCAGCAACTGCTGGAAAAACTGCGTCAGCCGATCACCCCGCGTCGAGGCCTGGATTTCAGCAAGCAGCAGGCCGCCGAGCCGGTGTTCCGCTCCAGCTTCACTCAGGATGACTACGAAAAGGCCGTCGACATCATCAAGGAATACATCCTCGCCGGCGACTGCATGCAGGTCGTGCCGTCCCAGCGCATGTCGATCGACTTCAAGGCGGCGCCGATTGATCTGTACCGCGCGCTGCGTTGCTTCAACCCGACGCCGTACATGTATTTCTTCAACTTCGGTGATTTCCATGTCGTCGGCAGTTCGCCGGAAGTACTGGTGCGGGTCGAAGACAACCTGATCACCGTGCGCCCGATTGCCGGCACCCGTCCTCGCGGGGCCACCGAAGAGGCTGACGTGGCGCTGGAAGAGGACCTGCTGTCCGATGACAAGGAGATCGCCGAGCACCTGATGCTGATCGACCTTGGTCGCAACGACACCGGGCGTGTTTCGGAAATCGGCTCGGTGAAGCTCACCGAGAAGATGGTCATCGAGCGTTATTCCAACGTGATGCACATCGTGTCCAACGTCACCGGCCAGTTGAAGGCCGGGTTGACGGCGATGGACGCACTGCGGGCGATCCTGCCGGCGGGCACCTTGTCCGGCGCGCCGAAGATCCGCGCGATGGAAATCATCGACGAACTGGAACCGGTCAAGCGTGGCGTGTATGGCGGGGCGGTCGGTTACTTCGCCTGGAACGGCAACATGGACACCGCGATTGCAATTCGCACCGCGGTGATCAAGAACGGCGAGCTGCACGTGCAGGCCGGTGGCGGCATCGTTGCCGACTCGGTGCCGGCGCTGGAATGGGAAGAAACCATCAACAAGCGTCGGGCAATGTTCCGAGCTGTTGCGTTGGCCGAGCAAACCCCGGACTGAGTGACGGGTGATTCAGCCATAAAAAAACGCGGCGCCTGTGAGGGCGCCGCGTTTTTTATGGCCTTCTGATCAGAAGTCGAGACTTACGCCAACATTGACCCCTTGCTGGGTAAAGTCGTCATCCTTGCGAATGTTGTAGCTGGCGCGAAGGGCCACGTCCTTGGTGAGGTTGTGGCTCACGCCCAGATTCAGGCGGTTCAGGTTGGTTTGCGGTGTGTAGCCTTCCAGGGTGTAGCGATTGTTCGGCAGGCTGTTGAGGTTCATCGTCAGATCCTGGGCGTCGTCGTTGTATTCGCGCTCGTGGGCGAATTCGCCGAATACCTGGGTTTGTGCGGTGATCTGGTATTTGCCCTGGATGCCGAGGCCGAGGCGGCGGGAGTTGCGCGATTGGTCATCGAAGGTCAGCGCAGTAGAGTCCGCGCCTTTTTCCGAGTAGCCGTCGACTTCCACCTTGCCGAAATCGGCGCTGACGAAGGGCGACAGGTGCCACGGGCTGTTCGCCTCTGGCGCGATGTCGTAGCCGACACGGCCGCCGATGGCCAGTACGTAGCCGTCGGTGTCGCCTTTCTCGCCACGTTCGTTGACCCCCAGCTGGAACTTGCGCTTAAGGCTGTCGTAGTCCAGATGTCCGGCGGTAACGGCCAGGTCACCCCACCAGCGGTTTTGCTGGTACTGGGCGAACGCGGTGCCCATGTAGGAGTTGAGTTTGTACTCGGAGTCGTTGTCGCCGGCTTCGATTTTCTGGTGATAGAAACCTGCCGCCACACCGACACGCCAGGCGTCGTCGAGGCGGTAGCTGCCGCCGATGTTCAGGTTGTAGCCATTGCCATCGGCACTTGCCCCGGCGTGCTGGTCATCGAAGTCCTGGTGCTGGCCGCCGCCGGCGACAATCGCCCGCCATTGGCCAACGCCTTGCCAGTTTTCCCAGTCGGCCAGCCATTGATTGCGCAGTTCGTCCTGATGCGCACGCAACGTGCCCTGGGCCATTTCCGGCAGCAGGGTCAGTTCCCATGGAGCAGCCAGCAACGAATAGGCGTAATCGGCAATCAAGCGTTGCCCGGCTTCGGTCGGGTGCACCGAGTCGTTGTAGATCAGCTTGGTCGGATCCGGCGTGGCGCTGTTGATCCCGTACCGGGCGTTTTCGAGGCAACTGTTGCCGCTGAAGCAGGTCGTGACCAGATTCTGATCGGTGGCGAGGCCGAACTGTGCCGGGTTGGCAAACGTCTCTTTGAGCAATACCGGAATGTTCAGCGGGATGATGTTGGCGTTGATGGTTTGCAGTTGGCTCACCAGTTCGGTGTTGAACTGGGCGCTGAGCTGGGACGTGAACGTCTGCAATGCGGTGCCATTGAAAGCCGGGGTAAAGCCGATGTCAGGCAGCAACCAGACCATGATGTAGCGGGCGCCTGCGCCTTGCAGAGTCCGAACACTGCTGGCCAGGCGATCAGCCGCAGCGCTGGCCTGATCGAGACTGGTGACGCGACCTTGCAGGAAGTCGTTACCGCCCCCGGTCAGGTAGTACAGGGCATTCGGATCAGCACGAAAGCCGTTCGACGGCAGGTAGCCGGCGCGGGTGCGTTCGCCGGTGTCGGACGTGCTGGTGATCGAATCAAGAATCTGGTCAGTGCGGTATCCGCCCACCGCCCAGTTGTTGCCGTCCGGCAAACCCTGGCCGGCGCGTACTGCCGAGTCCGCGGAAGCGGTCTGGTCCGGCGTGAAGCCCAGCCGACCGCCGATCAATTGGGTGGCATTGAGCGAGTACAACTCACCGCTGCCGTTGTGGTAGTTCGGGCCGGTGCGGTTGGTGAATCGCTCGACTGAACCGGCGGGGCCGCCGCTGTCGGTGAACGTCCCGGCATCACTGAGGCTGTCGCCGAAGACGATGAAATTCGAATAAGGATTGGGCGCGGCATTCGCCTGGGCGCAGGCCATCGCGAGCAGGCATCCGGCGAGCGGTACAAACAACGTCTGTTTGATCATGAGCAAGTCCGTTTATTTATTGTTGTATGGAACGAAACGACAGTACCAAAAACTTCCGGCGTTTTGCCATCGGTCGTCAACCCTCCCATAGTTTTCCCCCCGTCAGGCCCGGCCATATTGCACGCTCTGCCCAGCTAAGTTACTGTGCGGGAACGTATGAACGAGACCTTCCCCGTGTTGATCACCAGCAAACTCCTGGATCAAGTCATCAAGGCACACGCCCGCTGGCGTTGGCGCGCCTGAATCTTTTCTGCCGGCCCCGCCGGATCTGTATCGCTTTGCCTTCCTTGCCCGTTTGAAATGCCGCTTTGCCGTCGCCACTTGTGCGTCCGACATCGTGCAGCGTCCTGGCAAGTCATCCGAAGGCTGTTTCCAAGTCAGAATTCAAGAGGTTCGAAACGCCATGTTGCTGATGATCGACAACTACGACTCCTTTACTTACAACGTTGTGCAATACCTCGGCGAGCTGGGTGCCGAGGTCAAGGTCGTGCGCAACGACGAGCTGACCATCGCCGAAATCGAAGCGCTCAACCCGGAGCGAATCGTGGTGTCCCCCGGTCCGTGCACACCGACCGAAGCCGGCATCTCCATCGAAGCCATCAAGCACTTTGCCGGTAAACTGCCGATCCTCGGCGTCTGCCTCGGCCACCAGTCCATCGGCCAGGCCTTTGGCGGTGACGTGGTGCGTGCCCGGCAAGTGATGCACGGTAAGACTAGCCCGGTATTCCACGAGGACAAGGGCGTATTCGCCGGCCTGAACCGTCCGCTGACCGTCACCCGCTATCATTCCCTGATCGTCAAGCATGAGACCTTGCCCGATTGCCTGGAGCTGACCGCGTGGACTCAGCACGATGACGGCTCGGTGGATGAAATCATGGGCCTGCGTCACAAGACCCTGAACATCGAGGGCGTACAGTTCCACCCGGAATCGATCCTCACCGAGCAGGGCCACGAACTGTTCGCCAACTTCCTCAAACAAACCGGCGGCACGCGCTAAGGACTCTCCATGAATATCAAGACAGCCCTGAGCCGTATCGTCGATCACCTCGACCTCAGCACCGATGAAATGCGTGATGTGATGCGCGAAATCATGACCGGCCAATGCACGGACGCGCAGATCGGCGCGTTCATGATGGCCATGCGCATGAAGAGCGAAAGCATCGACGAAATCGTCGGCGCGGTGTCGGTAATGCGCGAGCTGGCCGACCAGGTCGAACTCAAGACCCTCGACGGCGTGGTCGATGTGGTCGGCACTGGCGGTGATGGCGCAAACATTTTCAACGTGTCTACCGCTTCATCCTTCGTCGTTGCCGCTGCCGGCTGCACAGTGGCCAAACATGGCAACCGCGCGGTGTCGGGCAAGAGCGGCAGCGCCGACCTGCTGGAAGCGGCCGGGATCTACCTCAACCTGACCCCGGTTCAAGTGGCGCGTTGCATCGACAACGTCGGCATCGGTTTCATGTTTGCCCAGACTCACCACAAAGCCATGAAATACGCCGCCGGCCCGCGCCGCGACCTCGGCCTGCGTACCCTGTTCAACATGCTCGGCCCGCTTACGAATCCGGCCGGCGTCAAACATCAGGTCGTCGGTGTATTCACTCAGGCACTGTGCCGGCCATTGGCCGAAGTCTTGCAGCGTCTGGGCAGCAAACATGTGTTGGTGGTGCATTCGAAGGACGGTCTGGACGAATTCAGCCTTGCTGCGCCGACTTTTGTGGCCGAGCTGAAGAACAACGAAATCACCGAATATTGGGTCGAGCCGGAAGATCTGGGTATGAAGAGCCAGAGTCTGCATGGCCTGTCGGTCGAGGGTCCGGAGGCTTCGCTGGCGCTGATCCGCGATGCGCTGGGCAAGCGCAAGACCGAGAACGGCCAGAAGGCTGCGGAAATGATCGTGCTCAATGCCGGTGCGGCGCTGTACGCCGCCGATCTGGCAACAAGTCTGAAAGAAGGCGTGGCACTTGCCCACGACGCTCTGCACACCGGTCTCGCTCGGGAAAAACTCGAGGAGTTGGGTGCCTTTACCGCGGTATTCAAAGTGGAGAATGAGGGATGAGTGTACCGACGGTTCTGGAAAACATTCTGGCCCGCAAGGTTCAGGAAGTCGCCGAGCGTAGCGCCCGTGTGAGCCTGAGCGAGCTGGAAAGTCTGGCCAAGGCGGCCGATGCACCCCGTGGTTTTGCCCGTGCCTTGCTGGCGCAGGCCAAGAAAAAACAACCGGCAGTGATCGCCGAAATCAAGAAGGCTTCGCCGAGCAAAGGTGTGATCCGCGAGAACTTCGTTCCTGCCGATATCGCCAAAAGCTATGAGAAGGGCGGGGCGACCTGTCTGTCGGTGCTGACGGATATCGACTACTTCCAGGGCGCTGATGCTTATCTGCAGCAGGCCCGTGCCGCGTGTTCGCTGCCGGTGATCCGCAAGGACTTCATGATCGATCCGTACCAGATCGTCGAAGCCCGTGCGCTGGGCGCCGACTGCGTGCTGCTGATTGTCTCCGCGCTGGATGACGTGAAAATGGCCGAGCTGGCTTCGGTGGCCAAAGGCGTCGGTCTCGATGTGCTGGTGGAAGTCCACGACGGCGATGAGCTGGAACGCGCATTGAAGACCCTCGACACGCCGCTGGTCGGGGTCAACAACCGCAACCTGCACACCTTCGACGTGAGCCTGGAAACCACCCTCGACCTGCTGCCGCGCATTCCGCGCGATCGTCTGGTGATCACCGAGAGCGGGATCCTCAACCGTGCCGATGTCGAACTGATGGAAATCAGCGACGTTTATGCGTTCCTGGTCGGTGAAGCGTTCATGCGCGCCGAAAGCCCGGGAATTGAACTGCAACGTCTGTTCTTCCCTGAGCGCGGCGTTCCGGTGAGCGGTTCGACCCTCGACTGATCGACTCTTCGCAGGCGCCCGTATCCCTCCGGGAGCGGGCTTGCCCGCGAAGGCAGCATAAGATTCACCTCAGGCTCAACGTCCTATGGAAACCTTATGATCCCCACTTCCCTGACCATCGAAACCGGCCTGCAAGCCGAGCAGGATCTGCTGGCCTCGGTCTGCGCCGGTGATGCCGAATTCGGTCTGCTGTTCTGGCAGCCCAGTGATCGCGCTCTGGTCATGCCGCGCCGCTTGAACCGGCTTCCCGGATTCGATCACGCCTGTGAAGTCTCCGCCGCTGCCGGCTGGCCAGTGTTGTTGCGTGAAACCGGCGGTGAACCTGTTCCGCAATCCGCTTCGACGATCAACATTGCTCTGGTCTACGCGCCGCCTCGCAGCGAAGGCGATCTGAACCGCATCGAAACCGGTTACCGGCGTCTGTGTGATCCGATCTGTGAGTTGCTGGATGAGTTGGGTGGCACGTCTTCGCTGGGTGAAATCGATGGCGCGTTCTGCGATGGTCGTTTCAACGTCAACCTCGACGGCCGCAAGATGGTCGGCACCGCTCAGCGCTGGCGCCAGAGTCAGGGTGGGCAGCGTCCGGTGGGATTGGTGCACGGTGCGATGCTGCTGGATGACGAGCGCGAATCGATGGTTGCGGCGGTCAACCGCTTCAATGAAGCGTGTGGCCTGGAGCAACGGGTACGCGCTGCAAGCCACATCGCGTTGCATGAGAAATTCCCGGCGCCCCATGCCTTGGCGCGACTCGATGAACTCTTTCGTTTAATGCTGGCGCAGATCTACGCCGCCTGAGCGTTCGAACTCAGCGAGTGCCGAAGACCACCATGGTCTTGCCTTTCACATCCACCAGGTTGCGTTCCTCAAGATCTTTGAGCACGCGACCGACCATCTCCCGCGAACAACCGACAATCCGCCCGATTTCCTGACGGGTCACCTTGATCTGCATGCCGTCCGGGTGGGTCATCGCATCGGGTTGCTTGCACAGCTCCAGCAGGCAGCGGGCCACACGGCCGGTGACATCGAAGAACGCCAGATCGCCGACCTTGCGCGTGGTGTTGCGCAAGCGTTGTGCGATTTGTCCGCTGAGCACGTAAAGAATGTCTGGATCCTGCTGCGACAGCTCACGGAATTTGGCGTAGCTGATTTCCGCGACTTCGCACTCGACCTTCGCCCGCACCCAGGCACTGCGCTCCTGTTCCTGGCCGGCCTGTTCGAACAGGCCCAGCTCACCGAAGAAATCCCCGGCATTCAGGTAAGCGATGATCATCTCGCGGCCGTCGTCATCCTCGATCAGGATCGTGACCGAGCCGCGGATGATGAAGTACAGCGTGTCCGAGCGATCCCCGGCGCAGATGATGTTGCTCTTGGCCGCATGGCGCCGGCGCTGGCAATGCATCAGCAGTTTGTCGAGGTTCTTGATTTTAGGTGTGGGGGTAATACCAACCATGGTTGTATCCCGAAAAGACTGCACGGTTATATTTGGTTTTTATATGAGGCGCTGAGGCGGTCGCTACAAATACTGGCTAGGCGCCAGTGAATTGGCGCCAGCTTACCAGACACTTCGTCGAAAATTCGAGAAATTACCTACGCGGTAAAGGCATCCGTCCTAGGATCAGCGCTCGCAGTCAAACCGGGGCCCTGTGCTAAGCTGGCGACCCTTTTTTCTACAGTGGAGTCTTGGCGATGAAGGCACGCATCCAATGGGCTGGCGAAGCCATGTTCCTCGGCGAATCCGGCAGCGGTCATGTCGTGGTCATGGACGGTCCGCCGGACGCCGGTGGTCGCAATCTGGGTGTTCGCCCGATGGAAATGCTCCTGCTGGGCGTTGGCGGTTGCAGCAATTTCGACGTGGTCAGCATCCTGAAGAAGTCCCGTCAGGCGGTTGAAAGCTGCGAAGCTTTCCTGGAAGCCGAACGCGCGACCGAAGATCCGAAAGTGTTCACCAAGATCCACATGCACTTCGTGGTCAAGGGTCGTGGCCTGAAAGAAGCCCAGGTCAAACGCGCCATCGAGCTGTCGGCGGAGAAGTATTGCTCGGCCTCGATCATGCTCGGCGCGGCCGGCGTGGCGATCACCCACGATTACGAAATCGTCGAACTCGGCTGAGCCGACATTCAACTATCATAAAAGCAGTGCAGACTCTGGCGATCCCCCGCTGACGTCTGCATAATGCGCCACTTTTTTCAGGGCAGTGATCGGTCAACCGACGGGTCTTCCGCCTGAACAGATAACCAAAATCGCCATCGCGAAGAGGTGTTAACCGTCCTACGCAGGTGCGTCGTTCGCACTTGACGGGCATGCTTGATCACGCGGCCGGGCCGCATACATAGAGAGTTTTTAACGGTGAAAAGCAAACTCAAGCTCCACGGGTTCAATAACCTGACAAAGACCTTGAGCTTCAACATCTATGACATCTGCTACGCGGAAACCCCGCAAGACCAGCAGGCTTACGTCGAGTACATCAATCAAGAGTACAACGCGGAACGCCTGACGCAGATCCTCACGGAAGTTGTCGAAATCATTGGTGCCAACATTCTGAACATTGCCAGTCAGAACTATGAGCCTCAGGGTGCCAGCGTCACGATTCTCATCTCGGAAGAACCGGTCACCCCGACCGAAAGCCAGATCGAAGAGTCCCCGGGTCCGCTGCCGGAAATCATCCTGGCCCACCTCGACAAGAGTCATATCACGGTGCATACCTACCCGGAAATCCATCCGGACGCCGGTATTGCGACGTTCCGTGTGGATATCGACGTGTCGACCTGTGGAGTCATTTCACCGCTCAAAGCGCTCAACTTCCTGATTCACCAGTTCGATTCGGACATCGTGACCGTGGATTACCGTGTGCGCGGCTTCACCCGTGACGTTGAAGGCAACAAGCACTTCATCGACCACGAGATCAACTCGATCCAGAACTACCTTTCTGAAGACACCCGCGACGCGTACCAGATGACCGACGTGAACGTGTACCAGGAAAACCTGTTCCACACCAAAATGCTGCTGAAGAACTTCGAACTGGATAACTACCTGTTCGGCGATGCCACCAGCAATCTGTCCTCTGAGCAACGCGCCCAGGTGACCGAGCGTGTGAAGCACGAAATGCTGGAAATCTTCTACGCGCGCAATATGCCGAGCTAAGAAGTCCAGGCACAAAAAAAGGCGACTGCTTTGCGGCAGTCGCCTTTTTTATGGGCGTTTTTCAGATTCGGTAAGTGCTTTTGGTCATCACTTTGGCCAACAGGCTCATGCCGAACTTCACCGGCGCCGGGAAGCGAAAACCGCCGGCCTCCAGCGCACTTTCTGCGTGATGTTCTTCATCGATACGCATCTGCTCCAGAATTGCCCGGGATTTCTCATCCTCGGCCGGCAATTGTTCCAGATGCTCGTTCAGGTGCTTGCACACCTGATGCTCGGTCGCGGCGACAAAACCGAGGCTGACCTTGTCGCTGATCAGCCCGGCGACTGCGCCAATCCCGAACGACATGCTATAGAACAGCGGATTGAGCACGCTGGTGTGGCTGCCCAGCTGATGAATGCGCTGTTCGCACCAGACCAGATGATCGATCTCTTCTTCGGCCGCATGCTCCATGGCTTCGCGAACCTGCGGCAGCTTGGCGGTCAGGGCCTGACCTTGGTACAGCGCCTGGGCACAGACTTCACCGGTATGGTTGATGCGCATCAGGCCGGCGACGTGGCGGGTGTCTTCGTCGCTCATCTGCACATCGGGCTGCACGATGGCCGGCGACGGACGGTACGGCTGGCCGCTGAAGGGCAGCAGGGTTCGCATTGCGGCATCGGCTTGCAGCAGAAGACGGTCAATTGGCGAATAGTGACGTTGGGTAGTCATGCTGACCTCCGGGAAGAATCTCGGCGGCCAGTTTAACCGAATCGGCCGGGGAAGGTTTGCGCTGGGTCATGTGGGAGCAGGGCGCTCCCACAGATTTCGAGGTCGATCAGCCCGGTGGCCAGTTCATCTGGCGTTGACCGAGTACGTGCATATGAATGTGGTAGACCGTCTGCCCACCCTTTTCATTGCAGTTCATCACCACCCGGAAGCCTTCCTCGCAACCCAGTTCCAGCGCCAGACGCTGGGCGGTGAACAGGATATGCCCGGCCAGTGCCTTGTCGTCTTCGGTCAGGTCGTTGAGGGTGCGCACCGGTTTCTTCGGGATCACCAGAAAATGTACGGGTGCCTGTGGGGCGATGTCGTGGAACGCCAGAACCTGGTCGTCCTCGTAGATGATCTTCGCCGGGATTTCCCGGTTGATGATCTTGGTGAAAAGAGTATCCACAGCTGTTTTCTCCATTGTGTGAGCTGGCCTGAGTGTACTCATGAGGTATAAGTCCGCCCAGTGTTTTACCGTAGGACGATTCAGCGAGGGCAGTAAGCTTTGTTAACCATGCCGACGATGGTGCGGTTGAGCCAGCGCGAACCTAGTCGTGGCAGAAAGGCGAACCAGCGGTTTCTGCGCCCGGGAATGATGATCGCGCGGTTTTTCTCCAGGGCGCGCACGGTATACAGCGCGACCTCTTCGGGGCTCATCAGCAGTTTGCTGGCGTTGAGTTTGTCGTTGTTCAGTTGCGCCGTGCGAAAGAACGCCGTGCGCGTCGGCCCTGGGCAGAGCACCGAAACTTTCACGGCGCATTTTTTCAGTTCCACCCGCAGCGCTTCGGAAAAATGCAGAACATAGGCCTTGCTGGCGTAGTAGGTGCTCATCCATGGGCCTGGATTGAAAGCCGCCACCGACGCCACGTTGAGAATCTGCCCGCCGCCCTGCAGGGCCATGCTGTTGCCGATCGCGTGGCACAGACGCGTGAGGGCGAGGATGTTCACTTCGATCAGGTCCTGCTCGGTCATCCAGTCCTGGGCCAGGAAAGGGCCGCACGTGCCGATGCCGGCACAGTTCACCAGCAGATCGATCTGCCGGTCACCTTCTTCAAGCTCCAGCAGAAACCCGGACAGGCGCAACGGCTCACCCAGATCGCAGGCCCGGAACAGTACCTCCACGCCGAAACGCTGGGTCAGTTCAATCGCAATGCTTTCCAGCTGATCACGCTGTCGGGCCACCAGAATCAGGCTGCGGCCACGGCGGGCCAAGGCTTCGGCCATGGCCAGGCCGATGCCGCTGGAGGCGCCAGTGATCAGAGCGTAACGGGTCATGCAGTTCTCCATCGCAACAGCTCCGCGCCGTGGACGCAGGTGTCACGGCGGGGAGCGCTGTTCATTCTTTCGCAGAGTCTACAGGGGCCGGAGCGGCTTCGGCTGCATCGTCCACTGAATTCGGCGCGGGCTCGACTTCGACATCGACTTCATCAGCGGTCACCGAACCGCTCTCATAACTGCTTTCGAGGCTGGTTTCGTACTCCTGCTGGATCGCGGAGATCCCGCCCAGCATTCCGCCGACGAAGAACAACCCGATAAAGACGATCCACAGAGAGCACAGCACTTTGACGGCTGTGCTGTTCGGTGGCGGTGGCGGGCCATAGCGATTGGCGCCGGTATTGCCGGGCATGACCATGATCACCAGCGGGAAGAAGCTGCCCACGAACGGTACCAGGGTCAGTAGCCAGAGCCAGCCTGACCAGCCGATATCGTGCAGACGCTGAATGCTGAACAGGATGCCGACGATCGCGAAGGCCAGGAACAGGAAGAAGGCGAAGATACCGCCAATGATCAGGCCGGAGGTCGAATCGGCGCTCACCAGGCCCAGACCGATCAGCGCAAACACACCGATGATTGGCAGTGTCACCAGACTCAGTACCATCGACCATGCCAGGTAGCGCAGGCGTCCGATCCGTCCTTCGACGCTCAATGGCTTGAGCGCGGCGAACTCCGGCAGGTGTTCACCGACACTTGCCCGAGGTGGTGCATAGGGTGAGTCGGGCTCAGCCACGGCAGCGGAGTGTTCCTGGACATCGGACAGATTCAGTTCGATGGCTGTTTCTGTCTCGATCCGGGCGTCGATCCCTGTCTTGCCCAGCGCTTGCAAATAAGCCTGGGCGTCGCTGTGTGACAGGTCGCGCTTGAGGGCAACGGCGCGTCCATTGAACAGGCGCTCGATGCCGGCCACGTCACTCTTGAACAGGTCGGCCAGATTGAGTTTGGCCGTGGTGATATCGACGCCAGGCTGAAGGGCTCCGTCGAAAACGATCTTGTAACGCGGTTCGCTCATGACCGAGGCATCCTTGTCGCGAAAGAAATTGAATTGAAGCGTGTTGCAGTCGCCAAGTGTAAGGCCAGTCGGGCAATGACTGGCCGGAATTTTCTCAGCGTGGCCAGCGTTTCGGAAGTTGCGCCGCGTGTTCCAGCGCCTGGCGATACTCGGCATCGAGGCGTGCCACCAGTTGGTCCACGCTCGGCAGATCGTCGATTTCGCCTACCCCCTGGCCGGCCGACCACACGGTTTTCCAGGCCTTGGCTTCATCGTTGATCGGTTTGAGCTTGTCGCCGAAGTTCACTTCACCTTTGCCTTGCAGCGCAGCCGTGTCGAAACCGGCAGCTTCCAGGCTTTGACGCATGAAGCTGGCCGGTACTCCAGACACGGCAGGAGTATGAATGATGTCCGCTGCCTTGGCTGTCAGGAGCATCTCCTTGTAGGCGTCGGGCGCATGACTTTCAGTCGTACCGATGAATCGTGTTCCGAAGTAGGCCAAATCCGCGCCAAGTAGCTGTGCGGCGAGAATCTCATGGCCGTGGTTCAAACATCCTGCAAGCAGCAGCGTCTTGTCGAAGAACTGACGAATCTCGGCAATCAGCGAGAACGGGCTCCAGGTGCCGGCATGGCCACCGGCGCCGGCGGCAACGGCGATCAAGCCATCGACGCCGGCTTCAGCGGCTTTTTCCGCATGGCGGCGAGTCGTCACGTCGTGGAACACTAGGCCGCCATAGCTGTGCACGGCGTCCACCAACTCCTTCACCGCACCGAGGCTGGTGATGACGATGGGTACTTTGTGTTCGACGCAGATGTTCAGATCCGCCTGCAGACGCGGATTGCTCTTGTGAACAATCAGGTTCACGGCATAAGGCGCCGGGTTATCCAGTGTCGCCAGTCCCGCTTCGATCTGTTCCAGCCAGGCCTTGAATCCGCTGCTTTCGCGTTGGTTGAGCGCCGGAAAGCTGCCCACCACGCCATTGCGACAGCACGCGAGCACCAGTTCAGGATTGGAAATCAGGAACATCGGCGCAGCCACGACGGGCAGGCGCAGACGTTGTTCGAGCAGAGCGGGCAGCGACATCGGAAGTACCCCGGAAAGTTGAACCAGTTGAAGTTAGAACGGCTTGACCACGACCAGAATTACGATAGCCAGCAATATCAGAACCGGCACTTCATTGAACCAGCGATAAAAGACATGGCTGCGGGTGTTCTCGCCACGGACAAAACGTTTTACCTGCGCGCCGCACATGTGGTGATAACCGATCAACAGCACGACCAGGGTCAGCTTGGCGTGGATCCAGCCACCGCTGCTGAAGATGCTCGGGTTCAGGTAAATGAGCCAGCCGCCGAAGATCAACGCGGCGATCATCGCCGGGCCCATGATGCCGCGATACAGCTTGCGCTCCATGACGCTGAAGCGTTCCTTGCTGATCGTGTCTTCACTTTGTGCGTGATAAACGAACAGTCGTGGCAGGTAGAACAGCCCGGCAAACCAGCACACGATGCTGACGATATGAAGCGCTTTGATCCACAGATAGAGCATTTTTGTTTATTCCCTCATTCACGGTAGGCCGGATAGTAGAGGCTTGAGCGTCCGCACGTCACCTTGACGGTTGTCGCAGGGGCGCGCGGCCCCTATTATCGACGGCTTTCCAGTGGGTTCGTTGAGGGCAGGTTTATGGTCAAGGTCGGTATCGTCGGCGGCACGGGTTACACCGGTGTCGAACTGCTGCGTCTGTTGGCACAGCATCCGCAGGCAGAAGTGGTGGTGATCACTTCCCGATCCGAGGCCGGTCTGGCCGTGGCAGATATGTACCCGAACCTGCGCGGTCACTACGACGGTCTGGCATTCAGCGTGCCGGACATCAAGACCCTGGGCGCCTGCGACGTGGTGTTTTTCGCCACTCCACACGGGGTTGCCCACGCACTGGCCGGCGAATTGCTGGCTGCGGGCACCAAGGTCATCGACCTGTCGGCGGATTTCCGTCTGCAGGACGCGGATGAATGGGCCAAGTGGTACGGCCAGCCGCACGGTGCGCCGGAGCTGCTGGACGAAGCGGTTTATGGCTTGCCGGAAGTCAACCGCGAGCAAATCAAGAAAGCACGCCTGATCGCGGTGCCGGGTTGCTATCCGACCGCAACGCAGCTGGGTTTCCTGCCGTTGCTTGAGGCAGGTCTGGCCGATACTTCGCTGCTGATCGCCGACTGCAAATCCGGTGTCAGCGGTGCCGGCCGTGGTGCTTCCGTGGGCTCGCTGTATTCCGAGACGTCGGAAAGCATGAAGGCCTATGCGGTGAAAGGTCACCGTCATTTGCCGGAAATTCGTCAGGGGCTGCGTCGTGCGGCGGGCAAGGATGTCGGTCTGACCTTCGTGCCACACCTGACACCGATGATTCGCGGCATTCATTCCACGCTCTATGCGACCGTGGTTGATCGCTCGGTGGATCTGCAGGCACTGTTCGAAAAGCGTTATGCCAATGAACCGTTCGTCGACGTGATGCCGGCCGGCAGCCATCCGGAAACCCGTAGCGTGCGCGGTGCCAACGTCTGCCGAATTGCGGTTCACCGTCCACAGGATGGTGATCTGGTGGTGGTGCTGTCGGTGATCGACAATCTGGTCAAGGGCGCGTCGGGTCAGGCGGTGCAGAACATGAACATCCTGTTCGGTCTGGATGAGCGCTTTGGTCTGTCCCACGCGGGCATGCTGCCGTAACGGTTTGTTGTACGCGTAAAAAAGGCCCGTTGAACGGGCCTTTTTGCATTCTGGTCGGTTGATCAGCTTTATTGATATACCGTAACAATAGTTGACCGATTTTCTAGGACAAGCGGATAATGCGCGTCATCACGCATTATGGCGGCGTAACGCCGGGAGATAGTCAGCATGAGCGTCGAATCCTTCACCCCCACGGCTTTGCAATTCACCCAGGGTGCCGCGCACAAGGTGAAGAGCCTGGTCGATGAAGAGGGGAATGATCGCTTGAAGCTGCGCGTATTCGTTACGGGCGGCGGTTGTTCAGGGTTTCAGTACGGCTTCACCTTCGATGAGGATGTGGCCGAGGACGACACCATCGTCGAGCGCGAAGGCGTGAGTCTGGTGGTTGATCCGATGAGCTTCCAATACCTGGCGGGTGCCGAGGTGGACTACCAGGAAGGTCTGGAAGGTTCGCGGTTCGTGATCAAGAACCCGAATGCCACCACGACGTGTGGTTGCGGCTCCTCGTTCTCGATCTGATTTCGCTTCAACGTACACAATAAAACGCCGCAGAACTCCAGGGTTCTGCGGCGTTTTGTTATCTGCATTTTGCCTTAGTTGGGGTAGATGGCGCCGAGTACGCGCAAGCCCTTTGCGCCGGTGACGCTGGGGCGATTGGCGGTGATGCCCTCCAGGCAGCAATGGGCCAGCCAGGCGAAGGCCATGGCTTCAACCCAGTCTGGATCAACACCGTGAGTCGCAGTGCTGGCGACTTTCGCGTTGGGCAGCAGGTCTGCAAGGCGCTTCATCAGCGTGGCGTTGTGGGCGCCGCCGCCGCAGACCAGGAGTTCTTCGGTATCTGTTTGAGCGCTTTGCAGCGATTCGACGATGGTCAGCGCCGTCAGCTCGAGCAGCGTTGCCTGTACGTTTTCGGGTGTGAAACCCGGCAGGTGTGACAGATGCTGTTCCAGCCAAGGCAGGTTGAACACTTCCCGGCCGGTACTCTTCGGGCCTTGGGTCGAGAAGAAGGGATCGCTCAGCAATGCCTTGAGCAGGACCCGCTCAACCTTGCCGCTGGCTGCCCATTGACCGTTGCGATCATAGTTTTCCCCGCGCTGCTGGTGAATCCACGCATCCATCAGAACATTCCCAGGCCCGCAGTCGAAACCGGCTACAGGCTTGTTCGGCTCGATCAGGCTGAGATTGCTGAAGCCGCCGACATTCAGGACCGCGCGGTTACCGGTACGCTCTTCGAACAACGCTTCGTGGAAGGCAGGAACCAGAGGGGCGCCTTGACCGCCGGCGGCCACATCACGGCTGCGGAAGTCACTGACGACCGTAATGCCGGTCAGTTCGGTCAGCAGGGCAGGGTTGCCGATCTGTACGGTGAAACCGCGTGCCGGCTCATGGCGAATGGTCTGGCCGTGGCTGCCGATCGCGCGAATGGCTTCGGGTTTGAGCTGTTGCTGCTTGAGCAGGGCATGGATCCCTTGGGCTGCAAGCTTCACCCAGTTCTGCTGGGCAATGGCCGAGCGGGCGATCTCGTCGGGGCCGCTGGCGCACAAGCCAAGCAGCTCGGCGCGCAGGGAGTCAGGCATGGGAATGTAGTGCGTGGCGATCAGGTTGATCGCCGAGGTCTGCTCGATCAGGGCGATGTCCAGACCGTCGAGGCTGGTTCCGGACATCACGCCGATATAGAGAGCCATTGCTTAACGCTTGCTCGAGGCCAGCATGGTGGCCTTCTCTTGGTCCATGCGAGCCATCAACGGCTGGCTCTGTGCCAGGAAGCGGGCGCGTTCGGCTTTGGCAATCGGGTCGGCCATTGGCAGCTTCTGGCCCAGTGGATCGACGTGAACACCGTTGACCTGGAACTCATAGTGCAGGTGCGGACCGGTGGACAGGCCGGTGGTGCCGATGTAGCCGATCACCTGGCCCTGCTTGACGGTACCGCCGGTTTTCACGCCTTTGGCGAAACCCTGCATATGGCCGTACAGCGTGCGGTAGGTATTGCCGTGCTGAATGATCACGGTGTTGCCGTAACCGCCACGACGACCGGCCAGCAATACTTTGCCGTCACCGGCAGCCTTGATTGGCGTACCGCGTGGGGCGGCGTAATCGACACCTTTGTGGGCGCGGATCTTGTTGAGGATCGGGTGTTTGCGGCCCATGGAAAACTTGGAGCTGATGCGGGCGAAGTCCACCGGCGTGCGGATGAACGCCTTGCGCATGCTGTTGCCATCGGCGGTGTAGTAGCTGCTGTTGCCCTGCTTGTTGGTGTAACGCACGGCGGTGTAGGTCTTGCCGCGGTTGGTGAAGCGGGCGGACAGGATCGGGCCGTTGCCGACGGCTTTGCCATTGACCACTTTCTGCTCGTAGATCACGTCGAACTCGTCACCCTGGCGGATATCCTGGGCGAAGTCGACGTCGTAGCCGAAAACGCTGGCCATATCCATGGTCAGGCTGTGGGACAGGCCGGCGCGGGCGGCGGACTGGGACAGCGAGCTGTTGATCACGCCGTGGACATAAGCAGTACGAACGGTAGGTTTGGCGGTTACGCGGTTGAATACATAACCCTTGTCGTTCTTGGTCAGGGTGATGGTTTCGACGTCGCTGACCTTGCTGTGCAGGTTGGTCAATTGGCCTTGCGGGTTGAGCTCGAATTCGAGTTTCTGGCCGTGTTTGAGCTGGCTGAACTGCTTGGCCTGTTTGTCGCTGGCCAGCACGTCATGCACGGCTGCAGCGGGAAGGCCGACCTTCTCGAACAGTGTCGAAAGGGTATCGCCCTTGGAGACGATCACTTCCCTGTGGCCTGGAGCCTTCTTTTCAGGAGCGACCGGAGCAGGCGCTGGCGCGGCCTGGGCGGTTTGAGGTGCGTCTTCTGCGCTGTTTTCGATCTGCGCGAAGGGCGAGGCTACTGGCTCATTTGTGGCTTGAACCGCGTCAGCAGCGTCTTGATCTTGTGTCAGTTGTTCAGCAGGACTTTCCAGTTCAAGGCTCAGGGTCGTCTTTTTGGCTTCAACATCACTGGAAGGAAATACCAGGAGCGCCAGGCTGAGAAGGGCGGCGATCCCACTTGCGGCAAGCAGGTGGGTCTTCGGGTAAAGCGGTGGCGCTTTAGACGGTTCAGTGGTCATAAGTAGTTTTGACTTTGAAAAGATGAATTGGAAAAGATGAATGACATGATGAAGATGAAATAACTGTATAAAATATAACCAAATCATCTCTGAGGCAAGTCCGCAGGCATCTCGCCCGTGGATTGGTGTCCGTGCGCCGGGCAAAACTTGTAATTGGTGCGCGATCTTGTATGGTTGGTTCCCTTTGAATCTGAGCCTTGCGGGTCTGTTATGAAGTCGGTTGAAGAGCAGCTAGCGCTGATCAAACGTGGTGCGGAAGAATTGTTGGTCGAGTCCGAGCTGATCGAAAAGCTCAAGCGTGGCCAGCCGCTGCGAATCAAGGCCGGCTTCGATCCAACGGCGCCGGATCTGCACCTTGGTCACACCGTGCTTATTAATAAGCTGCGCCAGTTCCAGGAGCTGGGGCATCAGGTGATCTTCCTTATAGGTGACTTCACCGGAATGATCGGGGATCCGAGTGGCAAGAGTGCAACTCGTCCTCCGCTGACCCGTGAGCAGGTTCTGGAAAATGCCGAGACCTACAAGACTCAGGTCTTCAAGATTCTTGATCCGGCGAAAACCGAAGTCGCGTTCAACTCCACCTGGATGGATCAGATGGGGCCAGCGGACTTTATTCGTCTGACTTCGCAGTACACCGTGGCTCGTATGCTTGAGCGTGATGACTTCGACAAGCGCTACACCACCAATCAGCCAATCGCCATTCATGAGTTCCTCTATCCGCTGGTACAGGGGTATGACTCGGTTGCATTGCGCGCGGACGTGGAGCTGGGCGGTACTGATCAGAAGTTCAACCTGTTGATGGGGCGCGAGCTGCAGCGTGGTTATGGTCAGGAAGCTCAGTGCATTCTGACGATGCCCCTGCTCGAGGGGTTGGATGGCGTTAAGAAGATGTCCAAGTCGTTGGGCAACTACGTCGGTATCCAGGAAGCGCCGGGCGTCATGTATAGCAAGCTGGTTTCGATCCCGGATGCGTTGATGTGGCGTTACTTCGAGCTGCTCAGCTTCCGTTCGATGGATGAGATCAATGCTTTCCGTGCTGATGTAGAGGCGGGTGCCAATCCTCGCGACATCAAGATCAAGCTGGCTGAAGAAATTGTTGCGCGTTTCCATGGTGAAGAGGCTGCTGCCAGTGCCCACCGTGGTGCGGGTAACCGTATGAAGGATGGCGAGTTGCCGGATGATTTGCCGGAAGTCGAACTGACTGCTGCCGAAGATATGCCGATTGCTGCCGTCCTTAATAAGGCTGGCCTGGTGAAGAACTCGGCGGCTGCTCGTGACCTGCTGGCTTCTGGCGGTGTGCGTGTAGATGGTGAGGTTGTCGATCGTTCCTTTATATGCGTGCTGGGTGCGACTCATGTTTGCCAGGCCGGCAAGAAGGCTTTTGCACGGATTACGCTGAAATCCGAGTAAGGTTGAAATTAGGGGTTGACGGCAGATTCTGGAGGCCTATAATTCGCCCCACTTCCGGCGCAGTCGAAACGGAAAACTCCTTGAAACTCAA